>JBJXFF010000025.1:0-104474 GCA_046153945.1 Pirellulaceae bacterium
CTGGGACAGATCAAGCATGCATCGGCCGCCGATTCCCTCTTTGCCTTGCTTAAAGAGAACGCCAACCAAGACAAGTATCTCCGCCATGCCTGCGTTTTTGCACTCAGTCAGATCTGCACGCCAAAAACCTTGCTGGCGCGCAGTTCGGAGGAGAGTGCCGCTGTCCGCCTCGGCATCGTTTTGGCGCTCAGGCTCCAGAATAGTCCTGAATTAGTCCGATTCATGACTGACGCCGATCTCATCGTCGCCACGGAAGCTGCCCGTGCGTCGAGCGATCTGCACATGGACGAGCAGATGCCAAAGCTCGCCGCGCTGGCCGATTCGCTGGCAATGTCGGATGGATCCGTTCCTGAGCCCTTCGCCCGCCGGATTCTCAACGCCAACTTCCGACTCAGCAGCGAAGCAAGTGTTGTCGCTCTCGCCAAAGCTGCCGCCAATCCCAAGCTGCCGCTCCCCATCCGCCACGAAGCCATCGGCTCCCTCGCCGACTGGTCCGACCCGCCACAGCGCGACCGCGTCTCCGGCTTCTGGCGGCCGCTTGCGAAGCGCGACCCCGCCCTGATTCGCAAGTGGCTGGAGCCGCACGTTCCCGCCCTTCTCGCCGGCACCAGCGGAGAGCTTCAAACAGCGGTAGCCAAGGTAATAGAGAAATATGGAATCAAAGCCGACGAGGAAATGTTCGTCGGCTGGGTCAAGGATGAGAAACGGGATTCCGCGTCGCGTTTTGCGGCCTTGTCGCTGCTTGCCGCGAGAAAGCACTTGCAATTGGAGGATTTGTTCGAAAGATCGCTCAAAGCTGACGACCCGAGATATCGGGCTCAGGTGCTTCTCCTACTGGGGAGTACTCTTCCAGGTAAAGCCCTTCCTGTGTTAGAGGCTGTGTTGGCGGATAACGAGCCGGCTCCAAAGCAACGTGTCTCGATTGTGGAAAGGCAATCTGCAATTGCCGCACTTGTGAACATGAAGAGCGAAAAGTCAGATCAAATAATAGAAGCGTTGTTGACGCAATTCCCCGCTGATTCGACTCCCTTCGAGGTGCATCTTGATCTTCTCGAGGCCGCGCGATCAAGAAACACACCTGCGATGCAAGCTCATGCATCGAGAATTGAGAAGATACTTGCAAAACTGCCCAACCTTGGGCAGCATTCGGTCGCCCGCCGAGGAGGCGACACCGAGCGGGGCAAGGCCATCTTCACCGGCCATCGCCAAGCCCAGTGCGTTCGCTGTCACAAGATTGGCGCCAGCGGCGGCGAAGCGGCTCCGGACCTGTCGCATGTTGCCTCGCGCGATCTGACCAAATTGGGAATCGCGAAAGGTGAACTTGAGACGGAGGAAGATATCCTTCGCACTTACTTGCTGGAATCGCTCCTGAGCCCCAGCGCACGAATCGCCCCCGGCTATGGCACGGTCACCTTCCTGCTCACGGACGGCACCTCCGTCGCTGGCATCGTGAAGTCCGAAAAGGACGGATTCCTGGAAATCATCACGCCCGACAACAAAACGCTCCAGCTCAAAGCCGCCGACATTGAACAGCGGAGCGAACCCAAATCCGCCATGCCCGCCGTCGATAAAGTTCTCACCCTGCGCGAGCTGCGGGATGTGGTGGAGTACCTCAGTTCACTCAAATAGCGGGAGAAGAGAAAAAGTAGGAATAGAAAAACACAGGCGGCAATGGCCGCCCCGGAGATCGTTGGTCGTTTTTTAGGATGCACCGTTGATGTCACTGTCCGCCATTGCTTCGTTTCCGGGGACCACGATACCCGGCTTTGTCACCATGCCCGAGCCTTGCGCGCCGGCGCCTGGGGAGGTACTTTGCCGCACGCTGGAACTGGGAGTCTGCGGGACTGACCGTGAGATTTTGCACTCGGCCAATCCCTGGGTGCCGCCGGGGGACAAGTTCCTGGTGCTCGGGCATGAATGTTTGGCGGAGGTTGTGGCTGTGGGAAGCGGCGTGACGGAGTATCGCCCCGGCGATTTGGTTGTTCCGGCAGTCCGGCGGCCAAAGCCGGGGGAGAAGCGACGGCTGGATTATTTGCCTCTGGGGAAGTTCACCGAGCGCGGGATTTGGTCGGAGCATGGCTTCAGCGTGCCGCGGTGGTTGGACCGGCCGGAGCATCTCTACCGCGTGCCGCCGGCCATTGCCTCGCTGGCCGTCTTTGCCGAGCCCTTGGCCGTGGCGGAAAAAGGGGCGAGTGAAGCGAGCACCCTGCAAGCGGCTCGGCTGGGGGAGCAGGAGTGGCGCGACAATCCGCCGCGCGTGCTGGTCACCGGCATGGGGCCGATTGGCTTTGCCGCCGTGCTGGCGGCAGTCGCCCGGGGCTGGCCGGTGAGCATGTATGGCCGGGATGAGCCGGATACTTTTCGGGCGAAATTGGCGCGGGAACTGGGTGCGACCTACATCCCCGCGGAGAAAATGAACTGGGAGCCGGCCGATGCGGAACGGGACGGATTTGATCTCTGCCTGGAATGCACCGGCAGCGACGACATCATGCTGGCCGCGGCGGGAACGCTCCGCTCCTGCGGCATCATGGTCTGGCTGGGTAGCACCCGCCTCCCCGAGCCAGCCAGCCACAATGTGGCCAAGCTGATGCGGGACGGGCTGATTCGCAATCACTTGCACATCGGGACGGTGAATGCCGCTCCGCGCGACTTTCATGATGCGCTGGCCCACCTCGCTCAATTACAGAAAAGCTTCGCCAGCCAGCTTGCCAGCCTCTTCACCGCCCGGGTGAAGCTTGAGGAGTCCCTCTGGCATTATGAGCATCGACAGCCTCAGGGGATCAAGACGGTGGTGATGATGGAGTAGAATGGCGTTATCCTAGTCCTCAATTTCTCACGGCATTTTTTATGAAACCCGTTTTGCAATCCCTGCTGCTGGCCGATCACGTTTATAGCGATCAGGCGACGGGGAAGAAGATTATTGCCGGCGTGTTCAACCGGGTGCAGCGGATGAAGGCTCCCCCCAAACCGCCGGAAGGGGAAGCGCCGCGGCCGGTGCCGATTCCCGCCGGGGGATTGGCCAGCACGCCGTTTGTCTACATGGCCATTACCGAGCTGCGCGGCAAAACCGACTTTATACTGGAGCTGACGGACCTGGCGGAAAACGTCGGCATGTTCAAAGTCGGCTTCACGGTGGACTGCAAGGATCCGCTGCAGACGGTGGAAGTGCATTTCCCGATTCCGGCTCTCGCCCTGCCGCATGCTGGCGTGTACAGCCTGGGGCTGCTTTGGAACGATGAGTTGCTGGGGGCGCTGCGGATCCTCGCAGCCGACATGGAGCCGCCACCGGCACCCGAAGAGAGGCGAGCGCAATAAAAAAGGCGAGCCCCAAAGGGACTCGCCTCGTGTTTATTCAACTGGGTGTCTCGGGCCAAACGAGAATTACTTCTTCTCGGCCTTCGGAACCTTGAACTCACCCTTATCGAAAGCCTTGTCGCTGAAGACCAATTCCAGGGCTTCGGCGTCCTTGGCTTCCTTGACCTTGCCTTGGCACTTCTCACAGCAGAAGCAGACCTTGGCGCCGGCCACGGTGATGACGGTGTCGGGATTGAGCGGGCCGCCGGACAGCGGGCACTTGGCCTGCTTGGCCTGACCGGTGGCGACGAGCTGGGCATTGGCCTTACTGGCGAACTTCGCAGTGTCCTTCGAGAATCCCGTCGGGCACTTATCGCAGCAGAAATAGACTTTTCCGCCCTTGTAATCGACGGAATTTGCTGTGGCCTTGCCACCGCTGACTGGGCATTTAATGCCGTCCAGCTTCACTTCTTTCACTTCCTTCTTGTCTTCCGCCATGACGGTGGCGACAAGCAGGGCGACGACTCCTAGAGCCGCAAACAAACGTGCTTTCATAATTACTTCCTCACTTAAGTACGATACGGAACTTCTCGGCGATCTGTACACAATGGACGAGAACTCGGCTAGTCCGAATTCACTCTGGTAGCATAGGGGAGCCTGGGGGGAAAAGAAATACCCCTGGCAAGCTGGGGGGGACTTTTTTGAGAGGACGACCCAGAGGCATTTCCAAGTTTCGCGGGCCGGTTGTCTTTACCGTCCGTACTTTGGCGGACCAGTTGTGAAGCCGTCTGGTAGTGCGGGTATCGTGACGAAAGCAAGAGGCTAAGATAAGAAGAGCCTCCGAATCAAAAGTCTGCCCACTACCCACTGCCCTCATGAAGATCCTCCTCGCCGCTCCGCGCGGCTTTTGTGCCGGCGTGAACATGGCGATCGAAAGCCTGGACCTGACGATCAAGGCCTTCGGCACACCGATCTACGTCTACCACGAGATTGTGCACAACAAATACGTGGTCGATACCTTTCGAGCGATGGGAGCTATCTTCGTCGAGTCGTTGGACGAGGTGCCGGTCGGCTCGACGCTGCTCTTCTCGGCTCACGGGGTATCGCCGGAGATTCGCCGCCTGGCCCGCGAGCGGAAGCTCGCCGCAATCGATGCCACCTGCCCACTGGTCACGAAGGTCCATCTGGAAGCCATTCGCTATGCGCGGGAAGGTTACACCATTTTGCTCATTGGGCACGAAGGGCACGATGAGGTGGTCGGCACGATGGGGGAAGCACCGCAGGCGATGGTGCTGGTGGAATCGGTCGAGGAGGCTGGCAAGATTGAATTTCCGCCGGGGACGAAACTTGCTTATCTCACGCAGACAACTCTGAGCGTGGACGACGCCAACCGCATCATCAGCCGATTGCGAGAACGGTTTCCGCAAATTGCCAATCCTCCCAAGGATGACATCTGCTACGCCACACAAAACCGGCAGGAGGCCATTCATCTGCTGGCCCGTGAAGCAGACCTGGTTCTCGTTCTCGGTAGTCAGAACAGCTCCAACAGCCAGCGGCTCAAAGAGATCGCCAAGGAGCATGGCGTGGAGGCGCGGCTGATTGACGGTGCCCAGGACATTGAATCCACCTGGTTCGATGGCGTGGAAACGGTCCTCATCACGGCTGGTGCGAGCGCGCCGGAATCCGTCGTCCAGGAGTGCATCCGGTATCTGCAAAACCGGTTCGGCGCGACCGTCGAAAGCCGCAGCATCCGGGAAGAGGACGTTCATTTCCCCCTGCCCCGCGAGCTGCGGCAGTTGACGCCGGCGGTTTAACTCGACCGGATTGGTCGGTCTGTGCGGAGAGAACCGGTTAGGCGGGCCGTTAGAAAACGAAGGAACTCAACCCTTTTTGTTGGCGTGGCCAACTCTCCAACTAAGCTGAAGGGATGCGGCTGTTCTGGCCGCAAGCCTGTTTTTAGCTGGGAGATCCTGCCGTGCTTTCTCGCCTTCTTGCCTCGCTCGCCGTGGTTGTCGCTCTCTCGTCGCCGTCCCTCGCTCAGTTTGGCTCCAAGGAAGAAGCGGCCGCGGGAGGTTCGCGGCTGGACAAGGGGCTGACCAAAAAGTGGCAGGTCGGAGTCAAGGTTCGGGCCGTGGGAGGAAGCGTGGGCCCGCTCATGGGGACGATTCCCGTACCCAGCGATTGGCCGGAGCAACAGGTGAAAGTGGTGGCCGAAGATGTCACGCCGCACGTCGGCTCGGTAACGTACCGGGTCATTGAAGGGGGCGTGAAGCAGATGATGTTCAACATTCCGCAAATCCCGGCGAACGACACCGCCAAGGCCCTCATCATGTTTGAAGTGACCAAGCATTCGCAGCTCGCGCCGACCGACACAACAGGTTATGTCATTCCGAAAAACCCGCCGAAAGAGACCCGGAAGTTTCTCGGCCCCAGCCCGATGATTGAAATCGCCAATGCCAAAATCAAGGCGCTCACCAAGGAACTCGTCACCGGCAAGGAAGGTGCCTGGGCCCAGGTCGAAAGCCTGTGCGACGGCGTCCGCGAGAAAGTGAAGCTCGACAAGGATAAGATCAAGGGAGCCTTAGCGGCCCTCCGCGACGGCAAAGCCGACCAGGAGGATCTGACTGCCTTGTTCGTCGCCTGCTGCCGCATCCACAAGGTGCCGGCCCGAATGGTTTGGATTCCCGATTCGTGCTACGCGGAGTTTTATCTGGAGGACGCCAAGGGTAAAGGATTCTGGTTCCCCTGCCAGGTCGCCGGCGAAAAAGCCTTCGGTGCCCAGCCGGACCAGCGGCCCATTTTGCAAAAAGGTGATAACTTCAAAGTGCCGGAGAAGAAGGAATCGATGCGGTTCGTCAATGAATTCCTGACGGGCAAGGGAGGTGGAGGTTCGCCGCAGGTGGAGTTTGTGCGGCGGTTGGAGGAGAAGTAGGAGACAAGGGGACAGGAGTCAGGGGTCAGGGGTAAGTATGAAATTGACGTTGGGACGATTTGTTTCGATTCTCGGCTTGGCAATGCTGCTGGGCGATGTCGCCGTACGCGCCGAGGATCCTTCTCCGTCTCGCCTCAAGTTTGGCGAGCAGACGACTTCCCAGTGGCGGTTTGGGCTGGTGGTGAAAGCGCCGGCTGGTGCGGTGAACGGCGTTGTGGCGACGATGGCGGTGCCATCGGACTTCCCGGAGCAGAAAGTCAAGATTGTGAAGGAAGAGATCTCGCCGAACGTGAAAAAGGTCAGCTACCGGGACCTCGGCGGCGTGAAACAGATGATCGTGAGCATCCCCCAGGTCGCTGCGGGAGGGGAAGCTTCCGCGATCATCACCTTTGAAATCGTCAAGAGCGAGATTGAGAAGCCCGACGATATGGCCGGTTTGACTTTCCCGAAACCCGCCAAGGAACTGAGCAAGTACCTGCTTCCCAGCCCGTATATCGAAAGCACCGACCCGAAGATCAAGCTGCTCGCGCCGACGATCATCAAGGACAAAGAAGATGGGTGGCAAAAAGTCGAAGCAATCTTCGATTACGTTCAGGAGAATGTAAAGTACGAGTTTTCCAAAGAGATCCATCCCGCCGTGGAAGCCTTGAAGGCGGGCAAGGGGGACTGCGAGGAGTTGACATCCCTGTTCATCGCCTTCTGCCGAGCCAACAAAGTTCCCGCCCGGGCCGTCTGGGTTCCCGACCACTGCTACCCTGAGTTCTACTTGCAAGACAGCCAGGGGCACGGCACCTGGTTTCCATGCCAGATCGCCGGCGACAGCCATATCTTTGGCTGGATGCCCGAAGAGCGGCCCATTCTGCAAAAGGGGGACAATTTCAAAGTCCCGGATGAGAAAGGACCGCAGCGCTACGTCAAACAGTCCTTCAAAGCGGCGAATGCCGATTGCAACCCGGAAGTTCGCTTCGTGCTGGAGAAGGTGAAGGAATAGGGGGCGAGGAGAGGCCCCTACTCCCGCTCCGCCCAAACTCGGCTTTCGCCTTGTTCGTCGAATTCGACATGGATGACATTCGGCCGGCAGCAGACGGGGCAGTCTTCGACGTACTCTTGCTCGCTTCCCTGAGAAGGGTCGAGCGGGATGACGATTTCTTCGCCACAGGCGTCGCAGATGTAAGAGGAGTCACCCCTTGCCGAAGTATCAGGGGGCTTACGCCCCCCGCTCGCCTTGCGCTTTCGGCGTTTCATCACCTTGCTCCCACCGGAACTGTCACTCGGAGGATGCGGGGGTCAGACCCAGCGACTGCGACTTCGGTTCCGTCGGCTGACCAGGCGAGACGATAGCCGGCGGCGACGGGAAGCTGTTGATGGAAAAGGGGGGTGCCGGCGGCGGCGTCCCAGACGAAGAGCTTGCCGCTGTCGTCGAGCGTGGCGATGCGGGTGAGCGTGACGTTATAGCGGAGCGCTCGGAGCGGAGCATTGTGCCCCTCCACCGCCCGGGTTTGCTGCTGTGTCATCCGGTCATAAGTCTGCCAGAGCTTCTTCGCCCCGCCGACTTGCAGTGTCCGATTGTCGGCAGCCCAGGCGAGCCCGCTGATGGGGCCGTTCAAATTGCCAGTGATGGAAGCTACCTCTTTCCCTTCGGGATCCCATAGGCGAATCACGCCATCCGCGCCGCCGGTCGCGAGTTCTTTACCGTCGGGACGGAACGAGACCGCCTGCACCGCGCGGGAATGTCCTTTGTGTTCGAAAAGCAGTTCTCCCTTGTCCACATCGAAGATCCGCGCGCTTCCGTCACCGCTGGCGACGGCCAGACGTTTGCCATCCGCGCTGACGGTCAGGTCGTAGACCGGCCGTTTGCCGGCAGCGATCGTCTTGCGGGAATCGTAGTCGGCTCCGTGCCAGCGCATTACTTTGAGGTCAGCGCCGGCGGAGAAGACCGCGCGGTCGTCACCGGCGGTAAATGCCAGCCGCAAAGCGCCGGCCGCGTGGCCGCGAGCTTCGTGGTTAAGGACAAGTTGCTGCTTGCCATCGACCGCCGCGAGCGCGTAGTTTCGCAGCACCCCGTCAGCGGCCCCAACAAGGATTTTGGAACTGTCCTTGCCGAGTTTCAGCGAGGTGATAGCCGCCGGCAGAGCCAGAGCGGCCAGCGGCTTGCCATCGGCGGTTGACCAAAGGCGAAGCTGCAAATCATCGCCCCCGGCAGCGACGGTCTTGCCGTCACCAGAGACCGAGATGGCCTTGAGCGGGCCAGTTGCTCCATCATATTTTCGAACTGGCCTAAGATCGCCGACCGACCACTGATAAGCAAACTTGTCCACGCCGGCGGTGAAGAGTTGCTGGCCATCAGCCGAGATAGCGACGTCCGAAATAGGGCCTTCATGCGCTTGGACGGCAGCGGCAACACTTGCGGTCCAGCGACGGACAGTCTTGTCCGCGCCCCCGGAAAGGACCGTCTTGCCGTCGCTGCTCAATCGCACGCTATGCACCAGACCGGCATGGCCAGGGAGTCGTTCCAATTCCTTGCCGCTGACGCCATCCCAGAGCCGAATGATCCCATCATCTGCCGCCGTCACAATGCGGCTGCCGTCTTGACTGGCGGCGATGCTCCGAACCGCGGCGGGGTGCGTCAAGGTAAGATGCGGCGGAACATCCGTTTTCCCTGCGGCAGGCTTGGCGGCGAAATCCCAAACGCGAGCTGCGTTGTCCACACAGGCCGCCAGGAGCCGTTTGCCATCAGGCGACAGGGCCAGTCCCAGGACCGCACCTGAGCAGCCGCTAAAAGTTCGCTCGGGCTTGCCGTCTTTCAAGTTCCATTGCCGCACGGTCTTATCGGCCCCTGCCGTGACGAGTCCTTTGCCGTCTTCCGTCCAGACGACTGCCGCCACAGCCCCTTCATGGCCCGTTAGCAGTTGCTCCAACGCAGGCACGGCGCGGTGCACGAGATTATCGGCTCCCGCTGCGAGCAAGCTCTGTCCATCCGTTGCTGCCAGGCGGTTCAAAACGGCAGGCAACAGCAAATCTTCCAGCGGTTTGCCGTCATTCGCTGCGAACACGCGCAGATGCTTGTCCGCGCCGGCGACCGCAATGCGGCCGTCGTCGAGGTAGGCCATTGCCGTCACCCCGGCACCGGTCGGCACATTCACCGCCAGAACGGCATCCGCCATGTTCCAGCCAAACAGAGTCGGCTGGGCCAGCGTGGGGTCGCCTGCTCCGGCGACTTGCAGACCGTCGGCCCGCACGGCAATGTTTCGCAGCGGCAGCGGGCTGCCGGCGAATTGCTTGACCATCAGCCCTTTCAGATCCCATAGTTTGAGCAGCTTGTCCTCGCCGGAAGTGACAACCTGCTTTCCATCCGGCGTCGCCGCCAAGGCATGCACCTTCATCAGGTCCGCCAGAATGACTCGCTCCGCGGTGAGCGAATCGACGCGGACGGTTTTGTCCGGACCGGTAGAGACCAGAGTCCGATTGTCTGCCGCGAACGAGAGAGCCGTCGCCGCGCCGCCATGGGTGGGGAGGCTTTCGAGTTCCTTGCCGCTGGGAAGATCAAACACGCGCACCGGCCCGTCATCGCCCCCTGTGGCCAGGCGGGTTCCATCGGGACTCAAGCCCAAGGATCGTACCGGTGCCGCCAACGTGAGAGGGGGAAGTGCGGCCGCATCGGCGAAGTTCCAGAGGCGGACGACTTTGTCGGCACTGGCCGCGATGACTCGCGTTCCATCGGCGGAAACAGTCAGTCCGGTCACGACATCCGTCACGCCGGCGTAAGCCTTGACCGCGACTCCGTCAACGCTGTTCCAGTGCCGCACCGTTTTGTCCGCACCGGCGGAGAGGAGGGCGGCTCCGTCGGGCGTGTAGGCCAGCCCCGTCACCGCGCCAGTATGGCCGACGACCACTTTCAGCAGTGCCAGCGAGTGAACACGAGCCAGATTGTCGGTCCCGCCGACCAGCAGGGAGGCGTTTGTTCCCGCGAACGCGAGAGCCGTGGGAGTTCCCTTCTGCGAGAGTGTTTCCAGCAGCATTCCGTCCGCCGGGTTAAAGATGCGGATTTGATTGTCCGCTCCGGCGACCGCCAGCCGCGTATTGTCGGCGCTGTAAGCGACGGCAATGACCGCGGCGGGGGTTGGGATCTTCTTTTCCACGAGCCCCGTGTCGGCGCGCCAGAGATAGAGGTTCTTATCCTCGCCACCCGAGGCGATTTGCAGGTTATCGCCGCGGAGGGCGACGCAGGCCAGAGCCGCGTCGCTGGGGGGGAGCGGGGGAATCGCCGGAAATGGCTTGAGAGTGGCGTCCCAAATCTTGGCCAGCTTGTCCGCCCCGGTCGTGACAAGTTTCAAGCCGTCGGTGTTGTAAGTGACCCCACCAGCCGCCCCATTGTGAGCGACAACAAGAGCCAGGTTGGAAACCGCCAGCTTCCGGGTGAAGCCTTCGGCTCCACCGGCGACGAGGGCTTTGCCATCGGGGAGCATGGCCAGGGCGGAGATCGGCTTGGCGAAATCGACGAACCGCTCGGCGACCTTTTGCGTGGCCAGGTCCCAAATGCGGAGCAGGTGGTCGTCACCTCCGCTGGCGATCTTCTGTCCGTCGGGAGACGAGCCGATCGTCCGCACAACTGCGGGATGGAGGAGCGTGGCGAGCAAGCCGGCATCGCTGTAGTTCCAGACGCGGACCGTTTTATCCGCCGAGGCGGCAAAGACTTTGGTGCCGTCTTTGGAAAGGGCGACGCAAGTAATCGCGTCCGACTGTCCGGCGAAATTGCGAGCCTGGCTGCCGTCCGTCGCACTCCACAGGCGGACCGTCTTATCCGCTCCGCCGGTGAGGACAAAATTGCCGTCCGCCGAGTAAGCCACATTTGCCAGCGGCATGGGCGAGACGTCAATCACCCGAACTAACGCCCGCCGAACAATTCGGACCAGGTTGGATGCTCCGCCGACTGCCAGGCCGCGGCTATCGGGGAGAAAGGCGACGGCTGTCGGGACATTATCCGCGGAGGGAATGTATTCCTGCAGGACTCCTTGCAAGTTCCAGATTCGTACGTTGCCGTCCGCAGAAGCTGTCGCCAGCGTGAGATTGTCCGGGCTGAAGCTGACTGCGCTCACCGCGCCGGTGTGCCCGGAAATCGTCTGCGCAAGCGAACCATCAGCGAAGCTGTAGAGCTTCACACTTTTGTCGGCGGAGCCAGCAGCGAGAGTCTTCCCATCGGCGCTAAGGGCCAGGCAAGTAGCCGCTGTTCCATGCGCAATGTTTAGCACACGATTGCCATCCACCGTGTTCCAGGTCCGAATCGTGCCGTCTTCGGATGCGGTAACGAGAACAGCACCAGCATTGGCGAGATTCAAGGCGGTAATCGGCTTGTCATGCGAGCCGAAGGAGCGCATCTCCATGCCGTCCGCGAGCTTGATTTGGTGAATGACTTTGTCGGCCCCGGCGGCGTAGATGCTGGTACCATCGGGTGCGAAGGCGATTCCATGCACGACGGTGGGAACCTTTTCGAGCAGTGTGGCTTGCTTGCCGTCGGCAATGTTCCAGACGCGAATCGTCTTGTCCGCCGAAGCGGTGACAAGCTGGGTGCTGTCCGCTTTCCAGGCGAGGGCGGTAACCGAATCGGCATGACCGAGGGTCCAACTGGCCGCGCCGTCGGCCACGTTCCAGATGCGGACGCTCTTATCCGCCGCTGCCGTGGCCAGGAGCAGGCCGTTGGGGCTGAGGGCGACGGCGCTGATTTTGGCGGTATGGTCGTCCAGCAATTTGACCGGCGCGGGAACTTCCCAGAGGCGCAATTTTCCATCGGCTCCGGCAGTGGCCAGTTGGCCTCCTTGCGCCTTGTAAGCGACGCCGCTCACCGGGCCGGGATGTGCGCCGATTTGAGCGGTGATTTTGCCGTCGAGCACGGTAAAGAAGTGGAGCGAGCCGCTGTTTGTGGCAGCGACCGCTGTGCTGTTGTCCGGGGCGGCGGCAATGGCCGTGATGGGAGCGGGGAGTTCCAGGGAACTCCGCGGCTTTCCGGTGGCGTGGTCGAGAACTTGCACGAACTTGTCGCTGCCGCCGGAGATGCTAAGCAGGCCGTCGCTCGTCACGGTCACGGCGCTCACGGCCGCGGTATGCTTGGCGAGTTGTTGAGGAGGAACGATGGGGAGTTGCCAGAGCCGCAGCGTGCCGTCCGCTCCGCTCGTGGCGAGTTGTACGTTATTCGGATGGAAGCTGACGCCGGTGACGGCCCCTTCATGAGCGCCGAGCAATCCCGCCGCCGCGCCATCGACCGTGCCATAGAGCCGCAGCATCCCATTCGCGTCGCCGACGGCCGCTTGCAGGTTATCGCGGCGGAAGGAGGCGGCGGAAAGAGGAGCGTTACCGCCAGTCAAAGCTGCGGCGGCTTTGAGGTCTGGAAGGGACCAGAGTTGAGCTACGCCGGCGGTGTCGCCGGTGAGGGCCGTTTTGGCGTCTGGGGCGACGGCGACGACCCGGACGGACGCTTTGTGATGGACAATCTCCGTTGCCGGCAGCGGAAGGTTCCAAAGCCGAATCGTGGCGTCGTCACCGGCCGTCGCAATCTGCGGCAGCTTGGGATGGAGCGCAATCGCTTGGACCGGCCCAGTGTGTCCGCCAACCGCGCCGCGTGAGGCTCCATCCGCAAAGTTCCAAAGTTGGACTTGACCGTTGACACTTCCGGCGGCCAAGATCGCGCGATCGCTGCTGGCGGTAAGCGTAGTGACAGCCGTCGTAAAGGCGGGAAGCTTTTTGGTTTCTTTCCCCGTCGCCACGGTGACGAGGCGGACGCTGCCGTCGGAATTGCTTGCGGCGATGGTTTTTCCATCGACGGAAAGTACCACCGCTTTCACGGCTTCCTGATGGACCAGTTTAATCGGCTGTATTGGCGGCAGACGCCAATACTTCAGCAGTCCATCGTTGCCGCAGGTGGCCAGGACTTTTTCGTCGTCGAGCCAGGCGAGGCCGTTCGCGCCGCCGACATGAGCGACCCCGAGCGTGAACAAACCCTTGCCATCGGCCGTGTTTTGAACCGTAACTTCTCCCAAAGCATCGCCAAGAGCCAGTTGCTTGCCGCTGGGAGAAATAGCTGCCGCGAGAATGGGCTGAAGGAGGTTCTCGATAACGCGAGAAGGCTTGCCGGTGGCCGTGTTCCAAATGCGAACGGACTTATCCGCTGCGGCAGTCACGGCCGTCTTGCCATCTTTGGAAATCGCCAGCACCGTCACCGGCTGCGTGTGGCCCGGCCACGGCGGCGAAATGCTCGGCAGCCGCCAGATGCGGACGGTGCCGTCGGCTCCGGCGGAGGCGAGACGCGGCTCGGTGGGATGGAAGGCGAGAGAGGCCACAACGCCGACATGGCCGGCAACAGTTCCTTTGTCCGCGCCATCCGCCGTCAACCAAAATTTGATTCCGCCGGTGTCGCTTCCCGCTGCTGCCAGCTTGGAATCAGCACTTAGCGCCAGAGAGGCAATCTTCCCCGGCCCCGCCGCTAGCGGCCGCAGGGGCGAACCATCTTTCTTAAACAAGTGGACCAGAGCATCCAAGCCGCCGCTGCCGAGGATGCTGCCGTCTTGAGACATGACGACTGCGGTTACCTGATCGCTATGACCGGGAATCGATTGCGGCGCGGTGGGGGGCCAACTGGCCAAACGAAGCACGCCATCAGCGCCGGCTGCGGCAACCACCTTTCCCTGAGCATGGAGGGCCATCGCCGTCGCCGAGGGGAACTGAATGACACCCGTTGGTGCAGCAGTGTCGAAATTCCAGCCCCGCAGTGCTCCATCGGCGGCTGTAGCCAGAATCAGTTTTTGTTCGGGGAATGCAGCCACGCCGGTCACGCCACCGACGCTGCCGGGATAGTCCCGCACATGGGCTTTCGTCGTCGCATCGAACATGCGGACATAGTTGCCGACATCTCCCGTGACGACGAACTTTCCGTCAGCAGAGGGTGCGATGATGCTCGGTGCACCGGGAATCCCGGCAATCTCAAACAGAGCCGAAGGTCGCGGAACATCAAAGAACCTCAGGCCGCCATCCACGCCGCCGGTGATGGCTTGCAGGCCATCGGGAGTCAACGTCAGGCAGAGAATCGGGCGGCCGTTGGCGCTGATGGTCCTGACGAGTTGGCCGGTGGTCCGATCCCAGACTCGCAAAGTTCCATCCAAGCCGACGCTGAGGAGCAGCTTGTTGTCCGCGGTGAACGCCACGTCCCGCACCGCCCCTTTGTGCCCTGCCAGGAATTGCAATTGCGGCGGAACGGGAACAGGGGCTTGTGCCAGGCAGGAACCAGCAAGGAAGAGCAGAGCAAGTCCGGTCGCGAAATTCGACAGTCTCATCAGGCGGGCTCCCAAGGCAAATCGGCAGGATATTTCCGGCAGGACGGCATTGGCCGTGTGGTGCCAGTTTAATCCACCGGAGAAGCAGTTTGTGGGGCTGGCTCGCTTTCGGGCTCCTCGGCTTCCAAATTCGCCCCGGTCACGCGCTTGACGAGAATCGTGGCGTATGCTCCGCGCGGCAGCTCAAAACGGAGCGTCATTTTCTGTTTGCCGCGGTAGAAGTCGTCCTCGCCGACGTCGTGGCTGACTCCCGCCGGAAAGAATATCGCCGGGCGCTCTCCCTTGGAAAAAAACGTATCCCGCGGAAACTTCAGCCGCATCTGCCGCAGTTCCATCCCCTCCGCGGCGAGCACTTCATCCACCAATTGCTTGATGGGGCCTTCGTCCAGATGCTGCCGGGCGGAAGGGAGCGGTAACAGGGTATCACGGAGCGTTGCTTTCGCCCCGTCGTCCAGCGCGGCATAAAACGGCAGATCCCGCTTGCCGATTTTGCGGCAGATGAGACTCCCCGCGGGACAGACTTTTCGCAGCAAGGCGGAGAGCATCCCATTCCACAAATCGCTTTGAAATGCCGCCAGATAGATGCTCCGCCAATCCTGCCGGATGAGGGCGAGAGCCCGTTTGAAATCCGGCCGGTCCGGTTTGTCCGCCAGAAACGTGATGACGCTGCGGCGGTGGGAGCGGGAAAGAGCCGCTTTGCACTCCGGCCAGCGCCCCCAGAACTTGCGGAGAATATCCTTTTGCTCGCGCTCTTCGGGCGTGTCATGCACGTTGACTTCCGCCATTGCCAGCCAGAGAGCCCGCTCATAATCCCCCAGGCACCAGGGTTTGGCGATGAAGTCACCGGACTGGCCGAGCGAGCCGAACCGCTGGTCGTCAAAGTAGTTGGGCAACCCGAACTGGCCGATTTGGTCCATCGCGGTGGCAGCCGAGGCAACCTCCGGCGGCTGCATGTCTCGCATGACAACGGTGAAGGCATTTGCCCGAATGTCCTTAGCGTGAATCGGCTCTGAGGTCTGCCCGAGATACTCAAGCTCCACGTTCGTCTGCCGCATTCCCTGTCGCGGGCCGGCCTTGATGGTCAGATACTGCCTGGTGAGGGCGTGTTTGTCTTTCAAACCTGCATACGCCACTTGCCAACGCGCCAAATTCCATTTCTGCAAAATGGCATCGATGGCCTCCGGAGTTCCCAGCGATGTTTTCGTCAGCCGATATAGGCCGAAGGGTCCGCCTGTCGGGCGCAGGTTGGCCTTCTCCTCGACTTCAAAATCCGCTGGCGTGCATTTGAGCTTCATGGCTCCATTGAAACATGGACCTGGCAGACTGCACAGGATGGAGCTAAATCGCAGCCATTCGTCACTCGCAAGAGTGGGTCGCGATTACAAACAAGTAAGACGTTAAGGAACCGCTAAAATAGGCCCTTTTGACCCTCCGACGATTCTGCGGGAGGGGAAAGCTGAAGATGCTCATAAGCCTTCGCGGTCGCTACGCGCCCGCGCGGCGAGCGGATAACAAGTTCGCTTCTCAGCAGAAACGGCTCGACTTCGTCCGAGAGCGTGTCTGTTGCCAAGTTCATGGTATGGGCGATGGCCTCTACCCCGGCCGGTCCGCCTCCAAAAACGCGAATCAGTGTGGAAAGATAACCGCGATCCTGCTTGTCGAGACCCAGCCTATCGATGCCAGCCATCTCGAGCGCTGAACGGGCAACGTCCAAAGTGGCGTTTCCGCCTGCTTTGCTGTCGGCATAGTCTCTAATCCAGCGCAGCCGATTGTTGCCGATTCGCGGCGTCGCCCGGCTCCTCCTGGCGATCTCCGAAGCGGCATCGTCCGCTAAGCGGACGTTGAGTTTTTTCGCACTCCTCCGCAAGATTTCAGTCATCTCGGGCAAATCATAAAAGCCGAGGTGCTCCCGCATGTGAAACCGGTCGCGGAGCGGAGCGGAGAGCATTCCCGCCCGGGTCGTGGCCCCGATCAGTGTAAACTTCTTGAGCTTCAGGTTGATCGTCCGGGCGTTGACTCCTTCTCCCAGCACAATATCGAGCCGAAAGTCCTCCATTGCCGTATAGAGGTACTCTTCGACGGGCTTGGGAAGGCGATGAATTTCATCGATGAACAAGACGGCGTTTTCTTCCAAGTTCGTCAGATAAGGAATCAGATCCTTGGGCGCTTTCAGCCCCGGTCCGCTGGCGGTGACGAGCGGCACATTGAGTTCCTTAGGGATGCAAGTGGCAAATGTCGTTTTCCCCAGTCCCGGCGGTCCATCGAAGAGAATGTGACCCAGAGATTCCCCCCGTTTCCTGGCAGCGTCCACCGCAATGTCCAGCCGCTCAATGACTTCTCGCTGGCCGACCATATCGCGAATCCGCTGGGGACGAAGCTCCCGGTCTTCGTCCTCGGGAGTGCTGGCGGAAGTCAGGATCGGTTCGCGGGGCATTGCGGCGCTTTCGAGAGCAAATTCAGCCAAATATCGATTTGCGGTTTCAGTATAGCGAGTAATCTCCGAGTGCCATCCACAACCGCGAACCGTATTTCTTCCCGGGAGTGATGACAATGCCATTTTACCTATCTATACTTTAGGGGGTATATTCCCCGCTTAATCGGCTTACTCCCACGCATCAAAATATGCCAGCAAACTCACGGAGTGACGGAGACGGTATCGGTGAAAGCCCGCTCAGGCCGGATTGCCCTTCGATGCAGTTACTCGAGGCTTCGTGCCATGGCACAGTCAGTCTGAAAGAATTGAGCCAAGTTGAAGAGCACGTCGCCAATTGTCGCGCCTGCGAGCAATCGCTTGGCCAGATCATGCATTCTGCTTTCCCAGTCGATAAGCCGACGGGAAAACCATCAAAAACCCCTGGATTCGGGCGTAGCAAAGTGGTCGGCAGTGGTAACCTCGTGCTGGGAGAAGCGCAGGTTAATTCCTCTCGCCCAGGAGCGAAATCCGATTCTAGTGAGAAAGATGAACCGACCGCACCGCTGCAACTTGGCCAGTACCGTCTCGTTCGCCGAATTGGCATCGGAGGGATGGGGGTCGTCTATAAGGCCTGGCACGATCGCCTGAACCGCCATGTGGCAATCAAATTCTTACCCCCCGGAAAAACTTTCCACCAGCCAGATATTGACCGCCTGCATCAGGAAATGAAGGCGATGGGGAATTTGGATCATGAGAATGTCGTCTTCGCGATTGATGCTAACGAATGTGAAGGCGTGCATTATCTGGTCATGGAATACGTCGAAGGGCAGAATCTCTCGCAACTCGTGGACAACCACGGCAAGCTGGCCATTGCGGATGCCTGCGAATTGATACGACAAACTGCGGTGGGACTGGCGCATATTCACGCTCGGGGGCTGGTGCATCGGGATCTGAAACCCTCGAATATCATGCTCGACGATTTGGGCAGGGTCAAAATTCTCGATATGGGATTGGCCAAGCTGCGCGCGGAAAGGTTCTTGGAAAACAAGGAGTTGACCAATACCGGCTACATCCTGGGAACGTCGGACTACCTTGCCCCGGAACAAGCGGCCGACGCTCATTCCGCGGACATCCGCTCCGACTTGTATAGCCTCGGATGCACGCTGTTCAAACTGCTGACTGGACAAGCCCCCTTTGGCGGGAAGGCGTATGGCTCGGTCACGAAAAAAATCCTCGCCCATGCGCAGACTCCGCCTCCGCATCTTTCGGGTTTTCGTTCCGATGCACCTCAGGAATTGGAGCTGCTCTTGGGACGGCTGTTGGCGAAGGATCCCGATCAGCGTCCCGCGGATCCTCAAGAAATTCTGCCGATTCTGAAGCGACTTTCGGTTGGTCAAAGAATTGAACAGCTAATTCCCGATGGAACGAAGAGCCCGCCTCAAGATGCGTCCATTGAAACAACAAGGACGCACTCTTGGAGCGATACGCCTCAGGCCAAGGACAGCGGCAACACCACTCCTTCGCGCCGCTGGGAAGTCGGTCAGGTCCGCCCCAATTTTGCCGTTGCCTCGGTTGCCATTGTTTTGCTTGTTGCGCTGTCAGGCTGGGCCATTTTTCAGGCGGTGGGGGGGTTAGGTCCACGACATGCTGCTCCCTCCATGGATCAGCCAACGCCGTTTCCCGTGGTGGATTATCACCTTGCCGTCCGCCCCGCGGTTATTGCGCGAGATCCCAAGGCGGGAACAATCACGGTCACCTGTCCGGATCCGGTTTTGCTGCGGTTGGGAACGCTGGGACTCAGGACCGGGGTATTTCGTGTATCGTTCGATCATTCCGCAGGAGACTGGGCTGGGCAATTTGGCGTGTTCATGGGGTTGCATGACATCCATGATGCCCAGGGCCGGCCGCATACAACGGCCCAGTTCATTTGCATCAATATGGCCGCGGAAATGGACGCAGCCGGGAAGTTGTCACCACGCGTCGTTCGATTGATGGTGCAGAGGACTTATCTGACCCTCGTCCCTGACGGAAGTGAAGTTGGTTTCGATCCTACCCAATTCAAGTCGACAAATGCCCCTTTTGCATTCGTTGACGTTCCGCCCGCAGGACAGATGCTGCGGCTGGAACTACATTTCCGAGACGGCCTTCTGACCAAAGTGGCGGCGAATGGCAATGACATGCCCGAACTAACCCAGGGAGACTTTCACGAAAGGATGGCGGAAGTCGATACTCACGGCCCGTTTGGCGTCTTCATTGCTAACCGACACGGTGCAACATTTTCCAAGTTCGATTTTGCTGTTTTGGATCGGGACAAGTAAAAACAGACTGAGTTTGACGTTTCCTACCTAAGCGACACTTACACACTTCTAGCGATGTCAAATAGTGCCATAAAGAGCTAACCGCTTTGTTTCTCAACCCAATTTCAAGGACCACACCATGCCTAACTCGATTACAATTGAGAATCCCGTCTCCTCAGCTCCGCCAATTCAAGTGCCCGGGCCAGCGCCGAATTTTACACTTCCGCTGGTTAGTGGGACTGCGCTTGTCATGGATGGGACTCTTACCAGCATCTCGGTTAGATGTTGCGATGCGGGGAGCTTGATATCCTGCGCTGCTCCCAAAGCCGCCGACACTACGCTGGTCGGAGTATTTGGAGGAACGTCCGTCTATACCTGGAGCGCAAGATTTGTTCCCGTCAAGAACACGGGTCCGTACCCAGGAGCTGAAAATGATGCAATAGCAACGCTCGTTACTTCCTCGGGAAACAAGGAGTCAAATGCGGTGCGATTCAGAGCCGTGGGTGCCGTTGTGTTTGTGGCGGTCGCGGCGGAGTACGTTCGGTTGCGGCGAGTCTATCGCGTGCGATTTGATGCCGGCACCCTGCCGCCGCTTTTCAATCGATTAGCCGGCTTGGGCATGAACCTGAGCAATCGCGTCAAATTGTTTAGGGCAGGGGATCAATGGAAATCGGACGACGATTCTTGGACTTTGGAGGTGGATGGCACGTCCGCTCAGATTTCCGCGCAAATTGAGATAGCACCCGGCTTCACAGAGACTCAAACCTGGAGTTGCCCCGATTTTCACCACCGAATGGGAGGCGTATTTGCGCCGCAGACCCCGCTCATTTCTGTGAACCTGTTGGTCAGTTAGCGATCAAATCGGGGCCGGCAATCTCTGCGGACTGCGTCATCTCACCACCTCTGGGACTACGTTCCCAGCGGTTCGATTCCAAAATCGCGAATCGTGAGCAGTGTTTGCAGCTTGTAGCCTCTGGCTGCCAATGCGTCGGCACCACCTTCCAGCCGGTCGATGATCGCCAGAACGCCGAGGACCTTCAGACCGAAGGCCTCGGCTTTCTCGATGGCGGCGAGGGAACTGCCGCCGGTGGTGACAACGTCCTCCACAATGACGCAGCGCTCGCCCGGATTGACCGGTCCTTCCACATCACGCCCGGTGCCGTGCTGCTTGGTTTCCTTGCGGACGATAAAGCCCTTGAGCGTTTTACCGCTCCGCCCCGCTACAGTGATGATCGCGGCGGTGATTGGATCGGCCCCAATGGCCATGCCCCCGACCGCATCCGGCCAGTCCGCAGCCAGCACTTCGAGCATTCCATCGGCAATCTGGTTCGCTCCCGCGCTATCCAGCGTCACCTTGCGGCAGTCGAGATAGAACGACGACATTTTTCCTGACGCCAGCTTGAACTCTCCCAGTTGCAAGGCTTTGTCCCGCACGATCGCCATCAGGGAAGGTTTGCTATACATGAACTCGTAAGAATCGGAAGGTGGCGGATTTAAACGAGTCTCCATCGTAACTTTTGCTGGGATTGCGGCAAGTGCCTGCTGCAAGTGAGTTTCGACCTCGATTGGATGGCATCGGGCTGAACAATATTGCGGATCGAGTGATTGGGCGCTGGCCAGAGGCTGTGTTAAAATCCAGGATTGGGAAACGTAGTTTCATTCTCGAATGAATCTTCATGACACCATTATTGAAAAGTAGTTGCGTCCTTGGGGGTGTCGTCTTGATCGGTTGCGGCGTCTTACTCGCCATGCGGATTCTTCCAAGGCCGGCCAAAAACGCCACTGCGCGGCTCAAACAGGCCGCGGAAGTTGTGTCCACTCCTTTCTTCAAGGAGGCTACTGATACCTTGGGACTCTCCTTTCGCCACTGGTGTGGAGATTCCGGAACTTATTTCGTGCCTGAATCGATGGGATCGGGAATCGCACTGCTGGATTATGACCGGGATGGAGACCTGGATATTTACGCTGTCCAGGGTGTGCCAACTGTTGCCGCAAAGGTGAGGCCGGCGGAAAGCGACGGCTATTCGCCCACGAGCCGTCTGTTTCGACAGACGAACGGGCGTTTTGAGGACGTGACCGAGGCTGCCGGACTCGCGGACGAATTGCCTTACGGAGATGGCGTTGCGGTTGGGGATATTAACAACGATGGTTGGCCAGACTTGTTCGTTTCTAAATACGGGAATGACCGGTTGTATCTGAATCGCGAAGGGAAGTTTGAGGATATTACGGCCGCTGCCGGCATCGACAATCCGCGCTGGGGCGCGTCTGCCTGCTTCGCCGACTACGATCGCGACGGTTGGTTGGATTTGTTCATTGTGAATTACTACGACTATTATCCTTCGCTTCGCATGATCCTGCCCAATGGAGACGAGGATTATCCCGGTCCCCACGGGCGAGAAGGTGTGCCATCCAAGCTCTATCGAAATGTGACAGGTGAGACGGCAAATCACCAGACTCAATTCCGTGACGTGAGCATCGAAACTGGAATTGACGGCAACGCCGGTCCCGGACTGGGTGTCGTGCCAGCGGACTTTAATGGCGATGGCTGGATCGACTTTTATGTAGCAAACGACGCCAAGGCAAATTTTCTTTGGGTCAATCATGGGGGCAAGACTTTTTCCGAGGAGGGCATTCAGGCAGGCGCCGCCTATAATGCGGCTGGCGCAGCGCAGGCAAGCATGGGAGTGGCTGCAGGTGACGTCGACGGAGACGGTCGACAGGATCTCTTCATGACCCACCTCGAAGGGGAATACGCTACGTTGTACCTGCAAGTTGCAAAGTGCATGTTTGAAGACCGATCCGCCGCGGCCGCATTGTTGATTCCGACGAGTACTACTACCGGCTTTGGGACGGCAATGGCTGACTTGGACCAGGACGGCGATTTAGATCTGATTATTGGAAATGGCAGCATTCGCCGACCTCAGAATGTAGCCCGACCAAAAGATCCAAGGAAACTCTGGGAGCCCTACGCCAAACGAAATCAGGTTTTTGTGAATAACGGGACCGGCATCTTTTCGGAACTTGCGGGCGAGGATGGCTTCATTGCGGAACTGCATGTGACGAGAGGATTGGCAGTGGGAGACATTGACAATGACGGCGATCTGGATGTGGTCACCTCCGAAGTGAATGGCCCCGCGAGGATCTTTCTCAATGTCGCGGAGCCGAAGGGAAATTGGCTGCTCGTGAAGGCGATTGATCCGCGCCTCGGGGGCCGCGACGCCCATGGGGCCACGGTCACGGTCACAGCCGGAAAGCTCCGCATTTCTCGCGACATCAACCCCACATTCAGCTATTTTTCCAGCAACGATCCGCGTGCCCATTTTGGGCTGGGGAAAGAAGCAAAGTTCGATCAAGTGGAAGTCTTGTGGCCCGACGGACAGAAAGAGTCTTTCCCAGGGGGAGCCATCAATTCCTTCCTCACCCTCCGTCGCGGCGAAGGAACTCGGCAATGACGAAAAAAGGCGAACTCAAGCAGGCATCGCCGTACTCGCTTGTTATGGTGCGGCGATTTCTCGTCGCCCTACCGGCGCTCGCCATTCTGGCGGCTGGCGTTTATTTGGTCGGGTGGATGAACCAGCCAACGCTGGAGCCATTGCCCAGTTTGCCGATGGAGCGCACGGAGTCAAAAGTCCGCGGGGTGATTGAAAGCGCTGCCGCCAGGGTGGCCAGCAACAATCGTGCGGCTGCGGCCTGGGGAGATCTTGGATTCGCCTATTACAGTTATCAGTTCGACTCGCAAGCGCAGGTCTGTTTTCGCAATGCCGAAAGGCTCGATCCCTCTGATTACCGCTTTCCGTACTTTCTTGGTTTGAGCCTGAATAGTACCGATGCGATCCAGACCTTAGTCGCCTACCGGAGAGCCGCAGACCTGTGCGGCAACCGGGTTCATGTCCAGTTGCGGCTCGTGGATTTGCTACTCGATCAAGGAGAACTGGAGGACGCCGAACTCCTGATGAACAAGGTGTTGGCCCACTCTTCATCGAGCGCTCACGCGCAATTTGCGAAGGCTCGGCTGCTTTTGGCGCAAGGCAA
This sequence comes from Pirellulaceae bacterium, assembly GCA_046153945.1. Taxonomy (GTDB): domain Bacteria; phylum Planctomycetota; class Planctomycetia; order Pirellulales; family Pirellulaceae; genus SXOA01. The sequence goes on from JBJXFF010000025.1 coordinate 23,290, forward strand.
AATCAACGAAGCAAAAACTTGGGCCGAGCGGTGCACGGTCTCAGCGCCTGAGAAGCGGTCGCCTCAATTATTGTTGGCACAACTCTGTCGACGAACCCAAGATGTCGCGGGTGAAGCCAAGGTCCTGGCTGTGCTCCAAAAACTTCCCGATGAGTTCACAGTGTGGGAGGATCCCGACGTCACGGCGATTCTCGCCCGGCGTCAGGACCGAGCTTCCAATCTGGCAAAGGCCAAGAGCATCGCCAAGAATGGCCAGACGACGATGCTCAAGAGTACACTCTATGAAATGGCTGCCGGCGAAGAGGGGGCCAACGCCGTCGTGCAACTGGCGCTGCTCCTGGATTCCGAGGGCCGGCCGCGAGATTCCGAGACATTGTTGCGCCGGCAATTGCTCACCACGCCGAATGACGAACGCCTTCACTTTCACGTTGCCCTGGCCTGTTTTCATCAGCAGAAATTCCCCAGTGCGGAGGTCGAATTTCGGCGAGCAATCGAAATCAAGCCGGATTATTTCGACGCCTGGTACAATCTTGGTCTTACGCTGCTGGTCGTTGGCAAGCAGGACGGCGCACGTGACGCTTTTACAAACGCCGTTCGAGTCAACCCCAGCCGTGCCTTGGCGCGCATTCATCTGGCGGAGTTGCTGCTGGTCGATGGAAAGCGGCAGCAAGCGCGCGAGCATCTGGAAGTCGCGATCAAGATTGAGCCCGAACATCAGAAGGCGCGCGAGCTTCTGGCGCGCTGCAACGAGTCAGAGAAGTGACGGTTGTTGTCGCTGAAGCAAGAAACCGTTAGTTCGCTAGTTCCCTCAGCCTGGCTAAATCATGTTCATCCGGCTGCGATTTCTGCGTTTGGCGCGGGCGCAGTCCTGACAGACGCCGTTGATGATCAGGCGGTGGCTGGTGACACGAAAGTGGTGCTCGCGGGCTACTTCATCCCGCAGGGCGACCAGCCCTTTATTTTCGAACTCCAACAGCCGATTGCACTCGGTGCAATGAAAATGATCATGCTGGGGATAGCCGTAATCGTGCTCATAAACCGCACGCCCGTTGAGCACAAACTTGCGAAGCAGCCCGGCATCGACGAATTCCGCCAGCGTGCGATAGACCGTCGGCCGGCTCACATGCCCTTCCTGGCCGGATTTCGGCAATTGCTCCATGAGCTGATCGGCGTCAAAGTGCTCGTGATGGCTAAAGACATGATCCACGAGCGCGAGCCGCTGCGCCGTCACCCGCATTCCACGGCTTTGCAGAAACTCCACAAAACGATCCCGCGGCGAAAGGGAGACTTGCACGCTGCCGAGAGAGTCAGAGTCGGACATGAAAATCACTTATTGAGACAATCGCCGCGCACAATGCCGGAAATCGGCAAGAATAATAGAAACCAAGTACTTCAGTCGTCTCAATAAGATTGTAGCGTAGGATCGGCCAGCCTGCCAAGACGTACCCGAAATACTGCCTGGATGGCCACGGCTTTCAAATGCATGGGGAAATTTGCTGTCTTAAGGGGCACTAGATGAACATTCTAGCGGCGTCAAATACGTCCTCAACATGATTGCAACGCAGGAGGCCAACTTAGTTGTGCTTGGGCCGAGCCACTTCCCGAATAGGGTCGGGGTTGATGAGGCTGATCGAGAGGTCGTCGAGATTGGCTTCGCCGAGGCCGGTGAGGGAGATGGTGAGGATGAGGTCGCCGCCTTTCGGAATGGCCCGGTAGATGGTGAATTCTCGCCAGCCTTGCGTGAGCTGGATGCGCTCGCCAAGCTGCGGGCCGGCGAAGTTGTCGAAGATCAGCAGGCCGTCTTGCGTCGCCCCGAGTCGCTGCGGCACATGAGCCCAGCCATGAATGCGGGCGAGCTGCCCTTGGCGAACGGGGACTGGAGCGGAAGTGATCCAGAGCGGGGGACGCTCCAGAGCGACCGGTACATCCTTGGGATTGATGGGCCAGGCCGCGAGACGAAGAGCCGAACGGCCACCGTGCGGAGATTGAAGAGCCAGCGTGACATCACCTTGAAGAGCTTCGGACATTCCGCGGTGCTGTTTCCAGCCGGCGCTAAGGAGTTGATTCAGATTTTCCATTTCGCCGGCGGCGAGGGAGTTCGGTCCCCAGGAGTTACGGCGGAGGCGGGCGGCAAATTCCCAGTGGAGTGGCAGCAGGGCGAACTGGGCGACGCAGGGGCTGGCGGCTGGGGAGGGAAATGCGCCGGCCGTCTGTTCCCAGTAGCCGCGGCGGACCCTGGCGACGGCTTGCTCGCAGCGATCGGCGGCGGAATGTAACGTCCGCTGGTCCATCGTTTGCAAACCTTGGCGGGCCTGATCGAGAAATGTCTGAGCCTCGCGCAGCCAGGGAGTTGCAGCCGAGAGCGGATGACCCGCGGAGGTTAGTTCACGATCGACGTCGGCGGCCTGCGTCAATTCCCGGGCGGTTACTTCATACCGCAGCCGGCCGATCTCGAGCTTCCCTTCTTCCAGCACTCGTTTGAGATGATGGGTGACGAGCGGATCCTGCGTGATGACAATGGCGGTGGCCACTCCCGGTTCGTCAAGCTGGATGCGAATCCCGCCGCTGCCGTGCGAAGTGCGAAGCTTGCGCGGGCCGGATAATGTCACTTGATAGGCGCTGTCCGAAATGGGGACGCCGGGAACGACGAGCGACAGCGGCTTGGTGTCGGCGGGGGCTGCAACGTACTGCTGAGCCGGGACATGCCGCGTGACGAGCAGCAGCTTGCTCCGTTCCGTTTGCAGCATGCTGACTTGAGTGGCCGCATCGGGGGAAGGAACGTCTTCGACGAGCGTTCCTGCCGCGGCCCACGGCTCCAGCGACAGCAGCTCGAAATTGAGTAGCTTAAGAGCGTCCACCCGTTGTGAGCCGGCGAGCGTGTCGGTGGATAGAGGCACGCTGGAATGAAACAACAGGCCGCGGGAGCCGGAGGCGAGTGCGCAGTAAGCGGTGAGCCGCAATTGCTGCCAGGTAAGGGTCTCGCGGAGTGTTTTTCCTTCGGTCATCAGCAGGAGTTGCTCGCGGAGTCCTTCCGGCAAGTGTGTGGGGAGAGTGCTCCAAAGGGGCGTACCCGGGCGGGCCAACTTGGGCCGGCCGAGTAGCCACGGACGATAGGCGGAGAGTTCAAAACTGGTGGCGAGCGTTGGCTGGTCGAGGATGAGGACGTTGGCGATTCGGCTGTAATCAAAGAGATCGGCGGCGGGCTGGCAGATGAGCGGTCGGTCTCTGCGGACATCGTGCCGGCGGATTTCGGCGGCCAGTTCTTGCGTGCTGAGGAGTTCGCGCGATGCCAGATTGGTGCCGAGGCTCCAGGCAAGGACGCGGTCATAAGCGGCCCCCATCGGCGTTTCTTCCGAAACGATCGGCGGAGGAGCGACGAGCCAGAGCCCCAGCCGCTGAGCTTCTTTGAGTTCCTTGGGAGTTGGCTCGGCCCGCAATTTGACGGCGTTAAAGCCGAGCGAGTGGAGCCATTCCAGCGGCTCGCCATTGTGCTCAATAACGCGGGGCATCATCGGCCGGCCGTTCACCATCAGGAGCGATCCTTGCATCGCCGCGCCGTTTCGCGGGTCGCGAAATTCCAGGGCCGGCTTTTGCGCCGTGGCCGTTGGTTTGCCGCTGCCGGCGTCGTCCAGGTTGACGTAGCCTTGGATTTCCAGATCGTCGAGCCAGAGGTCGATGTTGCCAGGGCTGGAGTAAGCGTTGAGAACAACCATGTCGATGTATGCGCCGCTCTCGTCTACCTTCTTCTTTTCCAATGCCAACTGGCGACGGCGGGCCCAGACGGCCTTGTTGAGCTTGTCGGGGACGTTGGTGACTTTGAGCTCCTGCCAGCGGCCGACGTCCGTGTAGGAGTCGCCGGGGATGAAATCGGCGAGCGGCTCTCCCGTCCCTTCATCAATCGTCTTGGGAAAGACAACGCGGAGCATGATCTGCACATTTGGCTTGTCGGACTTGAGCCAGACGCTGGGAACCAATTCGGGAATGACAGCCGCTTTGCCGACGGGGTGGGCCACCCGGATATAGGTGCCATTCGTGCCCGAAACGGCCAGGCGCATGTACTCGCAGCCGTTGCCGCTGTGCGACTGTTGAAAGGTCCGCTGGGGCTTGGCGACGGCAACAACGCCGCAATCGGCTTCCCGGAGTCGCCAGGAGGGGATCGTGGATTCAAAGGATTCGCGGAACTGCGCAGCGGCCTGGCTTGTGCCCATTCCTGGGAACAGTATCACGGCTGCTAACACCAACACCGCTCCCCAACGCGCGCGAAACCTCGATCTGGAGCGGAAAAACGACATAACGGCCCGTTGACAATCGGCAACAGTGGAGAAAATGGTTCCCACTTGACGTAACATCGGCTTGTATCAGGATTTGCGATGAGCGGCGAGGTCAAGTGTGGTAAATTCGCCACAGATGATTTCCCAGGACGACAAGCGCAGGCTTGTCGTAAACCCAGAACGTGCATAGAGTTACAGAGATAGAGTCCAGCGATAGCACACTCCTTGGCATAGCGGGTGCTTTAGAGGTCTGGCAACACGACCCACACCCGGAGCCAAACAGCATGTCCACCACCAGCACCGTCAATCAGACCGACGAACTTCCCAAGGACGTAGCCGATTTGGCGAGCGCCATTGCCGCCCTCCCCGCCGAGCAGCGGTCGCGGATTGAGCCCCTGATGTTTCGTGTGGTCGATAGCACCCGCCGCCGCCGCCGGATTCTTAACCTGGTGCAGGAAGCCTTGAGCCAGTTGCGGCTGGATATGAAGTACCTGGTGTTTGACCTGGAAGCCACCCGCCGCGAGCGCGACGCCCTGAAGCCGCAGTCCGGCGATGAAGCCCGGGACGAGTAGTTCTCGCAAATTAAAACAAATCTTACTCCTACAAGCTGAGTTGTTTCACAACTCCTTGTACCAATCGCTCTGCCCCATCGTGCCCTGGGGCAGAGCACTTTTTGTGGCGGGCTCCACGGCCTTGCCCGCAATCGCATTGCGGGCATCTGGCGGTTGGAATAATATGAATAAAGACTGAAATGGGCTGTTGCCGCGAATTGTCTTCATGTGGCGCATCCCTAGGGGAACAGAGATTCAAGGCCGCGAAACTGGAACTTGGCGGCGACGTTTTTTTCACGCGGGGCAAGCCGCCGGAAAAGTGGCTGCGGCTGCTGGTCGGCTTTCCGCGGAAGTCTGAGCGCGCCTCATGTCCGATATGACTGCCGAAAAACTGGGGCAGAAAATCACCGACGCCGGCCTGCTCGAATCGCGCGAGCTCGAGGCGGTGTGGGGAGAGCTCGGCACGCGCGAAGTGACCGTGGAACAGTTCACCAGCCTGCTCATGCGGCGGGACCTGCTCACCAACTTTCAACTGGACCGGTTAATCAAGGGAGAGCGAAGCGGATACTTCTACGGCAATTTCAAGGTGCTCTACCTGACCGGCACGGGGACGTTTGCTCGGGTCTATCGGGCCGTCGAGCGCGGGACTGGCCGGGTCGTGGCGGTGAAGGTGCTCCGCAAGAGGTTTCGCGACGACGGCGTGATGACCGAGCAGTTTCTCCGCGAAGGTCAGATTGGAACAGGACTGAAGCACCCCAACGTGGTTCCTATTTACGAGGTCAGTCCCAATCCCAATGCTCCCTACCTGGTGATGGAATTCGTGGAAGGCCGAAACCTCCGCGAAATGGTGAAGGTCCGCAAAAAGCTAACCCCGTCGGAAGCCATGCGGATAACGATCGACATCCTCACGGGGTTGGCATTCGCGGCCGAGAAGGGGATGAGCCATCGCGATCTCAAGCTCTCCAACGTGCTCATTACGTCCAAGGGACGAGCCAAGCTCGTGGACTTCGGCCTGGCCGCCATTCGCTCGACCGAAACTATTAAGGACGACGACTCTCCCAACGCCCGCACCATTGATTACGCCGGCCTGGAGCGATCTTCCGGCTGCCGCGCGAATGACCCCAGGAGCGATTTGTTTTTTGTGGGCTGCATTCTCTACAACATGGTCAGCGGGCAACCGGCGATGTATGAGACTCGCGACCGCATCCAGCGATTGAGTCTGTCCCGCTATCAAAATATTAAGCCGCTGATTCAAGTGGACCCCACGGTTCCCCGAGCGATTGCCGCATTCGTGCAAAGGGCGATTGAGCTGGCCCCCGAAAAACGCTATTCCACGCCGGCCGAAATGCTGGAGGATGCTAAAAAAGTGCAGGCTCGCGTGGAAGCTGGCGAAGTGGCCGAAGCCGAAATCGCTTCAGCCGCCGCTGCCGCGGGAGAGGTCGTGCCGATGGCACCAGCCGTCAAGCTGCCCGCCGAAATGGAAGGGGCTTCCCGAACAATCATGATTATCGAATCGCGGATCGAAATGCAGGACGTTTTCCGCGAAAAGCTTAAGAAATACGGCTACCGGGTGCTCGTTTTCAGCGATCCGGTCCGGGCCATCGCGCGCATTGACGACGCCCCGAATAAGCTGGTGGACGTCGTTCTGTTTAGTGCCCTGGCCTTGTCGGACGATGCCTTGGACGCGTTCAACAAATTCGGTTCTAGCGAAGCAACAAAAAAGCTGCCGGCGATCCTCTTCGTCGATCCCAAACAGTCCGATCTTATCAAAGCCGCCAAGCTTTCGGATAAGCGGGTTCTCGTCTCGATGCCGCTCAAGGTGAGAGAACTTCGCGAGACGCTAACGCAGCTACTGGGGCCGCCAGAGTAAGACAAAGATGGAGAGAAGGAGAGTTTGGTATATTGCTCTATCTCTCCTTCGCTCTGTCTTCCCATCATTCCCCCTCCCGTGCCTCCCTTCCGCAATTACCATATCCGAGGCGATCTCGTCGGCAGCACGCTTTCTGGCGCGCTCAAAAAGTTGTTGGCTGGGGAAACCTGGGGGAAGGTCAAATCGCTTATCAGCGGCCGCCATGTGCAGGTCAACGGCAATCTCTGCCTGGACGAAGGGCGGCGATTGTCGGAGAAGGACGTTGTCAAAGTCTGGGAACAGCCGCTGGCCAAACCAGTTACCGCAAGTGACGTTCGGTTGCTGTATGTCGACGACCATCTCGTGGTTGTGGAAAAGCCGGCTGGGATGACGACCCTTCGCCATCCTGAGGAGCGGCATTGGCCCGCCCGCCGGAAGCAACTCCAGCCGACGCTCGACGAAGCGCTGCCTCGCGTGCTTGCGAAGAAACTGGGGATTCCCGTTGCCGACGAGGAACGAACGAGTTTGCGGAGGGGGCGGACCAATCGCCGCCCCGAAACGCGACGAACTCCACCCAAACCCAAACTTCCCCGGGTGCGCGCTGTCCATCGTCTCGACCGAGACACGAGCGGCCTCATGGTCTTTGCCCGCACACCCCAGGCAGAGCAGACGTTGGTTCGACTCTTCAGCAAGCATAAGATCGAGCGGGCCTACGTCGCTGTCGTGCATGGCGCGGTGGAGGAGCAGACCATTCGGACCTGGCTGGTTCGTGACCGGGGTGACGGACTCCGCGGCAGTTCCCCCTTGGGCAAAGATGCGCCGGAGTCACAGGAGGCCATCACCCACGTCAAGCCGCTGGAGACTTTCGAGGCCGGGGGAGAGACTTACAGCCTTATCGAGTGTCGCTTGGAAACCGGTCGCACGCACCAGATTCGGATTCACCTTTCGGAGAGAGGCCACATGCTCAGCGGCGAAAAGACCTATACGCACGCGCCGGGCGAAAAACCGCGCCGCGATGTCTCAGCCGCTCCTCGCCAGGCCCTGCACGCCGCTGTTCTCGGCCTCGTTCATCCGCTGACGCAGCAGACTCTGGCCTTTCGCACGAAGCTGCCGCGGGATTTGGAAGAATGGCTCGCTCGACTTAAGAATGTCACGAAATGAGATCGAAAGAGGTTTATTGGGGGACGGGCACTACCGGGTCTCCCAGGTCCACCCCCAAAACTTCCGCTTGTCGCATGATGACGGCTTGGAAGTAGAAGAACGGGAATTTCGGTCGCTTTTTCAGTGCATACTTCATCGCATTGAGGACCATATCTTGCGGCAACTCACCAGCCGTCACTTTGTCTGCCACGCGCGCGACAAACACAGACTCTTCCGGTCGCCGGCAGAGGAGCCCCGCTTTCAGCCGCTCCTCGAGCGTCGCCTGCATCGGCGCATCCTCAGCCATCAGCTTCATCGCCGGCCAGGCTAGCGGGACTATGATCGTGGAAAAGACTCGAGCGAACCAGTTGCGGCGATCCATAGCGGCCAATCTCCTGATTCCTTCAGGACTTATCAACAGAATCCCCCACCCATTACCAGCGGCTTCTACCGGGACTGGCGGCGGCGTGCAAGGTCATTTCTTACAAAGCGACTTCTCGGGCTAGCGAGTGCCGCCTTTCGCTTCTCACGTCGGTATCTCAACAGAACAGCGACTTGCAGCACGAAGGCCCCGATGGCTCCCCCCTGCACTGTGGCGACGATAAGATGCGGCACGATCCAAATCCAGTCCCACCACCAGTTCCAGTAGTCCATTCGCCGCAGTAGTTCGGCAAATTCAATCGCCAGCGCGAGGCAGGTCAGGGAGCCGACCGACGCTCCTAGAAACATGCCCCGCAGTGCGGGCGACCAATTCGTTTCCTCCTTTCGCGGCTGAAACATCGCCGCCAACACAGAAGCAGTAATCGCGAGGATGATTGGAATGTTCCTTGCTCGCTCAATCGCCTCACTCAAGTCAAATGCCGTCATCAAATAGTTGCGGCGGAGCCCGAAGAACAAGGCAACAAGTGCCGTTGCTAGAAACAGGAAACGCAACGAGACTCGCGGGCGCAATTGTGATCTTCGCGGCAGTGCAGCCATGCACTCTCATTCGCAGGGGCAGCGAGAACTATTCCCGTTTCGATTGCAATCGCTCGATCTTCTCCCGCACTCCCGGCACAATCTTCATTGCGTTTTCCCGATACAACTTCTTTAGCACCTCGTCCGGAAGGTTCACCCCATAGATATTCCAAAAGCCTTGCGGCGGGAATTCTTTTTCACTGTAGGGAAAGTACTCGTCCTCGGTTTCCAGGAACCGCCAGTAGAGTCTCAGGCGGTCTTGCGGCCAGGGACCGTCAGTGCCGAACAGGACCCGGTCTTGGTACTTCAGCAGGAACTTGCGTGCGAAGACCGGCTGACGGCCGAGTTCGCCGATGCGGCTGGCGATTTCGACGTAGAGATTGGGATTTTCGTCCAGCCAAAGGGAAACGGCGGCCAGGTCCTCCGCATTGTCGGCGACATGAGCGCTGAGGAAAGTTGTTTTGGGATGCCGCTTGACGACTCGCAAGAACGCCGCGAAAAGCTCTTCCTGCTTAGGAAATTGCGGGCCGTGGAAGCTCCAATCGGGACGCCGGTGCAACTCTTCCCAGCGTTCATTCTTCTCGTCGATGGGCAGAAAGAAGGCAGCGGGATCGGCAACGTGGATCAGCACCGGCAATCCTAGTTCGCCGCAGGCCCGCCAGATGTCGTCAAAGCGAGGATCGTCAATCTTGATCAGCGAGCCGTCGGCATTCTTGTATTCCAAGCCGAACTGCTTGAAGATCTTCAGTCCACTCGCCCCCTTTTCTTTCGCCATGGCCAATTCCCGAGCCATCCGGCGAGCGAAGTCCGGGCGCTGGCAGTCCCAACTGGCGGGGTCATCTGCTTTGCCGGACCCTTGCCAATCGAGATTGGCGAAGATGGCAAAGCGGTCTTGATGTTTCGTCCACAGGAATTTGGCATGTTCATCAAGCTTCTCGCCAAGCTGGCCATCGAGACTGACGCATAGAGCGATGTGATTCTCGTCCATCGTTTTGACAAACGCATCGAGTTCCTTCTCTCCTCCTTTGAGCTTGATGCGGAAATGCGTATGCACATCCACGACCGAGAACTTCGCCTTCGTCAGCCGATGTTCCGGCACCTTTAGTGCCGGCTGAGGACGAAAGTTCTCCAAAAGCAAATTCCGCCCCTCGCGTCCGTCGAGCGGCTGGGCCGATGCATGGCCAGTCATGAGCAAGAGGGGCAAAGAAAGAGCCACGGATGAAACACGGATGGGCACGGATGAAGACATGGAAGAAAGAGAGAAAGAGAGATGGAGGGATGGAGGGATGGCAACACGCTGCTCTAGCCCTCATCTTACCCTTCCGCCCCGGCCCTATCCGTGTTTCATCCGTGTTCAATCCGTGGCCAAATTCATCCGTGGCAAATTCTATTGCTCCGGCCAGTCGTAGGTCTGTCGCAGGGCGTCTTGCACGACGCCGGTCACTTCCCGCAGGCGGACGGGCTTGGCCAAGATGCTGAACGTACGCTGCTTGCGGGCCTCCTCCCGGATGACGTCGTCCAGGGCGGCTGAAATGAGAATGCAGGGCAAGAGGGCGGTGATCTGCGTCTCGCGCAGCCGGCGGATCGTATCCAGCCCAGACAGACGCGGCATGTGCATGTCGAGCAGGACAATGTGAATGTGCTCGTTTTGAATGATGTGCAGAGCCTCTTCGCCATCCCCCGCCAGATACGTGCGGAACCCCCTCGGCTCAAAGACTTCCCGCAATGTCTCGCGGAAGTCCCGGTCGTCGTCCGTGATCAGAAGGGTCGGGGTTTCAAGTTTCATAAGTGAGCTTAGCTCTTGGCAGAACTAGACTTAAGCGAAACAAGATGCAACTGAGGTGCCAAGGAGTTCGCCGGCCCCAGCACAGGGGCTGCCCTTGGAAGCGATCAAACTTGTAAGCCCTTACGACAAAACTACTTCTATCAAACGCAAAAGCAACTGCAAAGTCAAACCCAAATGTTGCTTTTCACCGGTTTGCCTGCTTTACTGGCAGTGTTTCCGAGTTGGGCAGGCACAGCCTGCCCCACCCACTCGTCTTGTTATGCAGGTCAGCACCATGCTATCAAATCTCTGGTTCCGCCAGGAGAGTCTTTTCGCCTCGACCCTGCTGCTCCTTGTTGCGACATACACTGCACCAGCATTTGCCTGGGATCCGCCCGGCCCCACGGACGGCGACCGCGAGCTGGCCGAATTCGACTTCAGCCCGTTTCGCACTCCGGAAACCGCGATTGCCGCCGATGCTAAATCCGTCAGCACTGCGGCCACAGTCTCCACCAGCTTCCTCGGCCTCTACCTGGAACCCTTTGACGGCGGAAAACTAGTCGTCGCCGAAGTCGCCCTCAATTCACCGGCAGTGGCAGCGGGAGTTCTAGTCGGGGACGTGCTGCAAAGGATTGAAGACCAACCACTGGCCTCCCCGAGTCAGCTCCGCGATTGGATTCTCTCGCAGTCACCCGGAAAGTCCGTCAAGCTCTCCCTCCTCCGCAACAATCAGCCGCTGGAACTCTCCGCCAAGCTCACCGCCACCAGCCGACCGCTCAATTCAACAAACTCTGCAAGCCGTCCCCGCCCCATCCTCGGCGTGCAACTCGAGGACGCCAAGGAGGCCGCCGGCGCACTCATTCGCGAAATCATCGCCGGTTCCCCCGCCGAAAAGATCGGTCTGAAGGCTGGTGACATCATCGCCCGCGTCGATGGGAACGAAACCAAGGACTCCGCCGTCTTTCGCGAAAAGATGTCCGGCAAGGTGCCCGGCGATAAGGTCAAAGTCGTCGTCAAGCGCGAAGCGGAAGAGAAGGAGTTTGAAGTCCAACTCGCTTCCTCGGAGCCGGCCCGCAATTTCGACCCCACCCGCGGCAGTGGGGCGTGGCGGCGGGACGTTTACAACCTGGCGGTCGTCCTCGTGCAGTTCCCCGACCAAAAGCACAACGACAAAATCCCCCGCGAGGCCTGGGAACAATTGATGTTCAGCGACGGTCGCTACATCGACAAAAGCGTTACTGGCCAGACCGTCTACGGCAGCGTGAAAGATTACTACCGCGAACAATCCTACGGCAAACTTCGAGTCGAGGGAAAAGTCTTTGACTGGGTGGAAGTCAGCAAACCCAAAAACGAATACACCACCGGAACGAACGCCAACAACAAGGGGATCTTCCTCGGCGAGACTCTCGACAAACTGCTGGAGCGGGAGGGGAAACAGGCCCTCGCTGATTTCGACGGCGTTTTTTATGTCTATGCCGGGGAACGAGTCCGGACCAACCGGGGCGGGCTCTACTGGCCCCATCGGGCCAATTTTAACCACGACCGGCGGCGGGTGCAGTACTTCATCTGTCCGGAAGGGGGCAATAACATCACCGACATCAGCGTCGTCTGCCATGAGTTCGGCCACATGCTCGGCCTTCCCGATCTATACGCCCGCCCAGAAAACCCAGGCTCCGAAGGAATGAGCATTTGGTGCGCGATGTCCAACCAAGCCCCGAACGGCCGGCCGCAGCATTTCAGCGCCTGGTGCAAAGAACAGCTCGGTTGGATTACGCCGACGGTGATTGACCCGGCCATTAAACAGAAACTGCTTTTGGACCCCGTCGAGAGCGGCTCGCGGCAGTGCTACAAGATTTTGCTCCGGAGCGATGGGAGCGAGTATCTGCTGCTAGAGAATCGCCGCAAGCTCGGCTTCGACGCCAGCCTGCCGAGCGAAGGGCTGCTGATCTGGCGGGTGGTCGGCAACCGGCCGATGCTCGAGGAATCTCACGGCATCGAAGGCCCCGCCGGCCCCGGCTCCTTCCGCGACGCCGTCCCCTACCCCTCCAAGGCCAACAACTCCTTTACCCCCTACACCACCCCCTCCAGCCGCTCGCAACTCGGCGGCGGCCTCCCCGTGCACATCACCAACATCAAGGAACACGCGGACGGACGGGTGACGTTTTATGTGGGGTATGAGTTTGAGTGAGCGCTCATGTGCCTCATTGAGTAGTGATTGGATGAGTGTCGATAGCAGGACGGCCTATCAGACTGGCCTACTTAAGTTCGGTTTCAAACGTGCAAACGACGTTCTCGTAGAATTCGCCGTTTAACTCCAGGGCGACTTTCGAAACATGCAGAATGATCAGGTGGTAGTAGTCGCCGCTTTCGACCACATATAACATCAACACGAATTCCGTTTCAGGATCGGCGATTAATTCACGCTTGCTGGCGTCGACGTTGCCGAATTTGATCGTGCTCCATTTGGAATCCTTCCAGCGGGACGCGCCCTTGGGCAAAAGTGCATTTGCCATGGACTCACGATACTCACTCAATGTGCCGCTCCCCTCAACCGTGTTGACGATTGCGGTGATGGCGGCGAGGCCGTCTTGAGAGGTCAACGCGAAGGTGTCTCCCTTATCCGTCGAGGTCCATTTCGACGGGGCGACGAACGTCGTCCCCAGGTGCGATGTGAAATTGACGAAAGTATCTTGGGCCATGTGCGAGCTGTCCTTCTCCTTATTGCACGCAACACAGATGATGCACAGCAAAAGGAATGAAATGGCAAGAGTACGATTCATGAAGTTGCCAGATGGTAATTATCGCTCGTCACGTCCGGCCAAAATAACTCCCCTTTGATGCCATGTCAAACTGCCCCCGAACGATCCGCAGTTCTCTGCGGGAAGCACCTGCCCTCGATGAATAACTGCCACTGACCAGGATTCCGCAGCCCTCTTTCAAAAACTCGCCGCAAGCCCAAGAGCCATCATGCTTTAGCTGGCAGAGACCCTAGATACCAGCGCGTGAGCTATTCATGTTTTGCGCGTCACTTGCATCCATTTCAGCAGATGAGGCAACCTTTGTCCCCAGTTTCAATCTGCGGACATCTGCGTAATCTGTGGACGCCATTCGCCGGAGCGCCTGTTTTCTCATAATTCCTAGTCGTGACAAAGCACTAGATTCCCTTTTGGCTAACTCAATAATGCCCGCAAATCCTCTGCAGTCAGGTTCTGCAGCAGACTGCCGTCGGCGGAGATGATGGCGTCGGCGAGGTCCCGCTTGCTGCTTTGTAGTTCCAGGATTTTTTCCTCCACGGTGTCGCGGGCGATGAGGCGGTAGGCGAAGACCCGGCGGGTTTGGCCGATGCGGTGGGCTCGGTCGACCGCCTGGGCCTCGACTGCCGGGTTCCACCAGGGGTCGAGAATGAAGACATAGTCCGCTGCTGTCAGGTTCAGCCCTCGCCCGCCGGCTTTCAGGCTGACGAGGAACACGGGGCAGGCGGAGTCGGTTTGAAAGCGGTCTACCCGCGCTTGGCGGTCGCGAGTCTTGCCGTCCAGGTATTCGTAGACGACTTTCTGTTCGTCGAGCTTCGCGCGGACGATGTCGAGGAGCTTGGTGAATTGCGAGAACACCAGCACTTTGTGTCCCTCCGCGACAATCTCCTCCAGTTGCTCCAGCAGGACTTCAAGTTTGGCACTCGATTCCTTTTTCTTCTTGTCGTCGAGGAGGCCGTTGTGGCAGGCGGCCTGGCGGAGCCGCAACAATGCTTCGAGCACATGGATTTTGGATTTTGCCAGCCCTTCGCTTTCGATCCGCGAAGTGAGGCTGAGCCGGTAATATTCCCGGAGCTGGTTGTACTGCTTCCGTTCCTTGGGGGAGAGGTCGCAGTAGATGGTCTGCTCGGTTTTTTCGGGGAGTTCCTTGAGAACTTGCCCCTTCGTTCGCCGCAAGACGAACGGAGCGATGGCCTTGGACAATGTTTTTAAGTTGGTGCGGTCCTCCGCGGCTACGTCGGCCGTGGAGAAGCGGCGGAATGCCTCGGATTGGCCGAGCATGCCGGGATTAAGGAATTCGAAGAGGGACCAAAGCTCGCCGAGATGATTTTCAATCGGCGTGCCGCTCATAGCCAGCCGATGCTTGGCCGTCAGCAGGCGGCAGGCTTTGGCACTTTGCGACTGGGCGTTCTTGATCGCTTGGGCTTCGTCCAGAATCGCATATTCGAAGGGAACATCTTTGAGCTTGATGATGTCGCGGATGAGCGTGCCGTACGTGGTGATAACCAGGTCGTATTCTTTGAGTTGGTCCCATTGCTGGCCGCGCTCCTTGTGGGCGAAGTCAAGGACTTTGAGCTGCGGAGCGAATTTCGCCGCCTCCTGCATCCAGTTGAAAACAAGGCTCCGCGGCACGACCACAAGCGACGGGATTGGCGAATCCCCATCCTTCTTGCGGCTCCCTTTGAGCGACTGCAGAAGCGAGAGGACCTGAATGGTTTTGCCCAGCCCCATGTCATCGGCGAGGCAACCGCCGAAGCCGAACTCGCGCAGGAAATGGAGCCATCCGAGACCGTCCCGCTGATAATCCCGGAGCGTGCCGACAAAGCCGCGGGGCTGGGTCTTGGGTTTGATTCCCTGGAACGATTGCAGCTTCTTGCGCCAGGCGGAAAACTGTTTGTCGAGCGTCACGTCCGGCTGGCTGGCGAGCAGGGCGTCGAGCAGCAAAGCCTGGGAGGGTTTGAAACGGACTTCTCCCTCTTCCGTGGAACCGAGGGCCGCCAAGTTCCCGAATTTCGCCAGCCACTCTTCGGGGAGAATCCCCTGCGTTCCGTCCCCGAGCTTGATGTACTTCTCTCCCTTGCGAACGGCCGCCAGAAGCTCCGGCAGAGTCGCCATGACGCCGCCGAAATCGAACTCGCCATCGAGGCCGAACCAATCGACGCCGGAAGTGACGGTGAGCTTGAATTCCCCCGGCCGCCGAATCAGCCGGCCTTCCGCTTCCACGGTCCAGCCGCGGGCGGAGAGTTTATCGACGACACTGGCGAGCTTGCCGGCGGGGAGTTCTAGATCGCTGACATCTTTCTGGTCGTAGTAGCGAGGAGCATCCTTGAATCCAAGCAGTGGGAGATCGCTGAGCAATTGTTGTTCGGCCGGCAGATCGCGAACAAGAAGACTCTCCGCCGTGTCGTCCAAAATCACCGCCGCTGTTTGGCCCCAAGGAATCTCCCGGCCGTCATAGTTAAACTTGACGGCGGCCCGCAGCTTGTTGGCGAGATACAGTTCCTTGAAGGGCGAAAGTCGCATCACGCCGCGAGGCACTGGACGCTGCTCAGGCAAGCGGAGGCTCTCGCACAATTCCATCTCCGGCAACGAGCCTTGACGCCAGAGCCGTTTGAGAAGTTCCGTCCGCTCGGTGAACGGGACGCGGACGCTTCCCTCCTTGCGCAATAGCACAATCCACGGAAAGTGAACGCTGGCATCCATACGGGCGAGCTTCCCCTCGTGCAGTACCAGGCCGTCACTCACCAGCAGGGCGACATCTTTCAGTTGCAGGGGCTCTGACCCATCGCGAGTCAGTTGCCCCGAGATAGTCCATTCTTTGGCGGCATCGTCGGCCGTGATGACGAGTCGGAATCGCCAGGCGGGGCCGTCGTCCCAGGAGACCAGCTTTTCGGGCTCCGCGACCGCAGCGTCCGCCGAGAGCGCCCAGAGGAATCGGCCTGACTGGCAGAGCCGCGGGAGGAGTGCATTGAAAGCCAGGGGGAGGAGCACGATGCTCGCCGCCTTCGATTCATAGCCACCGTAGGAATAGCGATAAGAATAGTTCTGCTGCAAGCGCCAACCATTCTCGGTGTCGTGGTTGGTAATCAAACCAACCAGCAGCTCCGCTTCCTGGGGATCGTGCCAGCTTTTCAATTCAGAGCGGCTAATCGCCAATTTTTTGAAGCCCCCGAATTCTCCATTTTTCTTCCTTTCCCGCTGCCGCAGTTCGATGACCAGGTGTCCGACGGACAGGCTGCTCGTGATATCGAGGACGAACCAGGTTTGCCGCGTCTTGGACTGGAAGGGCACCGCCAGGCTCCGCGGCTGGCCGGAGAGTTGCGGCGGACGAAGAACGGAGTCGAGCAAGGTGCGCCAGCGAGGTGGTGGTGGCGGAGCGGGCTTGACTGGCCCTCGCCTGTATCCCTTGTTGGATCCCAACGGGCGAGGCGAGAAATAGTCTTCGTATTCGTTCTCATCCTCCGGCTCCCAATCATTTTCGTCCGGCGGGAGTAGCTGATTTTCAACGATCAAGCTTCTATGCAACGGAAACGGTGCGGCAGCGAGTTGCGACTGCGCCTGCATAATGGTCGCCCAGATATGCTTGCAGTTTCCGCTACTCTCAAAGTATGGGCACGAACAGGAAACCTTGAGAACTCCCTCGCGGGCTTCGGAAAGTTCGAGGGCAACCAAATAATCGCCACCGTTTCCCTGTACCTTCGCCACAATTTCCTGGGGAGTGGCCTGAGCGACATTAACGCGGCGCTGGTAGTAGTAGCTGTTTCCCTTGGTGCGGACCCGCGACTCAAATTCCGGTTGCAGTCGGGTTGTGATGGACGTGGCCAAGGTGCCTCCTTGCGTGGCTGGCGAAAATCGCTCAGGCAAATGCGATGAATGCTCGCTACATCGAACGAGTTAAGAATCAGTTTATCGATGTTCTGCCGCGATGGATAGACTTTTTCAGAACCTGCGATTTTTCCGGCATCTTCAATTCAAACTGCGAGAGAGCTTTAACTCATCGCCTATTCTCTCCGCCCGGATGCCGCCAGGAAGTGTTTGCGCGGCAGCGGTTGCTGCGGGTTGTTGCGCGAGCGTCGCGAGCTGGTCCCATTTCTCCAGGGTCATGTCTTGTTGCGGCCAGTGGTGGTCGGACCAGAGGCGGAGGAAGAACTCGCGGAGGAGATGGCGGTGGAGAGGGGCGAGAGCGGCACAGTCGATGACGAGGGTGTTGTCACGATGCTGAACGTGGGAGAGGAGGGGCTGGACGAGGGAAGCTAGGAGGTCCTGGTTTTCTTCCGCCAGCTTGCCGAGGCGGAGCAGAGAGGAGCGAAGCGAGGGGGCGTATTCTCTTTCCAGCAACGGCAGCAGTTGGTGGCGGAGGCGGTTGCGGGTGATGGCGGGAGAGGCGTTGCTGGAATCTTCCCGGAAAAGTTGTTGGTGAGAGGAGAGATAGGCCAGAACTTCGATGCGGGTGACGGTGAGGAGAGGTCGAAGCAGGGAAATTCCAGGTGAAAGCTCGCGAGCTTTGGGAATCCCTGCCAGCCCGCTGATGCCTGTACCGCGGAGGATGCGGTGCAGGACCGTTTCCACCTGGTCGTCAGCAGTATGGGCGGTGACAACATAGCGGGCTCCGACCCGCTCGGCCGCCGCGATCAGGAATTCGTACCTTGCCTCGCGAGCTGCCGCCTCAATGCCGTCGCCGGTGGAACCCGTGGGTGCATCGCTGCTGCCGCACTCAACCGGGATGTTTAGTTGATTTGCCAGGCCGCGGACGAAAACTTCGTCGGAGTCGGACTCCGCTCCTCGCAGATGGTGGTTGAAATGAGCGGCAATCAGCCGTCCTTCGCCGGCACCTCCCTTCAATTCTAACAGTCCCCGAAGCAGCGCCACGCTATCCGCTCCGCCGGAGACGGCGACGAGAACCGTCACATCCTGCCAGGAGGCGGGAGGGAAGGCGGTGGCCAGTTTGGGTAGGAAAAGCATGGAAATGTCATGGAAAGCGGAAAGCAGTGGGGTTATCTGTCGACTCTCCGACTAACCTCCAACCTCCAACCTCTCCTCTCTAACCTCTTCTCTCTCAATCTAGTTGCAGTTGCGTCAGCCTCTGTTACCATACAAGGTAACGCGGGGGAGGCAACGTCGCTTCTCCCCGCCACGTAGGGGCCATGTTTTTGAAAGCATGGCATTAGTAAATAATGAGGTTCGTGCCGGCCGCCTAGAAGAATAGCACCGGCAACAGAACGGTTTGACGCACGCTTGATGCCGTAATGTCCGCTGCCGCAAAGTCTTGCGTCAGCCGGCATGTTCGGAACTGGATTTCAGCACTGGGTTTTAAGCTATTTGTGTTTGCCCTTTTCACCCCCTAGCCGCGGAGGGAGCCATGAATCTAATTCTGCTCATTTTGCGGCTGCTGTTTGGCCGCCCTGGAGATAGCTCCACCCGGATGATGCCGATGGCGGTGCGCTCGGATGGCCGGACGCACACGCTTCGTGGCAAATCCTGGCCGGGAAATTGGCTGGCCGCCTGCGCCGAATGGCTGAAGCGATTCTTCAGCCCGCCGCCGCGCCGCAAAGGGGGACCTTGGGGCCTGAAACCTGGCTGGGCCGATGGCCCCCGCCGGGACGAATAGCTTCGTTTTCAGTTCTTGACCATTGGGCGTGACGAGCGGACCTCGAAAGAGGAGCCGCGGTGTCATCTCTGTTGCACTGTCAGTCGCTTCGCGCTATCTCCGCGCGGGTGAACGACGCTCTGTTCTTCTCTGCCCTGCCGCCACGGCCCAGCCGATAAGGATGCTGCCGTGCCTAATGTGCCGATGTGGGTGATGATTGTATCTCTGGCTGTCGTGGCGGTGGCCACCTTTGGGGCCGTCAAGTTTATCGACCGTCTGCGGAAGCTGGATGTCGAAAATGAGGCCAAGCGGATTGTTGCCGAAGCGGAGCGCCAAGCGACGACAAAGCTCAAGGAAGCCGAGCTTTCCATCAAGGAAAAGGAGCTGACGCAGAAGCAGGAAGCCGAGAAAGTGCTCAACAAAAGCCGTGATGAACTGCGGGAAAAAGAGCGCTCGCTGGATAAGCGGCAAGAGATGGTCACCCAGCAAACGGACGACCTTCGCAAGCAGGAAAAGATTGCCGAGACCACGCAGCGGCGGTTCACGGAAAAGCTCGACGAAGTCAAAACCAAGAATGAGGAATTGAGCAAGGTCCTCGAACAACAACGGCAGTCGCTGCAGAACATCAGCGGCCTGACCACGACCGAAGCGACTCGCCGGCTCATGGAAAAGCTGGAAAACGAGCTGCAGCAGGAGATGGGGACCGCGATCGTCAAGGCGGAGAGGCGGATGGCGGAGGTTGTCGACCAGAAATCACGGGAAATCTTGCTGACGGCCATTCAGCGGTATGCCGCGGCCCATACTGCCGAGAGCACGACCAGCACGGTCGATATTCCGAGCGACGAGATGAAAGGGCGGATCATCGGCCGCGAAGGTCGGAACATTCGGGCCTTTGAGAAGGTGACCGGCGTGGACGTCATTATCGACGACACTCCCGGCGTCGTGATCGTCAGCGGTTTCGACCCCGTCCGCCGGGAAATCGCCCGTCAGACTCTCAACAAGCTAATTGCCGACGGCCGGATTCACCCGACGCGGATTGAAGAAATCTTTGCCGCCACAACCAAGGAAATCGAAGCCTTCATCCAGAAAAAGGGGGAAGAAGCCGCCCAGGAAGTAAACGTTCACAATGTTCATCCCAAGGTGCTCTATATGCTGGGGCGTCTTCACTTCCGGACCAGCTACAGCCAGAACGTGCTGCGGCACAGCGTGGAGGTGGCGTTCCTGACCGGTCTGCTCGCCGAAATGATCGGCATGGACGGCGATGTGGGCCGGCGCTGCGGCCTGCTGCACGACATTGGCAAGGCGGCGGATCACGAGCTCGAAGGGGGCCATCCAAAAATCGGAGCCGACATCCTCAAGCGACATGGCGAGAAGGCGGAAGTTGTGCATGCGGCTTTCGGCCATCACGACGAGATTGTGACCGAGTATCCCTACACCATGCTCGTAGCGACGGGCGATGCGTGCAGCGCTTCTCGTCCCGGTGCCCGCCGCGAATCGCTCGAACGGTACATCAAACGCATGGAAGAACTCGAATCTATTGCCTGCGGCTTCCCCGGCGTGGAACAGGCCTTCGCCATTCAGGCGGGGCGTGAACTCCGAGTCATCGCCAGCAGCCGCGACACCGACGACGCCAAAGCGGCCAAGATCTGCCGCGACATCGCCAAGGCGTTCGAGGAACAGCTTACCTATCCGGGAGAGATTAAGGTAACCGTGGTCCGTGAGTCTCGCTTCGTGGAAACTGCGAAATAGACGCCAACGTTCGCATTGCCAGTAATTAGGAAATCTCCGTCTGCCCAAGGGTTCCCTTCCTGGCAGACTCTAACGATTGGTGAATTTCTCCCGCGTTAAGCTGTGCCGGTCAGCGAAGGAACGTCAGGCAAATGCGCTGCCAACCGGCCGCGCTTCCGGCAAGGTTTCACCACCTTCCAGAAGCCTCAATCTTTGCGTAACAGTCGTCGTAAACTACTGGCAGAAAATTGTTTGCGGACGTTCAAGACGGCTAACTAGCAGGGACGATACGACAGTTGTCACCGACCAGAGTAATCGCGCCATGAAGGCGCAATTGCTTTGCCGGACGAACCGGAACTGACTCACTGAGCTAACGGAAGGCTCGGCCGGTTCTGGTGTATGACAACCCGATGATGCGGAGTTACGGCCTACCTCATCCCCGCATCAAGCATCACCCCACCTACCTAGCAAACCCGCAATGGTTTTCAGGCAATTGGATTGTCTGAAGACCTGTCCAATCGCGAACGACCAGCCACATCCCCAGGGAAGGGCGAAAGCGTTCGCGTGATCCGGCCGGACCGGGACATGCGTTAGTTTCGATGGTTCCATCGTGATAAGGAGACGTCGCTCGATGAAATGGAACATTTTTGTTGGATCGTTGGTACTCGCGCTAGCCGCTTGTACCCAGAGCTTTGGATTCGACCTGCTGGACCGGATGCTCGGTTCCAGCGGATGCGGCTGCGAAACCAGCTGCTGCGAAACCAAGTGCTGCAAAGTCAAATGCGCGAAGACCCGCTGTGGCAGTGGCTGTGATAGCTGCGCCAAAGTGGCTCCCTCGTGCGGGGTTGCCGCTCCTTCCTGCGTGAAGGCGGCCCCCACCTGTGCTGCTGCTGCACCGACCTGTGCCGCGGCGAGCCCGACCTGCGCTGCTGCTCCTTCGTGCGGTGCTGACAAGTGCGGAAACGGCTGCGGGAAATCTTCCTGCTGCCGCAAGTCCTTGTGCGAACGCATCAGTGGCTGCCGTAGCTGCAAGCCCGCTTGTGGAACCGGTTGTGGCAATGGGTGTGCGAAAGCCGCCCCGAGCTGCGCCGCTCCGTCCTGCGGTGTTGCCGCTCCGAGCTGCGTGAAGGCTGCTCCCACCTGTGCCGCTGCTGCCCCGACCTGCGCTGCCGCGTCGCCCACGTGCGCTGCTGCCCCGTCGTGCAATAGCGGTTGCAACAAGGGCTGTGGCACCAAGTGCTGCAAGCCTTGCTTGCTCGACCGTATCTTTGCCTGCAACAGCTGCAACAAGGGTTGCAACAGCTGCAGCAAGAGCTGCGGAAACGGCTGCACCAAGGCCGCTCCTAGCTGTGCCGCTCCTTCCTGTGGAGTTGCCGCTCCGAGCTGCGTGAAGGCTGCCCCCGCCTGCGGTTGCGATGCGAAGGCTCCGGCCGCCGCTCCTGCCGCTGGTGGCGACATGGCCCCGGTGCCCCCGGCCCCGGTGGTTGATCCTTCCGCTTTCAAGGCTCAGAACAACGGTCGGGTCGTTCGCTCCGCCAGCCTGGTTCGCTAGGCCAACGGTAGCTTAGAGGCTACGACATCACGCGGCCTGCCAAGGTGCAAACTTTGGCAGGCCGCTTTTATTTCTTGGGGGGCTCCAAGCTTAGCCACCGCGCCCACGCGGTGTCCGTGAATGCGGCCATCACTCACCGCGTGGACGCGGCGGCTAAGCTATCTGGCCGGCCCGTAGGGTGCATGTAGCGCCAGCGAAATGCACGCGTCTAGCCCGCATTTCTCACAACGCGGGGCGATTGTGCGACACACTGTTTTGATACCAGCCTGACGCGCAAGCGAAGGAAAGCGACGATTCCTCAAGGAGGCGGTACTGTCCTTCGCTTGCGCGTCAGGCTGGTGTGAGAAATGCGGGCTAGGAGTCACCAAAAGGGTAGACGCACTTCTGCCTACCGACTCCGGTTCGAGTGTTCGGCCGGCCTTCTGGGCAAGCATTTTCCTATCTCCTGAACCCCAACGGGGTTTCCCAGCGCAGCCCAGCGGTCGCACGCTTCGTGCGCACCCTGGGACGGCAGGAGCCTGACGATTCTGAACCTCAACGAGGTTACCCAAGATGGATGCCAACCCTAGGTAACCCGTATCCTACCGGCGCGGGGCAAGTACGCCTAACGTCGCATGAGCATCAGCACAAAGCCGACAAAGAACAGCAGCACTGGGATAACCGGAAGCGGTCCAGAAAAATAGACCAAACCCCCTGGGATTCCCTCCAAAACAGGAAAGAACAGATACAAAACCGGCCAAGAGAGAAAAAACAGCACTCCCGCGGTGATCATCAGCCCAGCACCATGCCGGGTCCGTTTGGCCACGATCTTGTCGGTATTAAGTGCCGCCGCACTCTCGGCGGGTAACTTGCAAACGGGGCATTCAGGGATATGGTCCAGCAGGTTTGAACCGCATGTTTTACATCGCCACATGCCAGGCTCTCCGCAGGCTGTACTTCATGGCTTAACATACCCCTCCGCTAGTCCACCACATGACTAGCACCCGAGGGCCAGGGCCACGATCACCGTCACCAGGAACAGGTCGCGGATGAAGAACTTCATGGAGAGGACTGCGGCGCTTCGGGGAAAAACAACGGTCGGATAGAAAGACGTAGCCAGGGCTGCCATGCAGCGCGATGAAAGGCATTGCTAAGTTGACGACACGCATGCGCATGCTGCGCCCATTCCTGCAAATCTTCGTCTGTCTCGGCTGCTTTCGTCCCAACCCTCGCTAACCAATAATAATAAGACTTGTCGTATGCCTTGGCTGCTTTTTCGTGGGCATCTGCCAATTTCAAGCATTCGCGATAGTTTCCAAGCCAGCCGAACCAAACTCCGAGCGCAACGCTAACCGTGGTGACGACAATCATCAGCGTCTTCAGGCTGAACTGATACCATCGGTGTTTTTGTTTGTCGTTCATGGCAGGCTCCGCAGGCTGTACTTCATGGGAGCTACTTCTTTGGCGGATTGGCCGGCGGTGCCGAAGCGTTGGGCATCATGGCTTGTAGCGAATTTTGGTTTTAGTCACGTACCCAGCACTATCGCGCTGATCGATCGTGATCCACTCTTCGGAAATGTCAACCTGCGCGCCTGCACTTCGCCACTCCTTAGCCAGTGTACGCGACTCCCAGGTCTTTCGATCTTTTTCGCGTTCTAAGGCATTTTCCCATTGGAGCAGGGTTCGGTGGTCCATAAGCCACCCCAGTATGAGCGCCACAATCACCGTCATCAGGAACAAGTCGCGAATGGAGAATTTCAAGGGGAAGGCTCTTCGCTTTCTTTTAGCTCTTGCTTGATTCTCTTTTTCGCAGCCGCCTCCCGAGCCAGATTGAATTCAGGACCACTTAAATCCAAAATCTCGTCACGGCCACCAGGCGGCCAGGGCTCAGGCAAGGTTTGCGACTCGCGTTCAGTGAGAAACCGCGTTGCAATTGTTATCCCTCCCGCCAGCAATGGCGGCCCCAGTATCGCCGCGATCATCAGGCTTCGCAGGCTGTATTTCATGGGGGTTATTTTTCAGGCTGAAACTTGGCAAACTTGCCTGATTTTACCCCTGCGCTGAAAATCACGCCATTCTTTGGCAGCCGACAATAGTCCGCACACCGGTCCAGAGTCTTCAGGCCGGTCGTCGATTGGCGCAAACGAACAGCCAAAAGGCAACTGCGCCGGTCGCACTCACGGTGAGCGGCAAACCGGCGATCCAATAGAGAAAGCCAATTGCTGGCGGCAGCAGGGCCACAACCAGCATCAGGCTCCGCAGGCTGTACTTCATGGTTCAAGGCTTGAGCGGATTTGGGACATTTCTGACGAGTTCAAAAGAGACGAGAGCTCAAGCGCCTTTGAAAACATCGAATTCATCCACGTACTCGATGCAGACAGTTTTTCGCCGCTAATTTGAAACGACTTCCACTCGTTGCACCTTGCTTCTTGCAGCAGCCAGGCAGTCAACTCACGTTCTGCCCGCGTGCCACTCTGAGTCGCTTGCCGCGACATGGTTACATGGCCTTTTTTCCACAACGCCGTTTCAGCCGACAACAAAGCACGCGCAGAATGTAGTGATGAGTTTCTGCACATTCCCTGTTCCCACACCTGAAGAAACTCGCCAATCGAATCGAATAATTTGCTCGATGCATAGAGCCAATCAAGAGGGTCTATCGCAAACGGTGGTGCCCACTCGGAGTGTACCGAATATTCAAAAGTCGCCGCTAGGTACGCTTGAACTGCTGCTACTTCACTCTTGTTCCATCGCGTCAAATCGGAACGCACGCACGCATCCAATAAATCTTGGACGGCAATGGTTCGCAGCAACGGCTCGGAATTTGTAAGCTGTTCCATCAGCGTTGGAATGGCAGCTCGCAATCGATCTGCATTTTCAGAAACCTGCATATCCGCAAACACAAGGCGACCGTCAGACAAGGCCGCGCTTGGTTCAGAGTTATCGCCACGCTTCATGGCCTTTTGAAATGCTCGCCGGAGCGGCTGCATTGCGGTAGACAGCTGGTTGTTTTCCATCGGTATGGGAGTTCTAGGGATTCAGCACTTGCAGGACAATCGCAACCAGCCAGAAGACCGACTCTCTCGCTCTCTTAAAAATCACTCCCACGCCAGCTACGACCAGAGCCACGGCAATGACCACGGCGACGGCTGGCAACAAGCCACCGCCGTAGAGAGGCACCGTCACCCAAACGAAGCGAAGCAAGCCCAAGGCCGACGCAAAGCATGTCACGGAGGCCGCAAGACGCCAAAGTTCGAATTGCCACTTCGCTCTCATAGCCTCGTCCCATCCGCACACGACCTATGGGGCATAAAAAAGTGGAAAATCCTGTATCCAGATCCAGCATGCGACATAGGCGGCGACGGTAAATACGCCGATCAACGTGACTATTCCCACTTCAAAGACGGTCAGGCTGTTCTTCATGCTGCGAACGAGTTCCTGAGGCAGGAATTCCAGGGAAGCCTCGAACGCGGCCAGCAATAATGTTACGCAAGCGATAATCACAAATCCCCAAGCGGCTAAGCGCTGGGCCGCAAGACTCACACCTTTACGCCGCATCCACGGAAAGCGGAACATCATCCAACCGGCGATACCCCATAGGGCGGCACCTGCTACTAATGCCCATGTCTTTTCCATAGCCTCAATTCTACGCAACTGCCGCGGAAAAGAAGCAACCGTGTCCTAATGAGGGTTAATTGCCGTGTTTAATGCTGGTTATTGCTGAAGCCCCACGAATGTCTCCCCTCTCACCGCTGCGGGGAGAGGGGCCGGGGGTGAGGGGTTGAAGGCGTGAGGCCCTCAATCAACTCCCAGCTTCCGCATTCGCTCTCTCACCCGCTCCTCAATGCCTAGGTAAACCCGCTCCGGTTCGCGCAGCACGTCAAAACCGGAAATCCGCACCACCAGGTAGCCCTCCCTCGCCAGCGCTTCATCGCGAACCCCATCGCGCTCCTGGCCTTCCTCGGTGAAATGGTCCGCGCCGTCGACTTCCAGAATGAGTTTCAGTTCCACGCAGCAGAAGTCGGCCGTGTAGGGAGGGAGGGGATATTCGCGGCGAAACTTCTGGCGGCAGACTTGCCGGTTGCGAACCCATTGCCACACGGTCCGCGCGAATTCATTGGCTGTGGCGCGCTGGTTGCGCGCGAATTGGATGGCTTCCGGGTCTCGGGCGCGGCTGCGTTTCATAAAGGCCCCCTGTTTCATGCAAGCCCCTCACCCCCAGCCCCTCTCCCCGCGGCGGGGAGAGGGGAGCCGGAGAACTGGGGTGCGGAAAGATTCAAATTCCCGCAGACCTCGGCCAGGTAAGCATGGGCCTCTTTGAGCAGAGCCGCGTCCTTCAGAAAGGGTTGGCGATGTTTGGTCGAGTAAACGATGTGGAGATAGATTTGCGCGAGTGACTGAGGCATGAAAAGCTCCGGTCAGAAAAACGGCGGCACGACAGCCTCGCCATTTTAGGTTACCCCTTCGGGGTACAGCAATCACGTCTCTCACCGACCCAGGCTGCGCTCGCCCAGCCTCGCGAGCCTGGGCTTTGCTCGGTTACCCCTTCGGGGTGCAGCGGCGTTTTGGATTCACCCCACGGCAGACTCCGCAGGCTGTACTTCATGGAGAGCTCTTCTGCCCCTCGTGCATCGGCTCAGTCCTCGTTTCTGGCGGCGGGCGATTGAGCCGTCTTCCGCGGCAGTCAGTTTGAATGGCGGGCAAGAAAAGAGCTGCAAGTACACCGGTAACGGCAACGGCGAAAGCAATGATAGCGATTATCTTTCTCGGCCTCATCCCGGTATTCTATCCCGCATCGTTGGCGTTGGCCAACTGATTGAAGGTAAGAGCGTGACCGCAATCATCAGACTTCGCAGGCTGTACTTCATGGCTTCCGCGTCATCCAGGGCCATTCGACTTTTTCAATTAGCTGAACGACAGCGCTTTCGATGATAAAGGCTTGCAGCGGGCTGCCGGCGTTTTCCGTTTCCTGGCGGAGGATACCCGACACCTTGACGGGCCGCCCGTAGGCCTTGAGGTGAAGAAAATTGCCGGGTTCCACGAAGACTTTGGCGTCATTCATGAGGACGCATTCGCCGAGCCCTTTGTCGTAGCTCCCCCAGGCAATTCCCTCCACGGTCACCCGCTGGCCGACGGCATCCTGCCAGGCGAACGTCTGCTTGTCATGTTCGTAACCCTGCGGGGATGAAGCGGCCTTTTCCGTCGCTGAAGAGAACGATCCTTGACGAAACTCCAGATCGAGAGTCGGGACCGGAGTTCCATTGGGGGTGAGGCCAAAAGCAACGCTCGGAGCCAGTTCTGCGCTCAAACGCCGATGGTCCAGCCACCAGGCGGTAGCCACGGCCACGATGACGGTAATAAAGAACAGGTCGCGGATGGTGAATTTCATGGGAACCAGCGTGATTTGCCAAACGAAGAAAACCACCGCAAGAAGCCGTAGCATCCCAGCCCAACCGAAACCAGCCAGGCCACATTCCAAAACCAGGGACTCCACCACAACCACACGATACCAGCCACAAGCGGCGGAAGCACAGCACCAATGATCATCAGGCTCCGCAGGCTGTACTTCATGGGGGATGTTTCGCTCCTCGAAACCGCGTAATCGCTGCATTGATGGTTTCCGGTTCGCGAGAGAAACTTCCCCAGAAACGAATGCATTCAATGATCGCTTCGCGTTGCGAGGTCGTCAACAAACTTGGAAATTCACGAGCGGTATATGATTCATCGATCAATCGACCAATGAAATCCTGATGAAATTCGCCTTTGAGCTCAGCGACGAGGAAAGCCGGAGTGTGAAAACGCATTCCCTTCGCATCGAGAAACGACGGTGCAGCATTGCATTGCCCCAAAAGATCCGCAGGAATTTTCTGCCAGTCTTGTTTTTCGTCAATGGCCCGAAGTCGCTTCAATTCTTCTGGCCCGGCGTAGTCATCAATCCCGTCCGATTCGCGTAGGCCCACGCCGTCTTCCAGTTCTACGCCAGCAAACGCGTCGCGAACCAAGTTGATCAGTTCATCGGCCCGATGACATTGAGAAAGCCTCGCTTCCGCTTCGACAATCGTCGAACGGTCATACCCGTTCTCTCGCATTTTCTCAATGTCGGCGGCGGTGATTCTATCCATAAGCAGCAAATCCTCTGGGTGGCCGGAACTCCTTGAATTCCCAACTCCAGGCGTCCAACATATACCAATCCACGCATCACACCGATGCTAGGGCCACAATCAACGTCACGAGGAACAAGTCGCGGATTGTGAATTTCATGGGGTCGGGGATGATGGCTTTTGATGGGCCAAAACGGGCTCCAGAATTATATCAGGCTCGTCGTCGCCCCATTGCATTCGACGGAACGCAGTCACGTTGTGCCAGCGGCACAAGGCAAACCATCCGCCGGCCAGAAGCGGTGGCAGCACCAGTACCACAATCATCAGACTTCGCAGGCTGTACTTCATGGCTGGCGTGGTTTGAGTGCTGGAGAGCATGGCGGGCGAAACGAATAGCAGGCAAATTATGCCCGCCTATCCCTTCTCCAGTATTGCATCAACGACCCAGCAACCTTTCACGTGCAGCCCTGCGCTGCGGCAGTGGTTGAGCACCTCTTGGCTGTTGCAACCCGCTGCTTCAAGGGAATCGGCCAAACTCGGATATTCATCATGGGCCGCGTTAGCATAGATGCGCTGGGCGATTCGCTGAACATGGGGCGTAGCCCAGGCTAGCTCGAAGCGTACTGGCCGAAATGGGTTGCCGAAAATGCAATGCATGACCTGCACTTGCATCTTCGATTCGGCGAGCTTGGCTCGTTTCCATTCTGGTGTATCTGGCGGAGCGGCGAAGCATGCTGCCGCATCGGAGCAATTGCCGACGGACTGCAGGTCGCCATCAAGGACGTGATAGGCGGCTAGGCCGGCATCGGGGATCGCTCGCAAGAGAGGCGTAGCATATTTCCCGTCATCCGCTTCATCAGCCATCACCTTCCAGGCGTTCAATGCAAGCGAATGTGCCTCGCGGAGTTCGTCCTCGGAAACCGGTTCGTCACTTGATCGTTCTTTGATCGCGATTGCCCTTCGTCCCCCTTCGTCGGTAAGCAGAGGCCAAATGCGCCTAATGCATGCGCACGCAAGCAAACCCTGTTTGCGCCAGACCGGCTGGTCGCGATATCGATAATGAATAAAGAAGGCAAGTTTTTCCGAATCGTCGGTCGATAGCCATTCTGCTTCAGTGACGTCGCTACTCATTCCTGAATTCCTGCTTGGACTTAATCTTCGGGCTAAACAGGCTGTACCTCATTCGGGCATTGTAGCGGGAGCGCCGCGGAACACCAAAAAAATATTTCGGCACCCCCTTGGCTCTTGGACCTCAATAGTGTACAATAGAACAAATACGGGCCGGCGGGAAACCGGTGAGTTCTTTGACAAGTTGATAGCAGAGATGTGTGGAGGGCGTGGAGACGGTGCGCGCGGAGGGAAGGAGCTGGAGGATTTGAGATTTGAGATTTGAGATTTGAGACGTGGGGGCCGCCTGAACGCGGGACTCCAGCGGGCGCGAATCAGGAAATCGGGTTTTGGATCAACGGTGAATCGCGTGAATCAGCGTAAGGTACCTATGTGCAATGACTTGCGATGATTCATGATCGCCGATACGCCGCGCGCAAGAGGCTTGAATCCGATGAATCGGCTGCCTCGTCTGGGGGGTGCAGGGGTGGCGGCCATTGCTCACCGCGTGGTCGCGGTGGCTAAGCTATCTGGTCTCCTCCAGCCGGTACAGGCAGGTCTTCGTCCGTAGAAATATCGCTTTCCCGCTCACTGCCGGGGAGGCCATGCAGCCTTCGTCGAGCTTGTTCATGGCGAGCTGCTGATACTCGCGGCCTGCTTTGAACACGAAGGTCTTGCCGTCCTGGTCGCTGATGTAGATTTTCCCCGCGGCATCAATGGGGGAAGCGGAGAAGCTGCCGCCGAGGCGTTTGGTCCAGATCGGCTCGCCCGTTTTGATGTCGAGGCAATTGGCCACGCCCCCGTCGGAGATCAAATAGAGGCAATCGTCGATGAGGAGGGGCGAAGGCTTGTTGGGGGCACCCGAGGCTTGCTGCCAGACGACGTGGGTATCGGTGATGATTCCGCTCCCGCCGAGCCGGGCTCCCAGCACTTGCGGCTTCATGTATCCCGTGTTGAGGAACATCATCCCCTTGCCGACGACCGGCCGCGAGGCATGGCTGAATCCGTCGTACCCCAGCCGCCAGAGTTCCCGGCCGCTTTCCGCGTCATACCCGTAGGCGGCATTGGCACCGGTGGTGATGACCTGCGGCTTGCCGTCGACCTGGGCAATCACCGGGGTGGAAAATGCTTTGCGAGACTCCGGCTGGACGGAGGTGAGATCGACCGACCGGGGCGTTCGCCACTTCGTCTCGCCATGGTCCGTGTTCAGGGCGACGGTGTACTGCGAGTCGGTTCCATCGAAGGTCAGGATGAGCAGCTTTCCCGACAACACCGGCGAAGAGCCGGGACCGACGCTGTGGCTCACACTCAAATCGGCCCGCCGCCAAACGATGCTCCCTGTTTGGGTGTTGATCGCCGCCGTTCCGTGCTTGCCGAAATGGACGTAGACCCTGCCGGCCTCGATGACGGGGGAGGGAGAGGCATGGCTGTTGAGGTCATGGATCGTCTCCGGCTTCTCGACCTCGAACACCTTGATCCGGTGCGTCACCTCGCCGCTTTCTTTGTTCAGGCAAAGGGCGTACAGCTCTTTGCCGTCGCTCGTTGCGGTCGTCAGCCAGATTTGGTCCCCCCAGATCACCGGAGTGCTCCAGCCGCGGCCCGCGATGGCTGTCTTCCAACGGATGTTTTTTTGCTCGCTCCACTCGCTCGGGAGGACTTTGGAATCGCTGTGTCCGTCCATGTTTGGGCCGCGGAAATCGGGCCAGTTGTCGCCGGCGAAGGCCGAGGAACCAAGCAGAAAGGTGAGCAGCGGGGTCAGCAGGAAATGAATTCGCGTCATAGTTCCTCGGTATTTCTTATGCCAGTGTCTCGCCATTGTACTATCAACTGCCTACTGCATACTGCCTACTCTACCTTCCGCCTCCCCCGCCCCTACGTCTCCCGCTCATCACTTCCTATAATTCATCCTCCCCAGCCCCAAGTCCCTAGCCCCCAGCCCCTGCCTTGGAAATCGTCGCCTACCCCCATCCGACTCTCCGTCACAAGAGCAAGCCGCTGCGCAAGGTGGATGCCGAGCTGAAGAAGATGGTCGGCGAGATGTTCGAGCTGATGTATGCCAACAAGGGGATCGGCCTGGCGGCGAACCAAGTGGACCTACCGCTGCGGTTCTTCATTCTCAACCTGTCCGGTAAAAAGGGGGAAGGGGAGGAAATGGTCTTTCTCAACCCGGTCGTCAGCTTTCCCAAGGGGAGCGAAGAGGCGGAGGAGGGTTGTCTGAGCCTGCCGGGTCTGTACGGCAACGTCATCCGTCCCAAGCAGGTGCGGGTGAATGCCTATTCGCTCGAAGGGAAGGAGTTCATCGCGGATGTCTCCGGCCTGATGGGCCGCTGCATTCAGCACGAGACCGACCACCTCGACGGGGTTCTCTTCACCGACCGGATGAACCCCACCTCCCGCACCGACATCGCCTACGACCTGCACGAATTCGAAACCGCCTTCGAAAGCCGCCGCGCCACGGGCAGTATTCCGAGCGATGAGCAGATTGCGGCTCGGCTGGCGGAGCTGGAACGGAAATACTCGTAGACTTCGTGGGATAAGCTCGATTGTTTTACGGCAGATAGCTATCCAGCATCACTGTCCCCGGCTCGGCACTGACTTGGCACTGGACGGCAGACGCGGGAATTAGAACAGTTTGCCCTAGAGTGAGTTGTTCGCTGCTCGCGTCCCAAGAAAGTTTGACCGAGCCCGCCAGGACCGAGAGGATGTGAAACCGCTCGTCGCCGCCGATTGAGCATTGCGCAGCGGGTTCAGTTCCATTCATCTGCCAGCGGTCTAGCACAAACTTGTCGCAGGAGACAAGCCGCTGGACGAACGGTCGCTCAGTCGACTGCGGAATCTGCGGCTGGACGGGACCGGCGGAGTAGTTGATTGCGGCGAGGCTTTCTTCGACGTGCAGTTGCCGTGGTTTGCCGTCGGGTCCAACGCGGTTCCAATCGAAGAGGCGGAAAGTGGTGTCGCTCGCCTGCTGGATTTCCGCGACCACGAGTCCGGCTCCCAAGGCATGCACGGTTCCCGCCGGGATGAAGATGCAGTCCCCCACCTGCGGCTCATACTTGTGCAGGCACAGTTCCGTCGTCCCCCGATGAACTTCCCGCTCCAATGCCGGCCGGTCAAAACCCCGTTTCAGCCCCGCATACACCACACTCCCCGGCTCCGCGGCCAGAATTACCCACGCTTCCGTCTTCCCCAAATCCGGCGACACCTGCTTCGCCGCTGCTGCATCATTAGGATGGACCTGCACCGAAAGCACTCGCCGGCAATCGAGAAACTTGAACAGCAGGGGAAAGCGAGTGACTTGTTTCTCCTGCAAGTGTCTTCCCAGCAACTCCTTTCCATGTTGCCCCACGACATCACCCAGCGTCATGCCCCTCAGCGGGCCTTCAATTACAACCGACTGATCCGCCCCATGGTCCGCCAACTCCCAACTCTCCGCGTAGTCGTCTCCTTCCCCAATTGGTTTCTTCAACAGCGTCCCCAGCCGACGGCCGCCCCACAAATAGCGTTTGAAAAGAGGGGCGAAACGCAGCGGCGACAACTCCGAACCTTCTCCCATTTTCCTGCCAACCATTTTTCTGCTATCCCTTCTGTCCGTGTCTTCCGCGTTTTCCGTGTCCCAACCCATCACTTCGCAATAGGAAACAACTTCTTTAGCTCCTCCGCGCTCGGCCGCCGCCCGTACTCGCAAATCTCAAACGACTCCGCATACTTCACCGCTTTCCCAGCCTCTTCGCCGTACATTTCCAGCAGCACAGCCCTCGCCTTGTCCGCCTCGCGCATCTGCCGATCTTGCCAGCGGCTCTTGAGCCAGGCTTTGCGGCCGGCGGTGTCGCTTTCGGGAGGGACTGAGCGGACGAACTCCTCGCTGCCGCTGGCGCCCCCTTCGTAGACTTGCGAGGCAAGTTCGTGGACGGCGTCGATCTTCTGCTCGAAAACGTCGTCAATCGAAACAGCGACATCCGGCTTGAACGGATACGGCCGCTGAAAGCCGTCGCTGGAGAAGAGGAAGACCGGGTTGGTTTTGAGCGGCGGCGAATCGGGGCAGAAGAACGGCACGGTAACCATGAAGGCGGCATCCTGCACCAGCACGCCGACGTACCTATGATCCGGGTGATAATCCCACGGTCGGTGCGAGATGACGATGTCCGCTTTCCACTCCCGGATGACCTTGGTAATCAGCTTGCGGTTTTCCAGCGTCGGCAGCAGCTCACCATCGTGAATGTCCAGCACCTGCGACTCGGTCCCTAGCTTCTTCGCCGCCGCCTGCACCTCCGCCGCGCGTCGCTGAGCCAGTGGGCCGCCAGCCATCTTCCAGTGCCCGATGTCCCCGTTCGTCACCGAAACCAGCTTCACATGATGCCCCAGCTTCGCCCACTTCGCCGCCGTCCCGCCGGCTTTGAACTCCGCATCGTCGGGATGTGCTCCGAAGACCAGAATCCGAAGCTTGCCATCGGCATCGGCGGCGGAGGCAGATTGAGGAGCGACAACGGAACTGAGAAGTGTGGCGGTAACAAACGAGAACGAGAGCAAGAGGGATTTCATGGCGGCATCTCGGGAAGGAGAAGTGCGGAGTTTTCCGAATTCCCGAATGATAGCCGAGAAAGCCGACTGACAGAAAAAGGGGGGCGAGAAAAATCGTGCCGGCTGTAGTGCCACATGAATGTGATCAACGCCTTCACGCCCACGCAAAGCCGTGGGCGTGCCACCCATTCGTAAACAGCTACTTGGTCTTGGTCTTCGTCGTCCCCGGGCGCGTGGCGGTACCGGGTGCGGGGCCTTTGACGGGAACCGGACCTTGCGGGATTTCGTTCATGTCTTCGACGACCTTCTTCCAGCCGCTGGGAACCGCTGGCTCAAAAAACTTCTTCTTCCAAACAAACAACCATTGGGGGTCGAGCAGCGATTTGTCGCCTTTTAGCGTCGTTTCTCGCTTGTCGAAGGCATACTCGGTGTGGGCCCGGTTCGTTTTGGAGTTGTAGTTGGGGGCGTACACATCGAGCGCCTTGGGGAGAAAGTCCTTCTCGTCAAGAATGATGCTCACCCTTTGGAAGTTGGCCGCATCACGGGGGAATTTTGGCACAGCTTCCAGCCAGTATTCTCCCTTGCGGTCGGTCGGGGGATCGAGGGGACGAATCCAGTAGCGAGCTTTGATTGTGGCGACCTTGGCTCCGAACAGAAACGGCAATGGGCCGTCGGCAATCGCCTTCCCCTGCATCTCGTTGGGGAGAATCCGCTGGTAGAGCCGCTTTTCCCTGATGCTGAATTCAAAGATGCTCCGGCCATCGCAGACCCACTGCTCGCCGATTTGATCCAGCCATTGCACTTTGTCCCCTTCCTTTGCCGGGGCACTGTACTTCAGCAGTTTCTCGACCTTGAACATCCCCTTATCGGGCTTGGCATATTGAATGATCCCCTCCCCGAACGTGAACGGGATTTTGGGATCCTTGGGTCCAAACGCCGGGTCATGCTCCCAGCGTTTGAAGCTGCACTTGAAGGTGACGATCTCGTCGCTCGTTTTTTCCCAAGCCACAAGCACTTCGTCGACCCACTGTTGCACGTTGGGTGCGAGGGGAAACCAATCGGGCTGCCGAGGTGCGGCTTCCATCTCCAGCGGCAGTGGCTTGGCCGCGGGGCTCTTTAGATCTTGCCGCGGAACGCCTGCTTTGGGCGAGGTCCCTTTCTCAGGGTTCGGACCGGCTACGGGTTCGCGAAGGGGCTCTTCCGCTGCCGTACGGCGAACAGGTGATTGCCCGCCAGTTTGTGGCGGTCGCGTTTGTTCGCTCCGGGGGGCAGCAGGGCCGTAAGTGGGTCCCTTGGTGCCGGTGGTCGCTCCTCCCTTCGGCTGAGAATAACGCGCCTGAGTACGCGGCGGCTCGGTCGTCTCTCCCGACTGAGCGAACACCACGCTCTGCGCAGCGCTTCCCAGGAAAGACACAATTCCAACCAGCGATGCAATCAAATACGTGCGGGTCATCCTTGACTCCTGCGCGGGGCCAGCCTTCAGAAATGCCAGCCGTCATGATAATCTGCCGAGCCGAATTCCCCCTAGATCGATTCCTATCTCGGCAGTCCAATTGCTAATGCCAACAATTCCCCCCTAAATGCCGCCGAAAGGCGATTCTTGGTAAAATGCGTACCCTTACATCTTCGCGCGGAGCCTGAAACATCTTGGCTGCCGGCTAGTTGCCTCCTAAAATGGACTCTTGTTCCCCCACGGTTGTGTCTGCGGAGCTCTGTCATGTCCAAAACTGTCTCATCCGCTCTGGCCAATCCTGACAAGCACGATACCAGCATCAAGCGGGTCGGCATTTTGTTCGCCGGCGGCCCCGCCCCCGCTGCCAACGCGGTCATCTCGACCGCTGCTGTCGCCTTCCTCCGCAACGGCATCGAAGTCGTAGGCATCAAGCACGGCTACTCCTCCCTCAATGAGTACTCTCCGGAAAAGCCATTGAAGGAGGACGAGGATTTCATCAACATCACTCACAAAACCCTCAAGCGGACTCGCAACTCACAGGGGATTTTGATCGGCACCGCCCGAACCAACCCGGGGAAGAACATTTCAAGCCCCGCCCATCTCCAAGATGCCAAACTTTCCGCCCCGTTGCGTCGGGTTTACGAAGGACTCTGCTCCATCGGTGTCGATGCCCTAATCTCCATCGGTGGTGACGACACTCTCAAGACGGCGAATAAATTCAAGCTCTATCAAGACCTGCTGCCGGCGGGGTCAAAAAAAATCCCCGTCGTTCATCTCCCCAAAACGATTGACAACGATTACCACGGCATCGATTTCACGTTCGGCTTCTTCACCGCCGTGGAAACGCTGGCGGCGGAAATTCGCAACCTGCTGTACGACGCCGAAGCCTCCCGGGCCTACTTCCTCACCGAAACCATGGGCCGCAGCGCCGGCTGGCTCTCCTATGGCGCGGCGATTGCCGGCGAAGCGAGCCTGGTCATCAGCGTCGAAGACATCATCGGCACCTACCGTACCGAGGAGGCGATGTTCAATCCGGTCACCAAAGTTACGGAAAAACGGGATGTGATGGACGTGGACCGAGTCGTCAGTCGCATCGTCAAGACAATGCTGGCCCGCGACGAAGAGAAAAAGCCCTTCGGCGTGATTGTGATGGCGGAAGGACTCGCGGAACTACTGCCGTCGCAGTATCTGGAAGGTATCCCGCGGGACGATCACGGCCACATCTCGATTTCGCACGTCAATCTCGGCCGGATGTTCGCCCGTTTGGTAGCCGACGCTTATAAAAAGGCCACGGGCAAGGAACGCAAGGTGACCGGCCTGCAACTCGGCTACGAAGCCCGCTGCGCCAAGCCCCACGCCTTCGACGTGATGCTCGGGGCCCAGCTCGGTGTCGGTGCTTATCGGGCGCTCGTGGAAGAAGGGCACAACGGCGTGATGGTTTCCGTCACGGGCCAATTACAGCTTCACTACGAGCCCTTTGACAAACTCATCGACCCGCAAACCCTCGTCACCGTCGTCCGCTACATCGAACACGGCAGCGACTTCCATAAGCTGGCGCGGTTTCTGGAGACGTACGTGAATAAGTAGGGCCCGGCCACTACCCCCGCTGCTCATCCACAAAAGGTTCCTATCGAAGGACCGTCGGATGCCTGAGATAGACTTGCGTTCTATCGATCGCCCCCCTGGTATTCCTATCTCGCTGGTGACAAGGCTTGGGGGGGATGTGAAAACCTCACCCACGCTTGACTTATACGTCACAGTTGTATAGTATTGACGGTGGGGCGTAGCTGCGGTCTGGTGCGCGCGGATGGAACAACGTTGTGGTTGGTGTTTGAGAGCCCAAACCCAGGCCGCGACGGTTCCCTGACAACGGAGAAATACCTTATCAAAAGAGAATTCTGTGATGAATCAGAATCCATCAGAAAATGACGAATATGAATCAACTTGCGTCGACGTGAATCAACGCAACCTGCTACTTGATAAAAACTTACGGTGATTCACGTTGCCGCAAGACTTGTGAATGAGGGAACCTGAATCACATGAATCAAATCCGCTATAGTGGGGGTAATTCGGCGCTTATCAACTGGTAATTTGGGATGGGACAGAAAACAAAAGGTGAACCATGAATCTGAAGGGGAAAGTCGCACTGGTGACCGGGGGAACGATGGGCATCGGGGCGGCCATTGCCATTGATCTGGCCCGCCGCGGAGCCCAACTCTCCATCTGCGCCCGTGAATTGGGAGATGACGCAAAACAGACGAAGTCGGCTATTGAAGCTGTTGGCGGAAAGGCCCACTTGTTGAGCTTGGATATGTCCCTGGCGGAGGATTGCGCGCAGGCCGTGGAGCAGACGATGGCACACTTCGGCCGGCTGGACGTGCTGGTGCATAATGCCGGCGGGCCGAGCTTTGGCCGCATCGACGAGGTGACCCCCGAGCAGTGGCGGCAGACGATGGCCCTGCATGTGGATGCCTGCTTCTACCTTTGCAAAGCGGCGCTACCTCATTTGCGGAAGGCGGGAGAAGCCGCCATCATCACCGTCGCTTCCACCGCCGGCATCCGAGGCGTGCCGGGAGCGATCGCCTACGCCACGGCCAAGGGGGCGATACCGCAGTTCACCCGCTCGCTGGCCCGCGACCTGGCCGACGACAACATCCGAGTGAACTGCATTGCCCCCGGCATCATCCGAACCCGTTTCCACAAGGACATGCCGGCGGAGCGAAAAGAATTCAACCTCAAGCACCGCGTCCCCCTCCACCGCGAAGGAACCGCTGAGCAAGTCGCCGAAGCGGTGGCCCTGCTGATCACCAACGACTACATCACCGGCGAGATGATTGTGGTGGACGGCGGGCTGACGATGAAGATTCCGTAGATCGGCGCATTGGGCCAACTACTATGGGAAACGTAAACAGATCGACAATTGGATTTGGCCACCACCGAGCTTGCCTCGGTGGAGCCCATGATTTTGCACTAGAGTCGAAAGGAAAATAAATTCGTCCCCACCGGCCTCGTGCCGGTGGAACGCATGATTCCCACGCTCGAATCATGTGCTCCACCGACGCGAGGTCAGTGGGGGCAAGAGAGAAAATGAGTTACTCTCTAGTGCAAAATCAGTTCACCGACCGAGGCAAGCTCGGTGGGGTCCGAGGAACAGCAACAATTTCAAGAGACAGACGAAATGCGATGAAACGACTAACCGTAGCTTTCCTTATGTTGACAGGTTTCACTCCGGCTCTGGCACTGGAGCCCGCCGGTGTCTTCCTGCTGGTCAACAAGAACATGCCCGCGTCGCAGGAAGTGGCCGAGCACTACTGCGCGAAGCGGGGCGTGCCGAAGGAGAATATCGTCGCGCTCGACTTGCCAAGTGGCGAGGACATCGGCCGTAAGGACTTTGACGAAAAGCTGGCCGGGCCGCTCCGCGAGGCGCTGAAGGAGAAGAAGGACCAGGCCAAAGTGCTCTTGGCGGTGTACGGAGTGCCTCTGCGGGTTGGCTCGCCGGACCTGACGGAAGAGGAAAAGGCCGAACTCACCAAGCTCGATGCGGAACTGGCTTTGTCCAAGACCGAAATCGAACGGCTGGAGAAACTGGTGTCGATTGCGGAAGCAGAGCACAAAGAGAAGAACTCCGACGAAACGAAAGAGGCCCTCGCGGCTCGCAAGCAAGAACTTGACGCAGCCAAGCGAAAGCAACAGCCGCTGCAAGGCAAACGGGAACAACTCGTTCGCAGCGGTCGTTTCGACAGCCGGGCGGCGGTCGATAGCGAGCTCATGCTCCTCTGGTGGGACAAAATCGAGCTTCGCGGCTGGGTGAACAACCCGCTCTACTGGCAAATTCCAGAAAATGTCCGCGCGACCGCGTCCAAAACGCTCCTCACCTGCCGGCTGGATGGCCCGACGCCGGAAATCGCGAAGCGTCTGGTCGATGATGCTCTCGAAGCGGAGAAAGAAGGTCTGCAAGGAAAGGTCTACATCGATGCCCGCGGCATTGGCTACGACCCTAAGGGGGACGCGGGCTTCGGCTACGGCGGCTACGACCAATCGATGCGCGATATGGCGGACCTACTGAAGGACGAAGCCAAGCTGGAGGTGATTCTCGACGACAAAGGGGAACTCTTCGCCGTGGAAGCCTGCCCCGATTGCTCCCTCTACTGCGGCTGGTATTCGCACGCCAATTTCATCGACAGCTGTCGCTTCAAAAAGGGAGCTGTCGCCTGGCACCTCGCCAGCAGCGAGGCAGTGTCGCTGCGGCAGGAGGGTTCGAAGCTGTGGTGCAAGAACCTGTTGGAAAAAGGGGCCTGCGCGACGCTCGGCCCCGTCGCCGAACCCTTCACCATCGGCTTCCCCAAGCCGGCGGAGTTTTTCGGCTCACTCGCCACGGGCAAGTACACGCTCGTCGAATCCTATGGCCGCACCGTCATGCTGACGAGTTGGATGGGGACGCTCATCGGCGATCCCCTCTATAACCCCTTCGGCAAAAAACCAGCCCTCGCCGAAGACAAGATCTTCGCCAGTCCTAAAGGAGGCCAGTTTTTTATGCGTGGGAGGTAGAGGTTGACTTACTTCCCAAAGCAGTACAAATAATCATTCGTCCGCAGCAGCACTTTGCCATCGACGAAGACAGGAGTCGCGAGGACAAATTCGTTGCCGAGTTCATTCTCAGCGACGAGCTTGGAATCCTTCTCCGGCGTGATGACAAACGTCTTGCCATCCTCGCGCGTGATGTAGATTTTGCCGCCGGCCAGGATGGGAGACGAGCTGACAGTCGTCGCCCGCTTCTTCTCCGGCTGAGTGGTCCAGAGAGCGTCGCCGGTTTTCAGGTCCAGGCAAGAGATCTGCCCTTTGTCATTGCAAAGATAGACCTTGCCGTCCTTCGCGATTGGGGTGGGCACATCGGCTCCCAGGCCCTCTTTGGTCCACAGGACGTGCGAGTCCGTCACGTCCCCTTCGCCGCCGAGTTTAATGGCGGTGACGGTGCCGCCCCGGGCATAAGGGGCGATGACGATGCCGTCGCAGACGACCGCGGAGGAGATGGAGCGGAAGAAATTGTTCTTCGCCGGATTCAGGCTTCCTACTCGCCAAAGTTCTTTGCCGCTCGCGGCATCGTGGCCAGTGACGTAGTCGGCTCCCAGCACGACGATCAGTTCCTTGTCGCCATCCTGCACCACCACCGGCGTGGTATAGCTCTGAGCCGATTCGCTCGGTGCACCGGTCTTCCGGTCCTGCTTCCAGACAAGCTTGCCGGTGTCTTTCTCGAACGCAGCCAGATACGACGGGCCGCTGTGCATGACGGTGGCAATGACATGGTTCTTCGTCAGGACGGGGGAAGTTCCGACGTCGTGCCAGAGCGTATCTTCGCCGTACTTCTCCTGTAGGTTGGTCTGCCAGACGATTTTACCCTTGAAATCCACCGCTCCAAAGTCGCCGCTCTTGAAATAGACAAAGACATGCTTGCCATCGGTCGTCGCCGAAGGATTGGTGCTGCTCCCCTTGGCACTTTTGAACTGCTTGGCAGTCCCTATTTCCGCCTTCCAAAGTTCTTTCCCGCCGCGGTCATAACAAAGCAGCACATTCTTCCCCTCCACGCCGCAGGTCAGAAAGATGTGGTCCTCCCAAACGATGGGCGTCGAAGCTCCCCGCCCCGGCAGCTTCACTTGCCAGGCCACGTTCTCCGTTTTGCTCCATTTCGTCGGATACTCCTTCCCCTCCGCCACGCCATTCAAGCTTGGGCCACGCCAGTTCGGCCAATTCTCCGCGCGGGCGATGGCAGGAACAATGAATGCAGAAGAAAGGACAAGGGGAAAAAACAGGCGGGACATCAGCGAACCTCCGGTGGGACTTTTCAGACTGGGATTCTACCATCGGCACGCCATGAAACATACCGTTAGTGTCGCGATGGATGCAAATCTATGGGGTAGAATTTCCTCATGGCCTACCAACTCACCATTTACGACCAGCGGAAGCCGGTGGCTTCATTCTCGCTCAGCCAGCCGATTGAGATTGGCCGGCAGGATATGACGAAGAATGAGCCCGCCCCGCAACCGGAGAAGGGGGAGCATGTGGCCCGGGTCGATCTGCCGGATCGGGTGCGGCTGATTATTGCGGGGGCGCTGGAGAAGCAGGTTTCGCGGCAGCACTTGCGACTCGAGCCGCAGCCGGGGGACAAGGTGCTGGTGACGAATCTGAGCGCCAATGTGGACCTGAGCCTCGGGCCGCACGGGCGGCTGGCGGCGAAGGAGAGCCGCGTTTGCGATTTGCCGCTGTACTGCGACTTGCTGGTGAAGGCGCTTCGGCTGGAAGGGGAGACGCGAGCCAGCGAAGAATTTAATATGCAGACGCTGGCCCAGCCGGCGCTGGCCCCCGGCCGCCATCCCGACAGCACGGTGCGGCCCATTTTGCAAGCGCTGGTCGGTTCCTCCGCCAAGGGATTGAGTTCGCGGCAAAGTGCCGACGACGTGCTCCAGTGGCTGCAAGGGGCGATGGATGTGCTGCAAAGTGCGGCTTCCAGTCCTGACTATCTTCATCGTGCGGCGACGGCAGCAGTGCGGCTGATTGACCTGGACGTGGCCTGCGTCCTGCAACGGCAAAAAAGTGAGTGGCACGAAGCGGCCGGCGAAATTGCCCAGGGGTGCACGCTTCCCAAGACCTGGCGGCCAAGCCGCACCATGCTGGAGCGGGTGCTGGAGAATAAGCGGACCGTCTTCCATCCACCGCAAGGCGAGCAGGAAGCCGCCAGCCGCGGCGAGAGCCTGCAAAGCGTGCGGTCGCTCGTGGCGGCTCCGATTCTCAATCGCGAAGGGGAGGTGATTGCGGTCCTTTATGGGGAGCGGCGGAACGAAGGGATACTCACCCGCTGCGGCACCATTGATGAATTGCAAGCCCGGCTCTTCGAGCTGCTCGCCTACGGAGTCGCTGCCGGCCTGGCTCGAGCAGAGCAGGAGCGGCAGGTGCTGGCGGAGCGAGTCCGCTTCGAGCAGTTCTTCACACCGGAACTCGCCGGCATGCTGCAGACTCGCGGTGAAGAGATGCTTTCCGCCAAAAGTGAGATCATCACCGTACTCTTCTGCGACATCAACGGCTTCAGCCGGATTAGTGCAGAGAAGGATCCGCAGATCACGATCGAATGGCTGCGGGACGTATTGAGCCTGCTTTCCGATTGCGTTGCCGAGGAGCGCGGAGTGCTCATTGATTACAGTGGTGATGCGCTGGAAGCGATCTGGGGCGCACCGGAAGTGACGCCGGACCATGCCGTCCGCGCTTGCCGGGCCGCCCTGAAAATGAAGGCGGAACTGGCCGAATTCAATACTCGCTGGGAGCCTCGTCTGGGTGAGCCGACAGGGATTTCGATCGGCATCAACAGCGGCCCGGCTCAAGTGGGGAATATTGGCTCACGGCGGAAGATCAAATATGGCGCCTTCGGCCCGACCGTAAACCAGGCGGCTCGCGTGCAAGGTGCGACGAAGCTCGTCGGCTGTCCGCTCTTGGTGACAAAAGGGACGGCGGACTTGCTGGGCGGCGCCTATTCACTCCGGCGACTCTGCACGGCGACTACGGTGAACATCGCTGAGCCGGTGAGTTTCTACGAGCTTCCCACCGCGCCTGACGCCGCCTGGCCGAAGCTCAAAGAACACTATGAAGAGGCGCTCGCACTGTTTGAAGCTGCTCAATTCCGTCAGGCGATGGCCCTGCTGATCAATTTGGCCGGCGACTTTCCCACCGATGTGCCGACCATGAACTTGC
This sequence comes from Pirellulaceae bacterium, assembly GCA_046153945.1. Taxonomy (GTDB): domain Bacteria; phylum Planctomycetota; class Planctomycetia; order Pirellulales; family Pirellulaceae; genus SXOA01. Next base: position 66,335 of record JBJXFF010000025.1, read on the forward strand.
TGCAACGAAGCATGGCCTTGTTTCAAAATCCACCCGCCAAATTCGATCCGGTTTGGCACCTCAAGGCGAAGACCGCCTGACATACCGCGGAAGGCAGATTGGCCTGTCGCTTCACCCAGGGTCAGGGGGCAACGATCGTTCTCGCCACTCGAATGCCGATGTAGTCGCTGGGATCACCTTCTCCCGCATTGTCGCGGTTTGCCGACCGGATGTGCGTGGCAAAGCGGAAGTAGGCCCCGCCGCGGACCACGCGGAGACCTTCCTTGATGACCGCGTCGGTGCCGTAATACTTGTAGTGGTCGACGCACCAGTTCCAGACGTTGCCGTGGACGTCAAAGAACCCGAAATCGTTCGGCTTGAGCAGCCCCACGGGCCAAGTCCTTTCTTGCGAGTTCTCCTCGTACCAGCCATATTTCGGCAGCAGTGCATCGGACTCGCCAAAGTGGCGGGTTGTTACGGCTCCGGCGCGGATCGCAAATTCCATTTCGGCTTCGGTGGGCAAACGATAGCCGCTGAGAGTCAGATAATTGGCCTTCGGCGTGGCTTTGTCCCCCTGGAATTCGAAACACCACTGTTCTTCGGGAATCCCCTCCCTGTCGCTTAGCCAATTGCAGTACTTCGCGGCCTTATGCCAATTGACATGATTCACGGGCAAGTCATCCTCCCGCGTATACATGGCAGGGATCTTCTCGCGGAAGTCCTTCTCAAACTCACAGTATTGCGCAACGGTCACTGACTTAGCCGCCAGGGCGAAGGAGTGGTCAATCGTCTGTTTGTGCTCTACTTCGTCGTCCTCGCGGTCGAGCTCCGCGGGCGGAGAGCCCATCAAGAACTCCACGGGGCCAGGAATGGCCACAATCGTGTGTCCTTGGCCAGTGACGTACCATTGCGGCAGCGCTCCTGGGGCTAGCACAATCGCCTGTTGTCTCTTCTGCAGTTGCTCCTTGTTCAGGGCCCATTCTTCGTTCACTTGCTTCAGCCACGTTTCCTGCTGCCAGGTGCGGAGCAGCCATTCCACCGCGGCGTGCAGCCCCGCATCCTTCTCGGTGCGGTAGATCTCCTGCAACTTGGGTAGCAAGCTCTTCCAGACTGTGGGAGAGAGCTCATTCACTCCGAACTCCCCCAGGGCCAGAAGCAAGGCGCGGCGAATCGTGATGTCCGGCTCGACATCGAAGCGCTGGATGATGACACTCGGGTCTGCGCCGAACAAACTCAGCCGGTGAATGATGTAGCTTCGCACGCGAGGATCGGGATGGTGTCTTAGCAGGGGCCAGACCTTGGCCGGCTGGTTGACCTTGAGCAGGGCAACCGCGGCGCTCGCCTGCCGACATGCCAACTTCTCCCTTGCCGTTTCCTTCGCATCGGGCGGAAGTTTGCGGTCAAGCTCTGCCGTCAGTGCCAGAAAACCCTTCTCGCCTTGCTGTTGGAATGCGACATAGATGGCAGCGAACTGCCTTTCGTCCGCTTCCATCAACAACTCGGCCAACACTTGCGGCTGGTCGATGGCATAGTCGGCCAACAGAGTGGTTGCCAGATTGCGTTCCCCCGTGCGAGCCGCTTGTTGATCCCGGAAGATCACAGACAACGGGGCAAGCATCGAGTTCTTCACGGGGCGAAACGATTCGCTCCATTGACCCAGGAAGATCGGACTCTCCTGTACGAGGTCGTTGACCACCCAGGTGCTGACCTGCTCCCACTTCTTGCTCTTCGGATCGAACTTCGCCAGTGCCGCTCCCGCTCGCAGGCGTTGCGATTCCTTGCCCCTGCTCGGTGCCTCCGCAACAGCCCACAGTTTGTCACGCAGTGCGTCCTTGTGGGCGGCCAGGGCGTCAAGAATTACCGGCACTTCGCGAGGCTCAGCGTCAAGCAATCGGCCGTATAGGTAATCCACCTGTGCACTATCGACCGGCAACAGGGCGATGCTGACGTGAAGTTTCCCCTTGGCACTCGTGGCCGGATTGGCGCTCAACTCGCGCAATCGCGGATCAGTCCATCGGCGAATGGTGGGGGGCATATCACGAACAATCTCCAGAACCTGCGCCGTGTCTGCATTCAAGAGACTCTGCACCAGAGTGTGAGCAACTGCTTGCCTCCGCTGCTGCACGACCTGCTCTTGGATGAATAGCCCCGCGAATGTCAGCGCTGCCAAGAGCAACGCCACGACAACACTCCGCCCCGCGTGAAACCGCCCCGCTTTCGCCATCATCTTCCGCTGCGGAGGAGTCCAGGCAAGGTCTGCCGTGAGCCACCGAATTTGGATCCACTGCACAAGCGACGGCAGTTGCCGGTTCTCGGGCCGGGAATTCCAGACCGCCGCGCGATCTGCCAGCAGAAGTTCGGCCCGACCGCGGCGAGTCTCCTTCTGCTTCCGCGTGAGCCACTCGCGTAATGAAGGGACCAGGTAATCGTGGGTCAACTGGTAATACTTGGCGCTGACCTCAACCTTGGAGGATGCGGCTTCCTCCTTCCCTTCCGGATCGGTCGGCGAGATCAGCCGCAGCTCGCGGTCAAGAATCTGAATCAAGTCCTCAAAATCCTTCGCGCGGCCGCTGTAACCAGAAGCTTCCAGCAATTCTTGCCGCGAACGCATGTGCCCCTTGATATCGGTCCCCGCCTCCGGGAGCAGGGCTTTCAGCACTGCTTGGGCCCCTTTTTGATGCAATCGATGGGAAGGAGGTGCGGTGGAGGCAGAGAACGTCTCTTCGAGAAATGTTATGCCGACTCCCTCGGTGCCGCCAACTTCCCGTAGCGTGGCTGGAGTCCAGGGCTTTCCCTTCATCATCTCCGCGAAGAGCGCCAGCCGCACCGAAATGACTTTCCCCTCCTGAGCGAGACCGGCGACCGCTTGATCGAGGAAGGCGTTCTGGTACGTATCGATAGTTCCTTCCGGCAACGCCCCCAGTGCTTTGCCAAATGAATTCAGCACCTTGCGAGCGTGCTTGGGGCTGAAGAGATCAACGAGGCGGGAGTTTTCTCCTTCGACAACTCGAATCTCGAGGGCCTGCATAAACCGGCTGACGGCCAGCCAGAAGTCATCCCGCACCATCACCACGCACTGCAAGCGACCGCCATCGCAGTGCCGCAGGGCTTGTACCAGTTCCAGGTTGTCCTGGTCGCGCCTGGCATGGAGCCACTGCTCAAATTGGTCGAGCACCAGCAGAACCTTCTGGCCGGATTCCAAGAAGTGCCCACGCCTCAAAGCGGCCAGGGAGTCGATCAAACTGAGATTGCTGGGCAATTCCGCCACTTGCCGCCGCAACCCCTTGAGCAAACGGGCTTCCGTCTCCTCGGCTGTCGATTCGATGTAAACCGTCTTCACCGACTCCGCCAGTCTCGGCAACACTCCCGCTTTGACCAGCGAAGACTTGCCGCATCCCGATGGTCCGTAAATCAACCCCACCGCGAAGGTATCGTAGGCGTCCGTTGTCTCGATGCGAGTTTTCCAGAAGCGAATGCTGTCCGGCAATCCGTCCCGGTCGCGAGGACCGGGGAGCAATTCCAAAAAGAAGTCCGAATCCCCAGCGTCGAATGACCTGAGCCCCTTGGGGACTATCTTGATCGGCAGAGACTCAAACGGCGTCGGGATTGGGCTCGGCATCGCCGTGTCCACTTCGGCCTGCTTGCTGGAGCGCTCAGACAGATTGGACCTTTCCTGAACGGAAGCACCGGCCAAAAATTGGCGCAAGTCATCGGCCATGTCCCGAGCCGCCGAGTAGCGCTCCGATGCTCGTTTGGAAAGTGCCTTCAGGCAAATGCGGTCCAGTTCCTTCGGAATGGCATCGTCGTGCTGACGCGGCGGACGAGGATCGTGGCTCGTCACTTGTTCCATCAGTTCCGAGGGTGAGTCGGCTTGGAAGGGTCGCCGGCCCGTGAGCAATTCGTACAGGACCACGCCCAAGCTGAAAACGTCGCTCCGCCCGTCAACCCGGTGCCCTTCGCCCCGTGCCTGCTCGGGGGACATGTAAGCGGGTGTGCCGGCGTAGCGAGATCCCTTGCCGACATCTTGCTCACGCAAGGCGAGTCCGAAATCCCCCACGAACGGCCTTCCTTGGCGATCGAGCAGGATGTTGCCCGGTTTCACATCCCGATGAACCAACCCCTGCTTATGAGCGTGATGCAAAGCATCGGCTACCGTGGCTACTAATTCCACGCCTTCGTGGATCGACAGCCGCGAAGCCTTGAGTCGGGCGGCCAGGTCGGTGCCGTCGATGTACTTCGAGACAACGTAGCAAGGGAATTGGTCAACGCTGCCGACATCAAAAACAGGGACAATATGCGGGTGGTCGAGATTGGCGACGGTGCGAGCTTCAGTCAGATAGGCTTCGGCATCCGTGGCTTGAACGAGGAGCCGGGCATGCGGCACCTTGATGGCGACAAGTCGCCGCAATTGATCGTCATGCGCCAAAAAGACGACGCCAAAGCCCCCTTGGCCCAAGATCTTCTCAACCCGATAGCGGCCGATGCCATCAGGCAGTAGTGCGGGATTCGCATCCGCCGGCGCGAGTGAGGACGAACCGCCGGCGTCCCCCTCAAATTCTTGCGTTCCGTCATCCCGATTGCCCATGCTGAATCTCAGTCCTCAATTGCAGTGCGTCAGGCCGGCAGATTTTGCGGAGACGGAGCAATTGTAGCCGGAGCGGGTACGGAATTCATCAACGACAAGGTCGGATGGCGGCGAGTGTACTGAATCGCCCAGGAGCCGATCTATTTTCGGCGCTCGGCCCTGGGACGAACAACGTGCGTCACCAGCCCGACCTTCTCCAGCCCTTCGACGACGATGAAGATCAGGTCGAATTCCCACCACTTGTGACGGGTGGTGGCGCTGGCAGGATCGTCGTGATGGTTGTTGTGCCACCCTTCACCGCTGCTGAGCAGCGACACCAGCCAGTTATTGCGGCTGTTGTCTTGCGTCTCATAACTGCGGTAGCCGAAAACATGCGACAGGGAATTCACGGACCAACTAATGTGCCAGACGCACACGGTTCGGACGATGCAGCCCCACACCAGCCAGCTCAAGCCGAGTTGCACGCCGCCGATGAGAGTTCCGGTGACGAGGTAGCCAGCCGCGAAGCCCGCCACGTAGTACAGCAAGGCGTGGACAAGGTAAATCCAAATGGGGAGGAGCGACCGCTGCAACTTCATGTAGAAGGGATCGCGAAGGATGTCGCGGGCATAGCGGTCGAAAGATGAGGTATTGCGGACAGCGGAATTATCAACCAGCAGCCAGCCCAGGTGGCTCCAGAAAAAATTGACGAGGGGACTGTGGGGGTCTTCTTCATGGTCGGACTCATTGTGGTGCTGCCGATGGGTGGCGACCCAACTCGCCGGCGCGTCCTCCATGCAGCACAATGCCACCATCACGAAACAACGCTCCAGCCAGAGCGGGCAGCGAAAGCTGCGATGCGTAAGCAGCCGGTGGTAGCAGAGATTGATGCCAATTCCGCCGTAGAAATAAATACCCACCCACAGCAAGGCCAATCCCGTCCAACTGAACAGCCACGGGACAAACGCGAACAGTGCCGCGGCGTGCCCAACGAACAGCGGCACGGCATAGCGCCACAGAATCTGCCGTGAAACCTGCCTGGGATACGACAATCGCTGGCTGACAGTCTTGATGGGCGATGGAACTGCTAGCGGTTCTCCAACCGAATCCGGTTCCCTCAGGGCAACCGGCGGAGCAGAGAGATCGACGGAAAAGGACATACTGGCTTTCGGGCGATATGCTTGGCGAGCGTGCCGCGAGCGTCAAAGAGAGACGCCGGCCACCGTCGCCAAGGGAGAAATCATACCAGCGGCGGCAATGCCCGCGAGTAAATTCTGCGTTAAAGTTCCCTCTTTTTGAAAAAAGATTTTTCGGCCGTTCAGGTCGCGCAAGCTGCGAAAGATTTGCGGGACGCCGTCTACCTGGCAACATCCGTGTTCGAAAGAACCATTACACCATCAAATCGCTCACCACTTTTCCCCCTTGATCCGTCAGCCGCACGCTCAATCCTTTGTAGTTGACAGTGAGCTGTTTGTGGTCAAAGCCAAACAGCCGTAGGATGGTCGCGTGAAAGTCGTTGACATGGACGGGGTTTTCCGCCGGAGCCCAGCCGAGTTCGTCGGTTTTGCCGTAGGTAAGGCCGGGTTTGATGCCGCCCCCCGCCATCCAGACGCTGAAAGCGAAGGGATGGTGGTCGCGGCCGACTTTCTCCGACATTTGCCCGTTCCGGTTCTCCGCCAGCGGCGTGCGGCCGAATTCGCCGGCGAAAACGAGAAGCGTGCTGTCGAGAAGTCCCCGCTGCTTCAAGTCCTGGATGAGGGCGGCAAGGGGCTGGTCGGCCATGCCGGTGCAATAGTCGAGCTCTCCGTTGATGTCGCTGTGGGCGTCCCACGAGGCATGCACCATCGTGACGAATCGCACGCCCCGCTCGACCAGGCGACGAGCCAGCAGGCAGTTCGTCGCGAACCGCTTGTAAACGTCCGCTCCGGCTCCGCGGCCACCCTTGCCTTTGGGCTCAGGGCGGTTGACGCCGTACATGTCGAGCGTTGCTTGCGATTCCTGGGACAGGTCCACGAGTTCAGGCGCGGCGGACTGCATACGGAAGGCGAGTTCGTAGGATGCAATGCGGCTGGCGATTTCGGGGTCTTGCAGACTTTCCAAATGGCGGCGATTGAGCGAGGCGATGGCTTCCAGTCCGCTCTTCTGCATTTCCGGCGTTACCCCCGGGGGACTTGCCAGGTTCAAAATTGGCTCCCCCTGGCCGCGAAAGAGGACCCCCTGATACGTGGAGGGCAAAAAGCCGCTGCTCCAATTGGAAACTCCGCCGCTGCCGCCGCGTCCGGCAGTGAGGACGACATAGCCGGGCAGATTCTCCGACTCGCTGCCGAGTCCATAGGTCAGCCACGAGCCAAGGCTCGGCCGGCCGAACCGGGGCACTCCGCTCATCATCATCAGTTGTGCTGGATGGTGATTGAATGCATCGGTGTGCATGGAGCGAATCAAACAGATATCGTCGGCCTGCTTCCCCAAGTTCGGCAGCCAGTGGGAAAGCTCCATCCCGCACTGGCCATGCTTCGTGAATTTCGCACTGCTTCCCCACAGAACTGCCGTCTCCTTTTTGATGAAGGCGAACCGGACGTTCTTCGTCATCTCGTCCGGCAGCTTCTGCTCATGCAACTCCTTGAGTTTCGGCTTGGGGTCGAACAGATCGATGTGGCTCGGTGCCCCTTCGGGAAGGAAGAAGATGCAATTCTTGGCCTTGGGTGCAAACGGCGGCGCTTTGGTGGCGAGCGGATTGGTCGAATTTGCTTGCCGCTCGGCATCGTCGGCCAGCAGGCCATCCCCTCGGAGCAGCGAAGCGAGCGCGAGCATCCCCAGGCCGGAGGCGCTGGAAGTGAAGAATTGGCGGCGGACAAGGTCGATGGGAGTATTCATGGAACCGGCTAATCACTCTCGCGTAATGAACTCATCCAAATTCACAATCGCCCGACCGACGCTGATCCAGGCTGCTAACTCGGCGGCAGAGGTTTCCGCGGGCGGCGTTTGGCCGCCCATTAAAGCCGCTGTAACCTTAGTGTCCTTCCCACAAAGCACAAGCTGCTGCTGATAGAGGGTGACGAGGGCGGCTTCCTCTTGGCTATCGGGGGAACGGGCGAGGCATAATTCAAACGCCCGCCGCACCCGCTGCCGGGTTAGTTCGTCGCTCGCCGTCCCTGGAACTTCCCGCACCACGCGGCTGCCGATGACCTGAGCCGCTTCGACGAAAACGGGATCGTTCCAGAGCGTAAGGGCTTGCAGCGGCGTGTTGCTGGTCATTCGGCGAACCGCGCACTCGTTGGAATCGGGAGTATCGAACGTCATCAGCATCGGATAAGGGGACGTCCGCTGAAAAAACGTGTAGAGGCCCCGGCGATAGCGATCCCCACCTTTGCTCTCCGGCCAGTTTGCACTGCCGGCATAGGTAATCGTGGCATACTCCGTCGGCTGCGGCGGACGGACGCTCGGCCCGCCAATGCGACTGGCAAACAGGCCGCTGGCGGAAAGCGCCAGGTCCCGAATCACCTCCGATTCCACCCGCCGCCGCGGCTGCCGGGCCAGCAGGATGTTCTCCGGGTCCCGTTCCGCTAGATCCCGCCGCATCCGCGCCGACTGCCGATAGGTGCTGGTGAGCATAGTCCGCCGATGCACGGCCTTCAGGCTCCAGCCGCGAGCCACGAAGTCGCTCGCCTGCCAATCAAGCAGTTCCGGATGTGACGGCTTCTCTCCCTGTTTGCCAAAGTCATCGCTCGTCGCCACCAGTCCGCGACCAAAATGCTGCTGCCAAAGCCGGTTGACGGTGACGCGAGCGGGCAGCGGGTTGGTGGGACTTACCAGCCAGCGGGCTAACTCAAGGCGTGTCGGCGAGCGGGGGGCGTCAGCCCCCTGATTCTTCTCTTTCACGCCGGCCGAAATATCAGGGGGCTCACGCCCCCCGCTCGCCAAGACAGGCAACGCCGCGATCGTCTTCGCCTCGACCGGATCACCCTTCGCCAGAAAGTCGCCTCGCAGATGAATGTTCGTCACTCGAGGTTTGCCCAACTCGACTACAGACTGCGCCTTCAAGTCATCGGGGAATTTCGGGGCCTTGGCCTCATGGTCCACAACCACTTTGGCCAGTTTCAAATATTCCGTCTCCACCGTCTTAAAGTAATCGCCGATTTGCTTCTTCTGGGCATCGTTTCTTTGGCCCGAATCAACGGCAAGCGCGCCGGCCACTTCCGGCGGCAAGCCTTCCAACGGCACAGGGGCCGGAGCCGTTGTGACGGAGAGCCGGAAGTGCCCTAAGTTGTGGGGTTCCGTTTGGTTGTAAGCTTGGTCAAGGGTGATGGTGAGCTTTGTCCCCCCCTCATGGCCGATGGGCTCTTTCGCTTCAAACACCGCGACATGCCGCTGGCCAACATGCGGCACCACGGCCCAAAAATCAGCCGGGTTATCGTTGATCGCCTGTTGCACATCGCACTGGCCCTGCGAGAAATCGGCTATGGCCTTCGCAAACGTAACTTTGGTCCCTGCCACAGCTCCATCGGCAGCCGGCTTGGCCTCGACGCCGAATGTGGAGAGGACAAAGTTGCCATTGTTTGCTCGTCCCGGTCCCTTCGCCGGCAATTTGTCGCTGGGAAGGACTTCCAATCGAACCGCAGTGATTCGTTCGTTACCTTTCAGCACCGCTTCTAGAGTATAAACATCCGACAACTCATTCTTCCCGGATACCAGCACTGACTTGTCCGATTGCACATCGAGATTCGCCCCAAGTTTCGATGTCGCGGCCGAAATCTCGAGAGTCTGCCAAACGACCGGATTCTTCGCGGCATTTGCTTCCCATTCGGCTTGCTTCTTGATGAAGTCCCCCTGCTCGCATGCCTTTAGCGCGGCTCGCAGTTCCTCCAGCTTCTTCGCGTGCTTCTCTCTTTCGACCGCCAGGACCGCCGCCGCCTCGGGGGTGGGAGCCTCGATATTCTCTTCGTTGATGCTGTTGAAGAAGGCATACATCTGATAGTACTCTCGCTGCGTAATCGGGTCGTACTTGTGCGTATGGCACTGGGCACAGCCGAGCGTCAGCCCCAACCAGACCGTGCTGACGGTGTTCGTCCGGTCCACGGTCTTCTTCACCCGGTCCTCTTCCTGGTCCGCCCCTCCTTCGGTGTTGTGCAGCGTGTTCCGGTGAAAGCCACTGGCAATCTTCTGTTCCTGCGTGGCACCCGGCAGCAAATCGCCGGCGATTTGCTCCACGGTGAACTGATCAAACGGCTGGTCGGCATTGAGGGCGGCAATGACCCAGTCGCGATACCGCCAGGCAAAGGGCCGCTTGCCATCCTTCTCATAGCCGTCGCTATCGGCGTACCTCGCTTGATCCAGCCAGTGTCGTCCCGAACGCTCCCCGTAATGGGGAGAAGCCAAGAGCCGGTCGATCAACCGCTCATAGGAATCAGGCCGGGAATCCGCCACGAACTCACGACCTTCCTCCGGCGAGGGCAATAGTCCAATCAAATCCAAATATGCCCGCCGCTGCAGCGTCACTTTGTCAGCCGGCGGCGAAGGGGAGACACCTTCCTTCTCCAGCCGGGCCAGGACGAAGCTATCTATCGGCGAATTTGGCCACGCTGCATCTTTCACTGCAGGTGTCGGAGCAGAAGCGACCTTTTGAAACGACCAATGTCGAGCGGCCGATTCCACGCCACCTTCTGGCCAGTTCGCTCCTTGCTCGATCCAGGCTCGAATCAGGCCAATCTCCGCGGCTGACAGTTGCTTTCCTTTTCCTTCCGGCGGCATGGGGCCGGTCTCTTTGTCGAGCCCCGCCACCAGCAGCACCAGGCGGCTGTCGGCACTCTTGCCGGGCTTGATGACCGCTCCGTTGTCCCCACCTTCCAGCGCCCGCTTCTTGACATCGAGCCTCAGACCGGATTCCTGGTGCTCGGCCCCGTGGCAAGAGAAGCAGTTCTTCCGCAGGATCGCTTCGATCTCTCCGAAATCAACATTCCTTTCCGCAGCTGGCGGCAGTGCGGCAGCATCGCTAGCAGCCGCCCCCTTTGGACTTGACTGACCCAGGGCAATTCGCGATTCTCCCCCGGCCACCAGCCAAGCCGCGCAGCAACTCAAAATTAGCAAACGGGAAACAGGCAGCATCGCCAGGGGTCCTATGCGGAAGTGAGCGGCAAGGGGGGCTGAGAGCCGCAGTCGGCAGGCTCCCTCTATTAAACCAGAGCGCTCGACAAATTCCAAGCTTTTCCGATTATGTCCATGAGATACAAACTCGGATTCTTGACCGTCTTCGCCGTGGTTCTCCTGTGTGGCGCACTTGGGGCGCAGGAAGACAACACGGTCTCCACCGCTCAGATTTTCTCCTCGATGATCAGCGGCGACGCTGGCGAGGGGAACGCCGCCGACTTTCAGAATTCCGCTCCGCGGGCCGACTGGGGTAACCCGACCTTCGGCGGGCAGACGATTTCCGTCTCCTCCGGCGCGGTCATCCTGCTTCGCCAGAACGACAACGATAACATGCTCCCCCTCGATGGCATGGCGGGAGTGGAAGTCGATGCCATTCTGCATCTGCAAACCATCAACTTGGAATTCAGCTGGCTGGGAGTCTTCTCGGTGGACGGCACGCAGTACCTGCCGGCCATCGCGGGAGATTACCTCCCCACTCTCCCTCCGGTTGCCTGGTACGCCAACGGCCTGCTTTCCACGCAGTACAGCTCCGACCTCAATAGCTTTGAATTCAACGCCCGCCTCCCCACGTCGAAAAACTTCACCACCATCCTTGGCCTGCGTTACATCAACCTTCATGAAGCAGTCCAACTGCAAGTATCTTCCCCCGTCCAGGATTTCGGGTGGAAGACGATCACCAGTAACAACCTGTTCGGAGCCCAAGCCGGCGGCGATCTCGTGATTTCTCGCCTCGGCAGTTTTCAAATGAACGCCATCGGCAAAGCGGGTATCTACGTCAACAGCATCAAACAGGAAGGAATGATTGTTGGTTTTCCGATTCCTGGGGCGGTGCTGGTGGATGACGGCTCCTCCCAGGTTGCCTTTCTGGGAGAGTTGAAACTCACCGGCACCTATCGCTTCACCGATTATCTCGCGGTCAACGCCGGCTATCAGGCGATGTGGCTTTCCAACGTGGCTTTTGGGCAGAACCAGTTCTCCGCCATCAGTTTCGCCAACGGGGGCGGCATCGACGCCACCGGCAGCCCGCTCTTGCACGGGGCCACAATCCAAGCAGTTGTCAGTTGGTAGACGGCCAAGTGTTGATTGCACAACGCACCTCTCGCTTACTCATACCTCACCGCGCCGCTACCTCAAAAACTCCGGCAAATAATCTCCCCCTGATGGTTTTGAGGACTCCTTCTTCTTCTTTGCCTCTGCCTCGCGCAGCTCCTGGTAACTGCCGGAGAACAGACGGTCTTCCTTTCCTTCGCCGGCGCGGATAATGATGGCCGATTCCGGCAGCAACTTTTTCTCCAGCACGTTGATGCCGTAGCAGCGGGTCTGACACAGGCCGCAGCCGACGCACTTTTCCGCGACGACGACGGGAGCAACGAAGCCGGTCCCTTCGACCGGCATCCCGGCGGCATCGACCTCAGTCCGGACCTGCATGAACTCGATGGCGTTGTAACCGGCGTGGACACACTCGTCGACACAAAGCTGGCAGGCTTCCTTGCCGGCATGAGGCAGGCAGGTTTGCAGGTTCACTTCCGCCAGGCCCATCCGGGCGACCTTCTTCTCGGCCAGAGGCAACGCCCGGATCGCTCCCGTCGGACAGACCTGGCCGCAGTTGTTGCAACTCGATTCGCAGCCGGCCCAGTCGGCGACGACCTGCGGAGTCCAGAGTCCCTCGAGCCCCTGCTGAAAGCCGAGCGGATGGAGGACGTTGTTCGGGCAAGCCTTAAAACATTCGCCGCAGCGTATGCAGAGTTCCAAAAACTGCTGTTCGGGAACGCTGCCGGGTGGACGGACGGGACGGGGCGAATTGGGATCATCGAGATTCGCTCCGCTGGCCTTCGTGCCAAGGGCCAGCGCCGCTCCGCCCACGATACCGGCCGCGGTTCCCGCCGCCAGCGAGATGAATCCGCGCCTCCCAATCGCCGTTTCGCGCGTCGGCGGATCGTTTTCGATCTTCAGCTCGATGCGGTTCCACCGCTCGACGAATTTGATGGCCTGCGTGGGACAGACGCCGCCGCAGCTTTGGCAGAGGGTGCAGTCGGTCGTGCGGGTGGTGAAGTCGGGCTTGATGGCGTCGAACGGGCAGATTTCCACGCACTTGTTGCAGTTGATGCAACTGCTTTCCACCTTCCGCTCGCTCACCCGCAGCAGGTTGCCGAGCGAAAAGACCACGCCGCTGGGGCAGACATATTTGCACCAGAACCGGGGCTTAAAAAAACCGAGGCCGAGCACGGCGAAGAATAGCACCAGCGAGAGGAAATGCCCGGCGTTCAGCGGCGGCACTTGATGCCAGCCGCGCTCCAGGCCGGTTTGCAGCGGGTCAAAGAGGAACAGCAGGCCGCGTGTGATGACGGGGATGGCCGCCACAAAGCCGGTGACGAGGACGCCGAACATCGAGGCCACGAGCGTCCCCAGCAACAGGTAGTATTTGATGTGCACCCACCAGCCGTCGTCTGCCACGCGGAAGCGGGTGACTCGCTTACCAATGGCCCAGTCGAAGAGGTCAATGAGCGTGCCGAGGGGGCAGAGATACCCGCAGAAGCCGCGGGGGACGATGACGCCAACCGCCAGGATGCCGACTGCGAAAATCAGCGACCAGGCCCAGGTGCGGGAGGCGAGCGACGTGGAAATGGCCACGAGCGGGTCGATGATGAGGAACGACTCGGCGTGGATTTTCTCCTTCGCTGCCAGCGAGTCCGCGTAGTGTCTCGGCCACTTCCCAGGCGGGTCTGACGAGAGGGTCCACGGTCCGCCGAGGCTGAAACGGAGGTCTTCCAGCTTTTCGGCCGGCACATCGTTTCCTGCCGCGAGGATGATCCGTCCTTCATTTGCTTCCTTGATCTTCCAACTGCCGTCATCTGCCGCATAGACAATCATTCCCGGTGTCAGTCCGGCGATTTCTCCCTGCGGTCTTTCCAGAACGAGCGACTGATCGTCGGCGATCTTCGTTGGTTGCCAGGCGGGCCAGGTCTGGCTCGGCCGGGCGGTGTAGGGGTAGCAGACGTAGTAAAAGAGAAACAGGAACAGGACGAAGCAAACGGCCTGAATCACTCTCCGCCACGGAGCCGCCGCCCAACTCTGCCCTAGCCGCTTGAGCGTCCGCCGCACCAGCCCCGGCTTGCCGGTGACACGGTCCGCAAACAGAGCCGCCGGCAGAACCCGCTTCGCTGCGCGCAGCAGCCACCCATCCCGCGGCGGCGGAGCGTTCTTTTTTGCTTTGCGCAAAAACGGCAGGAAAATGTCGAGACGCATCTAACCTACCGCAGTGTTTACTTCCACATACTCGACAATCGCGGTTTGGGTTGGGGCGGGTTCGCCCTGCAGGCGCATTCCTTCCAGATGGAACTCGATTGCCTCGCGGAGCAGGGAGACGGTCTCTTCGCAGGTTTCTCCCGCGGCAACGCAGCCGGGCAGGTCGGGAACATGCCCGCTGAAGCCCGTGGCGGTCGGTTCAATGAGAATGGGGAATCGCATAGTTACTCCTTGAGCGGAAGACCGGCCTGGCGGCGAATGCTGCGCTCTGTTTTGGGATCCAGGTCGAGTCCAGGCTTACCCGCGATGGTGACAGTTCCAGGTTTGATCGGATGATGGAAATTGGCGATGACTCCCTTTCGTGCGGATAAGAATCCAGCCGTCTTGCTCGACTAGTCGGATTGCCTCACGCACCTTCATCGGCATGGAAGGAACTCCTTTGCGGACTCTAGATTATTCTACGCTGCTGGCGGTGTTATTGCCGATCTTTGATCACCGAAGCTGGACCAATTCTGTTAACTTTTGGGCAGGCTGGAAGCCTTCCCCGCAACTCATTTTGCCGCTGCCGACAATGCCTTCGCCGTCGCGTTGATGATCGCCTCCGACGTAATCGTCGCCCCGCTGGTGGCGTCGACTCCTTTGACGCCATTTTTGGCGATGATTTTGGCGGTGGTGTCGGAGAGGGAGGAGTAGTACTGCTTTTCGCGGTGCTGGGTGACTTTCACGCTGGCGATCTTGCCGCTCTTCACGACGACCTGAGTACGGACCATGGCTTCATAACCCAGCGATTCGGCTTCGTAGGTACCATCGGGGACTTTGGCGGGATCGGAAAGCTCGAAGAGCTTGACGGCATCGAGGTTGGCCTGGGCCCGCCGCTGAGTCCGTTCGATGCGGCCTTTGGTCTTGTCGTCGGGGGCCTTGATAGCGATGACTTTTTCATAGTAGGTAACGGCCTGCGGGAATTTGCCAGCTGCCCGGCAGGCGTCGCCGGCAGTGAGAAATGCCATGTCGGGGACGCCGCCGCGGGCGTAGGCTTCCGCCAGCTTGAGAGCGGCGGGCAAATCGCCGAGCTCCGCGTAGAGCTTGATGGTGCCGAAGGTCCCTGGGGCTTTTTTGAGCAGGTCCAAGGCCATCTGCTTGTTCCCCAGGCGGAGGTAGCACTCGGCGAGGTGGATGGTGTTGCCTGGCGTTTTGCTGCTCGTTTCCAGCCCCGCTTTCCGCCACCAGAAGGCGGCCCGCGGATAATCCTCGTGAAGCGTGAAATACATCCGCCCCAGTTCGGTCATCGCCCGGGTTCGTTTCTCCTCGTCGTCCTTATGCAGCGTGAGCAGGTGGTGCATCAACTTGATTCCCTCCCGCCACTTGTTCTGGTTGGGGTTGACGACGTCCCAAATGTACTGGCCGACATTCTTCTGGTTGTCCCAGCCACCCTGCGGCTTCGGGGGCCAGGTGAGGTCGAGCGACTGGGGATAGTTGAGAGGCGTTTCCTCGAACCAGTCCGGCGGGGTGCGGCCTTGCTTGTCGATCAGGGCTTCGATCTCCGCTTTGGTGCGGGTGGGGGATTTGTCCGTAAGACCCTCACCCCGGCCCTCTCCCAAGGGGAGAGGGGGAGTTTTTGTCTTGCTGGTTTTCGTCGTCGGCTTAGGGTTGATGACGTAGCGCTTGCTATTGATGGTGACGACGTGGACTTCGGTGAGCGGGATCGACCGCTCGGTCGTTTTGCCATCCTTGGAGATTTCGACCTTCATCTCCTTGTCATCGCGTGTGATGACTTTGCACTCCAGCTTCTCGCCGGTGAGAAATTCGACCGTGGCGGCGCGGAGGGGTGACAGACCAAGCAGACCAAGGACGAGCGCTACCACGCCTGCGCGAAGAAAAGGAGACACCCTCCTTCCGCCTCTTTCCGCGTCCTCCGCGCCTCTGCGTGATGCCTTGCCTTCTTCATTAGGAGCATCACGCAGAGGCGCGGAGGACGCAGAGGAAAGGCAAATACTAAGAAAATGGTTCATAATCTGGGCTCCGTTTCACGCGCGATCGGAAAGCCGGCAGTACGGAGCAGTCGGCCGTTTTGCAGCACACCGAGCAGATCGGTTCCGCTGAAGTGCTTGACCAATTCCTCCCCTTCCGCCGGACCGAGCACGAATGCCGCAGTGGAAAGGCCGTCTGCCAGGAGCCCGCTCGCGGCGGCGATGGAAACGCTGGCAAAGCCGGCGGCTGAGGTGCCGGTATCGGGGTCGAGGATGTGGTGCCGCTGGCGATCGTTTCCAAAAGTCATGGCGTAGTCGCCGCTGGTTGCCAGACAGCGCCCGTCGAGATCGGCCAAGGCAACGAAGGCATCATCCTGCCGCGGATGCTGGATTCCGACCCGCCACGGTTGGCCGTCCGTTTTGCTCCCAAGAGATGCCAGCTCACCCGTGTTGATGAGTGCGTGTTCCACGCCATGCTGCTGCAATGCCGCTTTCGCCCGGTCGGCGGCATATCCTTGGGCGATGCCGTTGAGCGTCACCGCCATGCCTTGGCGCTGGAGACGAATGAAATTTCTTGAGACTTCCAGCTTTCGCCAATCGACCAGTTCCACAGCAGTGGCGATTTCGGAGGCGGAAGGAGCCCGCTTCTGTTTGGCCGCCGACTCATGCAGTTTCCAGAGCGGCTGGATGGTGACATCGAACTTGCCGCCGGACCTTTCGGCCAACTCCTGAGCCGCGGTCAGCACTTCTACCAGATACTGATGCGGCTGCCGCAGGACGCCCTCCCGATTGAGCCGGCAGAGCTGGCTGTGGGGGCGGTAGAGGCTCATGACTTCTTCGACGAGATCTAACTCGGCGAACGCGGCACGGACGGCAGCGGCCGCCAGGCCGCGGCTCGAATGTAGAGCCGTGATCTCAACTTTGGTTCCCAGGGCGGTCGCAGTTTTGGTAAACGGAACGAGTTCGCGCCAGCGGGTTTGAAAGTGAAAGCCGACACTTGCCGCTCCCCCAGCACCGAGCGCGAGCGACAAGCAAAACTGACGTCGAGTTGGATTGAATGCCATATATTCCCTTACATTCCCGGGACCGCTTCATCCCGTCCTGTCCCAAGCTTGCCTTCCATGCGGCGGACCCGCGGGACTCGCTTCACCGGAGGGCCGCCAGTTCGGGGCATCAAGGCAGGTTAGAAACCGGCTGATGCTTCGTCAACATAAGAGAATCGTAACTGATAGCATCCCCGCGAATGGCAAAATGTGCTGATTACAGCGATTTTGTTGATTTGGCGGAGTTTGACGGCCGATAATTCAGAGGCACTGTCCCGTCTGGGCAGGCTTTTCGTCGGTCAGGGACGCCACTTCAAAGGACTTCGCGATGATTGCCCGGTCGGCACTTTTGATCTGTGCTTTCGCCCTCCTCGCTAGCGGCTGCTGCTGCCAGGATATGTGCGGGGGTGGTTGCGGTTCTGGTGGCTGCGGCAAGGGCTCGCTCTTCTGCCGGCCGTATGAACAGCGGATGGCGGAGGCGGATTCTTATGAATGCGGTACCTGCTGCAAGCCGGTCGGCTGTGGTGGAGGTATCAAGGGGTGGCTTCATAATCGGGCCACCGGTTGCCAGGGTTGCAGCGACGTCTATTGGGGCGAATGGATCAGCGATCCCCCCGATTGCTGCGATCCTTGTGACCAGTGCGGCGGCTTTAGCGGGTCGGGCGGAACTTGCTGCAAACCGAATTGCCTCGCTCGCCTTGCTCGCATCTTCCATGGCGAACGTTTCTGCCCCGACGACTGCGGCAGTTGCAACATCCTTCCCCGACTGGGCTGCAATCTGTGCGGCGGATCGGGATGCGACTCCTGCTGCGGCGGAGCTTACGGCGATGATGGCGGACATGTCATTCACGAAGGGGGAGCGCACCGCGGCAGCGTCCTCAACGAAAACTGGGATCCGGCACCTTCCCCCAAGCCAACCCCCGGCAAGCCAATTCACAAGGCAAACACGCCGCATAGCATCAAGGTCGGAGCCAGCCGCATGCCGGGCGCGGCCACGGCCCGGCGGGCGAGTTATGAGCCGTGGAGGTAGGGGCGAAGTGAGTGGTGGGTAGTGAGCGGTGGGTAGTGAGTAGTAAAATCAAGAAACAACATCGGCCGGAAGGAACTCCTTCCGGCCGAGTCATTTCTTGCCTACTGCCTACTGCCTACTGCCTACTGCCTACTGCCGCCCTCTACTTCGCCACCGCCACTGCAGGCACCAACTCCACCGTCAGCGTGGTCGCAACTTCGCCCGTATCCTTCAGCACGAAGATCTGCGCCTTCGTCGGCCCGGCGAGTCCCATTTGCGGCAGGGTGGTGGTGACCTGGTCGGGCTTCCACTGGCTCACCTGGGCGGGGAACGAAAACTTCTCGAACTGCAACAGCACCTGGCCGGGTTTATCGCCGAGTTCTTTCCCTTGCAGCGTCAGCGTGGCTCCCACGGGAACCTGCATCAGCTTTTCTTCCTTGACGGGCTCCTTGACCGGTTCCATCGCAGCAGCGGGAGCAACTTCGTTCACGATCACCGCGGGCTGAGCGGGAGATTCTACAACCACTGTTTCGTTGACGATTATCGTGTCCCCGCCGACATAGCCGCCGTATCCACCGTAGCCGTCGCAACCAATCGGGATGATGATCGGCGTGCAGGGGTTATACCACCAGCCACCCCACCAGGGGTTGCAGTTGTTGTTGCTGCCGCAAATCGGGCCGGGGAACGGCGGGCAGATCGGCTTGATGGGGCAAATCGGCTTGACCGGGCACGGGAGCGTGGTGATCGGGCCGGGAAACTTGGGAGTAAGCGGAACCTTGCTGACGATGCCGCCGGGGAGCGAAGTCTTGCCGCCGAGGCCACTCAGCCCCGGAATGTTTAGCGGTTTATTCGACTTGCTGCCGCCGGAGAGGCCGGGGCTCAGCGGAAAAGTCGGTTTGATAGGGAGCGTCGGCTTTAGGGGCATGGTGGAAATACCGTTCCCCTTCAGCACATGGCTGTTGCCAAGGTTGTTATTCAGGGTCCTCCCGCTCTGGCCGCTGGCCAACTTGGGCTGGAGGTTCGTCACCTGGGGATGAAAGGTCTGCACCCGCGGCTTAGCCATTTGGCTGCTGCCACCCAGGTTCGGCTTGAAACTGCCGCCGCCGTTGCCGCCCCGATGATGTCCCTCAGCCGCCAGGCAAGCGCCCGTAGTTCCCATGAACATTCCCAGACCAACCACAATTTGTTTCCATGTCCGTTTCATTGCACGTTCCTTATTCACTGCGGAGTTTGTTAAATTCGTCCGAGGTAATCCGCGTTTGCCTCTGTCCTCTCCAGGCGTGAAAGCGGCGGAAATGTTACAGGGGAAAATTCAGCAGCCGGAATATGCGGTGGAGAGGGGCATTTTCTCGCTCGAAATCAGCCTGGAAAGTTGAATCAACCATCGTTGATAGGTTAGAATCCCCAATGGGTGGCACCCCCTTTCGACCGACCACTGCCCACTGAGCCGTACCTAACCAAAACTAAGAGAGATTCGCCATGACACGATTCGCAGCATTGCTCATCCTCATAGTTTTCAGCGCACCGGCACTAGCCGCCGATTGGCCGGGCTGGCGTGGGCCCACCGGGCAGGGGTTTTGCGAGGAGAAGGACATTCCCGTTACCTGGAGCGACAAGGAAAACGTCAAGTGGAAGGTGCCGCTCGAGAATCCTGGCAACTCGACCCCGGTCGTGTGGGGGGACAAGATTTTCCTCACCCAAGGCAACAAAGGGGGCTCAATACGGAGCCTTCTGTGCTTGGCTCGCGCCGACGGCAAGTTAATTTGGCAGAAGGACGTCGCCTATGCCGAGAAGGAAAAAAACTGGAACGAGGATTGGTACGCCAATGCCTCGCCGGCCCTCGATGGCGAGCGGGCAGTGGCGAGCTTCGGCTCCGCGGGAATGTATTGCTACGACTTTGACGGCAAGGAACTCTGGAAGCGCACCGACTTGGGCGTCTGGGAACATGCCTTCGGCAACGGCTCGTCCCCCGTGCTGCATGGCAACCTGGCAATTCTCTGGTGTGGACCCAACGAAACGAAGGGACGCAACTTCCTCCTGGCCGTCAACAAGAAGACGGGCGAAACCGTGTGGGAACAGGATCAGAGCTACGGCTCATGGTCCACGCCGCTCCTCACCAAAGTAGACGGGCAGGATCAGCTCATACTGGGTTATTCGAGAGATGTCAAAGGCCAGCCGGAAAACAAGACCGGCTTCCTGTATGGATTCGACCCAGGTAGCGGCAAAGAGATTTGGAAGTGCCAGGGTCTGAACAGTTATTGCTATGCGTCGCCGCTGTTCGGCGATGGAGTCGCCGTCGGCATGTCGGGATACGGCGGCTCGGCGCTCGCGGTAAAGCTGGGGGGCGCGGGAGACATTACGTCGAGCCGGTTGTGGTTGCATCCCTCGAACACCCAGCGGGTCGGATCAGGGATGGTGGTGAGCGGACACGTTTACATCGTTGACGAAAACGGCCTGCCCCGCTGCTACGATCTGCAGTCCGGCGAAGAAAAATGGAAAGTGGAAAAGCGCCCAGGGACCGGCTCCACGACCTGGGGCTCGATGGTTCACGTCGAGGGCCGACTATATGTCCTAATGCGGAGCGGCGAAACACTTGTCTTCGCCGCCAAGCCCACCTACGAGTTGCTGGCCGTGAACAAACTGAGTGGCGAATCGACGTACTCCTCGCCGGCCATATCCAACGGCCAGATTTTTCTTCGCACGTTCAAGCATCTGTGGTGCATTGAGCAAAAGAAGTAAAAGGTCGAGGTTGGTTGGTGAAGGTTATTGAGTTCCTTGGCGCACTCTTTGTTTTTTGGGGACTCGCGGCCTACTTTTCCAGCGGCAGCGTTTCCACTTTTACGATTCGGAGCCGGCCGCTCCGTTCCATGATGACTTCGATGGGGGTGGGGGTGCTGGCGATGTGTTTGCCCAGGTCGTCGCCGGAGGTGAAGCGCTGGCCGCCGAGGGAATAGAGGCGGTCGCCATTGGCGAGTCCGGCGAGGGCGGCGGCGGAGCCGGGGATGACTTGGGTCAGGATGACGCTTTCGGGTTCGGCGGGGTCTTGCCGCCAGGAGATGCCGACCCTGATGGGGCTGCCCCGCGGCGTGATCGTGATTTCCAGCGGCTCTTTTTCTCCTTCCCGCTCGATGGTGAAGCTCTTCTTTCCCGCAGCGGCCATCAGTTGCAGCCGTAGCAGGTTTTCGTTCTCGATCTGTGCTCCGTCGTACTTCACCAGCCGGTCTCCCGCGCGGAGGCCGGCGGCTGCGGCGGGGGAACCGGGTGTTGGTTGCAGGAGGATGAGCCGCAACTCGTCCCCTTTGGCCCTCTGCCACGGGAGCCCGAATCGTGGCGGCTGGGCTTCCTGCGGCTGTTCCATGAGTTGGCGATGGTAATTGGATTCCTGCGGGGAGGCGTCGCGGAATTTGCCGATGGCGTCTTCGCTCGCGTAATGCAGCAGCGTTTGCAGCGTCAGCCGCGTCACTTGCTGCATCCCTTCCGAATTGAGGAGGTTGGCGTCGTCGCTGGGGCGGTGGTAGTTTTCGTGCAGGCCGGTGTGGAGCATGAGAAACGGAATGGCCTGGGCGAAGAAGGGGTGATGGTCGCTGTCCGCCTTCACTTGCCAGTTGAAGTCGAGTGTCAGGTCCGCGGCGGCATTCGCTTCGCTCACCACCCGCCGACTGCCGGCGAGCGTGCGCGTGCCATAGACTTCCACCCGATGATCCTTGAGCCGGCCGATCATGTCGATGTTGAGACAGAGGACGACGCGGCTAAGCGGAACGGTGGGCCGACTGATCCAATGCTTGGAGCCAAGGAGCCCCGCCTCTTCACCATCCCAGAGAGCGAAGAGGATGCTCCGCTTGGGGGCGGTCGGGAGGTGTTTAACGGCGTCGACAATTTCGAGCAGGCCGCTGACGCCGCTGGCATTGTCGTCCGCCCCGTTATGGATGTAGCCGATGGGGCCATAGCTGTTCCCTTTCCGCCCATAGCCGACATGGTCGTAGTGAGCCCCGAGGACGATGACCTGCTCCTTGAGCTTCGGGTCGCTCCCTTCGATCATCCCCAGAATGTTCCGGCACGAGCCGTTGAACGCCTGGAAGTACGAGCGATTTTCTCCCCCGGCGGCCAGGCCGTGCCGGGCGAACTCCTTGGTCAGATAATTCGCCGCCGCCTGCCCCCCGCGGCTCCCCGCTTCGCGTCCTTCCAGCGTGTCGTCCGCCAGGAATTCGGCGTGGGCTTGCAACTCCTTGGCCGTCACCGATTCCATCGCCTTGGCAAGTTCAGCCTTTTCGATGGCGAATGCGGGATGAATTACGAAAGCAACAGCAATGATTATGGCCGCGCCCGCCAGCAAAACGAGTCTGAACCTGAACATGCAGAGAAATGTCATGCTAAAGTGACCTTGAAGGGTTATCGCCCGCTCGTCAGTCCAATCGCCGGCTGTCGGCGATTACGGCTTGCAGGTGGGGCCAAGATTCGTCACAATTCTAGACGATAATCCACGCGACGGCAGTCGAAGTTGCGGCCCGCATCATTGCGGACGTAACTTGGCTCCCCCGCACACCTTGGAGAGGTGGCTGAGTGGTCGAAAGCGCCGGTTTGCTAAACCGGTGTACGGGTCACACTGTACCGCAGGTTCGAATCCTGTCCTCTCCGTTCTTTTTCACAGGCTTTCCGTAACCCGTTGCAATACAGCGGGTTACGGAAAGCGTTCTGATTGACACAATCATTTGTGCCAATCATTGTGTCAATCAGCGGTCATGTCGCCGTCGCCACCGGCTCCCCGGGGTCTGTCGTCGTCTCCGTCGGTTTCGTCTCTTCGGCCCGGTTGTTAATGCCGGCGGGCCGTGTCCCGGCTGTGTTCAGCGGATTGAGGCGGTCCATTTGCTGGCGTGACTCCGCATCATGTAAATGGTAGTAATGTCGCACCATCGTGCTGTCTTTGTGACCTAGCCAGTCCATTACTACTCGCTCTGGCACGCCGCGGTGGGCACAGAGAGAGGCGAAGTAATGCCGGAAACTATGCAGCCTGCCATCCTTAAAGCCCTGTTCATCTTCGGCGGAAGGAAAGCGGGCCTGCAGCGGTTTGATCACCTCGCGAACCAGGATGCTGCGGACCGTATCGGGCTTGAGCCGTCCCCCTCGGGAACCGTGCAAGACGTAAGCATCGACATGACGTAGGCCTGCTAGTACGTTGGCTAGCTCCGTATGGATGGGTAACTGCCGGCTGCGGCCGCTTTTAAGTTCCCGGCGCTTCTTGCCGGCCTCGCGTGCTCGACCAGATTCGTCCGTCAAATTCAGGCGGCCGTTCAGCTGGTCGATGTCACTCCAGCGGAGAGAGCAGAGCTCGGCGATACGCAGCCCCGTGCAGGATAAAACGACGAGCACGTTTGCCAGCCAGCCTAAGGTCTGCTTCGACTTGCAGTGCGCAACCATGGTTTCGACTTGGATTGGGGTATAACAAAAAGCCCGTTGGCCTTCCACCTTGCCGATTTTTATTTTCAGCCGCTCCGCGCCGACGAGGTGCTTTTCATTGATCAGCCACTTTTGGACCTGAATAAGGACGACCAATTCAGTCTTCAAGCTCTTTCCGGCGTAATTCTTTCTATCCAGGTGCGTAGCGTAGGCGTTGATGGTCTGGCTGGTGACAGCGTTCCAGGTTTTGATACCAATAGACTCCGCAAACAAAATGAACTTGTCGAACACAGTCCGGTAGCGCTTTTGGGTGGAGACGGCTACGCCGCCTGCGACTCGGGGACGCTTGATGTGGTTTTCGTAAAGTTTGCGACCTTCAGCCAAAGGTATAGTCTGTGCAGGGCCTTGGCTGGCTTGGCTGCGCGGAATGAGGCCCTGATTGGCGGCCACAATAGCATCCAGCTGGCTGAGCAACTGGATTGCTTCCGCTCGATCGTTGGTTCCCAGCGAATGGCGGCCGGCATTGACGGCATTGCTACGGCCGTCGGCATGCCAGATACCGTTACGCTAGTGGAGTTTCCAGGCGAAGTGCGCCGTGGAAACCAGTTCGTTTTTTCGCTTTCGCGGCATAATCCTCCTCAAGGTTAGTGGTCTGCTGGGTAAGCCAGCGCGGTTTTCGGCGACGATTGGATGACTTTGGACCGGTTTTCGATGGGCTAGAAACATTGGCAACTTCGCCGGCGTCGTCAATTCCAAGGGCATCAGCCACCAACTTCAAAGCCTCTCTTGGGATAAGAACCCGGCAGCGAAAGCCCCCAATTTGAACCTTCGGCAACCGGCCCGACTTGAGATAGCGATGGACTGTCGCTAGCGAAAGGCCGGATTCCGCCACAAATTCTGCGGGCGAAAGGTGTTTGCGCTGCGGAGTTGCTGCAACCATACGAGAGGCTCAAAGGAGTGGCGGCTGCGGCAAGCTCCATGCTGGCCCGGACCGACATCTACCTTCTACCCCTTACGGTTTAATGCGCGCGCTATTTGCGTGCCGCGTGGAATTGAAGAGGCCGTCAGCAAGGCGGCCACGAACAGAGGCAACGGCTTCGACGAAATTCTTCGGCAAATCCAAGTCCTCGACGATCCGCTGGTCCGAGTGTCCTTTGCCAATGCGAATCTCGATTTCGGCGAAGTAATCAGCAACGTCGTCGTCACTGCTGACCTCGGAAGCTCCGGCACGATTAGTAACGAGGTCGACTGAGTCATGCAGCCGGCTCTCACTAACAGGCTTGCGCTTCCTTGTTTTGAGCGGTCGCTTAAGGCTGACCGTTCCGGGAGGGCGAAGATCAAAATCGCTGTACTTGAGAGGTCCGAACAGAATCCGGAAAAGTTCTGGAGAGTAGGCGTTCCCGGTTATCAGTGCGAAGGCATTCTTGTATTGCTGGTTAACTGTTTGTACCGAACGCTGGACGTGCTTAGCGATATCAATCAGCGTTAGCTCCTGGGATCGATCGTAAGCCCCATTTCGCCATCCCTCCCGGCGATCCCAAACGTCGAGATACTCTTCGAACTTTTCAGGTTGCACACGCTGTTCGCGCAATCCACGATCCTGCTTCCATTGTTTTATGAGGCCATCGAGAGATTTGTTGATTTCTCGCTCCGAGGCAGCGGGATTGACCGAGACAAAGGGCTCGGAAGAAACTGCTTCGAGGCCAGGACAAGTCAGTCTTCCCAATTCCGCAAATGCCTGAGCCTGCCGCGGCGGGCGGTTTGGCTGATCATCACAGGAAGCACCTGCGAAAATCAGACCTAAATGTCCCAACGCTTCCTTGGGGAGATGGGCAAGCAATATTCCCGCCAATCCCTTCATTGAGATCGGATGAACAGCCCCTGAAAGCCAGGAAGAGCTCCAAGAGCCGCCGCCGAGCTGGTCAAATCCCGTTGCCGGGTCTGGAGGTTCCCCCTGCACGCCAATAGCTCCAAGGAAGTGAACTGCCAATTCTCGAATCGATTGGTCAATTGCCTCCAGGATCGGCTCATTTCGATGGTAGGCGCGTGCAACTTGCCACAGCGTCTGGTAGTAGGGATGACGCCGCGTTACCTCCCATCGCAAATGCGCTGGTAGGGAGCGAAGTTGAAAGGGCGGCCTCGCAACAGCACCTGGCGAGTTGCCACTTTCGCGCAATTGTCGAGGTTCATCGCTCTCTATGGTCACGCCAGCGCCTACGGTAAGCCTACAGGGACGACAGCAATCAACAACGGTGTCTGAAGACGCAAAGTGCTATGACGCCTTCTCATACCATTGGACTAAACCGCTGCGCGGTGGGCTAGCGGCGTATTTGGCAAGTCAGGTTGAAATGGGTTAACGGACGTGTTTGTCAGCGGCGACGCTTGGCGGCGCTGCGGTAAGGGTGCCGGCATCGCCACGACGATCTGATCCGAAGATACTGGAACGTTGTCGCTCAAAGGGACAGCCAGAAGCGATTCAGGAGAGGGTTCCGAAATCCCCTTCAGGAGAATCGCCCGTTCGCCTTTACTTGCGTGCTCCATGTCGGCAGTTTTTTTATCGCCGGACCATCCGGAAAGAGCCAAGTATAGAAAGGGGGCGCGTTGTGGGTCCGAAATTGAAGTCTGGGTGCCTCCAAAAGTGACTTGCAAATAGCTACGCCTGTACACCTTAATGTGCCACGTTTTTGCCGATTATTTAGTTGCTCAACTATTGCCGATGCGACAAGCTGGTCATCGCGCAGCTAGCTTCTTGAACCCGTTTATCAGCCCTGATATCCGTGAGGGAGGGCATCTCATGCTGACACCAGGCGAAGTAAATACTTGTGATTCTATGGCCATCTTGACCGCGGATGCCAGGACGCCGATGGAATTCTTCCTCGCGGATTTGAATGACTGGGAAAGCATGCGGTTCAGCGGGCCTTGCGCCTCCTGATGGTGCCGGAGGAGCTCACCTTGCCACGCTTACTATCTGCCTCCAGGGACACCTTTGCTGCCGCACGCTTCGTTTTGGCGACCGACTTGCCGCGCGCTTGGGGCGCACCGACCGCCGTCTTCTGCGGCTTGGCGGCACTCGATCTCTTCGCACGGGGGACTTTGGGGGGAACGTTTTTAGTGTGGTCAAGATCGATGCCGAACATCTCGCTCAGGTCGCTGCCAGCGAGCGAGTTGTCATCGCCGGAGTCGAGCGTGCGCTGCAGATTGCCTTCGGCCACGGCCTGGCTAACCAGCTCCAATTGATCGACGTTGCGGAGCACGAACAGCAACTCGGGCGACGCGTCGAGCCGGTTTCCCACGCCGTACAGCACGGCTGCCAAGTGCTTGCAAAGCCCGGCGGAGTCGGGACAACTGCACTTCATCTTGATTTCCTTGGGACGCGGAAACAGCCCGTCCGTCGGATGCGCGAGCCGCTGCATCACTCCCGCATCGAACCGTCCTTGCAGCAAGTCGATGAGCGAGGCGATGGACTGCGAGCACTCGGCCTTGAGGCGCGACCACGACGCCTTCGGCAGCGTCTCGATGGAAATTGCAATCGTGTAAATGTGCGAGCCGCTGACAATCGCCTCGATCTTCCCCTTCTTGATCTGCAAGTCGACGATCGAGCCATTGCGAGCGTAAGTGCGGCCGCGGGGAAGACGATTGGAATAATCGCTGTACGCTTCGAGATTGTCGCACCAGGCCCGGCCCCAATACGTGGTGGCCATGGCTCGGCCGGAGATTCTTACCGGTGCGAGTTCACGGCCCTCTTTCTTCGCCACCTTTAGGGCGTGTTTTGCCGCATTGGCCCGCCGTTTGGCGACTGGAACATAGGGGGCAAAGCCGCCATTTCCATACCCCGATCCGCCTCGATACCACGACATGCCAAGACTCCCTTCTTCTATTCGAGTACTCTCCGGTGGCTAAACCGCCGCAGGCTAATCAGCCTAACGCGCCATCCTTCCGGCGTCCAAGAGGAGTTCGCCAACTACTCTTCGGCCGTAGCGCGGCCGATGTCGAGCGAGACGAAGCGCAATAGCTCGTCGTTGCTCAATTCAGTCAGCCGGATTTCTCCTTCGTCGCTCAGCAGTTGGTCGGCGACGGCCTGTTTACTGGTTAGCATTTCGTCAATCCGCTCCTCCACCGTTCCCCGGCAGACGAATTTGTGAACCAGTACATTGCGCTTCTGGCCGATGCGAAAGGCCCGGTCCGTGGCTTGGTTTTCCACGGCCGGATTCCACCAACGGTCAAAATGGATGACGTGCGACGCCGCCGTCAGGTTCAGCCCGCTGCCGCCCGCCTTGAGCGAGACAACGAAGAACGGTGGCCCCGCCTCGTCTTGAAAGGATCGCACGAGCTCGCCCCGCTTGCGGACAGGCGTCCCCCCATGCAGGACCAGACCAGGTCGCCCGAACACGGTGGCCAGATAGTCGGCCAGCGGCTGCGTGAGCGATTGGAACTGCGTAAAAACCAGAGCCTTCTCCTGCCGCTCGGCAATTGGCTCGCACAACATTGCCAGCCGCTCGAATTTGCCGCTCTGATCAGGCAAGAAGGCCGTACTCGCCAGGTACTGGTCCGGATGGTTACAGATCTGTTTGAGCTGCATCAGGGTCGAGAGGACCAGGCCGCGGCGAGCGATACCGTCGGCGGTCCTGAGTCGCTCCGCCAATTCTTGGACGGCGCGCTCGTATAGAGCAGCCTGCTTTTTCGACAACCCGCACTCGGTTCGCATTTCGGTCTTATCGGGCAGGTCGGGAACAATGGCCGGGTCGGTCTTCATACGGCGCAGGATGTACGGCCGCACGAGCCGCCGCAGCGACCCGAAAGCCTGTGAGTCCTGCTGCTTGCTGAGCCGCTTCACGAACTGTTTGAACTGCGTGGCCGAGCCCAACAGTCCGGGACAGCAAAAATCGAAGAGGGACCAGAGATCTCCCAGATGGTTCTCCACCGGGGTCCCGGTCAGCACAATCCGTCCTGCTGCCGCGAGTTTTTTCACGCTCTTGGTTTGGGCCGAACCGGCATTCTTGATCGCCTGGGCTTCATCCAGCACGGCGAGCGACCATTGCGTCTTCGTCAGCCAGTCTTGCCGCCGCACCAGGCCGTAGGTCGTAATGACCAAATCAAATGTAGCCAGTTCGCGGAGGGGATCGGCCGCCACGCGGTCCAGTAGGTCCGAAGTCGTTTCGCTGCGATGTGCGGAGAACACCGTTAAAGAAGGCGCAAAGCGGGCCAGTTCCTGCCGCCAGTTGCCGATGAGCGAGGCTGGCACCACGAGCAGGCTCGGCCCGCGGCTCTTCCCGCCGGCTGCGCGTTTGCGTTGTAACAGGAGATCGATAATCTGGATCGTCTTGCCCAGGCCCATGTCGTCGGCCAGACAAGCCCCCAGCCGCAGTTCCAGCATGAACCAGAGCCACCGCACGCCATCGGCTTGATACGGCCGCAACGTCGCTTGCAAGTCGCGGCCCGGCTGAAGTGAGTCGCTGTTGTCGGGCCGGCGGAGACGTTCGAGCGTCCCCTTCAGCCAATCCCCCGCCGTGATGCGCGACCACGAGGCCACCTCATCATCAACGGTTTCCTTGACGTTCAAGTCGGCCCCCGACAACAGCCGCATTCCCGCGATGAAGTCGATGCCGTTGGGATGCTCGGCGGCGACCAGCTTCCAATGGTCAAGGGCTTGCTGGAGCTTGGTTGGATCGACTTCGACCCATTTACCCCGCAGCAGCACTAGCCCTTCAGTGCCAGCCAGAAGTTCGCGGCGCTCGTCGGCAGTCAACGCCTCGCCGTCGAGCGAAACGTCCACCTGAAAATCGAGCAACTCATCCAGACCGAAGGCGCTCGCCGGCTCCCCGCCGATGCTCACTTGCACTTGCGGCCGGGGACGGTTGCGATGGGACCACCAGTCCGGGAGACGCACAACGACGCCGGCCGCCTCGATGGCGGAGGACTCGGTGAGAAAGCGGTATGCTTGCCGAACTGTCCAGGCTTGGGGGGCAAAGAGGGACCTCTTGTCGAGCAGTTCTTTCGTCAAGGGGCTTAGCTCCGCTGCCCGGCGAACTGGCTCCAGGAGTGATTCGAGTTTTTGCTGGTCCTTGGCTCCCGCATAGGTTTTGAGCGCCTCGGCTAGCGGCAGGTGTTGCAGCCGTGCTTGGCCCGATAGCTTGTGCGTATAGGTGGCCAGAAACGCAAATGGCCGCTCGGGGTTGCGCTTGTTCTCTGCCAAATGAAACGTCACGCGGCCCAGCAAATGCCACAGCGGGTTGACACTGCTTAGCCAAGCCGCTGGTCCCGCGGGGAACTCTGCCGCACGGGCCACTGCCAATTCGCGCAGTTCGTTCCAGAGTGCCTCTAATAATTCGGCGTTCAGATACTCCAGCCCGCGCATCGGTGGAGCTTCGGCCGCCAGCAAGGCAAGCTCTTCATCGGCTGGCGCGGCGACCGACTGCCACTTCTGGAAAGCTCCTTCGCCCAGTTGGCAAACCGCCTGGAAGAACTGCCGCGCGAGTGATCTCCAAAACACGAGCGATGCCGGCAACTCCTGGGCGAACTCCCGCGACGCCAAAAGCAGCAATCCCTCGGCGCTCGACTTGCCAAATGCCTCGGTCAGGGCCTCTGCCGCCTCCCCCGAAACCTCCGGAAGGCTCTCGGGATCGCGCACGATGCGCAGATGGCCGCCAGGGGTAATAAGTAGACTGACGCTCATGGTCGCGAGGATACTCGAAATTCTCTGGCCTGTGTCTTCTCACGCAGCGGTCTGAACTCTGCAGCCAAATTTGCTGTGTGTATCGGCTCACCCAGGACCTGCCTATTCGCTCGCACGTGCTACCCTAATCACCGTCGCCGATGACATGCCGCAGCGCCCCATCTCAGGACAAGAAGGCCAATTGTCCGAAACGACTCTGCCACATCGCCCGTCTTACTTACCAGTCAATCAAAGGTTTATTCAGGCTTTTCGCGGGTCTTCCCGCCGCTTTACTTACCGGAGTACGCTATGCGTAAGTCGTTTCCACTAAATAAGATACTGTTTTCCGCTGCCGTTGCTGGCGGCACCCTCGCCGGTCTGTTGGCCGCGCCTGATTCCGCCTTGGCCCGCGTGAAACTAATTACCTTGCCCGTTCGCGAGCGGGTGGAAATCCAGCTTGATAACGCTGGAGCCACGCTCATCGAGGAAGAACGGGTAGTACCCCTGGTGAAGGGGGAAAATCAGGTCGATTTCTCCTGGGCCAACACGCAGATTGACCCGAATACCATCGTTTTCCGCGTGATCGCGCCGGTCGGCGAGAAAATGATCGATGTGAAGGTACTTTCCGTCAGCTATCCGCCGAATGAAGCGGCTCTCATTTGGTCGGTCGGCAGCAGCAATTCCGGCTCCGTCCGGGTGCGGGTCAGCTATCTGCTCGGCAACCTCAGCAAGAGTTTTAACTATCGAGCAGTCGCCTCCAAGGACGAAACTTCGCTCACTCTCTCTCAATACATGCGGCTGCAGAACTTCGCCAACGAGTCTTTCGGCAGCACCGGCGTCTGGGCCGGCTTTGGCAAGCGGTTCCTCAAGCCGGTCGGCCTGAACGAGACCAAAGAGATGCTGATGGAGAAGTATGAGAAGGTGCCGATCAAAAAGACCTACACCTGCAATCCGGCGGAATTCGATTATCTCGACCGGACCCAGAACAAACTTCGCGTCCCGATGCACTACGTGCTGAAAAACGACAAGGCCAACCATCTCGGCCTCGCCCCGCTGCAATACGGCAAAGTCCGCATCTTCATCGACGGCGGGGCGGAGGGAAGCACTGCGTTCCTCGGCGAAGACTGGGGCAAATTCACGCCGATGGACGATGAGATGAAGCTTTACCTCGGCGTCGCCCAGGATGTCGTCGTGAAGCGGACCATCGACAAGAACGAGAACAAGCGGATCGGCGGCAATGTTTTCAATCAGGAAATCGTCCTGAAATACGAGATTGAGAACTTCAAAGACACAGCCGTCACGCTCGACATCGTCGAAAACCTGAGGCACATCCGGAACGAAGTCCGTGGCGACACCGGCCGTGATGTGGAATGGGAACTCGGCAAACTGACGACGCTCGGAGATCCCGATAAGGAAAAGAGCACGTTCGACCAGATCGTCTTCCATGTCAAACTCCCGCCGCGGGCCAAAGACGGCAAAGCCGACAAGAAGGAACTCAAGCTGAATGTGATCCTGAAAAACGAGTGGTAATCGGGACTTATTGCCACGCAACCAAGGAGACCACATTCATGAGTCATCTAGCTACCACTGCGAGGCTCTGCCTCGCCGCCGCTCTGCTCGCGCTCCTGGCTGTCCCAGCCCAAGCCGAAAACGTGGACCTTTCCACCGTTCCGTCGCGCAGCTCCGTCCAGCTCACGATCTACAACAGCGAGGACATCACTCTCGTTCGCGAAACCCGCGCGGTCACTTTCAAAAAGGGTGTCAATCCGCTGCAGTTCTCCTGGGCGAACACGCTCATCGATCCATCGAGCGTCGAAATGAAGTTCTTGACTAACGCCGACAAGCTGGATGTGCTCGACACCACCTTCCCGCACGCCAAGCCGCAGATGCTGTACTGGAACGTGCAGAGTGAGATTGACGGGGAAGCCACCGTCCAGATCACGTACTTTACCAGCGGAATTACCTGGTCGGCGGACTATCTCTGCATTGCCGACAAGGACGAAAAGGAAATGGCTTTCGAAGGCTTCGTCCACGTCTTCAATAACAGCGGCGAGGAATATGAAGATGCTCAGGTCCGCCTGGTGGTCGGAAAGATCAACCTCGTGGAGAAAATTGCCCAACTGGCGAACATTCCAATGCCGCAAGTGGTGAAGATGAAATCCGCGGAATTTGACCAAGCCAAACGCGAGGTTCTTGCTAAATCCTTCTCCAACTTGGAGATGCCGAAAGGGGGCGGGTTGCCGGCCGGGAAGCCCAAGGAGATCATCAAAGAAGGGCTCAGTGAGTACTTCATCTACACGATTGAAGGGACGGAGACGATCAGGAACGGCTGGAGCAAGCGAATGCGGTCGCTGGAGGGGCAGAAGATTCTCTTCAAGATCGAGTACCGCTATCGGCCGCAAGAGTATGGCGATCAGTTCGTCCGGCTGTATCTGCTCCAGAACGACGTGGCGAGCAAGCTCGGTACCACGCCCCTGCCGGACGGCGTCGTCCGAGTCTTCCGAGACAACGGTCGAGACGGACTCTCCTATCTAACGCAGCAGGCGGTTAAGTACATTCCTATCGGTGACAAAATCGAGCTGAATCTGGGGCGCGACCCGGAAGTCATTCACGAGCTGATTAAGCTACGAACCTTCCGCACGGACCTGATCCTGCAAATCAACGGCACGAACGAATTCCGCAAGATCGGCGGCGACGGGGCGTTCAAGGAAGAAAAGGCCACGCTCGTCGGCTGGGACGACCATGAGATTCTCACGGAACGGATCCGCAACTATAGCGGCAAGCCCATCAACATTGAAATCCGCCGCACAATTCCCGGCCACATCATCTATAAGAGTTCGCTGGAACCCGAACTCCACGACTATCAAACCGTCGAGATTCACGCCACCGTTGCAGCGGGAAAAAGGGCAGACCTCCTCTTCGAGCTTGTCCGCAAGCAAGGGACCAGCGCCAAGCAGAACAACATCACGCTGGAAAAGGGGGAGGTGAAGCCGTGATTAAAACTTCCTCGTTCCCACGCTCCGCGTGGGAACGCAAGTCCTGGACGCTCCTGCGTCCCGTCCTCTGCCTGCTCCTCATTGGGTCATCCCTCGGGATTGCTCGCGCCGAGAACGTCGACCTCTCGACTGTCCCTTCTCGCAGCTCGGTCCAACTGACGATTTACAACAGCGAGGACATCACGCTCGTTCGCGAGACCCGCGCCGTGACCTTCAAGAAGGGGGTCAATCCGCTGCAGTTTTCCTGGGCGAATACTCTGATCGACCCATCGAGCGTAGAACTCAAGTTCCTGACCAATGCCGACAAGCTGGACGTGCTCGACACCACCTTCCCGCACACCAAGCCCCAGATGCTGTACTGGAACGTCCAGAGCGAGTTTGACGGGGAAGCGAAGATTCAAATCACCTACTTCACGAGCGGCATCACCTGGTCCGCGGACTATCTGTGCATTGCGGACAAGGACGAAAAGGAGATGTCCTTCGACGGCTTCGTCCGAGTCTTCAATAACAGCGGCGAAGAGTATGAGGATGCCCAGGTCCGGCTAGTGGTCGGCACGATTAACCTGGTCGAGAAGATTGCTCAGCTTGCGAATATTCCTGTTCCGGCGGTCAAGTCAATGCCTGCCGAGAAGTATGAGGAAAGCAAACGCCTGATGCTCTTCGGCGCGATGGATGGTGCCCCCCGTGGTGACCGAAATGAACAGGCCAAGGAAATCATCAAGGAGGGGCTCAGCGAGTACTTCATCTATACCATCGAGGGGACCGAGACGATCAAGAACGGTTGGAGCAAGCGAATGAGGTCGTTTGAAGGACAGAAAAGTCCGTTCAAAATCGAATACCGCTACCGGCCGCAGGAATACGGCGAGTACATGGCTCGCCTGTATCTCCTGAAGAACGACGCAGCCAGCAAGCTAGGCACCACACCGCTGCCGGATGGAATCGTCCGGGTCTTCCGCGACAATGGCCGCGACGGCATTTCCTATCTGACGCAGCAGGCCATCAAGTACGTCCCCATTGGCGACAAGATCGAGCTCAACCTGGGGCGCGACCCGGAAGTCATCCACGAGCTGATCAAGCTGCGGACCTTTCGTACGGATCTGATCCTGCAAATCAACGGCACGAACGAGTTCCGCAAGATCGGCGGCGACGGCGTGTCCAAGGAAGAAAAGGCCACCCTCGTCGGCTGGGATGATCACGAAATTCTCACCGAGCGTATCCGCAACTATTCCGGCAAGCCCATTAATGTGGAAATCCGCCGCACCATCCCCGGCCACATCCTGATCAAAGGCCTGCTCGAACCGAAGCTGCACGACTATCAAACGGTCGAGATTCACGCCATCGTCCCCGCGGGCAAAAAGGCCGATCTCCTCTTCGAACTCATCCGCAAGCAAGGAGTCAGCGCCAAGCAGAACAACATCACCCTGGAAAAAGCCGAGGTGAAGCCTTGATTTGCCGCCGTCATGCCATTCTGGCGTTCGCACTCCTCGCTTGCGTCTCCACCCCCCTCTGCGCTGAGAACGTCGATCTCTCCACGGTTCCCTCCAGGAACTCCGTCCAACTCACCATTTATAACAGCGAGGACATTACACTCGTCCGCGAAACTCGCGCGGTGACATTCAAAAAGGGGATCAATCCGCTGCAATTCTCCTGGGCAAATACGCTCATCGACCCCACCAGTGTGGAACTCAAATTTCTGACGAATGCCGACAAGCTCGAAGTCGTCGATACCACGTTTCCGCACGCCAAGCCGCAGATGCTGTACTGGAATGTGCAGAGCGAGATCGACGGCGAAGCCAAGATCCAGATTACGTACTTCACTAGCGGCATCACCTGGTCGGCAGACTACCTTGGGATCGCGGATAAGGACGAGAAACAGATGAGCCTGGACGGATTCGTCCGGGTCTACAACAACAGTGGCGAAGAGTATGAGAATGCCCAGGTCCGCCTGGTGGTCGGTACAATCAACCTCGTGCAGAAAATCGCCCAGCTCGCCAATATTGCCGCGGACAAAGTCAAAGACCTCAAAGACGGCGAGCTGAACAAGCTCCGCAAGGAGGCGACACTCGATTTTTTCGAGCGAGCAGACGCCAATGGCAAGGCAGACAAGAAAAACGGCGAAATGCCGCAAGAAAAACAAATCGTCAAAGAAGGGCTCAGCGAGTACTTCATCTATACGATTGAAGGGACCGAAACTATCAAGAACGGCTGGAGCAAACGGATGCGGTCTCTGGAAGGGAAACAGGTTCCATTCCAGATCGAATACCGTTACCGGCCGCAGGAATACGGCGACCAATTGGTGCGGATGTATCTGCTGAAGAACGACGAGGCCAGCAAGCTGGGGACCACGCCGCTGCCGGACGGTGTTTTTCGCATCTTCCGGGACAATGGCCGCGAAGGGCTCTCCTACCTTGTGCAGCAGAGCATTAAATACATCCCCATCGGCGAGAAGATCGAACTGAATCTCGGCCGCGATCCCGAAATACTCTTCGAGCTCAAGAAGCTCAAGGTCAGCCGCGATAACCTTTGGCTGCAGATCCATGGGAAGAATGAGGTTCGCAAGATCGGCGAGGATGGCGTGAAAGTCGAGGAGAAATCCTCGCTCGTCGGCTGGGATGACCACGAGACCTACTCCCAGCGAATCCGTAATTACAGCGGCAAGGACATCCGCGTCGAAGTCCGCCGCACGCTTCCGGGCCACATTGTCTTCCGCAGCCTGCTGGAGCCGAAGCTGCACGACTACCAGACGGTGGAATTCAAGGCCCAAGTTGCCGCGGGAAAAACCGCGGACCTGTTCTTCGAAATCGTTCGCCATCAGGGCCGCAACGCCAAACAAAACAATATCACCCTGGAAAACGCGGGGATAAAACCATGATATGCATGAGTTCGACGCAGGTAACGCGGGCATATCGCTCGCACCTTTACACTCTCCTGACGCTCGCCGTCCTCGCTTGCCGTTTCGTGCCGCTACATGCCGAGAATGTTGACCTCTCCACCGTCCCCGCCCGCAATACCGTCCAGCTCACGATCTACAACAGCGAGGACATCACCCTGGTTCGTGAAACGCGGATCGTGACTTTCAAGAAGGGAGTCAACCCACTCCAGTTCTCCTGGGCGAATACGCTCATTGACCCATCGAGCGTAGAACTGACTTTCCTGACCCAGGCCGACAAGCTGGAAGTCGTCGATACCACTTTCCCTCATGCCAAGCCGCAAATGCTGTATTGGAACGTGCAGAGCGAGATTGACGGCGCAGCACAAATCCAGATTACGTATTTCACCAGCGGCATTACCTGGTCGGCGGACTACATCTGCATCGCCGACAAGGACGAACAGCAGATGAGGTTCGATGGTTTTGTGCGGGTGCACAACAACAGTGGCGAGGAGTATGAGAAGGCCCAGGTCCGCCTGGTGGTCGGCACTATTAATCTGGTGGAGAAAATCGCCCAGCTCGCGCAAATTCCGATTTCTGAGGTCGAAAAGCTGGCAGACGACGCGGAGAAATCCTATCGGAACAGAGCCGCTTTGGGTGCCATGATGCCAAAAAAGCCTGCAGCGGCCGGCGAACCGGCGTCTGACGCGGCGGCAGCTGCCCCCAAGGAGATCATCAAAGAGGGTCTCAGCGAGTATTTCATTTACACGATTGAAGGAACCGAGACGATCAACAACGGCTGGAGTAAGCGGATGAGGTCGTTCGAGGGGCAGACCGTACCGTTCAAGGTCGAATATCGCTATCGTCCGCAGGAATACAGCGAGCAGCTCGTGCGGATGTACCTGCTCAAGAACGACAAGGAATCGAAGCTCGGTACCACGCCGCTGCCGGACGGCGTGGTTCGCGTCTTTCGCGATAACGGCCGCGACGGCCTTTCTTACCTGACGCAGCAAGCCGTCAAGTACATCCCGATCGGCGACAGAATTGAGCTCAATCTGGGGGTCGATCCAGAAGTCAACTTTGAACTGATCAAGCTCCGCATCTTCCGCAGTGATTTGATCCTCCAAATCAACGGCACGAACGAGTTCCGCAAAATCGGTGGCGACGGCGCAATTAAGGAAGAGAACGCCTCCCTGGTCGGTTGGTCCGATCACGAGATTTTCGGCCAGCGGATTCGCAATTACACCGGCAAGGACATTAAGGTAGAAATCCGTCGCACGCTCCCCGGCCACATCCTCTTCAAAAGCCAGCTGGAGCCAAAGCTGCACGACTACCAGACTGTTGAATTCCGTTCTACCGTCGCCGCCGGCAAGAAGGTGGATCTGCTGTTCGAGGTCATCCGCCTGCAAGGAATTAGCGCCAAGCAGAATAATGTGACGCTGCAGGACGGCAAATTGGCACCGTAGACGCGGAGACTCGTTTTGGTGACAGAAATCGACGGGAGGCCGCGGCCGCCAAGGGTGCTGGATAAATCGCTTCCAGACCCATCGTTCGCATCAACCGCTGCACCCGCTTCCGATTGGCCCGCCAAAACGTCGAGGTCCAACAAGGAAGCCTGAAACTCGCTGAAGCGCGTTTCAAAGCCGGAGCGGTAGGCGAGTTGGACGTTTCACAAGCGAAATCGTCTCTTAGTGCAACGGAAGCACTGATCCCCCAGTTCCAGGCGGACGAACGCCGGGCGAACAACGAGCTTTGTATCTTGATTGGAACCCCACTGCGTGACTTGACCGTTCAGGTTGGAAACGGGCCTATTCCAGTCGCGCCAACTACCGTGGCGGTTGGGATACCGGGGGAACTGATGCGGCGAAGACCAGACATTCGAGCCGCTGAACGCGCGGTTGCAAGCGCTAGTGCCGATATTGGTATTGCCGCATCCGAATTGTTCCCGCATTTCTCCATCGACGGCGCATTCGGCTGGACGGCGAACCAAGGTTCCGACCTGTTCACTGGAACTGCTTTTGGTGGAATTGTGGGCCATCCTTCCGGTGGGATATCCTCAACTACGGGCGTCTCAATAACAACGTCCGACGAAACGAAGCCCGGTTCGAAAAAGCCGCCTTCAAGTATCAGCAAACTGTCCTGAATGCGAACCAGGGCAAACGCATCTTCCTTGTGCGAGAAGATTATTTCCTGCTGGCTTGCCTGAGTGAAGGCTAGCAGCGAAAGATTTCCATGATTCAGGATTTCACGTTTCATGGAGGCTCTGCATGTCCAGGC
>JBJXFF010000026.1:0-8175 GCA_046153945.1 Pirellulaceae bacterium
GCCTGGACATGCAGAGCCTCCATGAAACGTGAAATCCTGAATCATGGAAATCTTTCGCTGCTAGCCTTCACTCAGGCAAGCCAGCAGGAAATAATCTTCTCGCACAAGGAAGATGCGTTTGCCCTGGCGGCAAGATAATCTCGCCGTCCTACATGCGAAAGCCGCTAGCGGAGAAGAAATGGCATTCTGGAAAGCATTGGGCAAATGATTTCATCATTGCGACTGGTTTCCCAGTTGTATTCGCGGGAATCGCTCATGGGGAAAAGGTTCCAACCGTCTTTGATGTCCCCCCACTGACTGTTCCGCCAAAACTAGCTGACTTTCAAGAAGGACTCAAGGCAAAAATGCGAAAGGTGCTCGAACGTGACGGCGTTCGAACGCGATGTGTTGTGACGTTGCCGACGGGCGGCGGGAAAACTCGCGTCGCTGTTGAAGCTTTTATCGATTGGATGCAACCGCGGTTCGCTACGGGAAAGTTTCTCCTTTGGATTGCGCAGAGCGAGGAATTGTGCGAGCAGGCAATCGCGTGTGTGCAACAAATGTGGGGTTCGCGTGAGTTCATCGCGCCGCTTCGAATATATCGCTTCTTTGGCGGGCGAGACATTCCCACCGACGAGCTTCGAGGAGGGGCAGTCGTTACGAGTATTCAGCAACTCTATAATCGCATCAAGAAAGGTGACACAGTTCTCAATGAGATTCTGGCGAATACCGGTGCAATGATCATAGACGAGGCGCATCGTGCGGTGTCGGCGATGTACGACACGCTCCTGTCCAAGGCTGAAGAAATCTGCGGTGACGAGCTGTTTCCGATATGTGGGTTGACAGCAACTCCCGGTCGAACTGGTTTAGGTCGCACGAGTGAAACTGTGAAACTCGTCGGGCGCTTTGATGCGTACCTTGTAAAACCTGATTTGGGCGATGATTACGAAGAGTTTCCACTACGGTATTTCCGTGACCACCAGTACTTGGCAAGAGCCCGCCACGTAATTTTTCGGTCTGGCCTGGAGTACACGCTCACCGACGACGAAATTGAGGAGATGAATCGCGAGGCTGATCTGCCTGCTGGATTTCTAAAGCGATTGGCAACAGACAAAGCTCGAAATCTCGAAATTATTCGTCGCCTCCTTCAATTGCCGAAGGGAACTCGTACTTTGCTCTATGGGTGCACCGTGCAGCACGCCTATTTCTTAGCGGCGATTCTTGCCTCAAAGGGAAGGAGCGCTGCGGCAGTTTCGTCGGAAACGTCAGTTACTATCAGGCGTAGCCTGATTCATGACTTTAAGGAAGGAAGACTCGACTTCTTGTGTAATTTTGGAGTATTAACGACCGGTTTTGACGCACCCAAGACTGAGTGCATTGCGTTGTGCCGACCGACTGCAAGTGAAGTGCTCTACGAACAAATAATTGGGCGTGGGCTTCGCGGCCCAAAATTTGGAGGAACTGAGGAGTGCACCATAATTGACTTCGCTGACAATATTCGGCGGCTTGGACCACCGCTCGCGTATGCGAGATTCAGCGATTTTTGGACGGACGAGCGTACTGAACATGGATAGATAGGGCGAGCAAGCTCATCCGCGATTGTGGGGGGCGGCGCGGGCGGCTTGGACTGCGTGGCAGTTACTTTAGCGGACGCTGTATTCGCCGCCCTGGGGTCTGCTGTAGCTCGCTGCGGGGGCCGGAGACCGGGGTCGGGAGTCTTTGGCGAGAGCGACCATCCAAACGTGAAATCTCAACTCGCCAAAGACTCCCGATCCCCTAACGTAGCGCGCGAGTGACGGATCAACTGAGGAAAGACCAGGCTCAGGGACGGCGGTGCGCGCGGTGGTTTCGGCACTCCTATTCGACGCGAGGGGGACGGGAGTCTTTGGCGGCATCGTGTATTTTCGATGGTTCGTCCTACGCGCCAAAGACTCCCGACCCCCGGATGGGCTCATTAACCCAGGCCTGCGGCGGCGAAGCGCCGCCTTGGCCTGGGCTTACTTACCACGGCCCTGTGGGCCTCAGAGGAATCTGGCACGACGCCGCTGGAACGTTGTACCAGGCGGCCGGCAAGAAATCTTCAAGAAAATGGGCCGGTGGGGCTTGATAGTGCCAAACGAGGCGTGTACACTTATGTACACTTCATGGAAGAGGTGCGCCTGGAGCGAAGCGATGTTCGGCGCGGGTCTCCCGACCCCGCCGAAACAGGCGACCGAAGGTATCCGCTGGATGGCGCTATGGACAGGGCTGAGAGGAGACCTGCGGTCGGGTCAGTGGCACGGTCGGGAAACCGTGCCACAACAGAGAGGGACGTGAAATGCCTGGCACTATTCCGAGGGGGAAGAGTCGTAGGGGTGATGAATTGGGGGAGTGCCAAATCATCACAGACCCTGTTTTTCCATACCGTGGGGGGTGATGAATCGGGGGGGTCTGAATTCATCAGGGAGGACGGAGGTGGAGATTGACGTTGGAGTCCCGCCTTCAGGCGGAATCGGGCCGGCTGAAGCCGGGACTCCAGCGCGAGGACTTGTTCTTTGACAATTTGGTTGTAGTGG
The DNA here is from genome assembly GCA_046153945.1 of Pirellulaceae bacterium. GTDB lineage: Bacteria > Planctomycetota > Planctomycetia > Pirellulales > Pirellulaceae > SXOA01. The sequence goes on from JBJXFF010000026.1 coordinate 2,535, forward strand.
AAGTATAGTTTCCGTTAACAGGATGCGCAGTCGTGTAACACTGTTGTTAAAACAGGTTATAAACTTGCGCATAATATACCAGGAAGAGGGGCCAGGTGCCTGTATCAAGAAACCGTGCTTGGGAGCGCCCGCTTGATTCACTCGTTGGGCGGAAGTGGCAGCCGCGGAAGGAGTTGCGGAAACGGGCGGGCGCTGATTCAGGCGAAAAGTGTATCAAGAAAAGGTGTATCAGGCTTGGTCCAACCGCCGCTTATAACCACGGGGCAAGGTTTTGCCTCTGGCGAGCCGTTAAGGGGGATGCCGGAGACACGTTGGAGCCCCGCCTTGAGGCGGAATCGGACCGGCTGAAGCCGGGACTCCAGCGCGGTCACGGAGTGAGCGGGCTACTATGGGCGCGGGCGGCTTGGACGGCGGGGGAGTTGCGGTATTTCACGCCGTATTCGCCGTCGAGGGTCCGCTGCAGCTCGCTGCGGGGGCCGGAGCAAGTGGAGCTGAGCATGCCGGTCGCCTTCGTCACGTAGTCGGGAAAGAAGATGCGGGTGTAGGGGCCGCCGCGAGCACAGCGGGGATCGTCGTCCTGCGGAATCTCACACTGCAGGTTCTTGAAGCAACTGACAAACTGATCGACGTAGTCGGCCTGGTAGAGCAAGTCGCTCTGCGTGGCGGCCAGTTCCGCGCCCATCTGCCGCGCATGGACCCACCACCCGAGCCCCAGGGCCGCCACAAGCGTGACCCAGAACATGTCGCGGAGGGTAAAGCGGAGCAGGGAGGTGGGGCGAAACATGGGAGGGGTCCTTTGGCGCCATTCTACCAGCCGGAGCGGGCAAATGACCAATGGCTATACCCCAGTGAGCGGGTCAATTTCCGGCGGCTTTCGCGTCCCTTCCCCCCTTCACGCTCTCCACTCGCACTTCAAACGGCCCCTTGCCGCTGACCAGCCAGCGGATGTAGACGATGCCGTGGCTGGGGATGGAATCGAGCTTCATTGTCGCGGGGTCGCGTTTCTGCTCGGTGGGCTCGCGGAAGAAGGGTTCGCCGGAGGTGAGGCCGAGGATGACCTTGAGTTCCTTGTCCCCCGAGTGGAGCGAGACGAGGTCCGGCGGGGTGAGATGCCGGCGGATGTCGGCGGTGCTGTGCGTGGGGCAGGTTTTCGCGTTCTCAATAATAGCGGTGACCTGGGTGATTCCGCCGGGGAGTTGCTTCGTTTCCACCGATTGTATTTTGACGAGCGGCAGTTCGTCGGCGTGGAACAGCGAGAACGCCATGTTGCGGTGACATTCTTCTTCCAGCAGAAAGCTCGGCGGCTGGCGCATCCAGTTCTTTTTCATGCCGCCGACTTCGACCTTGCCGTACTGCGGGTGCTCGACTTCTTTCCATGGAGCCAGTCCTTCGTCGAGCAGCAGGTACTTGTTAAACGTCTCCTGCACTTCGCTGCTGCCGAAGTAGCCTTCGTGGCCGGCGGTGCGGAAGTAGTTGAACGGCGTGAAGAGCTCGTTCGTGAAGGTCCAGGCCCCCCGGACCTGGTGCAGCCAGTCCACTTCGCCGCCGTAGACTTCGTACAAATCGTTGGCAATGTTCATGTAACGATAACCTGGCAGAATCTGCTCCCCCCGCTTGCCGATGACGTCGTAGACCGCCACGTCGCTGCCGTCGAAGGCGTCGTCCTTGGCCCCCGGGCCGCGGAGAATCATGCCGCCGGCATTGTGATACGACTGGGCTCCCACGATCTGCGGGTGAGCCGCGATGAATTCCGCCACGTCGCGGTTTTCCAAAATCGAATACGGATAGCGATGGGCCCCTCGCTGGATGTAATCCGGCTGCCAGTTCCACCCCCAATCGCGATTGGGATCATAGAATCCGTCGCCGTCCTCGTTGACCTGTCCGTCACCGTCGTTGTCCTTCCCCTCCGCCCCTAGCAGCCGATATTCCCCCTTCTCGCCGGGCTTGGCCTGAATCAGCAGCGACGGAAAATCGGGATGCGGCTTATAGCGGCCGTTTTTGTCTTTCACCCGCATCATCGTGATGCTGCCGTCGCCGTCCAGATCGTCCGGGCCATCTTCATCGACGAGGCCGTCTTTATCGTCATCCATGGGCCGCTGTCCAGTCCGCGGAGAGTGCGTGGTGTTCGGTTCATAGAAATGTGCATCCCGCGAGTCCGGGCTCATCATCGGAAGCAGGTAAAACGTCCGCTCGTCCAGCAGCCGTTTCACCACGGGGCTCTCCTGCCGCATCTCGCAAAGATACCAGGCGGTGTACAGGACCACTTCCGTGGCCTGAATCTCGTTCGCATGAATGGCCCCATCAATCCACATCGCCGGCTTTTTATCCGCCTCCCCTTTGGCGAAATTGGTCACCGTCAGCACCCACATCTCGCGGCCGCCAAAGGTCTTGCCGACGCTTTGCATCTTCGCGAACTCCGGATGGGCCTTCGCCAAATCCGCCAGCAACTTGGCGGACTGCGTGTAGTCGTGATAGATGTTCCAGCGAGCCGGCACCTTGGGATTCGCCGGAGCACCGAGAGCCTTATACGGGGATTTTTCGGCGGCTAGGGGCTTCGCTGGCTCTTGGCCAACTGCCGTGGAACAGCTAACAGCGGCGACGAGAACGATTGCCAGGAAATTCTTCATCGGTGCGAAACAAGATGGTTGCAAAGGAGGGAAATGAGTATCTTTGACTCTAGTTCCCTCGGAGTCCCTATGCCATCCCTCCCCCAAGCTCAGCAGCGCGTTCTGGAAACCCCCTTCGGCCCCGTGGTCGGCGCAAGCTACCGCTGGGACGGCGGCCAATACTGCGCCCTCCACACCAGCCGCGGCGTCGTCGGCTGCGGAATCTTTGACCTGGCCTGCGCCGACGCCTTTTCCATGGCCTTCGCCATCTGCCGCGGAACCCCGGAACACCCGCTCCGCGAGCCTGAGGACATCTACACAGCCAAAGTGACCGCCGTAAGCGCCGCAGCCGGAAAAATGGGGATTTCCCCCGGAATGACTGGCCTGGAAGCGGTGGAGAAGATGCTCAGTTCGGCCTAAAACAACAGAGGATTCCCGGCACCGTTTCCATTCTTAAGGCGATATAGTATGAACCCAGCTTTATTGCGTGAAGCCATCCGCCTCTCCGCCGAACAGGCGGGGCATAACGAAGGAGGCCCCTTCGGGGCGGTAATCGTTCGGCACGAGCAGATTATCGGACGGGGCTGGAATCGTGTCACATCCACGAATGACCCCACGGCCCATGCCGAGATTGTTGCTATCCGAGATGCGTGCTCTCGTCTGAAGTCCTTCTCTTTGGCAGGTTGCGAAATTTATAGCAGTTGCGAACCCTGTCCCATGTGCTTGTCGGCCATTTACTGGTCACGATTGGACCGCATCTACTATGCCGCGACACGTGACGATGCGTCCACTATTGGATTTGACGACGGGAACTTCTACCTGGAACTTACCAAGCCTGTTAGTGAGCGATCCATTCCCATGGAAAAAGCTCTTTCAGAAGAAGCTTGCGTGGCCTTGCAAGCCTGGCTGCGAAAGGAAGATCGCATCAGATATTGAATTTAGCAGCCGAGAATAATTGCAAGTTTTGCGCGAGTCGGCTCTGACACAAACGCCATAGAAAGTGCGTGCTCCTGCGTCTTCCTAACCTGATCCAGTGTTAGTCCAGCAAGCTTCGCGGCCACAGTTCTTTCATGCGCAAGCGTTACACCGCTGACGGTTGGGTCATCCGTCCCGATTGCGACTTGAACGCCAGCCGCTAAATACCTGCCTATTGGGTGTCGCTGATACGATTCGACTGCTCCTGTATGCAAATTACTCGTTAAGCAGGCTTCTATCCCAATGGGTCTTTTCCGGAGTTCCTCCACTAAATCGGAATCTTCAATTGCCCTGACTGCGTGGCCAATACGGTGTGCACCGAGCTTGTCGATGGCTGCCCAAATACTTGCTGGTCCTAGCGCTTCGCCGGCGTGAACTGTGATGCGGAGAGATGACTCTTTCCGCACGCGCTTAAAGTGACTGATAAAACGCTCTGGGGGATATCGCGCCTCATCCCCCGCCAAGTCAACTCCCACAAATGAGTTTTGATGCCGCAGAATTACATCGAGTTCCTCGTTGGCATGTCTAATTCCGTAGCTCCGATCGAGAATTCCGATGAGATTCACTTGAATTCCAGTGGCGACGATTCCCTCCTGCACACCACAGCACACAGCTTCGATCACACCATCCATGGGTAGGCGGTGTGGGGCCGCCATGAAACTTGGGCTGAACCTCAACTCGGCATACCCGATGTCTTCGTGCGCCGCATCGATGACGCACTCTTTGGCAACTCGTCGACACGCATCCAGATCGACGTACGCCAGACGGCAAATTTCCAGCCGCTTCAAAAACTCCGGCAGGCTTCCTACACACTTCGTAATCTCAATTGTCCGCCGCAACTCGTCGATACCCTCCGGCACTCCGGCAATATGATGCTTTTGCCCTAGATCGTGGATCGTCGCAAGTCGAATGCTCCCTTCGATATGGCGATGAAGCTCGATAAGCCGGGCAGCCATAGTATTGCCGCTCCATGGGCGGAAAGTCCGGGACCGCTATTTCCAGCCGGCGACTACTTCTTTCATCCGACCAACGAACGGGTGCCCCAAATCGCTTAATTCTTTGATTGCACTTGTAGCCTGAGCCGCGGCGTCAGCGGACTGCTCGGTCGCCTGAAGTAGCTGCGCTAGCAGCCATTTTGCAGTGCCGCGTTCGACCGACGTGCCTTGAGGAGCGAAGTCTACCAGGCATTGCTTGAGGGTGTCGATGGCAGAATTTGAGTCCCCAGCTTCTGCAAGCGCTAGAGCAAGACGCTTATACATGTCAAACACAAACGCCCCTCCTTCCCCCTGTTCGATGTATGCGATGCTCTCTCTCAGAAAGGCTTGTGCGGCCTCAGGCCTCCCTCGCCGCAAGGACAACAATCCCAGGTTCCCCAAAACATCTCTCGCAGCGCGTGCCTCTCCCTCGGCCTTTGCGAGAGCGAATGCTTCCAAAAGACACGCTTGAGCTTCGTTTGTCTCCCCAGCATTGATGTGTGCAACGGCCAGTTTGTTCAAGAGGTAACAGAGCGACCGCCGATCCTCGGATGTTCGAAAAATCCTTTCGGCAGTTCGCAAACGGACTATTCCTTCAGGAAAACGCCCCATGCGTACAAGACTGACTCCAAAGTTTTCCGAGGCGATGGCGAGCAACCCTTCGTCCAATTGCTCCGCCAGCCGGCACGCCTCCTTCTGGTGATTGGCGGCCTCGACAAAATCCCCCTTTCGGCCATTCAATGAGCCAAGTTCCAGATGGCAGAGGCATTGCGCCTTGACGTCGTCGGCCGCGAGCGCCGAGCGCAGCCGCGTTTGCAACTCCGTCTTCGGCGAACCCTGGCCTTTGCTCACTGGTCACCTTTCGGGTTTAAAGTCTTCAGATGAACGGACTCGTAGATGGGACTCGACTTTCTGCGCCACGGCAAGAATAGAATAAGGACCAATGCTCGCAATGATGTAATAACTACTGTCTTGAATCTTGGATTAAAATTATATGCCAATGCCAAAGGAACTCCTGGAATACCCAGGGCAAGCGCATCTTAAATCGCGGCTTTTAGCATGTTGAGGAGTTCGGCTTCGTTCCAG
>JBJXFF010000031.1:0-34734 GCA_046153945.1 Pirellulaceae bacterium
TCCTGCTGGCGGATGACGGTGCCGGCGCTCTTGCGAAGCTGAGGGATCGAAAGGTCCAGCGAAATGCCGGCGGCCTGAAAGATGGGGTCGGAGTTGACATCCGTCATCTTGAAGATGGAATACCGCAGCGCCTTGCTGGGTATTGTGCCGAAGTGCGTGCATCCACCGCCGATTTTATCCATCCGCTCGACAAGACCGACCTTAAGGCCATTTTTGCCGGCCTGCATTGCCGCCCCTTCGCCGCCGGGGCCGCTGCCGATCACCAAAACGTCGAATTGGTATTGTGCCATGGTTACCGCCTAACATAGCAGGCAATTCAAGGGTTGGGGAGATTGCCGAGGCCGCGCTTTTGATGCAGTTTCGTTGAGAAAATGGAACTCGGAATTGACAAGGTGCAGTTCTGACCTAGGGTTTCCATTGGAGTCGGATACTGCGGTCATCGAATAATTTAGCTCGGGCGTTCGCCCGGTGAGTTTCCCAAAGCTGCATTCGATTGGCGGTCAATCTCATAAATGGTTGGCAGTTCGTGGTGGGCGCTTCGCAAGCCAACGAATCTGTGTACTCCGAGCAGAACAGACTCCGATTAGGCTCTGACGGGCGCAGGCAGGTTGCAGCGAGACGGCCGGCATTGAATCTTGGAACCCAGACAGAAGGACAGACCAGCCATGAATCACAAACAAGCAAACGTGCGAGCAACTCCGCGACGCACAAGTCGTAATCGCCGCGGTGCGATTGCCGTGTTAGCCGCGTTGCTCTTGATACTCATGATGGCGATGGTGGCCTTTTCGGTGGACGTCGGGTACATGACGCTCACCAAGACGGAGATCCAAACTTCCACGGACGCAGCGGCCCTGGCCGGAGCCGGTGAACTTGTCAACGGCACGGATGCCGCCCAGCAGGCGGCGCTGACTTTCCTGGCGTCCAACAAAGCCGGAGGACAGACGTTGTCCGCGTCAAATGCCAGCTTCGAGTTTGGCAACTGGGATAATTCCTCGCACGTGTTCACCGTCACGAACACCACCCCCAACGCCTTGCGCCTCACGACCAGCCTCACGCAGCAGCCGTTGTTCTTTGGCCGTGTGCTGGGTCGCAATACGTTCAACACGGGCGCTCAGACCGTCGCCACGTATCAGCCCCGGGAAATTGCCTTGGTGCTCGATTATTCCGGCTCGATGGCCTATGACAGTCAGTTCCGCAACATCAGCTTAATCGGACAAACGGCTGTCGAAACCAACATCCAGCAGATTTACACCCAGCTTGGCTCTCCCACGTTTGGCTCGCTCACCTACACGCCGGTCAGCTACGGAAGCACCAGCACCTCGAACAGTTCCATCAAGTCGCGCTTCGGCCTCACCGGCGTGGCATATCCCTATCCGGGCGGCTCCTGGGATGAATTCATCGATTATGTGCAGACGGACAGTTACGTCAATTCCGCCGGTTACCGCTGCAAATACGGCTACCTGACCTGGGTTAATTACATCTTGTCCAGCCGTTATAGCAACAGCGAAACGCCGGCCTTGAAGAACTGCAGCGAACAGCCGGTTACCGCTCTGAAAGATGCGGTGGATGTCTTCCTGAGCTTTCTGTCAACCAACAGCACGGATGACCGCGTGAGCCTTTCCATCTACACCTATTCGGACGGGACTGCGGTGCTGGAGCATGCACTGACGCATACCTATTCCACAATCTCGACCACCTGCCGCGCCCGCCAGGCGGGGCACTATATTCCCTACACCAACATTTCGGCCGGCATGACCAAAGGGCGAGTGGACCTGCAAAACAATGCCCGCGTCGGGGCCGCCAGGATGTTGGTTTTGATGACGGACGGAGTGGTCAACCGTCCGACCGGAAACACAACCACGGACAAGAATCTGGTCATCTCGGAAGCCAATCTGTGTGCCAGTGCCAGAATCCCGGTCGTGACAATCTGCGTCGGAGCTTTGGCCGACACCGCTCTGATGCAACAAGTGGCGGACATCACGGGGGGAGTCGCCTTTGTGGTTCCCGGTGGCCAGCCGATTGCGAACGTCCAGGCCCAACTCGAAGCCGTCTTTGTGCAGGTTGCCTCCGACCGGCCGCTGCAGATTGTGCAATAGGCTGGCTCGAAGCATCGATCTAATCTGCAACAAAAAAACTCCGGAGAGAATTCTCTCCGGAGTCTTTAGTTGATGGTTGAAGGCTAACTCGTTGCCTACGGAGCATTCAAGGACAGCTTCGCGTCCAGAACCTTTTGAATCCGGTCTTTGGATTCCTGGAGGTGAGCTCGGCTGTAGGGATCAAGCTTGGCGGCCACGGGGCCGTTCTGCAGCAGAGCGTTCATCCGCTGCGAAAGGCGCGAGAGCTGGTCGTAGGCGATGGTCTGGCAATCTTGCGGAGCGCCGGTGTTCCCCATCGCCAGTTGCGACAGCGTTTTCAGGTAGGACCGCTGCAAGTTCCGCCGCAGGCTGCTGATGGCCGGCTTGCGGGCGGAGTAGTCACCTTCCTTCACCGTTTCAACTTCGCTAAAGATCGATTTCGTCAGTCGTTCGATCAATTCGGCGGTGGTCAGGACGTCGGCATCGGCGGCAACTCGCATTTCACCATCGTGCAGCCGTTCGAGCGTGACAGGGCTGATGAGTTGGCTGATTACCCGTTCCTGCCACATCAAAACGGTGTCATGCACGCCAAAGTCCTTGCGGGATGGGGGCTCTTTGCCCCAGTGGTTCCAATTGCTCCAGCCGAGCGAGTTGTAAAGCTCGGGAGAGAATTGGTAAGGCTTGTCGGCAAAGACGTTTTCTTCCAGCAAGCCGAGCACATCGCGCTGCGTCTTGGCATCGACGAGGCCGACGGGAACCTTGCCGTCTTTATCGCCACGATGGCTGCGGGAGGTCTTGAGACCGCCAACATATCGCGAAGCGAAGTAGAGGGCCTGGCCTCGCTGAGCCAGCAGAATGTTGAACACGCGGCGAGCCTGGGTATAGTCGTCCCCTTCAGCAGTCACACGTTCCACCATGCCGGGGAGCAACTCGTTGACGAGTTGCAGGCGAATTTTGGCGAACTCCATCGGGTCGGCACCAAAGTCAAACCGGTTGCTGTCCGGATCAGGATCAGAGCCGCGGGTGTCTTCGTCCGTGGCATAGGCCAAGGCGAGTTCACCACTGCGTGTGGCAATCTTCTTCAACTCCGCGACTTCGCCGGCCGTGCCGCCGCCGAGGGGCGTGTAGCCATACTGAATAGCCCAGTAGTCGTACGGGCCGACAGTCTGGCTGTAATAATCACCCTGCTTCCAATCCTTGGGGACGATATTGGCCGGGCTGTAATCCATCACGGAGGCCACGATGCCGTTCTTGGACTTTTCGGGGTCGTTCATATCTTTGATGGTCAGCCACTTGCTGGCCTTGAAGTTGTGCCGCAGGCCGAGCGTGTGCCCGACTTCGTGCATGGTCACTTCCTTGAGCCCCTGCATGATGAATTTGTCGAGCTGTTCCGCTTGAATCTTCGGGTCGGCATTGGCCATGATGGCCGCCGAGCCGAAGGCGAACTGCATGGACATGCCGTGGTTGAGCTGGCACTCGCCATAGCGGGCCATTTTGGGGCTGAAGAACCGGGCGGCCTTCTCTTCCTTGGTTTCCTCGAACGTGCCGTTGGTGAGCATGGCCACGGTCTTCGGAGTCATGTTCTCGAATTCTTCCTTCCACGAAGTGAGGAAGTCGGCATCGAAAATAATGTCGGCGTCGAGAATCTGACCGGTATACGGGTTCACGCGGCTGGGGCCCATCGCAAAACCGGCGTTGGAGGTGATCCAGCGGAACGTGTTGTAGTTGATGTCTTCCGGGTCCCAAGTAGCATTGTCCGGCTGCCGTTCGACGACGATGGCGTTGGCAAAGCCGGCCGTTTCGAACGCCTTATTCCATTCGTAGATGCCGTCATAAATCGCCTTCTCGTACTTGAAGGGGACCGTCTTCTCAATCCAGAACTTGATGGGCTTGACCGGAGGGGAAACCTTGGCGGTCGCGTCTGACTTCTGCAGGTCCCAGCGATTGATGTAGCGGGTGAACTGCTCGCGGTCCCCCTTGCTGGAGAAATCCTTGACGGCGGTCAAAAAGTAGCCGACTCGGTCATCTGCCAGGCGAGGCTGATAATTGGTCTGCGGAATCTTGCTGATGCTGTAATGAACATTGATGCTCACACCGCGCGAGTCCGCCACGGTGTCGATATCCTGCGTTCCCGCCGAGCCGTAGGTCGCGGCGACTTCGATTTCGGCGTTGTTGTCAAAGCCCTTCACCGCGCCGAACGTCGAGCGGTCTCCCGCAAAACCGAAGCCGGGGAGAGTCATGCCGATTTGCGGCAAGTCGCTCATGAAGACGCGGCTGAGATCAATCAGGTCGCCCCCTTTTGGCCCCTTGCTGACGATAGGAAGGCTGAAGAGAACGCTGTCGCTGTAGGCTTTGCTGACGGCCCGAGCTTCGGGCGTCCCTTGGTTGGCCTTGAAGCGGACGTTGCGACGGATGATGTGTACGTTCTCGTCCACTTTGCGGAACTGCCAAATCCAGTCGTCCCCAAATCCCCAGCTCATGCCGCCAAGGATTTGCCCCTGGGCGATGCCGCGAGAGATGGAGATGAGGACCATATATTCGGTGCCGTAATCCCCTCCGCCGAGTTCCGCGAAGAGCGAATTGCCCTTGCGGTACAGCGTGATCACACCGGGAATCGGCGGTGCATCTTTGAGGTAAGCCGCGTAGGGGGGTGGCGCGGCCGCGGGAGTGGCAGCTTGACCCAGCAGGTCAGCCGGGAGGGAGGCGACGAGAGCCAGCGCGGCGAGCGCGGCCAACGAAAGGCGATTAAGCATATGGCAGTCTCTTGGGGCGAAAAGCTTGTGGCAGACGGTTCATCCGCCAGCCGTGGTAGGTGATGTCTTTGCGGCGGTCCAAAGGAAATTGCGTTAAGAATTCCGACTTTGCCTGGTCCGCAGCCCTTAAATATATCCCATTTTACGGGATTTACTATCCGCTGGTTCGGACTTTGCGGGTGGGGGAGGAGGTGAGGGAGCGGCTAGGGCGACGTCAATGGGCCAAAAAACGCCATGATTCTGCTAGATGATGGCGATTGAGGGCAAGGAAGAGTTACCGGGGGGGACCTTTTCTTGCGGATTCTTTTCCGTAACCGGGGGCGAGCGGGCGGATGGATGGAGCTTAGTACAGGATACTTAGTACTTAGTACTTAGTACAAACAGACAACCAATTAGATCGCGACTACTTCAGACGCCGACTACGACTCTTCCTCAAATCCCAACTCCTCCATCCAACCCTCCAGGAATCCGTCGATCTGATCGGCACAACGGTGATAGAGTTCCGCCGGACCGCCGATGGGGTCGGAGACGTCGCCGCGGTTCTTGGAGATGATGTGGGTCCGGGCGGCGGCTTCGGGGAAGCTGGAGACGATGGCGTCACGATGATTGCGGGTCATGGTCAGAATGATGTCGGCGAAGCGAACCAGTCGATCAGTCAGCGGTTGGCTTTCGTGCATGGAAAGGTCGAGCCCTCGCTGCTTCATCGCCACGACTGCTTCGGGGGAAGGGCGGACGCCAGGAGTCGCCGCGACGCCGGCGGACATCACCATGATTCCCCGCTCTTCCAAGTCTTCAAGCGTGCAGCCAAGTTTTTCGGCAATCCTCTTTCGCAGCAGCAGTTCCGCCATGGGACTGCGGCAGGTGTTGCCGGTGCAAACCACAACCGCAATCCAACTGGCCAGACGCTTGAGATTGGTTTCCGAGACGGCTCCGATTCGCGGAAATTCAATGCCTTGGTTGTCTACATGGGCAATCGTCGAAGGCTGCGCCAGCTTGCAGCGGCCGGCGTCGATGACAACGTCCACCTTCTTGCCAATCCTCTGCAAGACTTCCTGGGCGGTAACGGAATCCGGCTCGTCGGGGCAATGGGCACCGGCAATTACGAGCGGTCCCGCCAGGAGCCGCAGGGCGGAGGCAATCAAATCATGGGCTGGAACCCGCAGCCGAATCACCCCCTCGGGAGCGACTGCTTCCCGCACCTTCGGCGGCAGCCGCTGAATGAGGCTGTCACTATCGCCATCATTGAATTGCAGCGTCACCGGTCCCGGCCAGCAGCGGCGGGCGAGTCGCATTCCCACCCGGGGAATTCGGGGAACAAAATCGAGAGCCTCGTCCGTGCTTTTCACCGCCAGAGTCAGCGGGCCGGTTCCCTGATGCCGGCAAAGGTGGGCGAGCCGCTCCACGGCCCGTTCGTCAAATGCACTGGCGGCAACGACGTAAACGGTTTCGGTGGGGAAAACGACCAGCTTCCCTTCCGCCAGCGCCTGCACCGCCCGATGAACCACGTCGCGCGGATCCTCGGCAGTCGTTACATCCAAAAAAAGAGATGCCATGAGCAGGCTAATATTTGAGGGGAGGGCACCGAGAGAACCTCCCCCCCGGATTGACGTCTCCCCCACGTCGGCGTTCCATCCCGGCTGGAATAATCAATTCTCGACTTGGGCGCGCCGAAGGTCAAGAGCGCGGCCTATTTGCCGCAATTAAAGGCCCCGTTTGTACTTCTTTGGCGGCCGTTTCATCAGCGCCGTTGGTGGCGGAGGCGGGACAGGGCGGTTGGGGTCGAGTTCGATCTCGGGGACAGCATCGCTGGAACCGTCGGCGTCCGCGGGACCGCGGAGGACCGAACGGGGATCGACCGCTTCGAAGTCCCGGAACTCGTCCCGCTTCAGGAGCCGGTTGATCCGCTCTTCGATGCGGGTCAGTTCGTGACCTTCGTCGGGGCAGACAAAGGTGTAGGCGACTCCGTCCCGCCCCATGCGGCCGGTGCGGCCGACGCGGTGGACATAGTCGTCGCAGAACTCGGGGATGTCGTAATTGATGATGTGCGAGATCGTGGAAACATCAATGCCGCGGCCGACAACGTCGGTTGCGACGAGGAACCGGACCCGACCCGCCCGGAAGCCGGCCATCACCCGGTCGCGGGCCGACTGTTGCAAGTCGCCGTGGATGCAATCCGCCGCCCGGGTCTTTTTACTGAGGCGGTGGTGGATCTTGTCGACGCCCCGCTTGGTCCGACAAAAGATGATGGCCTGCTTCGGCTTGTCGCGGAACAAGAGCCGCAGCAGCAATTCAAACTTTTTGTGGGGGTCGACGGTAAAATAATACTGGTCGATAGTTTCGACCGCGACGTCCCCGGCGGAGAAGTTGAGAGTCTCCGGGTCCCTCATGTATTTCTGGGCCAGCTTCGCAATCGGCGGCGGCACCGTGGCGGAAAGGAGCAGCGTCTGCCGCTCCTTGGGGCACTGGCGGAGAATCCGCTCGATGTCCGGCCGAAAGCCGATGTCGAGCATGCGGTCCGCTTCGTCCAGCACCACAAACTTGAGCTGCGTCAAGTCGATGGTGCGGCGGGAGAGATGGTCTAGCACGCGGCCCGGAGTGCCGACGACAATCTGGCAACCCTTGCGGAGCTTTTCAATCTGCGAGCGAATCGGCTTGCCGCCATAGACCGCGGCACAATGAACGCGGCGGCCGAACGAGAGCTTCTCCGCCTCGTCATGCACTTGCACCGCCAGCTCCCGCGTGGGAACCATGATGATCGCCTGGGGAGAGTGGATGTCCTTGCCAAGCTGCAACTTCTCCAGAATGGGGATGACGAAGGAGGCCGTCTTGCCGGTGCCAGTGCGGGCCTGGCCGACGACGTCGACGCCGGCGAGTGCGCGGGGAATGAGCCCTTCCTGAATCGGCGTGGGATACTCGTAGCCCGCCTTCTCCAGCGAAGCGAGCATCAAGTCGGAGCACCCAAGCTCACGGAAAGTCTTCTTGGGAGGGGCTTCAGGAGTGCCAGCGGCGGCATCACTGCCGGCTGCGGCGGCAGGAGCGGGGGTGGGAGTGCGGGGAGTTCGCTCTGTCAACGGCGTTCAAAGCTCCGGTTGGAAGGCGGGTTCAGTCGTGAATGATTTTTGATAAGTCTAGCGGGGGAAAGGAGTTTCGTCAACGGGCATAGTCGCCTTTGGCTCCGCGAAAGGACGCACTTTCGCGGAGCCAAAGGCGACGATTAAAGCCGGATAACTTTGTTTCCACTGACCCGGCGGATGAGGCGTTTCATTTCCAGGACGCTGATCGTGGAGAGGACCTGCGGGACCGCAAGTTTGGTGGCGGCGATGACTTCGTCGATGCTGGTGGGGTCGCTGCCGATGGCGGTCAGGACGGCTGTTTCCGGCTCGTTGAGTTGGAGTTCCACGGGATGGCGGATTTCGCGGCCATCTTCTCGTGGTGCGGCAGCAACGAGAGGTCCGAACTCTTCCAGCACATCGTCCACAGTCTCGATAAGCTTGGCTCCATCCCGGATAAGCCGGTGGCAGCCGCGGGAGTTACGGCTGTCGACGCGACCGGGGACGGCGAAGACTTCGCGTCCCTGTTCCATGGCAAGACGGGCGGTAATGAGTGCGCCGGAACGCTCGGACGCTTCGACGACGATGACCCCGAGACTCATGCCACTGATAATGCGATTCCGCTGCGGGAAGCTACCGGTGAGCGGCGGCGCAAGAGGGTGGCTTTCGCTGATGATGGCCCCGTTTTCCATTACCTGCTGGGCGAGTTTTTCATGCTCCGGCGGATAGATCTCCATGACTCCGCTGCCGAGCACCGCCAGCGTTCGGCCACTCGCCTTCATGGCCGCGGAATGGGCCGCGGCATCAATTCCTCGCGCCAGGCCGCTGATGATCGTATACCCGGCATGGGCAAGGCCGGACGCCAGACGTTCCGCTTGAGCGAGGCCATACGCGGTGGCGTGACGGGTGCCGACAATGGCGACGGCCATTGCGTCTGTGGGGCGGACTTCGCCACGCACAAAGAGGACGCCGGGTGGGTCGTGGATTTCCTTCAGGACGCGAGGATAGGCAGGGGCGGATTCCAGCAGCAAAGTTATCTGGTTCTCGCGGCAGTAAGCGATCTCCTTGGCAACGTCGATTTCCCGCTCCGCCGCGGTGAGCGCCCGCAGGAGCTTCGGCCCTACACCGTCCACCTCGCGAAGTTCGCTCGGTGCGGCTTTGAAAATGTTAGCCGCACTGCCGAAGCGATCAAGGAGCGTCTTCCGCATCCGCGGCCCGACGCCACTCACCATGCAGAGCCGCAGCTCGGCGGCCAGAACATCGTCACCATGCTGAACCTGTTCGAATTGGTCCGAGGAGGGCGACATGGGGCGGCACACTTAAGCAGGCGGCTCGAGGGAATGACCTCCCAATATAGCCAGCCGCTATGGCCGTCAAAACTCCCATGCCCGGCGAACTAATTTGGGATCGATTTCCCCAACCAACTCGACATGTCCCAGCCGTGAGGGTAGCACGAACCTGAGCCGTCCTCCTTCAGCCTTCTTATCCCGCTGCATGGCCGTCATCAGGGCTTCGATCTCCAAACCCGAGATGGTTGTGGGTAGCCCCAGTGCCGACAGCAGCCTTTCCTGTCGTTTTGTCAGCTCTCCATCGATGCGGCCGACGAATTCGGCCAGGCGGGAGGCGCACATCATGCCGATGGCCACGGCTTCACCGTGGAGGAACTTGCCATAGCCGGCAATCGTTTCGATGGGATGGCAGAAGGTGTGACCGTAATTCAGCACCGCTCGCAGCCCGGTCTCTTCATGCTCGTCTTCAGCGACGACTTGAGCCTTGAGTTCGCATGAGCGGCGAATGAGATAGGCGAGCACGGAGTTGTCTCGAGAGTTGATTTCAGCGATGTGCGTCTCTAGGTAACAAAAGAACGACTCGTCCAGAATCACGCCGTATTTGACGACTTCGGCCAGCCCGCTGCGGTATTCTCGCTCCGGCAAGGTGTCGAGCGCGGCCAAGTCGATCAGCACTCCAGCGGGCTGCCAGAAAGCACCGACCAAATTCTTGGCCAGCGGCAGATTGATGCCGACTTTGCCGCCGACACTGCTATCCACCTGGGCCATCAGGGTCGTCGGCACCTGGATGAAGGGAATTCCCCGGGCATAGGTGGCCGCGACAAAGCCGGCCAAATCACCGACAACTCCACCGCCAACAGCCACGACAAAAGTCTTCCGGTCCGCTCCCAGTTCCAAGAGGCGGTTCCAAAGTTTGGCCGCTTGTTCGGCACTCTTGGTTTCTTCACCGGCGGGGACAACGAGCGTCTCCGTGCGAACGCCGCTCGCCGTCAGTGAAGCCGCTACCTTCTCCGCATGCGGCTGGCGGACGTGCTCGTCCGTAATAACAACGGCATGCTTCCCCTTGAGCCGTTCGCTGACAAATTCGCCAGCCTGGTCCAGAATGCCGCGGCCGATGCGGATGTCATAACTCCGCTCGCTCAGTTCGACGCAGATTGTCAGCGGCTCGGACAAGGGAAGCTCCTCACTGCCGGCCAAACTTACGACCCCAGCCGCTGCACGTCGGCGGGCGTCACCGTAATCGTCCGGCAGAAGCCGCTGTGGGTGCGGATGTAGGTGATGTCGCCACACTGGTCCGGCTTGGCGTGCAACTCGGCCTCGATGCGGGACTTCTCACCCGCCGGCAGATCGGCGTATTCTGCCGGCCAGACGGTGTCGGTTTCCATGACGAGTGCTTCGCGGTAAGTGTCAAACTTGTCGGCCACGGCAGATCGGCTCCCGGGAGAAATAGGCTGGCCACTATGGCAATTGGCAAGTGACTATCATACTGGCGAGAAGCTCTCTGGAAAATCCGGCAACCCCATGCATAACCGCGGCAAAATCGTTGTCTTATCCATTTTTGGAGTGGCCATCGCGATGGCGAGCTTTGCCCTGTGGTGGAACTGGGGGCTGGGAAAGCGAAGCCTCGAATTCTGGGGGACCGAAGGAGGCCTGGCGATTCGGGATGCTAAAAAGGTTGAGATTCTTAAGCTTAAATCGCCGCCAAACCTCCATTCGAATGCCCCAGGAACTCAAAGGAAGAACGCTTTCTCTTTCGACGTTCAAGAGACTAAGGATGTGACAGGGGAACATGGCATGGTTCATGCCAGACATTCGTTACTGGAAGACGCCAGCTTCCGGTGGAACCAAAAAGCCGTGACGATGATCGGCCCCGAATGGAAGTATGCGGTTCGGTTTCAGCATGGGTCGAAGAAATCAACGGTCCTGTTGGACCTCAATTCTGGTGTCATAGGTTCCTGGGAAGAAAAACGAGCCATTCCACTGAGCCCCAAAACGGCCGCCGGCTGGAAACAGTTCATCAGCAGGTACTTCCCTGACGAAGCGCCGACGCCGTCCAAGCTGCCCGCAAAATCTGAATAACCGGCATAACCGGACTGGTACCTCGTCCAGCCTATTCTTTCGCCGTAGCTGGCAAGCTGTCACTCCAGTGTGACCTATGCTTTTCACGGACTGTGGACTGCCGTGCGCCACTTGCGCGCCGCCGACCACTTGGCATTACCCCATCCCCGTTTGCGTGAAGACATGGCCAACATCAAAGCTCCTCAGACCCCCGCCCGCTCCGCCGAATCCGCCAAAGCGGAAGAGTTCGACCTGCTCAAGCGGAAGATTCACACCAAGCTCGTGGACAAGCTCGACCTGAACAAGGTCGGCGAACTCCAGGGAGACGTCCTGCGCCGCGAAATTCGCCTCGTGGTCGAGCACCTTTGCGACACGGAAGAGACTTTCCTCAACAGGAGCGAACGGGAACGGCTGATTGAGGAAGTGCTGGATGAAACGTTCGGATTGGGTCCGCTGGAGTTTCTGCTCAAGGACCATACCATCAGCGATATTCTGATCAACGGCCCCAAGAACATCTATGTGGAGCGCCGCGGCAAGCTGGAAAAGACCCAGGTCGAATTCCGCGACAACGCCCACCTGCTACAGATTATCGACCGCATCGTCTCCAAGGTCGGCCGCCGCGTGGACGAAGTCTGCCCGATGGTGGATGCCCGCCTTGTCGACGGCTCCCGCGTCAACGCCATCATTCCGCCGCTCGCCTTGGATGGCGCGGCGGTTTCCATTCGCCGCTTTGGCAGCAATCCTTTGAAGCTGGAAGACCTGCTGAACTTCAAGGCCTTCACCCCGGAGATGGTAATGCTGCTGGAAGGGGCGATCAAAGCTCGCCTCAACATGGTCATTTGCGGCGGCACCGGCTCCGGCAAAACAACCTTGCTCAACACGCTCTCCAGCTTTATTCCCAGCCACGAGCGAATTGTCACCATCGAGGATGCCGCCGAATTGCAGCTCCAACAGGATCACATCGTGCGTCTGGAGACTCGCCCGCCGAATATTGAAGGCAAGGGTGCCATCACCGCCACGGACCTGGTGAAAAACGCCCTGCGTATGCGTCCCGAGCGAATCATCATCGGTGAATGTCGCGGCCCGGAGACGCTGGACATGCTCCAAGCCATGAACACCGGCCACGACGGCTCGCTCACCACTATCCACGCCAACACCCCGCGCGATGGCCTGGCCCGTTTGGAAACCATGATCATGATGACCGGTTTTGATATGCCCATCAAAGCGATGCGGCAACAGATCGCCAGCGCCGTCCACCTGATGATCCAGGCCAGCCGACTGCAAGGCGGCATTCGCCGTGTGACCCACATCACCGAAGTTTGCGGCATGGAGCAGGATACCGTCGTGATGCAGGACATTTACCGGTACGTGCAGGAGGGGATTGACGAAACGGGCCGGGCCCGTGGCTACTTCGAAGCGACCGGCGTTCGGCCCAGTTGCATGACCAAACTGGAGTCCGCGGGTATTCGACTGCCGTCCTCCGCATTTAAGGCTCGCAAAATGTTGATCGACTAAGCCCGTCGCCAAACACGCGGGATGAAATACCAATTACCCATCATCAATAGTTTCCCATGTTCACTATCCTTGTCTTAGCTGCGGCATTTGTTGGCGTTGCCTGTCTGGTGGCGGGCGTAGCCTCCATGTTCGCTCTGTCCCCGGCTCAAAGCGCCGTTGAAGACCGCCTGGCAATCCTGACCGGCGCAGCCAATCCAGCCCTGGGCAGAAAGGACACGAGTGTTCTCTCCAGCCCGCTCGACGAAGGTTCCCATGTTCTGGAAGACATCTTTGCCCGCTTCATCAACCTGCGGTCATTCCTGTCGCAGGCGGATGTGCCACTGACACCGACAAAATTCCTCGTCATCTCGCTCGCAGTCGCCGGCCTGGGAGTTTTCCTGGTTCCCATTTTCCGGGCACCGCTAGTCTTTGCACCCTTGGGGGGACTCCTGGGGTTCATTCCGTTTCTGTACGTCTTCTTCAAGCGCAAGAGCCGCCTCGCCAATTTCGGCAAGCAACTTCCCGAAGCTTTGGAACTCATTTCCCGAGCACTGCGTGCAGGTCATTCGCTGGCTTCGGGGTTTCATCTCGTGGCGGACGAAATGCCAAAACCAATCTCCACCGAGTTCAACCGAGCCTACGAGGCTCAAAACCTGGGGCAAACCCTGGAACAGGCCATTGAGGAAATGACGGATCGCGTTCCCAACCTGGACCTGCGCTTCTTCGCCACGGCCGTCGTCTTACAACGGCAGACCGGTGGCGACCTGGCGGAGATCCTCGACAAAATCGGTTACATCGTGAGGGAACGCTTCAAAATCTATGGTCAGATTCAGGCTCTCACCGGTGAAGGACGACTCTCCGGCGTCGTACTCCTAGCCCTGCCGCCCGTCCTAGCCGCGGTCATGCTGTATCTCAACCCCAAGTACATGATGCTGCTCGTGACCGACCCCATGGGCCAGCAGATGCTGGCTGGGGGGATCGTGATGCAAGTTGTCGGGGCTCTGGTTATTCGCAAGATCATCAATATCAAGGTTTAAGCAATGCTTGTCCTCTTTGCCCAATCTCTGTCGCTTGGCATGAACCCATGGATTGTCTACGGAGCAGTCTTTGGCCTCATCGCCGCCATTGTCTGGCTGATCCTCGACTGGACGGGCAATCGCTCGTCTCGCGCCGAACAGCGGCTGGATGACTTGTCGGACCCCTCCAGCCGCAAACGGACGGAAGTCAAGGGCGGGTCCTCCATGTCCCGCATGTTGCAGGCGGCAGCGCCGGCGCTGAGCGCCCCGTTGCAACCCAAGAGCGAACATGAGCAGAGTCAAATCAAGCAGTCTCTTTCCCATGCGGGCTTTCGCGGCGAATCGGCTGCCGCGATTTATATGGGATTGAAGGTGGTTGGGCTGGCCGCGGGGTTTTTCATTGGCGGCGGAATCACTTTCTTCCTGCTGGGCTTTACCGTGGGAGCGCTCATTCGGACCGTAGTTTGCGCCGGAGTCCTGTTTTATCTCCCCACAGCCGTTCTGTGGTGGCTGGGAAGAACTCGCAAGCAAGCGATCTTTCTAGGCTTGCCGGACGCTCTCGATCTGATGGTGGTCTGCGTAGAAGCCGGCCTCGGTTTGGATCAAGCGATGCGGAAAGTCGCCGAGGAAATGAAGCGAACCTATCGCGTCATTTCGGATGAATTCAGCCTCTGTAATTTGCAGCTTCAAGTTGGCCGCGGCCGCACCCAGGTGCTGCAAGAACTCGGCAGCCGCAGCGGCGTGGATGATTTGAAGTCGCTGGCCTCGATTCTAATTCAGGCGGATAAATTCGGTTCCAGCATCGCCCAGGCCCTCCGCGTGCAAAGCGACGCCATGCGAACCCGCCGCCGCCAGATTGCCGAAGAGAAAGCCGCCAAGACGGCAGTGCAACTCATCTTTCCGTTGGTCCTCTTCATCTTTCCCGGCATCTTCGTCGTCCTCGTCGGGCCAGCGGCGATCACGATGGTGCGAGAGATGTTCCCGGCAATGGGTGGGTAGACACTGGACGCGACCGTCTAAATCTTACTCCTACTCTTACTCGTGCTCTTACTCCTACTCGTCTACCTCGCGTTGGCGAAAGACGAGTACGAGTACGAGCACGAGTAGGATAAGCGACGCCGTCATGTATACTGGTATTTTCCCGCCAGTTTCCTCCCTAGTCGCCGGTGCATCCTCATGCTCAGGCTCTTTCGCCATCCTGCCTGCTTGTTATTGATGGCGGCTGTCTGGCTGGCGTTTGTCTCGCCAATTTTAGGGGCCGCCGATTTTGACCGCGATATTCAACCGTTGTTGACCGCCAAGTGCTTGCAATGCCACGGCCAGTCCGAGCCGGAAGCCGGTTTGCGATTGACGTCTCGTGAAGGGGCAGTTGCCGGATTGGAATCAGGCAAGAAAGCGATCGTTCCTGGCAAGTCCGCGGAGAGCGAACTGATTCGCCGGGTATCGAGCTCCGATGCTGCCGAGCGAATGCCGCCGAAAGGCGAACCACTCAACCCCAAGCAGATTGCCGACTTGAAGGCGTGGATTGACGCCGGAGCCGCGTGGCCGGAACACTGGGCGTATCGACCACTTGTCTTTCTCCCTTTCCCCCTGGGAGAGGGCCGGGGTGAGGGTCTGGCCACTCCCATCGACTCTTTCATTCTCGCAGAGATCAAGTCTCGCGGCCTCATTCCTGCCGCTGCTGCCGACAAGCGAACACTTCTCCGCCGTGTGACATTCGATTTAACCGGCCTGCCCCCATCACCGCAGGAGTTGGCAGCGTTTCAAGCGGATGCATTTCCCGATGCTTACGAGCGCATCGTAGATCGGCTACTCGCAAGTCCCCGCCACGGGGAGCGATGGGCTCGGCACTGGATGGACATGGTGCATTACGCGGAGACGCATGGCCACGACCAGGACCGGCCGCGGGAAAATTCCTGGCCGTACCGCGACTTTCTGATCCGCTCGTTCAACAGCGACCTTCCCTACGCCACCTTTATCCAGCAGCAGATTGCCGGAGATGTCCTTTGGCCGGAAGATCCGCAGGCGATTGCCGCGACAGGATTGCTGGCCACTGGGCCTTGGGACGAAAGCTCGTTGCAAAGCATCCGCGAAGACAGCATCGACCGGCAGATTGCCCGCTACATCGACCGAGACGACATCGTCACCACGGTCGCCAGTACCTTCCTCAGCTCGACCGTTCATTGTGCCCGGTGCCACGATCACAAGTTCGACCCCATCTCGCAAAAGGACTACTACAATTTGCAGGCGGTCTTCGCGGCCATTGAGAAGGCGGATCGAGTCTTCGACCCCGATCCCAAGATGTCGGCACGGCGGAAGGAATTGCTCCAACTCAAAGGGAGCCTGCCCGGCCTCCGCGAAAAACTGGATCCCTCGCTACTCGCGGCGGAGTTGCACTCTGAAATCGCCAATTGGGAAGACTCCGTCACTGCCGCAAGGTCGGTCTGGCAAGTTGCGGAAGCTACCGAGGTGAAATCCGACAGTGGGACGACTCTCACGAAGCAGCCGGACGGTTCGTACATGGCAAGTGGCGCGACACCGGAAAAGGATACCTATGCCTTTACCATTCCTTTCGATGGCAAGCCTTTGACGGGCCTCAAACTGGAAGTGCTGACCGACCCTTCGCTCCCTAAGCAAGGTCCAGGCCGGCAGCCGAGCAACGGCAATTTGCACCTCAGCGAAGTTGCCGTCAGTGCCGCCCCCAGAAGCGATCCATCCAAAAAAACTCAAGTCGGCTTGCAGAATCCAAAAGCCGATTTCGATCAGGCGGGCTGGACGATTGCGATGGCCATTGATGGAAATCCCGATACGGCCTGGGGGATCGATCCGCAGGAAAGTAAACCGCATCAGGCGATCGTCGAGTTCAAAGAGCCACTCAAGACCGAAGGGGGCGTACTCCTGACGATTGAACTGAAGCAGCTTCACGGCCGGCAACACACGATTGGCCGCCCGCGGCTGAGTTTGACCACTTCCCCGCTACCATTGCCGCTGGATGTCGCCGCATTACCGGCTGCCGTCGCCGCGGCCATAGCCGTCCCTCCGGCGGAACGGACGAACATTCACAAAGCCGACCTGGCCGTCTTCTATCTCACGCAAAAATGCGACCGCGACCTCGCCGCTCTGCCGCCGCAGCAAATGATCTACGCCGGCACCAGCCCACTGAAACCTGGCGACAAACCGCGGATCATCCACGTCCTCAAGCGGGGAGACATCAACCAGCCGCTCGAAGAGGCGCGGCCGGCGGCGCTCGGATTTCTCCAAGACAACCCGGCTCAACTTTCGATGGAAGATGCCAATCAAGAAGGCCAGCGCCGCGCCGCATTGGCTCGCTGGACGAGCGACAACAGAAACTCTCTCGCCTGGCGGTCGATTGCCAACCGGGTCTGGCACTATCACTTCGGCCGCGGACTGGTCGATACGCCCGGCGACTTCGGCAAAATGG
Organism: Pirellulaceae bacterium; assembly: GCA_046153945.1. GTDB lineage: Bacteria > Planctomycetota > Planctomycetia > Pirellulales > Pirellulaceae > SXOA01. The sequence goes on from JBJXFF010000031.1 coordinate 17,178, forward strand.
GTTCGCCACCCACCCACCCGCAGCTTCTCGATTGGTTGGCACTTGAGCTGCAAACCAGTGGCGGCTCTTTGAAAACGCTCCACCGCCGCATCGTGACGAGCAGCACTTATCGGCAAAGCACCGCCCACAATCCGCACAACGCCGAAATCGACGCGGACAACAAATACCTTTGGCGAATGCACCGCTCCCGCCTGGAAGCCGAACAGGTGCATGACGCCTTGGTGCAAATCGCCGGCGCGGCGGACCTGGCGATGGGGGGCAAATCCGTCCGGCAGTTCATTCAGACGCCGGGCATTCACGTCACTCCCAACGTCGATTATCAGAACTTCAATCCGGATGACCCGGCCAATTACCGCCGCAGCGTCTACCGCTTTGTGTTCCGCACGCTCCCCGATCCCTTCATGGAATCCCTCGACTGTGCCGACGCCTCACAGCTCACGCCGGCTCGCACGGTCAGCGTCACCGCCCTGCAAGCTTTGACGATGCTCAACGACAAATTCGTCATTCGCCAAAGCGAGCGTCTGGCCGACCGAATTCGGAGCGAAGCGGGTGACAATCCAGACGCCCAAATCACCCGCCTTTACGAACTCACTCTTCTGCGTCCCCCTCGCCCCGCCGAAGCCGGTCCTCTTCGCGCGTATCTCGACAAGCACGGCCTCGCGAACACCTGCCGCCTGCTGCTCAATAGCAATGAGTTCATGTTTGTAAATTAGGCTGCTGGCTGCTTGCAAATTCCGCCAGTACTTCTTCCTTCGAGTCCCGTCTGACTGTTGGCAAGTTGAGGCTATTTGAAAGTTTCCCGCACAATCGCCCATTTGGGCTCGCGGTTCTGTCCAGACCAGATTCGCAGCACACCGTCGCTGCCGCCGGCAACGAGGGTTTGTCCATCCGGACTTGTAGCGACGGAGTATTGATAACCCTTCGCGCCGGCGAAAGTCAGGATGTCGTTCTCGCTGCTGCTGCGGTGGAGCCGGACGGTGCCGTCGCCGGAGCAAGCCAGAATTTGCTCGCTCAAGCCGATGAACGTCGCGCTCGTGACTTCTCCTTTGTAAGGCCCAATCTGATAGGTCGAGCCCTTCATGGTCCTTACCGGCAGCCCCTTCTCGAAGTCCCATAGCTTAAGAGTACGGTCGGTGCCGCAGCTCACCAGTAGTTTGCCTCCACTGTGCCAGGAGACGCCGAGGACATGGGCGGAGTGGCCGGCGAAGGTCTTTTCGAGTTCGCCGCTCGCGGTGCTAAAGACCTTGACCATCCGGTCAGCGCTGGTTGACGCGAGGTGCTGGCCATCGGGCGAAAACTTCACGGCAAAGACGGTATCTTCATGCGGTTGCGGCAGCGAGCGAACCAATTGGCCGCTAGTGACATTCCAGAGCTTCACTTCAGACGAACGCGAAGCGATGCCGCCGCCAGTGGCGAGAAGTTGGCCGTCGGGGCTGAAATCAAGGGCGAGGACGCGGTCGGAAAGCAGTTCGGGATGTTCCAAGCCACCAATCGTTCGCTCCAGCTTCCATGTAGTCGGGGCATTCCAGAGAATCACCTTTTTGTCGGCGGAAATGGAAAGTAGATTCTCACTTCCCACTGGAGTCAGCCCGCGAATGGCTGCTTTGTGGCTCACCAGATGTTCGAGCGGCGTCCCGCGCTCGGCATCATACGCGCAAATCACGCCATCTTCGCAGCCAACGAGCAGCCGCTGATTGTCGCTCGAAAATGCGAGGGACTTCACCGGCCGCGGCGCTTTGGCGGCATTCACGGCAGCATCTTTCGCATCCGTTTGCTGTTTGAGTGTGGCTTCATAATCGGCTGCCAGCTTCTGAGCGGCGGCGAAATCGGCGACGGCCCGCTCGGAGACCACTTTGGCCCGTTCGATGATAGTCCCCGCGACTTGCACGGCGGTCATCGCCTCGGCGACGGCAGCCTCCGCTTGTTCAAGGGCTTTGGCATCCTTCTTCTCGGCCTTCGCTTTTTCCAAGGCCTGCTTTTTCTCCTCCAGCATCTTCTCCGCTTTGACTTTCTCCTCCTCGGCCTTCTTCACGTCCATGGCCCGCACCATCACCATCCGCTCCGTCCCTTCGTAGGACTTGATGTCGTTCTTCGTGAGGTCTAGTGCCGACTTTGCGAAGGCAACTGCGGCTTCCGCCTGAACGACCTTTTCCGCCAGGCGCGGATCTCCTTGAATCTGAACCGGCTCACCTTCCTTCTCCAAATTCCAGAGGCGAACAACGTGATTTTCCCCCGCGGAGGCCAGCCGCTTGCCATCACCACTAACGGCGAGGGCAAACACCGGCGCATCGTGCCGCCATTCCTTGAACTGATTTCCACCGGCTGCGTCCCAGCGGCGAATGAGTCCGTCTTTTCCCGCTGAGAATACTTCATTGGTTGGGCCGGAAAGCGCTACGAGCGCCGTTACCGCCGCTCCATGAGTCTTGATTTCCTTTAAGGGTTTGAGATCCGCCCCGGCTGCCGTTTCGCGGAGAGCTTTCGCGTCCCAGACGTGGAGGTTGCCACCCTCTTCGCCGGTGACGAGCCATTCGCCGTTTTTCAGACTCACCAGCGCACCAATTGGCGTTGCCGCTTGCGCTGGAATTCCCACTGCGGCTCCGCTGGCGGCGTTCCAGGCCTTGAGGGTTTTGTCCGTCGAGGCCGAATAAACGACCGCCCCATCGGCAGAGAAAGCCAGTCCGGTAACCGCCGCCGAATGGGCAGCAATCGCCTGCTTCGTCATCCCGCTCGCAGTTTCCACAATCCGTACTTTGCCGGTCTCATCGCCGAAGGCCGCGAGCATGCCGTTAGGGCTCAGGGCAATTACCGTAAGCGGCGCGTCCTGGGGCCATTCGGCTTTGACGGAGATTCGTGGCCTCCGCCAGAGTTTCACCTCTCGAAATCCGCCGGAGGCGAGCAGCTCACCCTTGGGGTCGAAGGCCAGTGAACGAATAACATCGGTATGCGAAGACTGGACCGCCGGATCAATAAGCCGGGCCGCCAACTTGCCGGTCGGCACATGGTAAACATCAATTTGGTTCCCGCGGCTGCAGGCGGCATACTGGCCATCAGGAGTTACGGCCGTCGCAAAAATGGGCTGAAATCCCTGCGGCAACGGCAGCCAGCGAATGGTTCGAGCCGCGGAGACGGTTCCGCCCGCCCCCTGATCAATCCAGAGCTTGAGAAGGCCAAGCTGTGCAGGTGTCAGCACCTTCGCCCCGACCTGATTGTCCGCCGGCGGCATGAACGACTCCTGCTGATGAGCCGCCACTTTCAGCAGCAGACTCTCGCCGCCTTTCCCTGCGACAACGGCCGGCCCGCTCTCTCCCCCTTTGGCAATCTGCTGGGGCGATTCCAGAATCAGCCCCGCCTCATGCTTCCGCTCGCTGTGGCAGGCAATGCAGTTCGCCCGCAGAATAGGCAGCACGTCCGCCTCAAAGTCCACCGGCTTGTCGCGTGTGGGAACTTCGATGGCGATGGGTGCCGCTGACAGCGTGCTGACGGCAAGGGCCAGTAGCAGGAACGACAGAAAGATCTGTTGGTAATCCCCCCGGGTAAAACAACAGCCCACCCCGACCCGTGGCGAAAGATGTGTTGGTAAACCCCCCGGGTTTATCAACACCCTCCGGGTGGGAAATCTCAAATCAGAAATCTCAAATCTCAAATACATCGGGCCAACCTCAAGGGCACTCCACGAGAGACGACGCTACCCATCCAGTATTATACACTTTGGCACTTTCATACTAAGTGTCCAGTAAGTTAAAACATAAACGATACTAGACATCAATGATGAACGAGTCGGTACTCGGCCAGGATTTGTTCGGGAGATAGCGTCAGGATCCCCTTAATCCTTGCCGCATCGGCCAGAAATTCCTCTCGCTCCCTCGCAGTGCGTTCTTTGTTCTTGTTCTGTCTTGCTGGTAATACACGAATTCGTCCCTGCTGAATGGCGAGTGCGGCGACGATCAATTCATCCTCGGGCGCTCCCCTTGCCATCAGCCGCCGCAGCTCATCCTCCAACCTCTCGAGGCGATCTCGCTTCTTTCGATGAATGGGGACATAACCTGCCACCTACAAAATCTCCTCAATCGGCTTGCCGTAGTTCAATATTTGCACCGGGCGGTTCGCTTCGTTCAGGTAGCTTTTGGTGTAGTCCACGCCGAGCAGGTGATACATCGTCGCCATGATGTCCTGATGGAAGATTGGCCGGTCCTTGGGAAGTTCCGCCAGGGCGTCGCTGGAGCCCAGGATGATGCCCGGCTTTACGCCGCCGCCGGCCAGCACGGTGGTGTAACAGCTCGCCCAGTGGTCGCGCCCGGCTTTGTCGTTGATTCGTGGCGTCCGGCCGAATTCGCCGCCAATAATAACCAGAGTGTTTTCCAGCAGCCCGCGGTTGGCCAGGTCTTCGAGCAGGGCCGAAGCCGTATAGTCATAACCGGGCACGTTCTGCCGGTGGGCGGTGAAGTTGTCAACGTGCGAGTCCCACGGTTTGGCGAAGGTCATGCTGACGGTGACGAAGCGGGCTCCACGCTCGACGAGCCGGCGGGCGAGCAGCGCCCCTTGCCCCGAACCGCTCATCTTGTCGTACCGCTCGCGGGTCTTGTCGGATTCCTTGTTGAGGTCAAAAGCTTCCTGGATTTGCGGGCTGGTTGCCAGTTCAAACGCCTGGCGGCGGAATTCGTCCATCGCGCCGATGGCCCCGCTGGCGTCGGCATCGCGGCGGACCGTGTCGAACTTGTCGAGCATCTTCTTTCGCGTGGTAACCCGCTCAACTTTGATGCCGTCCGCCGCTGTCAGGTTTCGGACTCGGAAACTAGGGCTCGTCGGATAGCCGAAAGTTTCAAATGGATCGTTCGCGACGCCCAGGTATCCGCTGCGGCCGTGCGTGATTGCCTCTTGCACGGCAATGTATCCCGGCAGCCCAGCCCGCCAACCGAGCTCTTTGGCCACGATGCTCCCGACGCTGGGGGCTTCCTGTAGCGGGTCTCCCTTGATGGGAGCGTATCCAGTGAGCACAGTGTGGGTCGCCTGCGAGTGCTCGTTCATCGTGTGATGCACCGACCGCAGAATCGCCAGCTTGTTGCACATCTGGCTCAGTTTTGGCATCAATTCGCTGACGCGGTAGCCAGGAATGTCGCTGGGAATGCTCGTAAACTCCCCCCGATATTCCAGCGGCGCATCCGGCTTCATATCCCACATATCCAAATGGCTCGGCCCCCCCGGCTGCCAAAGCAAAATCACGCTCCGCTTATCCGCCGCAGCCGAAACCCCCGCCGCAGCCTCGCTCCGCAGCAAGTTCGCCAGCCCGATGCCGCCGAAAGAAACCGCCCCGGCACGAATGAATCCGCGGCGGGAGATATGAAGGGATGAAGTCATAGGTTCCTACCTGCTAAACAAAAATTCCTTCGAATTCATCAGCGTCCAGAGCAAATCCTCAATCACCGGCTGCTTGTCTTTCGCCGTATCGAGCAACGATTCCGCTTCGGCGCGTTCTTCGGCCCGCGGGAGGCGGCTGAAGGTGCGGAGGAATAGCTCGTCGGCGATTTCGCCGCTCGATTTGCCGGATTTGGCGAGCTGGGTGCAGATGCCGTCTTTGTCGGCGAGTTTTCGCTGAAGCTCGTCGGAATGCAACAGATACAGGACCTGCGAGAGGTTCGGCGACAAGCTCGTTTCGCACTCGCACGGCGTATCGCGGCTACTGCGGCCGAACATGTCGAGAAAGTCGCTGCGTCCTTTTTCGTTGGGGAGGAGGACAGCCTTCTTGATCTCGGGATAGTCGTCAAACTTCGTCGGCACGCCGGTGACGCCCGCGATGGCGTCCATCAGCACATGCGGCGAAAGGCGGCGGGGATAGTGCCGGGCGTAGTTCCGCGTGTCGAGCTTGTTGGCATCCGTCGGGTTGGTCGACAGCGAGTAAACCCGCGAGGTCATGATCAGCTTTGCGAGATGCTTCAGGTTGAATTTGTGCTCCACAAAGTCTTTGGCCAGCCGGTCGAGCAGTTCAGGATTGCTGGCCGGATTTGTAGCCCGCATGTCATCCACCGGATCGACGAGGCCGATATCCAAATAATGCCCGACCAGTCGGTTGCAAATGGCTCGGGCAAAATACGGATTGTCGCCGGCCGACATCCAGTCCGCCAGCTTCAGCCGAGGGTCTTCCCCTTTGACGTATTCAATTTCCGGCGTGCCGTAAGCGGCTCCAAAGCCCCGCGGCTTGAGCGGCTGCTCGCTGCGGGGATGTTTGACCATGCCGTTTTCGTCGAGCTTGATTTCATCGACGCTGCCGTAGGTCACGGAGCCGACGCGGGCAAAGAACGCGGCAAACCGCCAGTAGTCGCTCTGGCTGATGTTCTCGAACGGATGATTGTGGCAGCTTGCGCACGAGACTCGCAGGCCGAGGAACGCCTGGGCCGTGTCTTCCACGCGAACCTGGTTGGTAATCGCCTGGCGATACCAGTCCATCTGCGGATGGTCCGCCCGCTTGCCGGCGACCGTGAGAATTTCCCGGACGAACTGGTCGTACGGCTTGTTGTCCGCCAGCGACTGCCGAATCCAGCCGTGGAACTTGACCGTGTGATCCTTGAAGCTGGAATCGCCGACCTTCACCCGGAGCAGTTCGGCAAAACGGTGGGCCCAGTAGTCCGCATATTCGGGACGCTCAAGCATCCGCTCGACGAGCTTGTCTCGTTTGTCAGGTGCGGTATCCGCCAGAAAGTCGCGTACTTCCTGCGGAGTCGGCAGCGTCCCCATAACGTCCAGACAAACCCGCCGCAGGAATTCTTCATCGCTGCAAGCCGGGCTGGGAGCGATGTGGAGTTTTTTCCATTTCGCGAGAACCAATTCGTCGATGAAGCTCTTAGGCTGGAAGCTGGCGTATGCGTCGGCGGGGAGTTCCGGTCCAAATGGTTGTGTGATGCGACTGGAGGCGACCAGATCCCCGTAGCGGATCATGATGTAGCCTTCACCCATAGCCACAGGCGGCCCGCCTGTAGGCTTTTCTTGTGTGGATGCCGCACCCGCAAAAGAGCCAGCAGGCGAGCCGCCCGCGGCTACGACTTTGACGAGCCCAGTCGACAATACCTCCAGCATCATCGGCTGCTGGCTGTCATAGCGGGCAGTCGCCGTCACATCGCGGGTGGTGCTGTCTGAGAAATGAGCGACTACCTTGAGCGGAAATTCAGCCTTGCCCGAGACCATCTGTTCCGCCGGACTCACTTCCAGCCGCACCGCTCGGGGAGCATTCTCCGCTCCCCACGGCGCCCCCTGTTCAATCCACTGCTTCAGCAGCATATAGGAGTCCGAATCCGTTCCAAACCGGACGCCGCCGCCATGTGCCATTCCGCCGGCTGCCTTGAGAAGCATCAGCGAATCGTCTGGGGCTGCTGCACTCACCCGTCGCCCTCGCCCTTCATGCACCAAGGCCGCATAGTCAAACGCCGGGTCAAATCCGAACAGCGAAAGCTTGAACCCGTTTTGTCCGATTGCCTTCCCATGGCAGGACCCGCTATTGCAGCCCTGTTTGCTTAGGAGGGGGACAATGTCATTAGTGAAGTCGAGCGGAGCAGCACTCGCCGTGGCCGCCGGCATTCCGAGGCATGCCGCCACGATGCATGCGAATACAGGGCAAAAACAAAACCGGTGCATGGGACTGGATGGCTGGATGCTGGGCGGGTGTTACCGGGCGGGCGACTGGCGGGCCTGATTCCAGTGTACCAAAACCAGCTCCCCGATTCCTAACAGAATGTCATTCTTTCGGAGCGAGAATAAGTTTGACTTTTGGTTGGCGTTGCTTTAGGTTACGTGCAAGTCGCCCGGTCTGCCGCGTTTTGGGCATTCGCTTTGATACGCATCTTCGTTTTCGGCAGACCGCACGATCGCTTGATTGCCATTTGCCGCCGCGAGAGTTTCACTCCCACGGCTAATGATAGGGGTGGTTCGTCCACGACTTATCGAGGACGGGCCAGGTAACAAAGCGTCGTGAGTACCGCGGTGGTCAAAATGGACCGCTTGCGGAGAATTCCATCCTTCTGCGCGCCTTTGGCGGAGCGCTGATCGCTTCGTCAAACGCTCGTTCGATACGGAGTTGGCGATGACCGAAGATCAATTGGCCGCTGCGCGGGCCCAGGTGTTTCCCTACCCCGGCATTCCCACCACCTGCGACGGCGCGGATGCCGTTGTCCACGTCGAAATCAACGTGACGCAGGGAGCCGGCGCGTTCCCGATCACAAGCTCGACCACGATGGGTGGCGGATATAACGCCGCCGTGATGAACGGCTGGAAGAATCTGTGGGGGGATTTGCTCCTGTTCGTTGAGCCGGAGAGTGAGCACTCTGCCGCGAGCTTCTGCGAAGGCTTCGCGGCGACCGGCGGGCGGGTAACCAATTTCACCAGTGGCCAGGGCCTCGTCCTGATGAAAGAGGTGCTCTACACCATCGCGGGCAAGCGCTTGCCGGTGGTAATGAACATCGGCGCTAGAGCCCTTACCAGCCAAGGACTGAATGTCCATGCGGGCCATGACGACGTGATGAGCGTCGCCGATTGCGGCTGGGGGATGATCTTTGCCCGCAACGCCCAAGAAGCATCCGACTTGTGCCTCATCGCTCGGCGGACAGCGGAAGCCTCGTTCACGCCGTTTTTCTCCGTTCAGGACGGCTTTTTGACCACCCACACCGTGGAGAAAGTGCTGCTCAGCGAGAAGGAGTTCATGAAGGAATTCATCGGCAGTCCGAAGGAGAAGCTCTTCAACCTGATGGATACCGCCAATCCGATCATGTCCGGTGTGGTGCAGAACCAGGACTCGTACATGAAGGGGAAAATCGCCCAGCGGTGGTACTACGACCGGGTCGGCCCCGCCCTGCGGGATGCGTTTGATGTGTTCTACAAAAACACCGGCCGCAAGTACGACTTCGTCATGCCGTACCGCTGCGAAGACGCTGATTACATCATCGTCGGCATGGGTAGTTATATGGAGACGGCGCAGACCACGGTGGATTACCTCCGGAAAGACAAAGGAATCAAAGTCGGTTGCCTCAACGTCGTCTGCTTCCGGCCTTTCCCGATGGTCCAGATCGTGGACGCCCTGAAAAACTGCAAAGCCTTTGCTGTGCTCGAGCGGATGGACGATCCTCTCTCCACCACCGGCAACCACCTCACCCGCGAAATCAAAGCCGCTTTCTGCGACGCCGCCAACGGGCAGAACGGCCAGGAGAAAGTCAGCCGCATTCCGCAAATCTACAACGGCTCGGCGGGCCTCGGCAGCCGCGATGTGCGGCCGGGGGATTTGATTGCGGTGGTCGAAAACATGATGGAGGAAGGGCAGGACTATTTCTGCGTCGGCATCGACCACGCCCTGGCCCTGAAAGTGACAGACGATCCGGATTTGCGCGGCCCCGGCACCTTCTCGATGCGAGGTCACAGCATCGGCGGCTTTGGTTCGGTCACGACGAACAAGGTCATCGCCACGATTGCCGGCGATGTGTTCGGCAAAGACGTGCAGGCCTATCCCAAGTACGGCTCGGAGAAAAAGGGACTGCCGACGACGTATTACCTGACCATTTCCAACAACCACATCTTGCTCCATAGCGAGCTTAACGACGTGGATCTCGTTGTGCTCAACGACACGACGGCCCTGTTCAGCGGTAATCCGCTCGTCGGGCTCGTGAAGGGTGGTTCCATCATCATGCAATCGACCTATGCGGATCCGGCGGACGTCTGGCAGCGAATTCCCGCACATCACAAAAAGACGATCCAGGAGAAGAAAATCCACGTCTACTACGCCGATATGGTGCAAATCGCCCGCGAAGTCGCCTCGGTCGCCGACTTGCAGATGCGCATGCAAGGGATCGTGCTGCTCGGGGCGTTCCTCAAGCTCACCCCCTACGGCACGCAAAGCAACATGAACGCCGAGCAAGTTTACGCAGGCGTCGAAAAGGCCCTGCGGAAATACTTCGGCAAACGAGGTGACCGCGTGGTGCAAGACAACATGAACTGCGTCAAGCGAGGCTACGAACAACTCCGCGAAGTGCCGCAGGAGATTATTCAGAAGACCCGCGAACCAGTAGCCGTTTAGTAAATAGAACTTTCACCAAATAAGCAGCAAAACCTCTCCGGAGTACGACGATATGAGTGCGAAAACCTTACCCTCCATGAACGAAGCGAATGAGCGAGACCCGTACAATAACAATTCGTACGGGACACTGGTCGACTCGGGTTACAAGCGGGTCACGCTTCCAATGCTGGACGTAGACGACTTCAACAACCGCACGATTCGAGCCTACGAAGACGGCTCGGCGGAAATCGGTCTGCCAGCCGATCTCCCGCTGGCCCGCTCGCTGATTCCCGCCGGCACGGCCACGCTGCGAGACTTCAGCTACATCGCCCCAGACATACCAGAGTACATCCAGGAAAACTGCACCGGCTGCATGGACTGCGTCACTCTTTGCCCCGATACGGCCATTCTCGGCAAGGTGATTGGCGAGAAGGAGTTTGAGAAGCGGATCGCTTCCATCGATCCCTCCGAGCGAGAAGCGTTCCGCACTCAGTGGAGCAAGACGCGGAAGTATTACGACGGGCCGGCAAAAAAGACGGGCGAAGGTGGCCTGTTTGGGATCATCATCGACCCGAGCAAATGCAAGGGTTGCGCCGAGTGCGTCACCGTCTGCGACGATAACGCTCTGAAAATGATTCCCAAGACCGAGGAGGTGATGACCAGCGTCCGCAAGACGCACCGTTTCTTCAAGCAGGTCGGTCCTTCGGACGATCGCTACATCAACGACAGCCTCCTCATCGACATGATGCTCAAGGAGCAGACCCATATCTACGTCGGCGGCGCGGGGAGCTGTGCCGGCTGTGGCGAGGGAACAGCTTTGCGGATGCTCTGTTCGGCGACCGGCGCGAAGCACAAGGATGACTGGGCTCTCGTGGCCGCGACGGGTTGCAATACGGTTTATACCTCCACATATCCGTACAATCCGTATCTCGTCCCCTGGATCAATTCGCTCTTTGAGAACGCCCCCGCCACGGCGATGGGGGTTCGTGCCCGTTGGGACCAGATGGGATGGGGACACAAGCCGATTTGGTGCATCGGCGGCGACGGGGCCATGTTCGACATCGGCTTCCAGTCCCTCAGCCGTTTGTTCGCCTCGGGAATGAACGTCAAGGTATTCGTGCTCGATACCCAGGTCTATTCCAACACCGGCGGGCAGGCTTCCACAGCCAGTTACACCGGCCAGAACACGAAAATGAGCGTGCATGGCAAGACCGTGGACGGCAAGCAAGAGCGACGGAAGGAGATCGCTCAGATCGCGATGATGCACCCGCGGACGTATGTCGCTCAGACGACCTGCGCCCACATCAATCATTTCTATCGCTGCGTTCTCGACGCGATGGAATTTGACGGCCCAGCACTCATCTCCTGCTACACCACCTGCCAGCCGGAGCATGGCGTGGCGGACAACATGGCAACCGACCAGGCTCGCCTGGCGGTGGATACGCGGGCTTTTCCGCTGGTGATTTACGATCCGCGCAAAGGCGACACCATCCGCGAGCATATCTCGTTGCAAGGGAATCCGGCCATTAATGAAGACTGGTGGACCAACCCCAAGACTGGCGAGGTTGTCGACTTCATCGACTTTGCTCGGAGCGAGGGGCGGTTTGTCAAGCACTTTGACAAAGACGGCAACCCCAGCGAAACGCTCCTTCGTGCCAAGCAAGACCGGCTGGAGAACTGGCACATCCTGCAGGAATTGGCCGGCGTTCGCGGCGGCAAACCTGCTGCTGAAAAACCGGCGAAGAAACCCGCGGAAGCTCCCGCCAAGGCCAACGGTGCGAACGGTTCCAACGGCCACGGCCCGAAGAGCGGCGCGCTCTCCGTCGGCAGCCGCATCAAATACAAAGACGGCGGCGGCTGGGTGAATGGCATCATCGAGTCACTCGATCCTCCGGTCCTCGCCCTCGACGACAAGTCCAAAATCCGCACCACCAAGGACATCTTCACTGCCGCCCTGGCGGAAGGAATTGTGGTGCAGAATTAGTAGCCCGCACACTCCGTGTGCAGGCATGATCGAAATAGAACCAGGTGTTTATCAGACTCAGCAGCAAGCTATGTCCGCTCACGGAGTGAGCGGACTACTTTAGGAGCCCAGACATGCACGAATCTCACGGTGAACTTTTGCTGGGAGGCACCCGCCTGCACCATGTGCATGTCGAGCTTGAGGAAGAACAGCCGCTGGAGGGCCATGCCGATTGGATGCTTTCGGGCAGGCTCTGCCTCTCCGAGCAGGAGGCTCAGGAATTGGAACTCGAACGGCACTATCTCTTGCAGCTTGAAGATGGCCGCGCGGGACCGATCGTCGTCACTCGCTTGGAACCGCACAACGGCGAACTGCGGGCAGCATTTCGGCCGCATCCGGAGTGAGTTTCTCTCCTTTTACCCCGGTCCCGACCCATACAAATGCTGGATCGGCGTCGCGTGTCCCCAGACAACATCCTCGGGTGTGACACCAAAGACGGCGGCAATTCTCTGCCGCTCCGCGGGGCTTGGGGTCCAGCGCTGGAGCAGAATGGCTCGCACGCGAGTCTCCTCCAGACCGCTTTTTTCGACGAGCTGTACGTAGGTAATCTCTCGATCCCGACAAAGGTCTTCTACGGTCTGAGCCACAACTCCCTTTACCTCTCTCCGCTTTCGGCTTTCCGCCTTCCGCTTTCGTATTAGAAATCTTCTTTGAGTCCAAACCGCCCATAACGGACGTTGCGCGGATTCATGGTGTGTCCCCAACTGATATCCGAGACGGCAACACCCAAAGCGGCTGCCAGCTTCTCGCGCTCCTGCGGACTCGGCGTCCAGCGGCCGTCGGCGATGGCCAGGGTTCGCTCGATGGTCAGGCCCGATCGCACGGCTAAGTCATCGAGGTTAATGTCCAATTCATCCAGCAGATGCTCCACCGTCTTGATCATCGGCCTCACCTCGCGCAAGTTCAATTCTCGCAGCCATCGTTAACTCCATAATAACTTACCCGAACTACAGGCATCATGGAGTCTCAATCTCTCATCCGCCCCTGCCTATCCGCCTGCCACACTTCTCCCGTATCCACATCCAGCGCCGTAAGCCAGCCGCCGCTGTGGCAATAGGTGTCGATGCAGACGACGTGGCCCAAATCCCGGATTTCGCCGCTCCGCTGGGCGGTGTGGCCGACGATGGCCGTCTTGCCATTCTCATGGGGAGCCGGGGGCGACTCAAAGAGGTGTTCCCAAAAAAGCGCATAGTCCGGCTGTTCCGCCAGGGGGATGTCGGCGATGTAATTGGCGTGGACGAAAAAGTGCGTGGCCGTTTCGTGATAACGCTTCAGGCCCCGGATGAAGTCCAAGTGAGGGTCGGGAAAGTTGCGAATGTCCCAGTTGTAGCTGGCCAAAGTCTCACGGCCGCCGTATTGCAGCCAGCCGGCCCCTTCGGCACCTTTTTCCAGGGCGTCCAGAAACATGATTTCATGATTGCCGAGCAGCGTCACCAGGCCACACTGTTTTTCCAGCGCGAGTACCTGCTCAATCACGCCGCGGCTGTCGGGGCCCCGGTCCACAAAATCCCCCAAAAAGATGAGCGTGTCCTGCTCCGCCGGCTTAATCGCCGCCAGCACCGCCGCCAGTGCCGCCGCACAGCCGTGAATGTCGCCGATGGCAATGGTCCGCGCACGCATCGTAGGGAGAATGTCCGCCCGCTGGCAAGAAGCAGTCAATGAAGATAGGTTAATTCCTCTTCCAGGAACCTACCATGAGTGACCTCGATTTCAATGCCGATTTCTGCCGCTCCCGCCAAAAACGGCTGCTGGAGCAGATGCAAAAGCTGCAACTGGACCTCGTCATTGTGACGCAGACCCAGCACGTCCAGTGGCTCTGCGGACCCCGCTTTCCCTGGGTCATGTCCCCGGCAGCGGCTTTATGGGCGGACGGGCATCTCACGCTTTGCGCCCCGAAAAAGCCGGTGCTTGAAGCGGCAGCGGACGAGGTCGTCACTTACGATGCCCAGTGGCATAGCACCCTTCGCAACGACCAGCGGCAGGCATCATCGCAAGCCCTCTTGGAAGCTCTCGCCGGCCGGGAGCCTCCCAAGCGGATCGGCGTGGAGTTCTCTAGCTTCAGCCTCCACTTCCAGCCCCTCACCGGCGAGCGGGTGGAAATCGAGCCGGTCCTCTACCGCCTTCGCCGCCGCAAAGATCCGGACGAACTGGCCCGGCTGAAGAAAGCCATCGCGGCTTGCGGCAAGATGTATGCCCTGGCACGAGAAATCATCAAACCAGGAATCTCGGAACTCGAAGTCTTCAATCGCCTGCAGTCCGCGGCCGTGGATGAGATTGGCGAGAAGATGTCGGACCATCCGGACGGCAACGACTTCGCTTGCGGTGCTCGCGGCGGCGCTCCACGCGGGGGACGAACGGCTCAGGATGGCGAACTCTATATCCTCGATCTCGGTCCGGCCTGCCGTGGATATTTTGCGGACACTTGCCGGGCCATTGCGGTCAACCAGAAGCCGACCGATGTGCAGCAAACTGCCTGGACCTACATCATGAAGGTCTTTGACCATCTGAAGAAAACGGTGAAGCCCGGCAAGAATTGCCAGGAGCTCTATCACGAGGCCCACGCGATTCTGGTTGAAGCCCCGATCGGCGTCTTCAACCATCATCTGGGACACGGCATCGGCTTGTTCCCCCACGAAGGACCGCACCTCAACCCCTTCTGGAACGACACTTTCGAAGCCGGCGACGTCTTCACCGCCGAGCCTGGGCTGTACGATGAGAACATCCTGCACGCTGGCATGCGGCTGGAGAACAACTACCTGGTGACGGAAACCGGCGTGGAGTTGCTAAGCGATTTTCCTTTAGAGCTATGAACGGAAATAGGAAATCTCAAATCTCAAACAATATTGAATTGAGACTTGAGAAACATAGAAACGTCGGATGCTCTCGTTATTCATTCTTGCTTCCCGATTCGAATTTGTTTGAGATTTGAGATTTCTAATTTCCCCCATGTCCCACGGCCTCAATCCTCCGCAGCAGGAAGCGGTGAACACGCTGAAGGGGCCGCTATTGGTTCTGGCCGGCGCGGGGAGCGGCAAAACGCGGGTCGTCACCTACCGCATCGCCAATCTCATCCGCCACGGCACCCGCCCCGACCGCATTCTGGCCGTCACCTTCACTAACAAAGCCGCGGCGGAAATGCAGGAGCGGATTAGCGGCCTCATCGGTAAAAAGAGCGAATTCCGCCCGCTGATTTCCACGTTCCATTCCCACTGCGTCAAGGTGCTGCGGCGTCACATCAAGGAACTTGGCTATCCGCAAAAGTTCGCCATCTACGACCGCGGCGATCAAGAAAGCCTGGCCCGCAACGTCCTGCGGGAAATCAAAGTCCCCGGCGAAATGATGCGTCCCGGTGACCTGCTGTTTCAGATCTCCAACTGGAAGAGCCACAGCATCCGCGCTCCGGAAGCGGCGCAAGTCGCCAAAACCGACAAGGAACACCTGGCGGCGATGGCCTATCGCCGCTATCAAAAGGCCCTCAAGCTCGCCGGAGCGGTCGATTTCGACGACTTGCTGCTCTGCACCGAGGAGCTGTTCCAGACCAAGGCCGAAGTCCGCCGCCAGGAAGCCGCCCTGTTCGAGCATCTGCTGGTGGACGAGTACCAGGACACCAACGGCAGCCAGTATCGCATCATCCGGGCTCTGGCCCAGGAGCATCGCAATCTGTGCGTGGTCGGCGACGACGACCAGTCCATCTACGGCTGGCGCGGGGCTGATGTGCAGCATATTTTGCGGTTCAATAAAGATTGGCCGGACGCCAAGGTCATTCTGCTGGAGCACAACTACCGCTCCACCGCGGCCATTCTCGAGTCAGCGAATAAGCTGATTGCCTTCAACCGACATCGGCACGACAAAATTCTGCGGCCGGCCCGGATGGGCGGTGAGAAGCCCCGCATCCTGCAATTCAATAGCGAAACCGACGAAGCCAAGGAGACGGTGCAGGACATCCAGCGGCGAATGCAAATCGACAAGTTGGAGCCGCGGGACATCGCCATTCTCTTCCGCACCAACGAACAGCCGCGGGCCTTTGAAACCGAACTGCGGAAAGCGAAGCTGCCGTACATCCTGCTCGGCAGCATGAGCTTCTTCGACCGCAAGGAAGTAAAGGACATCCTTTCCTACCTGCGGGTTCTCGATACGCCGCAGGATGAAGTCTCGCTCCTCCGCATCATCAACACGCCCCCCCGCGGCATCGGCGACAAAACGGTGGAAGTCCTGATGAAAGGAGCCGTCAGCCGCGGCAAGCCGATTTGGGACGCCATGATTTCGCCCGAAGGAGTGCAGATTCCCCCGAACGGCGTCGACGGCGTCCGCAAGCTCATCGCCCTGATCGAGCGCTATCGCGCCGACATCAAAGCCGGCAAGCCTCTCGCCGACCTCCTCCGCCGCCTGGTCGCCGACATCGCCTTCGAAGCGGAGCTGAAGCGGCTCTATCCCGATCCCAATGAGTTGCAGGCTCGCTGGGCCGCCGTGGAAGAAGTGGTCAATGCCCTCGCCGCCTATGAGAAGACCAACAAGAAGGCAACGCTCGGCGGCTTCTTAGATGAGTTGACGCTCGGAGAGCGAGACTTGACCGACGACAAGGAGAAGCAGCTCGCCAAAAATGCCATCGCCCTGATGACGCTTCATAGCGCCAAGGGGCTGGAGTTCCCGCACGTCTACATGGTCGGCATGGAAGAAGGGATTCTCCCCCATCATCGGTCGCTCAAGGAGGGAGGCGACGACGTCGACGAAGAGCGGCGGCTCTGCTACGTCGGCATCACGCGGGCTCAGGAAAAGCTCACCTTGTCGCTGGCCCTCACCCGCATGAAGTGGGGCAAACCCCGCGACACCACCCCCAGCCGATTCCTTTTCGAACTCATCGGACAAGCCGAGAAAGCGGTAGGAGCAAGGAAGCCTCCTCGGCCAATGGGAAGTCGAGCACCCCGAGCTTAAGCCGTGTCCCCGCAAGGACTTCGATGCGATTCATGGATCACGACAAACGGGCGTGATACATGATTCCGAGGCTCTTCGCGCCGAAAAGTTACGTCAACGGTGAATTTCTTAAGCCTTTGCAGTTACGCGACTTACGGAAATCGCAATCGACGCAAGTCCCTGAATCGACCCGGTTTTTCTCGGTTTTAGATTCACGCCGGCGTCACAAACCCTTATCCGGCAAGGATTTGACCCCTGTATCCAACTTCTGATTCACCCCCCAACTCCCGGCGAGCGAACAGGCGAACGGCCAGCGTAAGCTGGCTGATAAACCCCGGTTGAGAGTCACGGTCCTGAGTTTCCGGCTCTGAAAACTGAACACCGAAAACTGAAAACTCTCTCCCCTCCGCGCGCACCAACTCCCCACCCTCCCCACACCTCTGCTATTAACTTGTCAAAGAACTCACCGGTTTCCCGCCGGCCCGTATTTGTTCTATTGTACACTATAGAGAGCCAAAAGCCAAGGGGGTGCCGAATTTTTTTGGTTTCCCGCACCGCTCCCGCTAGAATGCCAGAACCTTCCCGCCCGCCGCGGG
>JBJXFF010000040.1:0-35634 GCA_046153945.1 Pirellulaceae bacterium
TCAACCTGATCGACACGCCCGGGCACGTCGATTTCCATTACGAAGTCAGCCGTTCGCTGGCCTGCTGCGAGGGGGCCATCCTCGTGGTCGATGCGGCTCAAGGGGTCGAAGCGCAGACTTTGGCCAACGGCTTCGCCGCCATGAACGGCGGGCTGCACATCGTGCCGATCATCAACAAGATCGATCTTTCCAACGCCCGCATCGACGACGTGCTCGTGGAAATTGAACACACGCTCGCGATCGACCAGACGGAGGTGCTGCTGGTTTCTGCCAAAGCCGGCATCGGCATCAAGGAATTGCTCAGCGCGATCATCGACCGCGTGCCGCCGCCGAAGGGCGATCCCGAAGGGGTCTTGCAGGCGATGGTGTTTGACTCCCACTACGACGACTATCGCGGAGCCATCACGTACGTCCGGGTGATGAACGGCACGGTCAAGCGCGGGACCAAGGTCCGCTTCATCAGCAACAACTCCACGCACGAAGTCGTCGAGTTGGGGCAATTCACCCCTAAGCAAACTTCCTGCGACAGCCTGCAAGCCGGGCAGGTCGGCGTCCTCATCTGCAACATCAAGTCGCTGAGCATGATCCACATCGGCGATACCATCACCATCCCTGGCGACAAAGGGGCGGCTCAGCTTCCCGGCTATAAAGAGCCCAAGCGGATGGTCTATTGCGGGCTCTATCCGTCGGATGGCCAGGACTTCACCGAGCTGCGCGACGCGCTCGAAAAACTTTCCATTAACGACCCCAGCTTTGAATTTGAAGCGGAGACCAGCGACGCTCTCGGCTTCGGGTTTCGCTGCGGGTTCCTCGGCCTGTTGCACATGGAGATTGTCCAGCAACGGCTGGAGGGAGAGGCAAACGTTGACCTCGTGCAGACCGCGCCGAATGTGACGTATGAAATCGTCAAGCGTGGGGGAGAGGTCATCCAGGTCCACAAGCCGCAGGATGTGCCGGACAGCGGCCAGATCGAGGAGTTTCGCCAGCCGATTGTCCGCGTTAATCTGATTCAACCGGCCGATTACATCGGCCAGGTCATGAAGCTCTGCCAGGACCGCCGCGGCACGCTGGTGCGGCAGGAATATCTCTCCCCGCAGCGGATGATGCTCGTCTACGACATCGCCCTGGCCGAAGTCATCTACGACCTGCATGACAAGCTCAAATCCGCCACCCGCGGCTACGGGACGATGGACTACGAGCTCATCGGTTATCAGCCGGCGGACCTCGTCCGGATGGACATCATGGTCAACGGCAACCGGGTGGACGCCCTGGCGATCATCTGCCACCGCTCCGACGCCGACCGCCGCGGCCGGGCCGTCTGCAAAAAGCTCAAGGAAGAAATCGACCGCCACATGTTCGAGGTCGCCATCCAAGCCGCCATCGGCACCCGTATAATCTCCCGCGAGACCAAGCCCGCGATGAAGAAAAACGTCACCGCCAAATGCTACGGCGGCGACATCACCCGCAAGCGGAAGCTGTGGGAGAAACAGAAAGAAGGCAAGAAGCGGATGAAATCGATCGGCCAGGTCGACATCCCGCAGAAGGCCTTCATGGCCGTGCTGGAGACGGGGGAAGATAAGTAAGCTCGCTCGCCATGATTCCAGAGCGTACAATTAGCTTGAGGGTCTTATGAGTCGGAATCATCACCAGCATCAACTCGGCACCTTGAGTCCGGCAATCCTCAAGGACATTATCGCTCGCGTCGTGGCAGCGTCTCGTCCCGAGAAAATTGTTTTGTTTGGATCGGCTGTGCGAGGCGAAATGGGGCCGAATAGCGACGTTGACCTGCTGGTGATCAAAGGGGGCAAGTTTCACCGGGGCAGGGTCACTCAGGCGATTTACCGCAAGTTATACGGCGTTGATGCGGCGGTCGATGTCGTCGTCGTCACGCCCCAAGATGTCGCCCACTACCGCAATGCGACTTGTCTGGTCATCGCGCCTGCGCTTGACGAGGGCAAGATAGTGTATGGCGAGTAAGCGGCTCTCTCCGACCGATCCGCGTGAATGGCTTAATCGCGCGAAAAGCAACTTGGCCCGAGCCGCGAATCTGTTGCCGGAAGCGTATCTTGAGGATTTGTGCTTCGACGCGCAGCAGGGAGCCGAAAAGGCGATCAAAGCGGTCTTTGTTCACCGGCAGTTAACTTTCCCTTACGTTCACGACCTGGCGCGGCTCTTAAAGCTGCTTGAGGCAAGTGGCGTGAAGATTCCAAAGTACATGCACGAAGCGGCCGAGCTCACGCGCTTCGCCGTCGAGTTTCGTTACCCGGGTCTTTCCGGACCGGTGACAAAACGTGAGCATCGCCGCGCGGTTCGTATTGCTCACGCCGTGCTGCGCTGGGCGAATCGACAGGTGGGAAGCCCGTGAAGGCACAGCGGAGATCTTCGTACACAGCCGCAAGAAAATTGCTAAATCCTCGCCACCGGCCGATATTCCAAGCTGCTCCGAATTCCCCAGGCCAGAAAGAGCCCCGTTGTCCCGACGGCGGCAGTAAAGGAAGTGGAGAAAAAATAGGTCCTGAGCAAAAACGCCAGTGCGGGCGAACGCAATGCGGAAAGGGGCCACATATCCACTACGAAATCCATCACGACATACACCCCGAAGGAAACCACAGTGAGTGCGATTCCGCCGAGCACAATCGCCGCCAATCCAATGGGCAGCATCAGCATCCAGGAAAAGAGAAACTCCAGGACCTTCGCGATTGCCGACAAGGGCTTGCCGTTTTGACCTTCCCGGCTGGCGACGAGCATGGTCCGGATGAGAGCCGGAACGGTCAGGAAAGAAACGATCACACCCGTTCCCAGATGCACTCTTGCGAGAGCCAGGCACATCGAGACGACCGCTGTTGCCAAGAACACGCTGGCAAGCGAAAAGCGAAGCTGCCAGGGGGAGGTTCGTGGCTCGTTGGCAATTTTGCTCATCGCTGGAGGATTCTCAGGAAAATCGTCATGCCTCCATCTGGCTTAATCGGTCCAGCCGTATTGTACCACTCGCGGCACTTGCTTCGCCGCCGCACCACCCTTGGAGACTTGCCTTAGAGAATCTCTAATAGACCCATCTCTCAGGCTTTTATTGACGGTCAGCAGGACGGCACATGAAAATCGGCATTGTCGGGTATCAAGGTTCGGGCAAGAGCACCCTCTTTCACTGGCTGACGGGGAAGGAGCCGGACCCGGCGCTGGCGCATGCGACGCAGTCGGACATGTGTACCGTGCCGGAGCCGCGGATTGCCGATTTGTGCAAGATTTATTCGCCGAAGAAGATCACCGAGGCCCGCCTCGAGATTGTCGATACGCCGGGGCTCTCCCGCACGCACGAAGGGAGTGCCCAGAAGCTGGCGATGATTCGGGAGGCGGGGGCCTTGATTGTTGTCGTGGCGAATTTCGGCGGAGCCAGCGCCAAGGCGGACCTCAGCAATTTTGACGACGACCTGTTGATTGCGGACCTCGACATCATCACCGGGCGGGTGACGCGGCTTCGGGACCAGGTGAAGAAGCCGCGGTCGGATCGGGAGGAGATGCAGAAGGAGCTCGAAGCTTTGGAGCCGCTGCTCGTCGAGCTCGAAAACGGCCGGCCGCTGACGAACTTCCCCATGTCCGCGGAGCAAAAAAAAGCCTCCCGCTCCTTCCAGCTCTTCAGCGAGAAGCCGCGGCTGGTGATCGTGAACATTGCGGACGATGACGATAAGGCGGAGCGGTTTCAGGAACTGGCCCGCCCAGGGATGGAACTGCACGCCATGTCTCTCACCTTGCAGCGGGATCTGGCCGGCATGCCGACGGAAGAAAGATTAGCGTTCTGCACCGAAATGGGCGTGAAGCCCTATGATCGCGACGAACTCATCCGCCGCATCATGAATGCCTCCGGACAGATGCTGTTCTTCACTGCCGGCGACAAGGAAGTTCGCACCTGGATGATTCGCCAAGGTGGAACCGCCCTGGAGGCCGCCGCCGGTATTCATACGGACCTGGCCAAAGGCTTCATTCGGGCTGAAACATTCTCGGTCACCGACATCGTCCGTTGCGGCAGTGAACGAGAAATCAAAGCTCAGGGCCTGAACCGGCAGGAGCCGAAGGATTATGTGATCAAGGATGGGGATGTGATTACCATCAAGCACAATGCTTAAGCCGGATGGAAACCATCAACATCGTTGAATTGCTGGACCGCCCAGAGTTCATTCCCATCGTCGTAAGATGGATTCGCGACGAGTGGCCCGATTCCCGCGATGATCAAGCGATTGAAGAGCGGCTGTGCGGGTCGCGTCAGCGAGGGACGCTGCCGATGGCCCTCGTGGCGATAGCCGGCTCAACACCCGTGGGATTTGTGAGCCTGACGCTCTATGAGAAGGGAATTGAGCGGGGACAGCCGCACTGGATCGACGCACTCTACGTCGAACCGACCCATCGCGGCCAAGGTCTCGGTCGACGGCTGCTTCAAGCGGCGGAGGAGACTGCGCCGCTTTTGAGAATTAGGACGCTTTTTGCGTTGACGGAGATTCCCCGCCTTTACCACAAGTGCGGCTGGCGCATCGCGGAGGAATTCATCACTTCGACGGGCCGCGACTACATCGTGACCAAGGAACTGGCCGAAAAGGAATAATGGCTCGCTTGTCGGCGGCGCGCAATTAGACGAATATCAATCCCATGTCATCCCTGTCCCACGCCTCGATTGAGATTACCGCCCGCGGCACCGTCCGGGCGGCTGGCGGGGCGCGTGAATTGGCGTGGACTTTGGTGGGGAATGTGGCTTTGCATGCCTCGCTGATTGCCGTGGCGAGCATCATTCCCTTGAACAGCGCAACGTGGATGTTCAGCGCCGCTCTGCATAATCCTCCCAGCGGCGACAACACGGTGGAACTCTCCGCGGCATTCCTGGATGCCGCAGCCGCGAGCCCGGAAGAGCAGGCGGATGCCGCTCCGGCAATGGTGATGCAATCGCTGCCAGTGACCACCGTGGGAAGCAGTGAGTTGGTTCCGCGGAAGATTGACGTTTCACCTGTAGCCACACTGGCTGCCCCGCCGGATGCCGCCGACGATGCCCAGTCGCCTGAAGAAGCGGCAGCTCAGAGCAATACAGCCCAGCCCGACGCGACGCGGCAAGAGATGGCGGAGAGTAAGCCGGAAGTTGCTGATTCTTCCGCGGAACTTCCCCGCACGGTGACGAGCAAGTTGCCCGCGGAATCGACTTCCACACCCAGCCAGGCCACGGCATCAGTGTCCGCGCCACAAGCTAGTGGGGCACGTGACGTGCTGCCGAGCGAGATCCACAGTCCCTTTCCCGCCTATCCCCCGGAGCTGCTCGCCCGCCGCATCCAGGCCACCGTCATCCTCCGGCTGAAAATCGCCGCCGACGGCACCGTGGCCGAAGCCACCATCCATCGCACGAGCGGTTACGCCGCCATGGATCAGGCCGCCCTCGCTGGCGTCAAATCCTGGAAATTCAAGCCGGCCGTGAAAAACGGCAAACAAGTGGAAACCATCGTCCGCAAGCCGTTCACGTTTGAGATACGTGAGTGATGTACTACTACACCCTTCTGATGCCCTATCTCGCCGGCCTGAGCCTCCTCACCACGCTCGTCGTCTTCGCCCTTTGGGTCTATGCCGGCTTGAAGATCAAAAAGCTCCGCGATTTGCCGCTGCCGGAAGCAGATTTTCGCCTGCCGAGCGTTTCGCTCGTCGCCCCCGCCCGGAACGAGGAGCGGAACATCGAGCAAGCGGTCCGCTCGCTGATGAAGCTCGACTATCCGGACCTGCAAATCACGCTCGTCAACGACCGCTCGACGGACTCTACCGGAAAAATCCTGGATCGGCTGGCCGCGGAATTTCCCCAGCTCAACGTGGTGCATCTCACGGAATTGCCGGCGGGTTGGCTGGGGAAAAACCACGCCATGCAGTATGGTGCCGAGCGGAGCAGCGGCGAATGGATTCTCTTCACCGACGCCGATATCATCTTTGACCCGACAACGCTCAAGCGGGCCATCCGCTATGCCACGGAGCAAGAGGTGGACCATCTGGCAGGCGCGCCCGACACCAAGATGCCCTCCTGGATCTTGAAGTGCTTTGTGGTCACGTTCTCCATGAACTTTCTCCTCTTCGTTCGGGCCTGGGGAATTCGCAATCCCAAAAGTACGGCCCACGTCGGCATCGGAGCATTTAACCTGATCCGCCGCGAAGTTTTTGAGAAAATTGAAGGCTTCCGCCCCATCAAGATGCGTCCTGACGACGACCTCAAACTCGGCAAGCTCGTCAAGCTCCGCGGCTTTCGGCAGGATCTGGTGACCGGCGGCGACGGGATGATCGTCGTCGAGTGGTACGGCTCCCTTTGGGAGATGGTCCGCGGCCTCGAGAAAAACATGTATGCCGCCATCGACTACAACTTGCCGGCAGCCATCTTCATCTCTGGCATGATGGTGCTCTTTAATCTTTGGCCTTACCTCGCCATCTTTCTGACGACGGGCGTCGCCCGCTGGATTTACGTTGCCAATGTCATTCTCCTTACGCTGCTGCTCGCCAGTTCGGCCCGCGAAACACGCAACCCGTACACCTGCGCCCTGGGCTTTCCACTCTCGGTGCTGCTCTTCCTCTTCGTCCAGTGGCGGTCCATTTTTCTCACCTACTGGAAGAACGGCATCCAGTGGCGGGATACGCATTATTCGCTGGCGGAGCTGCGGGCGAATAAGATCTGAGGAGTCAGGAGTCAGGAGTCAGGAGTCAGGGGTCAGAAGAAATGGCGCTGGGTTATTCAGCATCGCTCCGAGCATTCGTCCAACTTCTGCGTTCAAAGCGGCGTATTCGCGATGCATCTCAGTGCTGATAAAGCCGCAATCTCGCGCGAAGTCGAGAGATGAATCGGTTTCACTATTCTCACCGTCGCAGTCCGAAAGTTTACTGAGGAAGTGCGCTTCATATCGCCGCTTGGCCCATGCCTCGCGTAGATTCAAGCATACCGAGCGCGATGAGCGGCGAATTTGGCTTGTGAGGGCGTATTTCTCTTCTGCGGGAAATCTCTTGCTCGCCTCGTAAATCTTCATCGCCAGAACATATGCCTTCTGATAGACGGTCAAGTCCTTCGCAGATCTCGCAGCCATGTTTCTGACCCCTGACCTCTGACCCCTGACCCCTGACCCCTGACCTCTGACTCCTGACTCCTGTTTTCACCCCGCTCCCACTCCTCGATCAAACGCATCCTGATCGCGCAAATTTAGCGCCAGAGTTGACTCAAACAACCCCGACGAAATCTGCCAGGACGGGTTTTCGTCCGTGTGGCTGTTGCAGTGGCTAACGATGAGGTGATAAAGGAATTTGAAGAGCCGACGGGGGACCCGGAGGCTGCGGAAGGCTTCGATGAGGCGGGGGGCGGAGACAGACGGCTCGAAGAGCTCGCGGACGGACGGCTTTTGAGTATTGCCGCTGCCGGGAGTGGTGTTGGCGCAGGCTCGAACGCGGGCGGAGGCGACGTCGAAGAGGGCCTCGCCGGTCCATTCAAAAGACGGAATCATGTTCTGTTTGTCCAGCCGAGCCCGCTGGTAGAAGTCACGCTCTTCCCGCTCGACGAACCGAGTCAGTTCCATCGGCAGCATCAGCTTGATGCCGAGTCCCGGATGCTTGAGGAACTTGTTGTCGAGCATCGGCCAGAGGAGGGCCTTCATGAGTTCCGCGGAGCCGTTGATGAGGTGCGGCTCATCGACGCGGTCCACCAGTACGATGATGCCGCTGTGTCCGAGCGTTTGCAGGATGGCCTGAAACTTCAGCAGCAGCTCGTAGCGGCTATCCGTGCTGTCTTTGTTGGGTAGGGGCTGACCGGAGAGCTCCGCGGCAGTGAACTGCTGCAAGACTTGCCGTAGCGGGTTCGTCTCGTGGTTTCCCACTCGCATCCGATAGAGGATGCCGCGAGCCAGCCAGAAATTCTTCCACGTCCGCCAAAGCCACGGGGCGAAACCGGCCAGTGCCAGCGGAATCGTCGCCCACCACGGGGGAATCCACCCCTGCATTCCGCCGCGCCACATGCAGATGAGCAAGATCACAAACAGAACCAGCCACGTCCAACCCAGAGCCAGCGGCCAGAACGACAAGAGCGTGTTGTACTTGAGCCGCTGCCGCAAACGATGCCAGCGCCCTTTGAAAGTCTCCGCAGTCGACTGGTCGTAACAAGCCGCAAGGAGCAGCAGATCGCGGGCCTGATGCCGGTCGAGCTTGTCGGCCGACGTTGCGTCGATTTCGCAGTGAACCGATTGGCTCGGCTGGCGAACATCAAGCAGCCGGTCGACGAGGCCGGTCACGCCGAGGGAGAGAATGCTGTCCATGTGGTCCCACAACTTCCACTGGGCCAGCACCTTCTCCGCCCGTTTCTGCCGGCTGCCGAGCCGGTCGCGAAAGCGGTCTAGGAACGGATTGAAGTCGTCGTAATGAATCACAAACAGCCGCCGCCCGGCATGTTCGCGGTTATACTGTTCCAGATGCCGGGCCAATTGCAGCCGCATGGCCGTTTTGCCGGAGCCCTTTTCGCCGAAGACGATGGCGCTGGCCGGCTCGGCAGGGTCGCCATAGACCTTGTCCCAAGTGGGGTGATACGTGCTATCGATGCAGTGTTCTTTGAACACCGGATCGGTCTGGGCATCCTCTTCCGCAAACGGATTGCGGCCGATGCCGTGATGATCAAGGAAGTCTTGGACTTTCATGGGGAACCACTGGTGCGGGAACAAGGTTCAATTCGTTCCCTCATCATAGTTCCCCGCGGCGTTGCTGTTACAGCACCGACAGCCAATCTTGTTCCTGGCTGAAGAGCCCATCCAGGCTGCTGACGGACTCCGACCCGCGGGCGTGCCGGCTGACTTCGCGAACGAGGTCCAGGGTATCTTCCAGCAGACCGAGTTCCGGGGCGAGGTCAAGGTTGAGGTTGCTCTGCAAAACAGCGTCGTGCGCCTGTGTGGGATTCTGATTGTGGGTGCATTCGGAATGCTGCTCCTGGCCGCTGTGGTGCTCGCTGCTGGAAAGGGAGGCGACAAAGACGCCGGCCCCAGTCGAATCAGATTCGCCGCCAATATCCAGGACCGCTCCGCGAGCCGCAGCAGAGCTGGCACCGACTCGCTCAATGCGCACGGCATCGGCCACGACGTTGCCGTTGGCCCGGTTGGAAAGGGAAACTGTCAGCGTCGAACCAGTGATGGTGACGGTCCTCACTAGCGACCAGTTCGTGCCATCCACGTTATATCCGTTGGAAGCGTTGCGCTGGTTGACCAAAGAAGCGCCCAAGTTCTGAGAACCGTTCAGAATGGTCACCGGCGCGTTGCTGGCATTCGATCGATCCCCCGACCAGCTCATGTAGACCCGATACTGCCCGGCGGGAAGGTTGTTGAAGCTCCAGCGAGAGACGGCTGTCTCACGACTGGCGCCACTGGCGACACGCACATCCCCTTCGCGGCCGCGCGTGCCAACTCGCCAGGAGCCGGAAAGTGTGCTTCCGGCCCCGCCATCGTCGATGGTCCGGACTGTGCTGCCGCCACCAGTCGGGCCGGCGGTTACGGTCCCTTGCAGACGCAAGTCATAGGTTCCTTCGTTCGCATCGCTGTTTCCAAAGGAAATGTTGCCGTTGAAGCTGCCGGTGGCAGCGGCATTCATGCGGAGGGTGAAGGTGACGGACGCACCAGCTTGCAGCGTGGTGGTGCTGAGATTGGAAACGAGCGTGAAGCCGGCGGGGATAGCGGAGGTGATAGAGCTCACCGAGAGAGCGGCAGTGCCGACATTCCTGACGGTGACAATGCGGTCGACCGAAGTGCCCGCAGGCGTGCTGCCGAAATCGATGGTGCCGCCGTCGGCAATATCGGAGCTGCCGACGAGGACGCTGATTTCCGGTGTCGCTGTGGACGAGCTGGTTGGAATGGTGCCGGTCACGGTGTATTGCCCCATATTGCCATAGGTCGAGTTGCCAAAAGTCCCACTGCCGCGAACGACCAGGAAGTAAGAACCGGCGGCCAGGTTCGTCGAAAGGGAAGCGCCAAAGGAGTCCCCCGTGTCGCTGACGCTGATGACATTGCCCGCGGTATTGCGGATTTCGATTGCGCCATCCAAGTTGTTTCCGAACTGGGCGACGTTCATCTGGAAGCTAACACTGCCGCCGCCGGTGCTAAATGCAAACACATCCACATCGGTGCGGGACCCAATGAAGCCGCCAAAGTTAACGCTGGAGCCGTTGGTCGAGAAGCTGCTGGGGGTGCTGAAGCTGTTGCTGTAGTCGTCGGCGCGGAGGCCAAAACCATTGCCGGCACTGGCGAGCACGGAGACGTCGTCCTGAATTCTGTTAGCGCCTCGGTCATCCGTGCCGTTGTGCCAGGTCGTGCGGGAAGAGTAATAGCCGACGCCCATAATGGGAGCCCAGCTGGAATTGCCCGAGTTGTAGGCATCCCGCAACTGCCCGTTGACCCAAGTAGCTTGATGCAGCAATCCGAAGAGATGGCCGGCTTCGTGGGAGGTGGCTTCGGCGACATAACGCGCCGTGCCGTTGCCCAGGGCATCTTCGAAAACGTAGCCGGTGTTGCTGGCACTATTGGTGAATCCTCCGACATAGGCGACTCCGCCGGCTGCCTGGCCGAACCAGTCGCTGTAGTTGCCGCCGATGGCGAGGCGAACCGCATTGCCGTTGGCGAAGTTCCCTGGGTCGATCGTGGTCACGTCGATGTTGAACGGAGCATAATCCTCGGCAACGCGGGCCCAAATTTCGCGAATCGTGGAAATCTCGCTCGTGCTAAAGGTCGAGGCATCGCCGTCCTGGTCAAAAACGCGCGTCGTCACGTTACGGTAAGAGCCCCAAGCAGCCTCAAAGTTGCCGTTGAAATCCAGGTACAGCTTGACGCGAGCGCCGCTGTTGCTGGAGAGTTGCGGCAAGGACGAAAGCGGACTGGCAGCCGAAGTACCGCCCCCGCCGGCGGTCCCCGCCTGGGCGATTTCGGCGGGAAACAGCGATTCCAAGTTCTGCCCGGAGCAGATAGGGCAAGCACAACCGCCGTCATGAGACATCATGGGGGGCAGGCTGTCGCAGGCAGAAAGCGACGCCGTCATGGCCAGCCGCGGCTCGAGGATTTCGAGCAGCGGGAGGTACGTCGTGTCTTCGACGGGCAAAAAGGTACGGCGGGCGCGCAGCATGAGACCGGTTCCCTGGCAGTGGATTCAAAAGATGCGGAATCAATGAGGTGTGGCCTGGGGACCGAGAACTCGGTTCCCCTGAACGCCATCTGAAATCTAGGTCAAATCCAGCCGGAGTCAAATTTCGCCCCTGAAGCGGATCTAGGGCGTCAATTCGGGCCGGCGGCGAGTAGAATTCACGGCATAGAACTGGGTTCGACGACGGGTTCGAGTTGGGAGCTTTTAATGGCCTATTGGCGGAACAAGGTGGCGATTGTGACTGGTGGGTCCTCGGGCCTGGGGCTGGCCATTGCCAAAGAGCTGTATTCCGCCGGTGCCAACGTGGTGCTTGCTGCCCGGGACGCCAATCGGCTGGAGGTTGCCGCCAGCGAGGTCGGTCCGGAGAAGGAGTTGGGCAATGGCCAGCCGAGGGCAGTGGGTATTCCCTGCGACATTACCCGCGATGAACAAGTGGCATCGCTGATCGGCTCCACGCTGGACCGTTTCGGCCAGATCGACATCCTCGTGAACTGCGCGGGGAAGTCGGGCCGAGGCAAAGTGCTCGACACCACCCCCCAGCAGTTTCAGGAAATGTGGGAGCTGAATTTTCTGGCCCTGGTCCGCTGCACCCGGGCCGCCGCACCCCACCTGCTCAAAAGCCGCGGACACCTCGTCAACATCGGCTCGCTGGCTTCCAAGTCGGCGTCGAAGTTCCTGGGAGCATATCCGGCCACAAAATTCGCTGTCGCTGCCTACACCCAGCAATTGCGGCTGGAGCTTGAGCCCGAAGGGCTGCATGTGCTGTTGGTTTGTCCGGGTCCCATCAAGCGGGACGAATCCATCGGGCGTTACGCGGATGCTGCAAAGGGACTGCCAGAATCTGCGCAAAAACCAGGTGGCGGTGTGAAGCTAAATCGGATAGGCCCCGAGCGGCTGGCGAAACAGATTCTCACGGCCTGTGAACGGCGCAAAAAAGAACTTGTAATACCCTGGAAGTCCAAGCTGCTGTTTGCGATTTCACAGCTTTCCCCCAGCCTTGGGGACTGGGTCGTGAACCGGATGACCGGGCCTTAGTTCGCCTTGGCTGGGGCGGGCGCAGGTGCCACTGCTGGAGTCATTGGTGTCGCCGCCACGGCGGCACTGGGTTGGCTCACCTGCCCCAGCAACCGTTTGGCTTCCTGGATGACGAACTTGTGCTCCATGAAGGGCTGGAAACCAATGTCATGCCAGCGGACCAGGCCGTTGCCGTCGATGATGAACGTCCCGTGCAAGGGCAGATTCTCAAAATCGTCGAAACAGCGATAGGCCTTGAAAGTACTCAGGCTGTTGTCCGCCAGAAGCGGGATCGGAAAGGCTCCGTCCTTATAGTTTTCGATCGATTGCTTGAGCCCCGCCTGATCGTCGCTGCTGATGGCGATGAGCGAAAGGCCGGCGGCATCGAACTCCCCTTTGGCCTTGGCAAAGGCTTGCAACTGCTGGGCACAGTGCAGACAGCCGTGACCGAGGAAGAAGATCACAACGACCGGTTTTCCCTGGAATTCGGCCAGGGTATGGTCCGCGCCGTTGTTGTCCTTGAGCGCCCAGGCTGCGCCCGGCGTTGGCTGCCAGCGGAAGGGGCCGAGCGAATCAAGACTGGGACGAGTGCCGACGTCGCTTTTCGGCGGCTTCACGACTCGCCAATCATCGGGGAACTGTAATTCTTTAGCGATGGGGGCCAGGCGAGCAAACGCCGGAGAGCCGGCAAGTGAGGCTGGTTCAATGGTGCCGGAGATTTCCCGCAGTTCGCCGAACGCGGTCTTGGCCTCTTCCTTCTTGCCGGCCCGCCAGAGAATATCAACGAGCGTCA
This sequence comes from Pirellulaceae bacterium, assembly GCA_046153945.1. Classification (GTDB taxonomy): domain Bacteria; phylum Planctomycetota; class Planctomycetia; order Pirellulales; family Pirellulaceae; genus SXOA01. The sequence goes on from JBJXFF010000040.1 coordinate 12,959, forward strand.
CCAGAGGCAGCACTTCGTTCTTATTGTTGTTCACATGGTTGCGAGCGGCTGTGATGGAAGGATCTACCTCACCAGCCTGAAACTGAATCAGGGCAAGATACCGCTGGTCCATGCCCCCGGACTTGCGCAGGAGTTCGAGCCCTTCCTTGAATTTTCCACCCGCAATCAATTGATGGCCGGTTAGCTCATCAATTCCCTTCTGCAATTCGTTGATCTTCCCTTCGTTCTTCTTCTTGGCTTCCTCCTTGGCCTTGGTGATGTCAGCTTCCGGTTTCTTCTCGGCGGTCGCCTTGGCACCCGCCTCGTTGACCGACTTTTCCTGGATCGCCTTTTCGTCCGCTTGCCGCTTTTGCAGGTCGGCCAGTTGGGCGTTCCCCTGGGCAACTTCCCCGCGGCGAAAATGAGCCATCCCCAAAATCCGCAACCGCTTGAGCTGCTCATTATCCGTGTCGGTCGGCTCCAAATAGGTCGTATTGCTAAGGGCAATCACCTCATCCCACAACTCAAAGTTCACCAGCACATCAAACAGCCGCTGCCGCCCGAGGTTCGCACTGCCGCCGCGTCCCAGCGTGTTGTATTTGGGATGCCGCGGAAGATCGCACATGTTCTTGGCGAGATCCTCCGCATCTTTCATCCGCCCGCAGGCAATCATGTTGCGGATGAACCACTCGTTATTGTGGGCGAAGTTGTGTATCTGGTCCGGCAAAACTCGGTCCCGCATCATGTGGGCGTAATCGACGCGAGCTGAGGCCTCCTGTTGAAAACAGGCGTCGTCATACCGTTTCAATTGGGAATAAATATGTCCCGGCATGTGCCACATGTGGGCGATGCCCGGGCTGGACTGCCCGCACTTCGCGGCGGAGTCGAGCGCGTTTTCGTCACGCGTATAGTTCCATAAATGAATCCGATAGTGATGTGCCGGATGCATCGGATCGAGGCGAAAGACCTGCTCCAAAACGGCGTCCACAGCGATGTGGCTGGTGATCGGAATCCCGGAGTCGCGATTCTTCCAAAGTTGCAGGGCGAGGAAGGCACGGGCCTCAATGTCATCCGGGAACTTGTAGAGGATTTTCTCCAGAGCATGCGTATAGGCTTCGTTCCGCTCCTTCTTCTTGTTGTTGTCCGCCTTGAGGTAGGCATCGAGGGCATCGATATACATCAGCTCGTGCTCGCTCAAGCCGGCCTTGTGCTTGACGCATTCGGCCATGAACTTCTTGGCCCGGTCTTGGTTCTCCATATTGGCCATCGCCATCCCCCAGTAGGCCATGCCGCATTCCTTATCGAGAGCCGCCGCCTGGCGGAAGGAGCGTTCCGCCTCGTAGTACCAAAAGCCATGCACCTGCCCGAGTCCCTGGCAGATGAACTGCTGGCACTCCGGGACTTTCGTCGTCACGGGAAAGACGATTTTCGGCATTCCCGGCATCAAGTACGCTTTCTGCCGCGGCCCTTCGTTGAAAACCTCCGCATGGACGGAGTGACCCGGAAGCGGACCAGTCGCTGCCGTCGCGGCGGCCGGCGTTGTTGCCGCGGGTGTCGCAGCAGCAGGTGGCGTAGCCGCAGGCGTTGCAGCCGCCGGCTTTGCTGGATCAGCCGGCTTCGCTGGTTCCGCGGGTTTGGTCTCCTGAGCAACCGCAGCAACTGCGAACAGCAGGCTCAAGAAAACAGAGAGAATAACAATGTGTGAGCGGAATCGCAGCATGGCGGGAGTTCCCGGGGAGGAACGCAAGGATGGAAGGTTCCCACCAGCATACCATCCGGCAACGGGAAAATGAAGAAACCCCAATGTCGGCTTTCGCTCCGCGAAAGCACGTCCTTTCGCGGAGCGAAAGGCGACTATACCCACTCGGCCACCTGTTTCGCCCAATAAGTGAGCACAATTCCGGCCCCCGCTCGCTGAATGGCGGTAAGCGTTTCCAGGGCAATCGCCCGCTCGTCAATCCACCCCTTCTCCGCGGCTGCTTTCACCATGCTGTATTCGCCGGAGACGTTGTAGGCGGCGAGGGGAACGCCAGGAAATCGTTCGCTTACCCGGCGGATAATATCGAGATAGGCGAGCGCCGGCTTCACCATGATGAGGTCGGCTCCCTCGGCGAGATCCAGTTCCACTTCGCGCAGCGCCTGTTCCGCACCGGCGGCTGGGTCCATTTGATAGGTCCGCCGGTCGCCGAATTGCGGCGTGCTCTCAGCCGCTTCGCGGAAAGGGCCGTAGAAAGCACTGGAGTACTTGGCGGCATAACTCATGATCGGCAGATGTTCAAAGCCGCCGCCGTCGAGCGCGGCGCGAATCGCCCCGACCATTCCGTCCATCATGCCGCTGGGGGCAATCATGTCCGCGCCGGCCTGGGCGTGGCTGAGGGCCTGCTTGCCGAGTAAGTCCAGCGTCAAATCGTTATTCACATCGGGCCGGCCGGTGTGATCATCCACCACGCCGCAGTGCCCATGACTGGTGTACTCGCAAAAGCAGACATCGGTGATCACCAGCAGCTCCGGCGCGGCATCCTTGGCCGCTTTCACCGCTTGTTGCACAATGCCCCTTTCGCAGTACGAATCCTTCCCCAGAGGGTCCTTCTCGGCCGGAATGCCAAACAGAATCACGCCCCCGAGCCCCAGCTTCTTCGCCTCCTTCGCCTCCTCGGCAATCAAATCCACCGAAAGCTGGCAATGCGGCGGCATCGAGCCAATCGGCTGGCGAACGTTTTTTCCCGTCCGGGCGAAAAGGGGGAGAATCAGACTCCGCGGCGAGATGCGCGTCTCGCGAACGAGCTCGCGGACGGCCGGATTGTAGCGCAGCCGCCGGAGGCGGGTTGTGGGAAACGAGGCGGAATTGCTCATCCTTCCTTTATAATCGAGCCCACGGCAATTTCTTAGTGGTCCGCACATTCCGTGGGACTTTTTGATCGTCTCACAATCACGTCGTGGTCAATAATGTTAGCAATTTCAGACAAGACGACGAGCGGCGCTGCGATTTCGTATGCGTCCCGCTTCTCGACAAACTCTTGAATCCGACGAATTGCCCCTAGAATTTGCATGGCATCATCGCCACGGATGAACAGCCCAGGCCAGTCATCCTGAAACTGGAGAGCGCCTGTTGGGGTAAGTCCCGATCCGCCAGGATGAGGGATGGTGGTTATTTTCGCCACGTTCTAAGCCTCCACGAAGTTCGGTAGGGTGCATGACCGAAGCGAAATGCACGCGTAAGGTGACTGGGCGACGGTTAAAGGTTGTCGTCTCGTTCGAGCCCGGGAACGAACAAGAATTGGATTTATTCTACAAGGGGATGTATAACCATCTGCGCCAACTTCAAGTAAGTATATGGACGCAGCGTCAATCATTGCCGATTGGAAGAGACGGCTTATCGAGTTAGCCGACAATCCGGAGTACGTCTATCGTGATACGCCTGCGGATCTTATTGAGAGGCATCGACAACGTCTAACCACATTTTCCGGCTATTCGGAACAGGAAATCGTCACCGCTGAAGAGAAGCTTGGTGTTCGATTCCCTGTCGTATTTCGAACGTTTCTGCGGGAGATGGCGAAATCGCCTGGCAACTTGTTTAGGGGAAGCTCACTCGCGGGCATCAACGAGTTCGATGAATTTCGCCAGTTCGCAGCGGAATTGCTAACGGAAATTGATCCTGGCCTAAGGCTACCGCCCGACTGCGTAGTTTTCTTGGAGCACCAGGGTTATACGTTCTTGTTTTTTACAGGAACAGCCGAATTTGATGTACCAGTTATGCAATGGGTCGAAGGCAATTCTGAGCCAACCCAAGCGGCGCAAAGCTTTGCTGTCTTGGTGGACGCGGAGTTGCGGCTGGCCGAGAGCAATAACCGTGCATTTCGAGAATCCGGCGGATACTACCTCACCCTATTCCCCGACGGGGGACAGAGAGAAGACCATCCGGCTCGTGCGAGCGGTGAACGTCCGCTCGATCAGATCGTTCGTTAGCCTCCTGCATCCCCTTGCCATTCCGGCGCCCGCGACGCACCCAGAGTGATCGGCGGCAAGAAAATCTAAACCAAGTACGCGACCGCCCGGAAGATGCCCTCCGGCTTGTCCCGGGGGGAGTTTCACCTTCAACCTAGAAATCGGAAACGAAAATTCGCAAGATGCCGCCGGGTTCATCCCGGTGGAGCTTCACCTTGGACCTCGGGTACGAGGACGGAGGAAAGAGGTGAGCCTCCCCCCGGACCAGCCGCGGGCATCCCAGTGACTTTTTTCTCTTTTTTCTAGGCAAAAGGTGAGCCTCCTCCGAGGCAAGCTCGAAGGCATCCCGCCGGTGGCTGGTGTCTTCGCCCCCGGCGAGCTTGCCTCGCCGGAGCGTGGGTTTGGTAACCAGAAGGGTTGCAAAGAAAAAATCACCGCTACCGGCGGCAAGAAAAGTAGGCCGCGAGTCCTCTCGCGAGCCATCAGAGTGGACACGGCAGTGGCGAACGACTTTCCAGGCGTACGAACGTTGCACAAGAACCGCGTTCTGCCATCCGTTACGGCCGCTCCACGTCGATCGGGTCAAAGCGCGAACTCTCAGGGCTCGCCAGAGGACTGGCGGCCGACTTTCCGGCAATGTAGGCCGCGAGTCCTCTCGCGAGCAGTCAGAGTGGAGGCGGCAGGCGAGTGTACATTCCAGGCCAATAATCATCGCGCCGAAATGCTTTTTTCCGTCGCCCGACGCCGCGTGCCTGCGCCGCTCGACATCTTCTCGCATGGCTACCGAACTCTCAGGGCTCGCCAGAGGACTGGCGGCCTACTTTCTCCGCGCCAAGGCAAAAAGATTATTTTGTTTAGTAGTGAACAACAGATATGTTTCGCGCATCTTAGGGATGAGGACTCGGTGCGCGCGGAAGGGTGGCTGGCGAGCGCCGGTTCCGGAAGTTGGGTGGCGGCTTATCGCTGCTTATCGCCCGGAGGCGTGAATCAGCGCGGGCAGAGTTCGCAAATGTTGGAGCGGCTGAGGGTTACGGCGAGTGGCGGGGTGGAGAGTGAATTGAAAAAGAGCTTATCACGCGGTGGAATGTCGGGAGTGGTTCACGGGTTCGGCGATGCGGAAGAGCAATGATGATAATGACTTACGAAAACAGACAACTGAATTTGTGTATCATAAACTGACTAAATTCATCAATAATGAATCACAATAATATCCATAAGGCGATGATCGACAAGAGGTTACGAAGAGTCGCCTGCCAGGAATGAGGAATGCGAAAACATGTATCATAGGCCATCATCATGCTTGAGTTTCGCGTCGAAGAGGCGGAACGTCACGCTGTTTTTTGCTAGAACTGGTTTCCTAAGGGGTCGGGCACGTCGCCGCCGCCATTTTTGATCGGCAAATCGAATCGTGGCTCCGAGCCAGACCCCCTTTTTGAGCGGACACTTACATCCCAGGGCACCCACCATGCGAATTGCACTCGGTCAAATCTGGCAGGAAACCAACACGCTCAATCCGGTCCCAACCACGCGGCAGGATTTTGAGGCTTTCGGCGTTTCCCGCGGCGAAGAGATGCTGCGGACGATGGCGACCACCAATGAACTGGGGGGCTTCATCCAGGCGCTGCGAAAATGGCCGGAAAGTCCCGAACTGGTCGGGCTGGTTCGGCTCCCGGCCTGGCCGGCAGGAATGGCGACAGCCGAGACATTTGAGTGGCTGAAGCAGGAAGTGTTGTCGTCGCTGGAAAAAGCTCTCCCCGTCAATGCTGTTTTGCTGGCCCTGCACGGTTCGATGTCCGCGGAAGACCACCCCGATGTGGAAGGAGAGATTCTGGAAGCCGTCCGCAAGCTGATCGGCCCCAACATTCCGCTCGTCAGCACACTGGACTTGCACGCCAACATCACTCCCCGCATGGTTGCCGTGGCGGACGCGATGGTACTCTACCACACCATTCCCCATGTCGATATCTACGAAACAGGAATTCGCGGAGCGGCTCTGCTGCGGCGGATTCTGGTGGAAGGGGCTAAGCCCATGACGGCATTCGTCAAAGTGCCGGCATCCTTTCCCGCGGAGAGGGCCAACTCGGAACTCGCTACCGGGATGAGCGCCGAGTTCAAGCGGAAAGTGCAAGCCTGGGAAGCTCGCCCCGAGGTTCTCGCTGCCGGCCTCGCCACGGTTCAGCCCTGGCTGGACATTCCCGAATTCGGCTCGTCGGTGATGATTACCACGGACAACGATCCGGCTCTCGCGGAAAAACTCTGCGCCGAACTGGCCGCGGAACTCTGGGCGAGACGAAAGGAATATCTGCCGGAACTTTTTACTGCCGAGGAAGGAGTGCAGAAAGCACTGGAGCATCCGGAGGGACTGACCGTCCTGAGCGACGCTGCTGATGCCACTACCAGCGGCGCGCCGGGAGATAGCGTTTGGATTCTCCGAGAGCTGATGAAGCACGACTGGCCCCGACCCGTGCTGGTGACGATTGTCTCGCCCGAGATTGTGAAGCAGGTGGAAGGGATCGGCGTTGGCGCGGAGTACACTTTTTCTCTAGGGGGCGTTCGGGACAATCGCTTTGGCACGAAGATCGACTTTCCTGCCAAGGTCGAGCGGCTGTTCGACGCCAGGTTCACTCTGTCCGGGCATATCGGCAAGAACCTACCCATTAACATGGGCCGCTGCGCGGTGCTGCGGCAGAAGAACATCGCCGTGGTGGTCACTTCGCGCACCGGGCCGCATTTCGCACCGGAGCTTTTTCAAGCGGCCGGCTATGACCCATTTGCCGCCTCGGTCCTCATCGCCAAAAGCCCCTGCGGCTTTCGCGCGGCCTATGCGGCAAGGGCGGCGCAGATCTTCAGCATTCGCGCCCCTGGCTGTGCGCCGAGCGACTTCTGGAATTACGAATACCGCAACATCCCTCGTCCGCTGTGGCCGTGGGACGAGATTGAATGCTGGCAGCCGCAGCCGCAGATATTTCGTTCACCGCAGGCGAGTTAACTGAAATGACCAATAACTGACACCTGTCAGCGAAGAGTTTGACAGTCCCCTTAGTGAGATATCCCGTGCTTCCTTGGATACTTGGATTCGTAGCCGTCGTTGCCGTGCTCGCCGGAGCTTACGGCCTGCATCGGCTCTGCTTGTACCTTGAAGAACGGGGGTACATGTATTATTTGCACAAGAAGCCGCAAGGAAGCGCGGCACCGATGCTGTTGGATATGAGGGAAATCATCCAGCCGAGTGTTCGCCATGTGATTGAACTTAAGGATGACCAGCACATCGAATATGACCATGCGGGGGATGATCCAAAGTCGGCGAGGTTGAAGACTGATCCTAGCGAGGACGACTGATCACGCAGTCCGCGCAACTCGTCCGCCAGTGGCAATTCCCCGCCCCGCAAGCTATCTTGCCGTTTCGCCCAATACGCCCCCGCGGTCCGCTCAAGAGCCGCGGCCCGAGGAATTCCCCATGCTGGAACTTATTGACGTCGCCAAGTCATTCGGCCAGACGCAGGTCTTGAAGCCGACGACGCTGATTTTCGAGCGGGGGAAGACCACGGTCTTGATCGGCCCCAGCGGCTGCGGCAAGAGCACGATTTTGCGCATCATGATCGGCCTGATTGAGCCGAGCCAGGGGACGGTGAAGTTCGGCGGCGAAGCGATCACGGCGCGGAACATCATGCTGATGCGGCGAAAAATGGGGTACGTCATTCAAGACGGTGGCCTGTTCCCTCATCTTTCCGCGCGTGACAACGTCGGCCTGATGGCCCGCTATCTGGGATGGGAAAAACAGCGGGTAAATGCCCGTGTGGAAGAGCTTGCCCGGCTTACGCGATTGCCCGACGGGGCGCTCGACCGCTATCCCTCGCAACTCTCCGGCGGCCAACGGCAACGGCTGGGGATCATGCGGGCGCTGATGCTTGATCCCGATGTCATTCTTCTCGACGAGCCGATGGGAGCCCTCGATCCGCTGGTTCGCTACGACCTGCAAGAGGATCTGCGGGCCATTTTTCAATCGCTGCAAAAGACGGTTGTCCTCGTCACGCACGATATGGGAGAGGCCGGCTTTTTCGGCGACACCGTCGTTCTGCTCGGCGGAGGCGAAATCGTGCAGCAAGGAACGCTCGACGAAATGATCCGCTTCCCCGCCAGCGAATACGTCACCCGCTTCATCAACGCCCAGCGGCTGCCGGGGGTGGAAGCGAAAGAGGTGGCCGCATCATGAGACACCTTGCATTCTCTGTGTTGTTAATCTCCCTGCTGTTTATGTCGGCAGCAGCGTTGGCCGACTCCCCAGAACTGCCCTTAGTTCGCATCGGCTCCAAGAGTTCCATCGAAAATGTAACACTTGGAGAAATGCTGACTCTGCTGGCGGACAAGGCGGGCGCGGACGGCCGGCATCAAAGTGCGCTAGGTGGAACGCAGATCGTTTTCGCAGCTCTCAAAAAGGGAGACATCGACGCCTATGTCGAATACACCGGGACTCTCAGCCAGGAGATTCTCAAAGGGCAACGGGTCCGGAGCGACGACGACATCCGCGCTGCTCTCGCCAAAATGGACATCGTCATGAGCCAGCCGCTGGGCTTCAATAATACGTATGCCATCGGCATGAAAACGGAAGTTGCCGAGAAATGGAAGATCAAGAGCATCTCGGATCTGGCCAAACGGGCAAAGGATCCCAGTGAGGCTAAGCTCAAATTCGGATTCAGCGATGAGTTTCTGAAGCGAGGTGACGGCTGGCCGGCGGTGAAGGTGCTCTATCAGTTCGCGGATGTGCCGACGGGACTGGATCATAGTCTGGCCTATCGTGGGCTGGCGGCGGGAACACTCCATGTCACCGATTTGTATTCAACGGACCCGGAGATTGCCAAATACAACCTCACCGTATTAGAGGACGATCTTGCTTGCTTCCCGGAATATCACGCGGTCATCCTCTATCGCACCGATTTGAAAGACCGTGCCCCGCGAGCCTTGGAATCGATGCTCAAGCTGGCGGGTAAGATTGATAACGGGACCATGATGGAGATGAACACCCGCGTCCGCATCGATCACGATCGGGATCGGAACGTGGCGGGAGACTTTCTGCGTGATAAGTTGCAAATTGAAACGGACAGCGGCGAAGAAAAACAGTGGGTGATGATCGGCCGCGATTTTGTGCGCAACACCACGCGCCACTTGCTGCTTGTTTTCTGCTCCCTCTCGGCTGCGGTTGTCATTGCCTTGCCGCTAGGAATCTGGGCTTATAAATATCCCAAAGTTACGCATGGCATCTTGGGGATCGTCGGCATCATACAAACAATCCCGTCAATGGCAGTGCTGGTGTTCATGGTTCCGTTTTTGGGGCTCGGCGTGAAACCGGCAATTATGGCGTTGTTCCTCTATAGCCTGCTGCCGATTGTGAGAAACACTTATGCGGGGCTGAATGAGATTCCCGGCAACCTGAAAGAGTCAGCCATCGTTCTGGGACTCTCACGGCAAGCCCGACTCTATCTTGTCGAACTGCCGATTGCCTCCCGCTCCATCCTCGCGGGCATCAAAACCGCAGCAGTTATTAATGTGGGGACCGCCACCATTGGCGGTCTCATTGGCGCGGGTGGATACGGCGAACCAATTCTGACAGGAATCCGATTGGCCGATGTCAGCTTGCTCTTGCAAGGAGCGGTGCCGGCGGCGCTTCTGGCGGTGGTGGCGCAGGGACTCTTTGAACTCTTGGAGCGAGTCGTCGTCCCCAAGGGACTGCGGCTGGCGAAGGGAGATTGAGCTAACAGTCGGTCACGCCGCAATTCGCGTGGTTTCCACCCGCCGCGGTTCAACATGCGCGGGGCTGTGGTGAGTCTGATAGAACTTGACCTCGTCCTCTTCCAGAAACCAGATCGCATATGCCCCTTCCGCCTCAAAACGGCGGCCGCAATAGCTTCCCTTGCGAATCAGGATGGATTCTCGGAACTGATCCGGCTCGCGGACTTCCATTCGGGAAAAGGTATCGATTACCTGGCGGCGGATTTCTTCGATGCGCTGGGCATGGTGCATGTCTTCCGTCATCGGCACAGCTTGCCAGCACTCTTGGCGTTGTCATGTGCTGGCGTTAAAGCTTGCCGAAACCCACGTCTCTTTCTAACCGGCAGCGCCGGCAGACACTTCAGACTGCTAGCGGCCGTGGACGATAGGTGCCGTTATGGAAGACGAAATCGAAGGCCGGCTGGAAGACTTGCAACTCGTGGAAATCCAGGAGTTGCTGGAAGAACACGGGATCGAACTCGGCGAGGCGGAGATTGCCGACCTCGCCCGCTTCGTGCATGAAGCCGGCGGCCTCGATGAAGCGCTCGAAGCACTCGAGCTGCTTTCCCAAAGGAGAGAGGCGGCCTAATCCAACCGCCTCTCCTCGAATTCACTAATTCTGAAGCCGACCAGACGCTACAGAATCTTGGCGAGCGTATCGAGCGCGGCGCGTGCCGATTCGATGCCACCCATCCTGTCGGCCAGCTTCTTGGCCATCACCAGATTAGCCAGCACGTCACCACTGCTCTTTCCGGCCGGGCGACCGGGACGGCGGCCGCGGCGCTTTCCCTTGCCGGACTTGCGGCGCTCGTTAGAGAGGATCGTGCTGACATAGGTCGGGCTCACTTTGATTCCCGCACTCGCCAGGCCCTCCGAAATGGCTTTGGGTTTGGAGCCCGGATTGGCTTCCACGTACTTGCGAATTTCCGCCGAGAGGTTGGTACTGCCGCGCTTCTTTGCCATGGGAGATGCCTTATCAAAAGTGTTATTAGGTTAACAGATGGTCTGTTACGATATCGGGGGTGTATATCGCTGTCAACCAACAGGCGCAAGATTCGCTCTATACAATTATTACAATATGAGGACCTGGAATGGAATTTATATAGCGATCTGCTATTTCTAGGGAAGCAATCCATCGGTGCGATTTCGCTCGTTCCATGGACCAGTTCCTTCCAAAGTGCTTAGTCGCTCCGGGGGGGGGGGGTGCACATCCCTGCAAGAGGAGAGTGAACCCGGCGGACTTGATTGCTGGGGGAGGGGCTTTAAGGGAGCGAATCTTGCTCTTAAAATGATACTTTGCCTCCATTGCGATCATTGATCATGCCATTTTATCCGCGCGGACAATTCACTCTCTCTTTCGAGCTTTTTCCTCCGAAGACGCCGGCCGGCGAGGAGGCGATGTACGCTAGCGTGGCGGAACTGATGACGTTTGGACCGGACGTCATCACCTGCACCTATGGAGCGGGGGGGAGCACGCGAGATAAGACGCTGGAGATCACTGAGCAGGTCAAGCGGCGGTTTGGCGTCCGCGTGGCATCGCACCTGACCTGCGTCGGCTCGACTGTGGAGCAACTGAGAACGTATCTTCAGGAAGCAGAGTCCCGCGGCGTCGATAACATTGTGGCTCTGCGCGGCGATCCGCCTAAGGGAGAAGTTGCTTTTAAGCCGGTGGACGGGGGTCTGCGGTATGCCTCGGAATTGGTGCAACTTATCAAAGAGGAGTTTCCCGGTTATGGAATCGCGGTCGCCGGATATCCGGAGACCCACCAGGACGCACTCAGCCCTTCAGCAGACCTCGAAAACCTGAAGCGAAAGGTGACAGCCGGCGGAGATGTGGTAATCACCCAATTGTTCTATGACAACGCCGACTTCTTCCGCTTTCGCGATGCCTGCCAGGCGCTCGGAATCACTGCCCCGATTATCCCAGGCATTCTGCCGGTGACGAACTTGTCCCAAATCCAGCGAATCACTTCCCTCTGCAAAGCCCGACTCCCGCAGCAACTCGTCGAGGACCTCTCCCAGCGGGATGATCCAGAGTGGCAATTCGACCGGGGGATCGCCTATGCGGCCAGGCAAGTGCAGGAATTGATGGACGCCGGAGTGCCCGGTATTCACTATTACGTCCTCAACAAGTCGCAAGCCACCGGCGCGGTGCTCAAGGCTGTTAAGCAGAACGGCTGAAGCCGGAGTGGGGCTGGGTTAAGCAACCGGTTCGATCGTTAGGGAAAAATCGGTCCCCAGCACATGCGAGTTGGGGGCGAGGCGGCCGCGGCCGTCGTGAAGTTTGCCGTCGATCTCGATGGACTCCATCGCGCGGCAGAAGAGCTTTTCTTCTTGGCGGAACAAAACCACATCCCCTTTCCATTCGCGGCAGACGACGTGGTTTTGCCACTTGGGGCCGAGGACGCAGGATTCAGCCATTAGCAATATCCCGTCGACATGCGGCTGGGTGCGGTGGTGGCTGACCATCTCCAGCCGGGCGGACGCGGAGAGAACGTGCGGCTTGCGGAAGCGGAGACGGACCCCTTCGCCCAGCTCGAGTTCGTCGCCGTCGGACAGGAGCATCGGCGACGAAACGGGTTTGCCATCGACTTTGACCCGCTCATGGAGCGGATCAAGGATGTAACCTTCTCCTTCGCGGCGGACCTTCACGTGTCGGCGGGAAATGTCCGCCTGAATCGCCATGTCCGCCTTGGAGCCGGGATATGCCTGGCCGATCACGACCTCGTCGCCGAGGCACACCAGGTAACCGCCGACTCCGTCGATCCAAAGTAAAAACCGTGGAGCCCGAGGGCGGTCGGTCTCGACGTCCTCCTTGGGTGTCTTGGTGGTTGCCCCACCGCCAGGCCAGTGCTGCGTTTCTTGAACGGCGCGACCGCCGGCGGCGCGGGAGTCGGCAACTTTGGCTCCCACCTCGTTCCAGGCCCGTTTGCGGGCATCGCGGGCAACGGGGTTTTCCGGCGCAAATTCCAGAATCGAATCCGCGGTAGCAACGGCGGCTGTCCAGTCGCTGGCGGCCAGTGCGCGATGCAATTGTTCGGAAAGGAGCCTGCAGCGTTCACCCCGTTCGCGGCAGAGTTGTTTCTGATCGGCGACGAAGGCCAGATTGGGCTGAAGCGCAGAGGCAGCGAGAAGCTGCGCTTCGGCATCGGCGAATTTGCCTCGCAGGCTCAGCTTGCGGGCGGAATCGAGCCGGCGGGTTACTTCCCGGAGCGCGGCGATCGTGCCGCCTGCCGGTTTGCGTTTGGAAAGTCTTTCAAGCTGAGCAATCGCACCGTCGAAGTCATTGCCGCGCAGGTGATTGACGACGACTTCGAGCGCACACTCCATCACACCTTTGTGAGCAGTCAGCCAATCGGTGGTTTCGCCCGAAAGGTTGCGGGAAGCATCCAAATCCCGCCAGGCGGCTTCCAGGTCACCGCCGCGCGCCCGCAGCGCGGCCCGGGCGCCCAATTTCACCGCCACTTGCGAGAGCAACTGCTGCGCGGGCAAATAGGTCGGCAGGTCACCTTCCCTCAGCAGCCGCGCGGCATCCTCCAGCCGCCCTTGCTCCAGGGCGGCTTCCGCTTCCTTCAGTTTGAACCGCCAGGGTTGAAACATGCTGCGATGAATTAGCCGATTGGGGCCTTGGCCATTTTGGCGGGGGGCAAGTCGAACGCTGGATTCGTGCATTTCATTTTGCCGTTCGTCAGGACGTGAACGATTTCGTTCGCGGAATAGCCGCGGGCGATCATCGCCTGCTTCAAAGCGGCTTCGCAGCCGACCTTGCGGATTTCATACAGCCAGTACATCAGAATGGCACTGATTGGCACACCGAAGACCCCGAGGATGGCGACAATCGGGATTACAATTTCAAAGTCGTGCATACGTTCCTCATTGTTTTGACTTCTGTCGATATTCCGCCTGATCCGCTGTTTCTCGTTCGATGATCGCCCAACGAAACCAGCCGCAGGTCTTGCACCAGGCGAGCGTCCGCTTGCCGATCGACGCCGCTCCGAGCCGAATCGCGCCGGTTTCACCGAGCGGCTTTTGCTTGCCGCATTTCGGACAACGGATTATCCAGCCAGGGGCGAGGTCAATCATACAATCCCAAAACGCGGAGCACAGCGGACAGCAGAGTGCGATAGCATTTCAGTTAGTATTCGCTTCAACCTGGCGAATATCGCCGCAAGTTCCTCAATCTTGCCAGAGGTAGTTAGGGAAATGCCCGGAAGTCATCCCTCGGAGTCGTCAAACTCCGCGACCTCGACCGTTTCATCCCCTCCCCGGTCGATGGCCGTAACGGTCGGAGAATTTCGAGCCCAATACAAGAACGTGAGCGTCCCTAGAGGAACCACCAAGGGAGTGTCGCCGTCATGCCATTCGACGGTATATCCCTGGGAAGAAGTGGCGGTAATCGTGCCGGGAAACATGAATCCATTGCTCCAATGAGCTAGCACTTGATGTCCGACCTGAAAAACCGGCTGGCCAGGGTTCGGAAGGACTTCCGACGCAGAGACTGCTCCCGAGGTTCCGTCGACAAGTTGGACGACGTACCCCCCTGAAACGACCTGCAATACCTTTACCAACAGGTACTGTCCATTCCGGCGGAGGCAGGCAATTTGCCCGGCGACCACGAGAGGCCTGGCGAGGGGAGGTGAGGGCAAGTCTTGGAGAGGAACTGCGGCGATTGGTGCGTTCCTGTCGTCGTCTTCCGACTCTGCAGGGGGCATGAAGTCGCACAAGTAGCCAACCAGGTTTCCTCGCAGTTGCAATGCATCCCAATAGTAGGTGCCATCTCCGAAGCCTGTCGAACTGGCGAATAGGTAGGGAATACCGCTTTCATCGTCGACCCTGGCCAGGGATGCTCGCCCCAGCTGATCCCCCAGCGCAGTCCCAGTTTCGGTCTTCCACACATTCACGCGCAAATTGAGTCCACTTGCGGCAATCAGGGATTCAGCTCGATCCAAATCGGAGTTCGAATGTAATCCTTCAAGCTGATGGGAGACACAACCGTTTTCGACTTCCCGACGAAGTCGGAAGCCAGCCTGGGAAAGTAACCAGGCGGCGTGCTCCTGGGCCTTGAGTCGCTGTGGATCGTTAGTGCTGCCACCCAAATTGGCCCGACAATTGGGCCCTCCCCCTTGCCAGTTTCTCTTCATCCGCGAAGGGTCGCCAACCATCATCGTGGCGGAGTCGATCGGCATCGACCCCCCTTCGGTCGTCGTTAGATCCTTAATGATCGCTGGCAAGTCCGCGCTAGGCACGGAAATCAATCCGGCCCCAACTCGCAGTACTTTCCCCGATTCCTCTCGAATTACCCGAAACCAGATTTCGGCCTGGACCGCCGGCCATGGCAGAAGCCTCCCCTCACTCTCGACGTGCCGCGGCCGCGCGTAGGACGCCGCATCCATAACCACGATCTGGCCGTCGGATACCGGCAAAACGCCTGATAGTTGCCAGGCAACGACCGTATTTGCTGGCAGGGCGATACGCATTGATCCTTTGAGGATCGCCGACGGAAGAACATCAAACAGCTTGGGCCCCTTGGATGGCATGGACATGAAGTGTTCCCTGTGTGTCGCAACAATCCCGGCAATGCTCGCCAGGCACAAAGCCGTCCGATTTGACGAACCTTGTTCGCTCAGCAATCAGTTTACTTGGGTAGAAAGTGATTTATTGGGAGCCAAACTGCTGGGCGGTCAAAGCCACTCGCTCGCTGCAATCAACTACGGCCGCCAGGTCCTCGGGAATCTCGACGTACGACTCGTGATAGCCGCAGTGTCCGCATAGGTAATGAGTAAACCGGCAGTACCGAAATCCGCCGAGCTGGATGACGCTGGAGTGGCCGGGCGCGAACGGCCGGGCAACTTTGCGGACATTATCCGCCTGGCACTTGGGACAAATTCCTTGACGCATAGTGACCCCCTGAAGCATACGAAAAAGCCGCAGGGCTTCGGGGCGAAGACCTGCGGCAGAGGATTTCGGCTCTCGTCATGGCGGCGAGAGCCGAATGTGGAGGTTTGATAGTACCCATCACACACCGTGTGATGGGATGCCCGCTCACGGAGTGAGCGGACTACTTTAGTCGAGCTTTACTACGTTCTGCTCGGCTTCTTTCTCGCCGGCACTCTTGAAGTAGCTGGTGACCTGCTCGGTGATGTTGGTCGAGGCGGGCTCTTCCAGGTTGATCTGGCCGGGGGTCGTCGTCTCGGCGTTGACGAGCTTTTCAGCCACGTCGATCCGAGTGCCGATGTCCTTGACCAGGTCCTTGGTGCGGCTGAGGCGGCTGTCGTCGAAGTTGAAGTTGCTGGAGGTCTGGGCAACCTTCACCATTTCCAGGCGGGCTTCCAGATTGCTCACATCCACTTCAAGCTGGGACTTGGCAGCTTCCATAGCCCGGAGCTTCTCGCGACCGGCGGTGAGGCCAGCTTCGCGGGCAGCCAGGATTTGGCGGAGCTTGCCGATTGTGGCTTCCTTCACCTTGAACTGCTCGAAGCGGTTCGTCAGGTCGGTCTCGACCTGCTTGCTGGTGTAGGACTTGCCGCAATAGACAAACTGACTGCCGCCGTTCTTCAGGTCGCCCGTCAGCCGTTCGATGTCGGCCTTGTTCTTGGCGAGCTGTTTTTCGCCGTTGGCCAGTTGGTCACGCAGACCATTGACCTCGACTTCTTCCGTCGCAATCACATGCATGTTGTGACGGATTTCGGGGGTGAGCCCCTTGATCATGTCCCGAGCCCGTGTGAGCTCGAACTCGACCGGCACTGCGTCCTTAACGGACTGGCGAATGCCCGAGAGGGCGGTCTTGGAATAGCTGATGGCATCTCGACCAAAGAACAGGCCGAGCAACAGCACGATGACCCCTCCCACAACTAAACTTTTCTTAACCATACGGCCCTCCTGAGGTGAGCGATTCTGCCGGACAACGCTTCCGGAAAATGACTTGACTGGTAAAAACCCGCTTCGGCGGATCCTCCTGGCTCGGCGGCGAAACCGGCAAGGTTCGCTATGCGCCGGACATAGGGAGTTTTTCGCCTGCTGGGGATGAGTATTGGGAGACCAGGAGAAATTTTTTCAAGTTTCCGGCATGGGGGCGATAAAGAGCTTGTCGAATTGCCAGCCGGCCGACGTTTTATAATGAGACGGGCCTGTCGCGAAAGCGGGACATGTCTGTAGAGAAATCAGGCGGGAAGCGTTGACTTGCGATTGTCGATTCTTTCGCAAGTATTTACTGCATAAAGGCTTATGCCCCACAGCCAGCAGTCTTGCCAGCGGTGGCACAAGTATTGCTTTAAGTCTGTCATCCGCCCCAGATTGACAGGCGGGCCCTTTGAGCGGGGATTTTTGCCATGAACATCGGCCATACACCTAAGACCGGCTCTTCTCCAGAAACTTGCCTACTCGACAAGCATTCCGAGGCCCATGCCCTCGAACGCTACGCGCTTGCCTACGCGCGATTTGATGCCCTCATGACCGCCCAACTGCTGGAACTGGAGTTTCGCTTCCGTGATTTCTGGTCCCCCCAGACGAAAAAGCGGGAACTCTTGGGACGGCGATAGACCAGCAATGACTAAATCTTAAAGACTAATGTTACTCCCATTAGACATTAGTGCTTAGTCATTTCTTCCGCTGCCGTGCCATAGTCTTTCCCCCCGCGCGCACCAATCAACAGCGCAGCCAGTCCCAGGCCCATCAGTCCCATTGACGCAAAGTATGGGGCGGTGTGGGAAACATTCGTAAACAGCGGCACCGCGACTAGCGGCCCCATGATGCGGGCGAGTGCGCTCACCCCCTGACTGACTCCTAGAATGCCACCCTGCTTCGCCGGGTCGCTCCGCCGGCTGATGAGAGACTGCAGCGAGGGGGTCATAAAGGCGAAGCCGGTGACTTCGATGGCGGAGGCCGTCATCAGGAAAGTAGTGTCCCAGGTGGTTGGCCAGGCGACTTCGTACCAGCCCCCAAATACCGGCGCCAGCAGCAGCGCCGAGAGTTGCCGCGATGGCCGGGCTTGGGACAGCATGAGAAAGCCCACGATGGTGAGAATTGCCCCTATCGTCGCCATGCCACTCTCCGGAATTCGCCCCGACAGACGCCGCACGATTCCTCCTTGCACCAGGCTCAGCACAACGCCGATGAACGCAAAGAACAGCGTGACGTGAATCAAGGTGAACGAGAATCCATGCCTTTTGTCCGCGAGTAACAGGGCAATCGTCGTTTCATAGCCGCCAAACGATACCACGCTGATAAAGGATGTAATCAGCAACGCGGCAATCGTCGGCATGGAAAGGGCATCCGCGAGCGCCTGCGGATTGAAGATCCCCAGTTGCATCCGGGAATTCCCCGGCTTCAGCGACTCCGGCAGGCGGAAGATTGCCAACAGGAGTGCGACCGCGGAGAGGGCGGATGCGACGAAGCCCGGCCAGGGACTGTGACTGACGTTTGTACCGGAAGTGAGAATGGCTGCTGCCGCTAAGAGCGGACCGAAGGTGAACCCCAGTCCGAATGCTGCTCCGATGAGGGCCATGCCTTTGGCTCGCGTCTGAGGTGTGGTGGTGTCTGCGATATAGGCCTGTGCCGTGGAAATCGTCGCTCCGGAGATTCCGGCTCCAATGCGGGCGACAAAGAGCAAAAGCAAGCTCTTTTGAATGGAAGCCACGCCGAACAGAGCATAGAAAACCACCGAGCCGAACAGTCCCACAATCAAAACTGGCCGCCGGCCGATGCGGTCTGAGAGCCGCCCCCAGAGTGGGGCAAATAGGAACTGCATGAGCGAAAACGAGGCCATTAGAGCCCCAATCTGCCAGCCATGCTCTTTCAGGCCGAAGTCGCTGGCATAAATGGGGAGCAGCGGCAGCACCATCCCAAAGCCGAGAAGATCGATGAAGACGGTCAGGAAGATGACCAAGAGCGACCCGCGAGTCTGGGAATTTGCGGGGTCGGCGGCAACGGCAGGGTTGGTCATATGGAAAGAAAGAGGTGTGGCTTGAGGAATTGGGATTCGAGAAACAAAGTACGGCGTACTGAGTACGGAGCACCTCGCTTTCCCTCGCCCAGCCTATCCTGCCCGTCTGGATGCTCTTTCACAAGAGGCGTAAGATGCGCAAATCATGCCCACCGTCCACGTTCTCGACTACCTCGCCGCTCCCCAGGACCATAAACCGTCGGGAATCTGCGTCCTCTTCGGCGACGAGCAATTCCTGAAGAAGCGCGTTCTGGCCGAAGTTCGCAAGCAGGCTCTCGGCGAACAAAACGACGAGCCACCGACGGTGCATGACTGCGAAGAGCGGATGCCCGACTGGCGGGACGTGGCGGATGAGCTTTCTACGAACTCGCTATTCGGCGGCGGCGGGCCGCGGCTGGTGCTGCTGGAAGGGGCGGATGGATTTGTCTCCGCTCATCGCGATAGGCTGGAGGATTACTTCGCCAAGAAGAAGCACTCCGGTCTGCTGGTGCTGGAGGTGAGCGACTGGGCCAGTAACACGCGGCTTTACAAAGCGGTGGACCAAGCGGGGCTACAAATTGAATGCAAGCCTCCCATCATACCTCGCAGCAAGAACAAAGACGTTGACGAAAACGCCGTCGCCGCTTGGGCTAGCAGGTGGGGAGTGAGCGAGCATAAGGTTGAAATCTCGCGGGACGCAGCGAAGTTGCTCGTCGGGCTCTCAGGACCGAATTTCGGCGTGCTCGATATGGACCTTGCCAAGCTGGCCCTCTTCGTCCCCGCCGGCAAGAAGGCGACCGCCGAGCTGGTTCAGGAAGTTATCGGCGGCTGGAGGGCGAAGAGCACTTGGGACCTGATCGACTCAGCAGCCGGCGGCAACGCGGCCGAAGCCCTTGCTCAGCTCGACCATTTGCTCCAATCGGGAGAACATCCGCTGGCCCTGTTCGGCTCGATCGCCTGGAGTCTACGCCGCTACGCAGCCGCCACCCGGGCCTTTGAACAGGCCGAACGCCGCGGCGAGCGAATCGGTATCAAGGACGCCCTCACCCGCGTCGGCGTTCGCGACTGGCCGCTGGGAGCACTCGCAAAAGCGGAAGAGGCCCTCAAACAACTGGGCCGCGTACGGGCCGGAAAAATCTACCGCTGGCTCATGGAAATCGACCTCGCCCTCAAAGGCTCCCACTCCCAATCCGACCGCGCCCGCTTCGTCCTCGAACAGCTCTTCCTGCGGATGTCCAAGGAAGCCACTCCGCCAGTGCCGAAAGCAGTTGTGCGACGGTAACTTAGATGGCCAGCGGCCAGCCGCATGCGGCGAAGACGGCGGTGTCGAGTTTTTAGTGGGCCAGGTGGGGCGCTGTCACTTGTACTTTTTGAACGTATTGCTCTCTTGCGTCAGCAGCCGCAGATACTTGGGGTGCAGAAAAATTTTCTCCCGTCCCACGGTTCGCTCTTCCAGAACGCCAATCTCGGCCAGTTGCTTGAGATAGCGCGACGCCGCCTGCCGAGCGGCAATCTTGGCTTCCACCAGGTTGGGAATCCGGCAATAGGGAAGCTCAAAGACGAGGTCAATCAATTCCTGGCTATAGATTTTGGGAAGCCGCTCCCGCACATGCTCCGCCGTATGCGCGGACAACAACCGGATGGCTTCGATTTTCGCGGTGGTCCACAGGGCCGTTTCCTCGACCCCCTTCAGGATATAGAGCACCCATTCTTCCCAGGATTGCTCGCGGGTAACCGCGAGCAGCAACCGATAGTAGTCTGCCCGGTGCTGAAAAAAGTACCGGCTGAGATACAGAATCGGCAAGGTCAACAGGTTTTCCGTGATTAGAAACAGGCCATTGAGCACCCGCCCCGTCCTGCCGTTGCCGTCGGTGAAAGGATGGATCGCTTCAAACTGATAGTGTCCCACGGCCATCCGGATGAGCGGGTCGAGCTCTTGTGCTTCATGCAGGAATTTCTCCCAGTTGGCGAGGAGCCTCCGCAGCAACTCTTCGCCGGCGGGGGGCGTGTAGATGATCTCTCCGGTTTCGAGAGCCAGCGCCGTCCCTCCGACCCGCCGCACCCGCATCTCCACCCCCTTGATCAGGCTGCAGACTCGCTCGGCCGTTCGGGTGCTCAAGGGATGCCGGGTCAGCGCCCCGAACCCATCGAGCACTGCCTGGCTGTAGCGCAGGGCTTCCTTCGTCGCCGGGTCGGCATGTTCGCTCCCCGGCCGATACTGAAACAGCCGGTCGGACGTGGTGACGATGTTCTCAATTTCGGAGCTAGCCTGCGCTTCCAGGAGGGGGACCGTGTTGATCAGCATCCCCTGATTGGGAATCCGCTCCGCCGCCTGCTTGAGTGCCGCCAGCGCCGCTCGGGCCGGAATGCACCGCTTGAGAATGGCCTTGGTCTCCAGGTCTACCCCAGGCGGCAGCAGCGGCAAATTGTTGTACGGAGTGCCGGCCCGCCACCGGGCTGCTGTCTTCGTCGGTGCTTTGGCTTTGGCGGGCATTACTAGAGGTTATGTCGTCCGCCGCAACAGGTCAAGAAAACATGTCGCTGTTTTTCACTTTTTGCGACATATTCATGCGACGTGTCGCCGGCGGCGGCACGTCGGCTCATGCCCCGCTTGCGCGTTCTAAATTGAGGGCCAGCAATTTGGCGAGGAGTTCATCGTCGCTGAGCGAAACCGGCCAGCCGTAGGCGGCGAAGACGGCGGCGTCGAGTTTTGGTGGGCGAGGTCGAGCCAGGTAGGGCGCTGGTTGTAGAGGTTGGTGAAAGTCCGCTTTTTGAGTTCCTGGGCACACTCTTCGTCTTTTGGGACGAGACGGGGGTAGCGAACAATGTAGGCCGTCTTTCCAAGACGGTCAGGCGTGGTCGCGGAAGCGGGTTCGACGTCTTTTTGCGAAAGGACTTTTGCCTTGTGCGGCGTCTGCTCCTGGGACGTCTCGGAGAGACCACCCTACTATGTACCGTGCCCAGGGGCCGCCCTCGGAGCCGGGGAATTCGAGGGTTTCGGTGCGGGTCCATTCGGGCGGATTGAGCCAGGCGGTGCGGAGGTCGTCGAGTTCCTTGGCCGCTGCCGCAATCGCCTGCCGCTGAGGCCCCGACAATTCAGATGCGGGCTCATTCAGAAGATCGCGTTGTGTGTGGATTTCAAACCGGTCCAGATCGCAGACGACAAGGAGCGGCGGGTTTTCCAGGGCCTCGCGATATTGCCGGAGCTGTTTGTAGGCGGCGACAAGGTCTTTGTGTTTTCCCTTGTATTCCCAGCCAAAGCGACCCTGCATCCAGACATCCGCCCAGCCATCGCCGCCGGCGGTTATTTTGACCCCTTTTTCAAAGCAATACCACGCCCCCGCCGGGTCCGCCTCCGCCGGCTTGGGCTGGCCGAGCAACTCGCACAGGTCCAGAAAATGCTTCTGGCAGGCGGACCGCTCCGATAGGTTGACGGCTTGCCACTTGGCGATGAACTGAGCGGGAGTCATGAGGGGAGGGATGCCGGCGTGAGGTTGTGGAATCAGCCAAGTGTAGCGATTCGCCCCGGCACCGGGGGTGGACAACGGACAGTGCGAACAGGGACTTGGTGGACACTTAGTATATAAGTGTCATTTTGTATAATACACAATAAGGCGGGGCGAAGTTCCGTTCGGGGGCCAGGAGGGCCGGCTTTTTGGCATCTTGGTTGTGATGTTTTTATCCAGCGGCCGACGCTGGCTCGGAAGAAGTTTTGCGCGCGAATCGGAGCGATCGGGTGTGGCGCTCAGTTGCACTTACGTCGAGGCGATTCGACGTAAGTCCCGCATGGCCCCGATGCCTTCCGCTGCGAGGAAAGGTGAATCAAGAAAGCGGCCTAAACGCCCCCATGTGAATCAAGGTCGATGACGCAAGTGCCATGTTTTCATGGACTTGCGACAAGTTGAGCTTGAAATGCCGCGAACATGAATCAGCGAGTCAAGTACGTGTTTAGCCTGCTTGCTTTTTGGGGATGATAGCACGAATGATTGGCGTATGACGTTAGAAGAGGCTGTGGCGCGGATCGGGGAACTGGAGGGGCAGCTGAAGGCTGCGCTGGATCGGATTG
>JBJXFF010000041.1:0-88676 GCA_046153945.1 Pirellulaceae bacterium
CCGGGTCATCGGACGGTTCCAGGTGATCGACGACGAAATCCGCCGTGGAGCATTCCTCGCGTAGCGGCGCGGTATTGTAAAAGTCATCGGGAATGAGCATCGCGGCGATTTCACGGCTGGCTTGCTCGCCGCCAGAAAGCCGCTCCATTTCCGCGAAACACAACTCGCACTCTTCCAGATGGCGATGCAGCGTCGCTTCATCGTCAGTATTGAGCGACCCCGCCAGTGCGAGTTCCAACCGTTCGTGAGAGCACAGACTGTTCATGTTCCCTTCTCCATTTCTATTTCTGCGACGACTGCGCGGAGCCGAGCGATGATGCGACACTTGGCGACACACACTGCTCCAGCGGTCATCCCCAGTTTGCTGGCGGTCTCCGCTACGGAAGTCCCTGAGACGGCGACTTCCCAAAAAGCCTGCCATGTCTGAGGACGCACTTCGCCCCGGACCTGTTCCGATGCCAGGTGAAACAACGCCCGCCGAAGTTCCCGATCAAACTCATCCGTTTCGGGACCATCGACTACTGGCGGTGACTCCAGCAACGCATCGAGATCAAGGGACGAAGTCGTCACTTGTCGTCGCTGACGCCGGACCCAGGAAACGACTAAGTTCCGGGTCACTCGACGCAACCAACCCCGAAATGAACCACGTTCCGCCCCATGCTCCCAGTGGCCAATGTTTCTGTTTCCGGCCAGAAACAACTCCTGCAACATTTCGAGGGCGTCCGCATCCTGCAAGCCGGCTCTCCGCAGGACACAGTAAACCACTGGCTCATACAGAGATACGAACTCCACCCAAGCTTCATGATCGCGGGGATCACGTAGCCGGAGCAGCAAGCTCGCACGGGTTGTCGGAGTGAGTGTCATGGTCATTTCCTAATCTGTTACACGCTCGAAATCAGGCAGCCTTACACGAAGATCGCAAATTCTTTGCAATTGCTCCGTGGAATTGCGGCACACGAATCCGGCGTCACAACATTGGCATCCTGCTTCCTGTCCGTGAACGCTTCGGCGCGCGCGCCAGCGGGAAACGCCTTCAGCTTGCCTTCGAGCGCGCTCTCAGCGATGTACCGCAGCTTGGCGTCTTCGTCCTTGAGGTACGGCAACAGCACCACGCACTCGGCTTTCGTTGTCACGTTCAGTCACCCGGACGCGCTGAACCTCACTGGGGTGCGGAATCGCCGGGCCTGTCTGAAGGATTGGCTTGCCCCTTGGGTTCTTCTTTCCGCCGCAATGGGAACCGGCACGGACGTAGCGATTGAATCCGCAGGCGTCACGTTGGTGAAGGGCGATTTGCGAGGTATCGTCAAGGCGATCAAGCTCAGCCGCAACACGATGCAGAACATTCGCCAGAATCTCTTTTTTGCTTTCATCTACAACGCATTGGGTGTGCCGATTGCGGCGGGTGTTCTGTACCCGATTTCGGAACACTTGCTGCTCAACCCGATGATCGCCGCTGCCGCAATGAGTTTCAGTTCCGTGTCGGTGATCGCCAATGCCTTGCGATTGAGGACGATGAAGCTGACATGAACATGGCGATTCGAGGGGAGACGTATCGGGCCGAATGCCGCAAAGGATGACAATTCGGCAGCAGCGCTCCCAAGTCCTATGCCGCAAGGACCAACAGCATCTTGATGTCCGACATCCAACCCTCGACCTGTTCTCGGAAAGTTGCGGCTGGTGTCCAGCCGGTTCGACTAAAATCTGGACAGGTCTTCGTATTAGTTTGCCGTGAGCTGTTTCTTTGTTTGGGGTGACGGGTTGTGCGCGTCCGGTCGACGCTCCGAGCTAGTTCAAAAGAGTCGCGATTTCAGGATCGGTCCCGGGCGATTCGCTGTAAGTCGTAATCGACTATGGAGTTGAGGTGTTCAAATCCAGCAGCCACGGTCGGCCGCTGCCGTTCTATGCACCTAGTCAATCTATACCCGGGTAGCAAGGGCTACATGGCGACCAAAGAGGTCTGGAATTCTTCGGGGCTTTGCACAGTAATTACGTTTCTACCGGCACCATGATCGGCTGCTTTACCGTCAAGACGGAGCAGGGTGCAGCGCGGACGACCGACTCGGCGACACTCCCCATCAGCAAACGGCTGATCCCCCTTCTGCCGTGGGTTCCCATGACGATCAGGTCGACGTGCTCGGATTCGGCAATCCGGACGATGGCATCGGCGGGATCGCCCGCGAGCAAGCGCCGCTCGACCGGCACCTGGGAGTCCGGCAAGCTCACATGTTGCAGTTTTTCCATCAATTCCTTGGTCGGTAGTTCGGGGATCGCATACAGATATTCTCCTCCGGTCGCCGAAAGTGGAATCGTTTCCACATGAGCTAATACGATTTCGCCTCCAGTTTCTCGAGCGAGTGAAGTTGCCAAGCCAAGGGCGACTTCGCTATTCGGAGAAAAATCTGTAGGAACCAGAATGCGGTGAGCAAACATGGGACCTCCCATTGTGAGGAACATCGGGGGCTCAAAATGAATTCCGCTACTAACAGCGGTGCAAACTGCGGGCCCAGGCAATGCAAAATTGGCGGATCCCTACCTAAAGACGCGCATCGGAAGGAGCGCCGCAAATCAAGAGTTTGCCGCCACAGGCAGGTTTCGTCGGCCTGATGCAATCGCGAATTCAATTTCTTCGAGTTTGGCCGGCTTCACAAAGTGATAATCAAAACCGGCCGCGGCGGTGCGATCGCGTTCCGCGGCGTCTCCCCAGCCAGTAAGGGCAAGGATTACCAAGTCTTCAGCCCCCTCGGCTGCGCGGAGCCTTTCGGCAACTGCGTAGCCGTCCATGCCGGGCATTCCCAAATCGAGAATTACTACCTCCGGCTGCAGCCCCGCGGCCAGGGCTAATGCCATTGAACCGCTGAACGCGGTAGTAACCTCGTACTGTTTGGTCCGGAGGAGAGAAGCCAGAGTTTCGGCAGCTTCCACGTTGTCATCCACGAGCAGGATGTTTTTTCGCTGCCTGCCTTTACGAATTCCATTGTCAAATGTCTTAGGTTCTTCTGTAGGCAGCTTGGCAAGTTGCAAGCGAACCTTAAACTCGCTCCCTTTGCCAATTCCTTCGCTGTGAGCCTCCACCTGGCCGCCATGCATTTGCACCATGCTTTTGACGAGCGTGAGGCCAATCCCCAGGCCGCCGTGCGAGCGAGTTCGCCCTTGCTCCACCTGCATGAACATGTCAAACACTTGCGACAGTTGGTTTGCGGGTATGCCGATCCCTTCGTCTCGCACACTGAGGATTAACTCGTCATTCTCGGTGCGCGCCGACATCAGAATCGCACCCTCGTCTTCCATGTATTTGGCCGCATTCGTGAGGAGGTTCGTGACCACTTGTGCCAGACGAACCGGATCGACAAACAATTCGATGGGGTGGGCGGGCACATCCAGAGTGAGTTCATGCTTGCGATGGTCGATCATTGGACGAGCGGCCTCGATGGCTCGTTCTAGCACTGCACCGAGCGAGGTCCGTTCCGGGCGGAGTTCGATCTTTCCCTGGGCAATCCGGCTGACGTCGAGCAAATCATCGACAAGACGCACCAGATGATCGAATTGCCGCTGTATCGTTTGGCGGGCACTAGTTTGCGTTGCAGCGTCGTGATCGGCAATCTCGAGGATTTGCAGGGCATTGCCGATGGGAGCCAGCGGATTACGAAGTTCGTGGGCAAGGAGCGCCAGGAATTCGTCCTTGCGGCGGTCGGCGTCTCGGAGTGTTTGTTCTGCATGCCGCTGCTGAGTCACGTCGCGAAAGATCAGCACCACCCCGCTCGAAGGTCCGTCCTGGTCCTCGACCGGGGCCGCACTATAATCAATGGGCAAACGCCGACCATCGCGAGACTCAAGCACGACTTGCCGCACGGGGCTGGCCGCGATGCGATGCCGGAAGTCTTGACCAAAGGGATTAGCTACGACTTCCCCCGACAACTCGTCGCAAAGGCGAATCACATCCTCAATTGGCCGCCCACCGGCTTCCTCGGCACTCCAGCCGGTCAGTCGTTCGGCGACGGGGTTCATCATGGTGAGTTGTCCGTGCGAATCGGCAACGATCACCGCCTCGCCAATGCAGGAGAGTGTGGCCCGCAATCGTTCTCGCTGATTCACTGCAGCTTCCGCTTGCAACTGGGCTCGTTGCTTGGCTCGCCGTGCGGACTCGCTCAGAATAGCGGCGGCTATTCCCACAAAAAAGAATGCGCCCAGTCCGATCAACACTCGTGCCGGAGGATCGGGAGCAGCATCCGGCGGGCTGGGAAAAAACAATCGGAACGACGCCAGGCTAAGCGCGAAGGCCAGCATGAATGGCCCCACCCCGCCGTACCAGGCGGCAATAACCAAGGCCACAAAAAATACGGCCAGGCCCGCCCCTTCCACCAAAGAATCGAGCCAGTATCGGAGCAGCGTGGCGAAGAAGATTGCCAACACGGCACCGCCGTATCGAAAGGGAGCTGTGCGGTATCCCTTGGCCATGAACTTGATTGCCTCATCGGGTCCGTTTAGCAAATGCATTGGAACGGTGCGTTTATCTTATCCTAAGAAGCAAGCCATAAAAAGCGCAGAATCGCGATATCGCCAACGGAAAACAGGGACTGTGCTTAACCAACCTTTACACAGGGAATGGTGAAGTACTCTAGGTCAGCTTGGTTAGGTCGAACGAGCGTACGGTTCACCGGCATCCAGAGCTGCCTCGCTTGGCGTTCGCTATCAGTCCACTCGGATCGGATTTCTTCGCAGAGTCGTTGGATTTCTTCCTCGCTGGGATCGGTTGGGCGCGGACCCATGTTTTCATTTCGATTTCGGTCGCGGTAAAAGTCAAGAATTCTTGCGTTGCTGCGCATTCCCGGTCCTCCAAATCTGTTCCGGCTCGGGGCACGGCTCAGAAAGGAACCTGCCCTAAGACTCTTGGGAAGAGGTCTTTGCGGTAGGAGCAATCTCTGTGCCACTGTTCACAGGCTTCTCACACTCTCGATTTATCAGCAATCTGGACGCTCTTCGACCTATTCTCGCTATTGCGCGGACAGTGTGGTGTTTGACGTGCCAGCATTCCGTCTTCTCCGCCAGTTTCCATGTTGGCATAAGTATTGCTTAGCAGTCACGCCAGCCGCGTTTTATTGTCGCTC
Organism: Pirellulaceae bacterium; assembly: GCA_046153945.1. Lineage (GTDB taxonomy): Bacteria > Planctomycetota > Planctomycetia > Pirellulales > Pirellulaceae > SXOA01. The sequence goes on from JBJXFF010000041.1 coordinate 5,106, forward strand.
ACTCCATCAGGCGATTCAGCAATGCGAGTTTGGTCCGGACGACCCTACCCCTTGGGGGCAACCTTTGACGGTGCGGGAGTAAACTTTTCGTTATTCTCCGAGCACGCCTCCAAGGTGGAGCTCTGCTTTTTCGATTCCCCGGAGTCGAAGACGGAGTCGCGTCGCTTCGAGTTGCCCGAACATACCGATCAAGTCTGGCACGGCTATCTGCCCGACGCGGAACTAGGTCAACTCTATGGTTTTCGCGTCCATGGCCCCTACGAACCTGCCAAAGGGCACCGCTTCAATCCCCACAAAGTGCTCCTCGATCCCTATGCCAAGGCAATTGGCCGCGATTTGACGTGGGATGACTCGCTATGGGGGTACAAGATTGGCGACACCGAGGCGGATTTGTCCTTTGACAATCGAGACTCCGCCCCCTTTTGCCCACTCGCTGCTGTCGTGGATACCGCGTTTACTTGGGGAGATGACCGCGCCCCACGCACCCCATGGCACAAAACTTTCATTTATGAAGCTCATGTCAAGGGACTGACTTATCGACATCCCGACGTCCCGGAAGAAAAACGCGGAACCTACGCCGGCCTGGCCACCGAAGCGGTAATTCAGCATCTGCAGTCTTTGGGAGTGACTGCCATCGAGCTTCTTCCAATCCACTTTTTCCTGGACGACCGGCACCTGGTCGATAAGAACCTGCGGAATTACTGGGGTTACAACACGCTCGGATTCTTCGCGCCAACGCCGCGCTATGGTGCCAAGGACTCGCCCCAATCTGTCATCCAGGAGTTCAAAATGATGGTCCGCACGCTGCATGCAGCGGGCATCGAAGTCATTCTCGATGTGGTTTACAACCACACCGCGGAAGGGAACCACATGGGGCCCACCCTGGCTTTCCGCGGCATCGACAACGCCAGCTATTATCGCCTGGCCGAGGATCCACGCTATTACATTGATTTCACCGGCTGCGGAAATGGATTCCGGATGACCCATCCGCGGATTCTACAGCTCATTATGGATAGCTTGCGCTACTGGGTGACGGAAATGCATGTCGATGGCTTTCGCTTTGACCTAGCCAGCGCGCTTGCCCGCGAACTCTTCGAAGTCGACAAGCTGGGAGCGTTCTTCGATATCATTCATCAAGACCCCGTCCTCAGCCAGGTGAAGTTGATCGCCGAACCTTGGGACGTCGGGCCGGGGGGCTACCAGGTCGGCAATTTCCCCGTCGGGTGGACCGAATGGAACGGTAAATACCGCGACTGTGTCCGGAAATTCTGGAAAGGGGATGGCGGAACTGTTAACGAGTTTGCCACCCGGCTGGTTGGTTCCAGCGACCTCTATGCCTGGAACGGCCGGCTCCCGCATGCGAGCATTAATTTCATCACCTGCCACGATGGGTTTTCGCTCCAGGACTTGGTTAGTTACGACGGCAAGCACAACGAGGCCAATGGGGAAGAAAACCGGGACGGCGCCAACGACAATTGCAGTTGGAACTGTGGAATCGAAGGGCCGACGGATGACGAAAGCATCCAACAACTCAGGGAGCGTCAGAAGAGGAATCTCATTGCGACATTGCTGCTGTCCCAGGGTGTCCCCATGCTGCTGGCGGGTGATGAATTGAGCCATGCTCAGGCCGGCAACAACAATTCCTATTGCCAAGACAACGAGCTGAACTGGCTCAATTGGAACCTTGACGAGCCCCAGAAAAACTTTCTGGACTTTGTGCGCCAAGTCACGCGAATCTGGAAAGAGCAACCCGTCTTTCAGCGGCGCAAGTTCTTTCAGGGACGGCCCATTCGTGGCAACGGGATCAAAGACCTCTCTTGGTTCGGTCCCGACGGTCAGGAAATGTCGGACGAAGCCTGGGACGCCGGCTATGTCAAATGCCTGGGGGTTCGACTCGCCGGGGACGAGATCAGCGAACGTAACGAACGCGAAGAGCCCCTCCTGGGGGATACTTTGCTCCTTCTACTCAACGCCCACCACGAGGAGATTGCTTTCATATTACCCGCTGCACGACCCGAGCACCGCTGGCTGTTGCTGCTGGACACGGCTTGTGAGTCGCCGGACCAAAAGGAACTGGATCCCGGCTCCCAGCACCGATTGGAAGGTCGCTCTATGGCCGTCTTGCGGACGACGTCCGTCAACGAAAATGCACCACCTGCTTCCTCCCTTCAAGTCGAAAACTTGCGTAAAGTTGCGCTCCCTCCGGCGCCCCCTGAAGAAAAGCTTCTCCTTAGCTAAATCAAAAGTTAGGGATCATTTCCCTTACTTGAATCGGCTTCGCTCGGGAAATATGGCCTCCAGCACGTCCGCCATTGGCACAGATAGTGCATCTCCTCACTGCCGGGCAAATAAACACTAAAACTCTCAACAAAGGACTTCACAATGAAACGCCTTTTCTTCGGAACGATGATTCTCGGAATTCTCTTGGTTGGTTTTGCCGGGTGCGATAATACGTCCACCGTGAAGGAACAACGGACGGTTACAACTCCGGGCGGAACAACCACGGTCACCACGGAGCAAGAAGTGAAGAAGACCGGCGATAACCCCCCGTCAGTGCGACCCTAAGTTCGCTCCATTGTTTCCTGCACACCCTCTAGTTCCTGAAACCCCGAATTTCGGTCGGGATGGCTTGCTAGAAGTCAGCATGACTTTGCAACTGCCAATTCCAGTACTAGTTCGGTCGCCTGGTGAACCGCTTGCATGTCTAATGAATCAGCCACTCTTTGGTCGGTGGTCCTGCCGGGTCGGATAGCTCTTCCCACAGCCGGCGACCCCCTTCCACGACAGTCCGATTGTGGCCTCTTCGAACTCCATCCGGAAGTTCGATCACTTCTTTGGCGTTCCCGCCGCCAAGAACGACGTAATCGGCCATCACCGCATGCTTCAAGGCTGGAACAATTTCCTGCACCACCCGCTCCCATTTCTTTGGTCCTAATTTCTCGAATCCCTTGTCGCCGAGAAGCTCAAAAACACGTTCTTCCCCCACTCGCAGGCGACCCATATCGAGCGACAGAACCAGGCGATCTGCAATAAATGCCGATCCCACTGCCGTCCCTAAGCCGAGGAACAGCATGCGGCCCCCGTCGTAACTTCCCAGGCCCTGAAGGCAAGCGTCATTCATGATACGGACGGGTTGCTCAAAGGCCGCGGCGAAATTGAACCCCACCCAGCCGGGGCCAAGATTCTGGGGGTCTTCGACGGGCCGCCCCGAGCTGATGCGGCAGGGAAGTCCCAAGGCGAGAGCTTCGTAGGTCCAGTCTTTGGCGGTTTCCCGGACTTGTGCGACCATGGAGTCGGGGAGCAAATCCTTCCCGGACTCAAATTTCCGATGCTCCTGATGGCCTGTGTGCCACAGCTTCACCGTGCTTCCGCCAACGTCGATTACAAGTACATCCATGGTGTCCTCACGAGGCTCTGGGGTTCAGTTGAGCTGTTTGTTGTCGCGGACGCCGCACACCGAGGTTGAGCAGGTCGTCCGCCAGTATCCGACCCACGAGTTCGACGACCCCCTCGCCATGGCCCTTGGACATCACCAAATCGCAGCGTTCTTTGAGCGCAGGAATCGCATTCTCGACAGCTACGGCAAAGGCGCAGGAATCGAGAAAAGCATGATCGTTCTCGGCATCGCCGATGGCGGCCACGTTTTGCGGTGGAATCTCCAGGCGATGGAGCGCATGTGCCAGACCGGTGGCCTTATTAATGCCGCTGGGAAGCACCATCACCGCCCGTTTGTTGAAAATAATGTGGTATTCGATCCCAAGGTCTTGAATGATTTGGAGAATGACTCCCTCGTGCGGTCGCCAGGTCGCAAAGACAACACGGCCGACCGAAAAGGGTGTCACACCGCGACGGACAATTTCCTGCAGGAATGTCTCCGGTACCGGCTCTCCTAGCACGTCTTCCCGCTCCTCGGAGGGCCAGACGACCAACCCACCGTTTTCGGCAACAATTGCATCGCATATCCCATAATCGGGAAAGACCGATTTCAATTCGGACATTTCGCGTCCCGTAACCAGAACCAACCGTCGTCCAGACGCTCGCAACTGTCTCACGCTGAGCAGCGTTTCCTCGCTAACGTGACCGTCGTGCGCGAGCGTCCCATCATAGTCAGTTGCCAATGCTCGGCAATTCAATAATGGTGGGGACATCGGTTCAATCCAGCCCAAAGTTGCGGAGACTTCGGATGTAACGCAAAGCTCGTGCCGAGTGACGATGGTATGGGGTTTGCAAAGCTAATGACCGAATGAAGAGCATTTCCATGACTAACCAACGGCGGTTGCCGATAGGCGCCGAGGTTCTTTCCGGCGGGGGAGCACATTTTCGTGTCTGGGCACCAAAGCGCAAGCACATAGAAGTGGTGATCCACGGGAGTGGTGAATCGGTTGTTTCGCTAGACGGGGAAAGCAATGGCTATTTCGCCGGTTTCGTCCCTCAGGCTCGTGTTGGCGATTTCTACCGCTATCGCCTGGATGGAAAGGACGAATTCCCCGATCCGGCTTCTCGCTTTCAGCCGGAAGGGCCGCACGGACCTTCCCAGCTAGTGGATCCAGGAGCGTTTCCCTGGCGGCATGACGCTTGGCGGAAAATGACACTTCCGGGGCAGGTCATTTATGAGATGCACATCGGCACGTTCACTTCGCGGGGGACTTGGGCTGCCGCTGCCGAAAAGCTGCCACAACTGGCGGAGCTAGGAATAACCGTGATGGAAATCATGCCCATCGCCGACTTTCCCGGCGAGTTCGGTTGGGGCTATGACGGCGTCAATATGTTCGCCCCCTCGCGGTTGTACGGTTCTCCGGATGACTTCCGCCGCTTTGTCGACGCCGCGCATGGACTGGACATGGGTGTGATTCTGGACGTAGTTTACAACCATATCGGGCCGGATGGGAATTACTTGCCGCAGTTTTCGGAAAGTTACTTTTCACGCTCCTACAAGTGCGATTGGGGGGAGGCCCTCAACTTTGACGACGAATTCGCCGGACCTGTTCGCGAGTTCTTTGTTGCGAATGCCGCTTACTGGATCGGCGAATTCCGCCTGGATGGGCTGAGGCTGGACGCCACCCAGCAGATTTTCGACAGTTCGCCACAGCACATACTGTCGGAAATCAGCCAAAGTGCCCGTGCTGCCGCCGGCGAGCGGGAGATCATCCTGGTTGCCGAGAACGAACGGCAAGAAGCCCGTCTGGTGCGACCACTCGATAAAAAAGGCTTTGGTCTGGACGGCCTCTGGAACGACGATTTCCATCATTCCGCACGAGTGGCCCTCACGGGTCGCAACGAAGCCTACTACACCGACTATCTCGGCACTCCCCAGGAACTGCTGTCAGCAGTGAAATGGGGATTTCTCTATCAGGGGCAGCGCTATAAATGGCAAAAGGCTCGACGCGGGCACGCTGCTCTCGACCTGCGACCCGAGCAGTTCATCACGTTTATCGAAAACCACGATCAAGTCGCCAATACGGCCCAAGGACAACGCCCCAGTCGCACGACGAGCGTCGCTCGTTATCGTGCCATGACGGCACTGCTGCTTTTGGCACCCGGCACACCGATGTTGTTTCAAGGGCAAGAATTCGCCTCGACCAGTCCGATGCTCTTTTTCGCCGACCACGAACCCGAGTTGGCACGCCTCGTGGCCAAGGGTCGGGCTGACTTTCTCCGCCAATTCCCCAGCCTGGCCCTTCCCGAAGTGCAATCCACGCTCCCCGATCCCGCCGCCAGGGAAACATTCGAGCGCTGCAAGCTCAAATGGTCAGAGTGGGAGCAGAACAAGCAGACGGTAAAGCTGCATGCGGATCTTTTCCGGTTGCGCCGCGAAGACAATGCGTTTAGCGCTCAGCGTCGTCACGGTTTCGATGGCGCGGTGCTCTCAAATTCGGCCTTCGTATTGAGGTTCTTTGCGGAAGATGCTGCGGACAAATTGCTGCTCGTCAATCTTGGGCGCACGGTTCATCTCGACCCGGCACCCGAACCGTTGCTTGCTCCTCCCGAGGAGATGGTTTGGCAGACCCTTTGGTCAAGCGAGGACGTCCAATACGGCGGCAGCGGCACGCCTCCTCTTGAAAGCGACGAAAACTGGACAATACCGGGCGAGTCCGCGGTCGTTTTATTGCCCATTCCAGTCTCGCAGGAACGAAAAGTTTAGACGGAGCTTACCATGCTTGCCTTTGATCAACCCACTGCCGGAGGTGCCCCAGACGACTGGGTACTCCGCATGCCTTGGTCCAATTCTGATGCCGCACAGACCGAACCCCTCATCACCCGTGAATGGCTGGCTACCAATGGCCTCGGTGGCTATGCCTCCGGCACGGTGTCTGGCATAGCCTCGCGGCGTTATCACGGCTTGCTCATCGCTGCCCTCCCGGCTCCGTTGGGCCGGCAGATGATGCTCAATCATCTGACCGAGTTAATTCGCCTTCCCGATGGCAAAACACTGCGGATAGGAGGCGAGGAGCAAGGGCGTCAATTGCACCTGCATGGCGCGGATTTGCTCAAGGAGTTTCGCCTGGAGATGGGGTTGCCAGTCTGGACCTACGAGTCCGGCGGCTTCGTCATGGAGAAGCGGATTGTCCTTCCCCATCGTCAGAATACCGTTCACCTGAATTATCGGCTGCTCCAAGGGGAGGGAACTGTTCGCCTCAAACTCCGTCCCTCGGTGCATTTCCGCGGTTATGAAGACCTGGTAGACAAGGCCCATGTTGGGCCGTGCGCGGTTACCTGCCTGGAACGCCGCATCGAAGTAACATGCCCCCAGCCGCTCCCCGCGCTCCGACTCTTCATGCATGGCGAAGGGGTCGCCTTCACGCTCGATAGCAACTGGCTTCCCGATCTCCTGTACCGCGTGGAAGAGAGCCGCGGCTATGCGGCTACGGGTTCCATGTGGACCCCCGGCTATTTTCGCGCGAATCTAGCGAAGGGGCAGGAAGTGACGCTGGTTGCATCGACCGAGCCGTGGGAGGTGTTGTTAGCTCTGCCCCCTGCAGAGGCGCTGTTGCTGGAGCGTGAGCGCCGGCAATTCTTGCTGTCCATCGCAAACCCCCAACTTCGCTCCGGTCCCGCCAGCGAACTGGTTCTCGCCGCCGATCAATTCATCATCACCCCCTCAGGTCGCGTGGTTGACGAAGCTCGCACCAAAGCGACGGGCGACGAAGTCCGCACGGTGATCGCCGGCTATCATTGGTTCACCGATTGGGGACGGGACACGATGATCAGCCTGGAGGGACTGACTCTCGCCACCGGCCGGCACACGGAAGCCGGCTACATCCTGCGGACCTTTGGCCAGCACATTCGCGACGGCCTGATCCCCAACTTCTTCCCCGACGGCCAAAACGAAGGGCTCTACCACACGGCCGACGCCACGCTCTGGTATTTTCACGCCTTGCATCGATACGTAGCTGCCACGGGGGACCGCGCAACCCTTCGCCAACTGCTTCCCAAGCTGCAAGAGATCGTCGATCACCACATACGCGGCACGCGGTTCGGCATTGGCATCGACCCTGCCGACGGTCTGCTGCGGCAAGGCCAGCAGGGCTATCAACTAACCTGGATGGATGCCAAGGTCGGTGACTGGGTCGTGACTCCGCGGCGAGGCAAAGCCGTGGAAATCAACGCCCTCTGGTACAACGCGCTGCGACTTTTGCAGACGTGGCTGGAAGAGGAAAACGGCCCCCAGAAGGAATCCTCCACCATCGAGATTCTGGCCGAGCAAGTCCGAAAGTCATTCAACGACCGGTTCTGGAATCCAGAGCGATGTTATCTGTACGACATCGTCGATGGGGAAAGCGGTAATGACGACGCTCTTCGCCCTAACCAACTATTCGCTTTCTCTCTGGATCACCCCGTTCTGGACCGGTCGAGGTGGCAGGCTATTCTCGACGTCACCACCCACCATTTGCTTACGCCTGTTGGCCTCCGGTCGCTGGCTCCAGAGCATCCCGACTACAAGTCGCGCTACTTTGGCGATCTCCGCTCCCGGGACGCAGCCTATCACCAAGGAACGGTCTGGGGCTGGCTGATTGGTCCCTATATCGACGCTTACTTGGCCGCTCATCCCACCGATCGAGCCGGTGCCCGGGAGCATTTGACCGGTTTCATAAGTCATTTGGGGGAGGCCTGTATCGGATCCATCAGCGAAGTTTTTGATGCCGAAGAACCTTACACCCCTCGCGGCTGCATTGCTCAAGCTTGGAGCGTCGCCGAAGTGCTGCGTTGCCTGGTGAAAACGGCGGGATAGAGATTGGCCTCGACACTTAGTGGCCTTCTTCTTCCCTGTATCAGCTCCTTCCACGCTGGCCCATGTTGGACCAGTGGGCAGTGAGAATGCGTGCATGTAAGCCTTTGACATCCGTTTCGCCAACGAATTGCCGCGGAAACTACAGAAATCGCTACCTGAATCCTACTGCGGCGCGCCGAGTGCATTATTGCGTGAGAATGTACAAGTTGGTACGCGAATCCGCGACCTGCACCTGATGGTCCAGTTCGATTCGTGGAACATTTGGAGATTCTTCCCATGTTTAGCACTCGCACCCTAATCGTTTGCCTGGTTTCCCTGTCGCCCTCTTTTGTCCCAGTAGCTGGACAGGAGCGCGAGCCGTCCCCAACCAAGGACGCGGCGAAATCTGATAATCCGCCATTTCCACTGGTAGTGCGAATCGACAATACGGCGCTTGATCCGCTTCGCGATAAAGACATCAAGCATCGGGGATCCGTGGACCGTGTCATCCTCGGGACTCAAGCCGTTGGCAGCAGTTGGACGACCGGGAACATTGACGTGAAGATCGTACCCAAAGACGATGATGCGTCCATCATCATTCGATTTCATGGCTACACCCATACAAAAACGACCGGATACAACGGTCCGGCCATCATTTACAGCCACACTGATACCGAATTTGACTGTGCCCGGCAGGTAGTTTTTGAGCCGCGGATTGGTCTGGTGGCTGGCAAGCCGACGGTCGCTGCTCGCACCACCCTGGCCTACGACGGGTTTGATGCAAATCGCCGGCTGGGCAGACGTCTCATCAGCCGAGTGGCCGAGCAGCGGGCCGGGGAACAGTCGGAACTGGCCCGCGCGATCGCCCATCAGCAAAATAAGACGGAGGTTTGCCAGGCCTTCGAGAAACGGCTGGATACGCAGATTGCCTCAATCAACCAACGGCTCGACATTGCTCGGTATGTGAACGCTTTGTTTGGACCCTCTTCCAAGCCCAATCTGGTCGCCTCTTCTTGCGAGGATTGCATCCTCGTAGGGATTGGAAAACAGGCAAACTCGGCCAAGCTCGCGGAGCTCCTCCCCGATCGCAAAAAACCATTTCCCATTGAAATCTGGGTTCACAGTTCCATGTTGGGAGAGCAGCTGGCCGGCATGGCCACCCTGGCCGAGAAAATCGAGAACTACGTGGTGCCGGCAGCCATGCAATTGCAAGTGTTGCAAGTAGTCATGGGAGCCGCTCCGTCCCCAGAGCGTACGTTTGACGTCAGTTTTCAACAGGGGTGGCTCGTTATAGGCCTTCAGAACGAGCCATCTGTGTCCAAGGTTGCACTACTGGGTTTGTAGAAATATGCCGCCAAAAGACTCATCTCAATCCCTTCGTAGCGGTGTAGGAGCCAATCCAATGCAGGAATCGGATAGCAATGTCACGAAAGATGAAGTGGCACTGCGGCCGCAAGCGAGCTTCCCGCTCACGATATTATGCGGGCTCGCCATTGTCGCGGCGATGTATTTTGCCCGAGACCTGCTGATTCCGCTGTTCTTGGCGATCCTCTTGGCCCTGCTGCTGCGACCTCTCTTTGGACGGTTGCAAAAACTCCGACTCCCCGATTTCGCCGCCGCCGGCATCTTGATTATGGTCGTCGCCGTTCTGGTCCTGTTTGGAATCTCCAAATTGGCTGGAGAGGCGCAGGGATGGTTGGCTCACGCGCCGGAGGCTGTGGTCAAGGTGCGGAAAATGTTGCCCACGACTTCAGGGCCCATCGGAGACATTCAGAAAACAACGGACGCTGTCAAAGGCCTCGCCACATCCGAGAATGCCGGGCCGACGATTCCCGTCGAAGTGTTCACTCCAGACCTGGCGCTCACCGTGATGGGCGTCAGCGGCCACCTGCTGGCGTCCATCATCGTCGTACTTGTCGTCGCCTTCTTTCTTCTGGCCCTTTCCGATTTGCTGCTCAAACAGGCGGTGGAATCGCGCTCCTTGTTTTACGAGAAAAAGAACATTGTCCAACTTGTGCAAAATGTGGAATCCGGAGTGTCACGATATCTCTTGACTGTCACGCTCATTAACCTTTGCTTGGGAGCATTGACGGCATTGATGCTGTGGATTCTACGGATTCCCAACCCGATATTGTGGGGCGTGATGGCGACAACCCTAAACTACGTGCCACATGTCGGCGCATTCTTGTGCATGCTGGTGCTCTTTTTTGTCGGCGCTGTGACGCACGAATCACTCAGCTATGGGGCTCTTGTTGCTGGTTGTTTCGCGGCGATTACGTTTGTCGAGAGCTATTTCGTCACACCCATGACATTGAGCAAGTCCCTGCAACTCTCACCGCTGGCAGTCATTCTCTCCGTGCTGTTCTGGGGCTGGTTATGGGGCATCTCCGGAGGTCTCATGGCCGCGCCTCTCTTGGCCGTGGCCAAAATATTCTGCGACCAGTTCGAGGTCACCAGGCCCCTGAGCATTGTCCTCGGAGAACCAGAGCCACGCTCACGCCCTCAACAGGAAGCCAGTCCTGCCGCGGCCGACCCCGCCAAGCAAGCGGCCTAGGCCCTATCAGCCTCCAGGTCTCAGGGAACTTGCAGCGTTGAAGTCGCGGAGCGTTCTGAAATAACCCTCTGCGCCACCATTCATAAGAAGGGGCAAATCGCCTCATTTCGGTCCAACTCCTGGCTTCTGCGCAGCCAGCCGGTCCTTTCTGGAGCCAATCCGACGAAATCGCGCCAAGCTTTCTTGCTCCTTATCTCCCCTACGTTGACAGCCCGTTTACACACTCTAGCATTGAATCTGGCGTTCTTTGGCTTAGCCGGTGCATTGGAGGAAAATGAGCAATGTCAGGGCTTTTGGTAATCGACGACGACCGGAGCGTCGTCCACTTCATTCGCGCTGCTTGCAAGGAGTTAGAGCTAACCGTCCATGCAGCCGAAGATGCGGAAGAAGGGCTGTCAATGCTGAAGCAGCACCAGCCGGACGCGCTTTTAATCGACGTTATGCTTCCCGACATGACGGGGTTGGAACTGCTGCAAAAGGTCCGTCGGCTGGATGAGAGAGTCCCGGTCATCGTCATCACGGCTGGGGGAGAGAGTGATGCCGCCATTGAGGCAATGACACTGGGCGCGCTGGATTTTCTGCTAAAGCCTCTTGATGTGGAACGAGTGCGGCATCTGGTGAAGCAATCGCTGGAGATTCGCCGCTTGATGGAAACGCCGGTAGAATTGCCCCCTCCCCAAGGTTCTGACAATCAACTCATCGGTCGCAGTCCGGCGATGATGGAGGTCTACAAGGCAGTGGGACGGGTCGCGCCGCAAAATGTGGCGGTGCTCATTCGCGGCGAAAGCGGCACCGGCAAGGAGATCATCGCTCGCGCCATTTATCTACATGGCGATCGCCGCAGCCAGCCCTTTCTGGCCGTGAATTGTGCCGCCTTGCCGGACGCGCTCCTGGAAAGTGAACTATTTGGCCACGAAAAGGGATCCTTCACAGGCGCAGATCATCGGCGAATTGGCAAATTCGAGCAGTGTAACGGCGGGACGATTTTCTTGGACGAAGTGGGGGACATGGCTCCCCTCGTGCAAGCCAAGCTTCTGCGGCTGCTGCAGGAACAGCGATTCGAGCGGGTCGGTGGAAATGAGACGATCCAGACGAATGTGCGGATCATCACCGCCACGAACCGGGATCTGGACTTGATGACCGCGGAAGGGACGTTTCGCCCCGATCTGTACTATCGGCTGAACGGCTTCACTATTAAGTTGCCCCCCCTTCGGGAACGAGGCAACGATTTGCTGCTGCTCATTGATAATTTCCTGGCGAAGTTCTCGCGCGAACTAGGGAAGCAACTGCAACGAGTTTCGCCGGATGCGCTCAAGATCCTTACCGAATATTCCTGGCCCGGAAATGTTCGGGAAATGCAGAGCGTGCTGAAAAAGGCGCTGCTCAACATGACCGGCCCCATTTTGTTGTCGGAATTTCTTCCGGAAGAGATCCTCGCTGCCGGCAACGAAGCGGCCAACCCAGGAAAGTCTGCGGCGCTGCTAAATCCGGGGACGGCGGGAAGTGCGACCCAGGATTTAGCGCCGTTCCTCGAAGATCGTCTGGCGAAGGGCTCGGAGAGCGTCTATGCCGAGGCCATCGAGTTCATGGAGAGGTTCGTCGTTACTCGCGTGTTGCAAACCACGGGCGGCAATCAATCACAGGCCGCACGTATCCTGGGAATTACGCGCGGCAGCTTGCGAAACAAGACGCAGACGCTCGGCATCAAAATCGGCCAGGTCGTGACCACGGGCGAGGCCGATGATCTGGACGAGGAATCGTAACGCTCAGATTGCTCGGAGCAGGACCAGGATCAGGACGACAATCAATATCAGTCCGACTCCGCCGGAAGGGACATACCCCCACTCACGGCTGTGCGGCCAGGTTGGAACGGCACCAATCAGCAGCATAATCAGCACGATCAACAGAATGATCCCCAGCATGATTGTCTCCCTCTCTTTCACAAGGTGTTGCAATGGTCAGGCGGCAAAGCACCTTGAAGAGAGCGAATCATGTGCCCACTTCGGAGATTAATTGCTCGAGTGTCGACAATCCGATCGGCTTGGTGAAATGTTCGTCAAAGCCGGCGGCCAGAATTTCTCGGCGATCGCTATCCTGACCATAACCCGTCAATGCGACCATGTGAGGTTGCTTCAGGTTGGCCAACGAGCGGATCTGTTGGGCCAACTTCAATCCGGATACGTCGGGCATCCCGACATCCGAAATGACCAGATGCGGTTCAAACTTCTGCACCAAATCTAGAGCTGTCTTGGCGGAATGGGCCACCTCGACACTCTGCCCCAGCTTTTCCAGGAGCTTGGCTAGTAAATAAACGGCTGACTCGCTGTCGTCGACCACTACCACGCGGAGCACCGGGAGATTGCCAGTCACGATCGGCGAAGGCGCATCACTTCGCTCCACGGAATCTACCGACGCTGGAGAAGCGAGCGGCAGTCGCACCGTGAATTCGCTCCCCATTCCATCCCCGCGACTGAAAACTTCAATGGTGCCCCCATGCATTTCGACCAGGGTCTTTACAAGCGTCAATCCGATTCCCAGTCCGCCTTGGTGACGAGTGTGAGAACTATCTGCCTGGGCGAAAATCTCGAAGATCTCCGACTGCAATTCAGGAGGGATGCCGACGCCCGAGTCGCGGACTCGAATGACAACCTGGTCGATATCGGGTTTGACAGTCAGCGTGATCGTGCCGGACGGGGGTGTGTACTTGGCGGCGTTGATTAGCAGATTGCTGATGATTTGCGTCAGTCGAACCGGGTCTCCTTCGACGACAACTAGATCTTGCGGAAGAGAGACTTGCAGTTGGTGCCTTGCCTCGTCGATCAGAGGACGGCTAACATCAAGTGCCGCGGCAATAGGCTCCCCAATTGCCACTCGGGTCTTGCGAAGCTTGAGCTTACCGCCGGAAATACGGGATACATCCAGCAAGTCATCAATCAAGCGAACCAATTGCCCTAATTGGCGAGTTATGATCACCGTCAGCTCACGGACCTGGCCGGTTTTCTCCGGCTCCATTCCGATCAATTGTGCCGCCGACGTGAGAGGAGACAGTGGATTGCGCAGCTCATGAGCGAGCGTGGCAAGAAACTGGTCCTTGCGTCGATCCACTTCGCGTAATTGGGCTTCAATCCGTTTTCGCTCCCCGATTTCAAGTTGCAGCTTTTCGTTAAGCGCTTCCAACTCCGACGTTCGTTCCACCACCCGCCGTTCAAGCTGCTGATTAACCTGCCGAATCGCGTCTCGATGGCGCTGCTGTTGCAGCGCGTAGCGCATTGAGCGTTCCAGCGCGGTGACGCTCAGTTGATCCTTAACGAGGTAGTCCACAGCCCCAGCTTGCATTGCCAGCAGATCAACCTCTCGTTCCCGCTGGCCGGTCAACATGATCATGGGAGCATTACAGCCCAGGCGGATCGCCTCGGCCATGATTTCCAAGCCGGTATGCTGGCCCAGCCGATAATCCACCAGATAGACGTCATGGTGGCAGTTTTGAAACGCATGAATGGCAGACGGATAGTCCGCCACGCGGTCAAGGTGGTAAATATCTGGCGGCAATTGGGCAAAAAGCTCTTTTGTCAGCAGGTAGTCGTCGTCGTCATCTTCGATAAGGAGCACTCGGACCAGGCCATCAGGCATGCTCATCCCCCTCGCAGCCACAGGGAAGTTCCACAATTTCCAGCCAATATCGCCCCATCGTATTGATAACATCCACAAGCGCGGTAAATGTCACCGGCTTCGTGATAAAAGATTCTGCCCCTAATTGGTACGATCGCAAAATGTCCTCTTCAGCCTTGGATGTGGTCATTACCACAACGCGAATGCTCTTAAAACGAGGATTGGCCTTAATCTCTCGCAACGCTTCACGCCCATCTTTCAAAGGCATATTCAAATCGAGCAAGATTAGCCCCGGCCGAGGGGACTGTTTTGTATCCTTGAATTGTTCCCGATGATGGAGATAGTCCATCAGTTCCTCGCCGTCCTCCACAAAGCGCAAATCGTTGGCCACCCGGCAATGATCAAACGCCTCGCGAGTCATTTGGCGATCATCGGCGTCATCGTCAGCCATCAAGATCGTAATCGGCTGTCCTTTGCGGGTCATGATGCCTCTCCTTTCTCGATGTCGGGAAGCGGCAATGTCAAGGTGAAGGTTGCCCCCTCCCCCGGCTTGCTTTCCGCCGAAATTGTGCCGCCATGACGCTCCATAATTTTTTTGCAAATGGCCAGTCCGATGCCAGTTCCTTCATACTGGTCGCGTCCATGCAGTCGCTGAAAAAGATCGAAAATCTGCTCTCGATACGCCGGCTCAAAGCCGATGCCATTGTCGCGGATCGTCACTTGAACCGGCAAACCTTGTTCCGTTTCTCCGTTGGAATTCTGAAAATGTGAAACCGTTTCCCCTGAGATGATGATTTGAGGTGGAAAATCGGGACGATGGAATTTGAGCGAGTTAGCCAGCAGGTTCTGAAACAATTGACGCATTTGCATAGGATCCGCGAGGACGGACGGCAATTCGCCGCATTCGACCCTGCCGCCGGACTGCTGAAGGCGAATCTCCAAGTCGCCAGTGACTTCCCGCACGATCTGATTCAGGTGGACTGTTGTGAACGCTAGCCCTTTTGAGGCCACCCGGGAATAGGCCAACAGGTCGTCGATGAGCCGCCTCATGCGCGAAGCGGAATTGAGAATGCGATCGAGATAGTCTTGTCCCTTTTCGCCCAGTTGTTCGTGCGAGTGCGACTGCAAGCGATCCGCGAACGCCTGAATCTTGCGGAGGGGCTCTTGCAAATCGTGCGAGGCGACGGCGGCGAATTGCTCGAGTTCGCGATTACTCCGCTGTAGTTCATCGGCAAAGTGCCGAGCGGCCACTTCCGCCGCGCTGCGAACTTCAATCTCCGCTCGCAGAGTTTCGACCATCTTGCTGACTGTTTGCGTCCGTTCCCGCACGCGATCTTCCAGCCTTTCATTGGCCGCCTGAAGGTCGGCAGTGGCCCGATTGCGAATTTGAATGTCGCGCAGCACCAAGATGTAGCCGGCAATGGCGAGCAGCAGTCCCAGTAGCGTGGATATCGCGCCGGCCACCACGGCCGTCCAATAGGCCGTCTCCGATTCACGATTTCGCACACTCAGCAGTTGTCTTTCCGCCCGCTCCATGTAGTTGAGCTTGGCGCGTACGCGCTCCATCGCCAACCTCCCTTTCCCCGCAACCAGATCCGAACTCGCAGCTTTGGCCCCTTTTGTTTTTTGAAGATTGAGGACAAAAGCAAGAATATTGAGCCGATTCTGTACCAAATCCTGCAACTCGTCCCGGTTGGCGACTTGGGCGGGATTGTCGGACACCAACTCCCTCAGCGTTTGTAGCCGCTGGTCGACTTGGGCCAGAGCGTCCTCGTAGGGTTTCAAAAAGCGAGCGTCTTCCGTGAGCAGATATCCGCGTTGACCGGTCTCCGCTTCCAAAACGGTTGACTGGACCTCTCCCAGCGCGGTGATGACATCATAGGTGTGCCGGACGGAGCCATCCGTTTCCCGCAGCCGGCGGATATTTAGATAGCTGATAAGGGCGTTTGCCAAGAGGACGGCGAACACCATCCCGAAAGCAATGATGGCGGTGCGATGACGAGAGGAACTCATACGAAGATTGCGCACTAGCCGGTATTCTCAGTGGCGAGGTAAGGCTCCAGCGCGCCCATGAGTTCCGCCAAGGCTGACTCTAATTCCGCCCGACTTTCCGATAATTCTTCTTTCCTTCCAGCTTTGGCGAGATCCTCCAGATGAGAGGCCGCCCGCCATGCTCTGCCCTCTCCAAAATTGGAGATTAAACCCTTCAGTGAATGGGCTCGCTGCTGGACGCGAGGAATATCACCGGCTGGGAGGGCCGTCTTGAGATCCTTCATCCAACGTTGTCCATCGCTCGCCAAAAATCCTACCATCGCGCGAAAGAGTTTGAGATCCTGACCCATGCGAGCCAGCGTCCCCTGATGGTCGTAAACCCGCGTTGCCGTTGCTTGGATCACGTTGATCCGCCTTAAAAGAATTGCATGAACTTCGCACTCACAGCGTAAATAAGGCGGCAATTCCGCACAAGCCGAATCCTTAGTCTCCAGTCCCCAGGTCGCGGTAGTTGGCCTCGTTCAACCAGGTTGTCGCGGCCGCCTGCTGCTTCTTGATGCGGAGAATCAGGTCCATGCCATCCTTCTCGACCTGCAGCCGGTCATCCGCAACTTTACCTTCGTTTTTTTCGACCTGCCGGCCGCGAACCGCCAAATCACTTACGCTCTGCGAAAAGAGCGTGAAGTCCGCCAAAAGTTGCCGGTCTTCCTGCACCATTTGATCGACGCGCGAAAGCAAGTTGGTATCGGTCTTGGCGATTTGGGCGTACTGCTGATGCAAAACGGAATTGACGAACTCAACCCACTTGGAGCCAAAATTCTTCAGCGACTCGGTCACCACCTCGATCCACTGCTTCAGTTCGCCTGACACCACCGGGGCGAGAAGCGCCGCTTCCAGGCGGAGCATGGAGTCTTGCAGAGACTTCTCCTGAGGCGGTGGGGGCGGTGTCGGGGCTTTTATAACGGCGCTATTCATGGGTTCCTCCCGTTGTAGACAACAAAACCGAGCTCGGGCGTCAAACTCGACAGGTGCAAAATTCCTCAGACCGCAAATTGGATGCCACACGGAGACGAGCCACACAGCCGCCACAAATTCATTGTTTTCCGGTGGTTAGGGAAAAGGCGGACTCTTAAGAACCAATCTGGGCGGATACCAGCCAGGGGAAGACGACTTATCGGAACCTACAGTGGCAAGACACTTGAGTGGGGCCTGGTCGCTTCCAAGCTGCACTTGGCACTGCCGACGACAGGCCACACTCTGCTCGGCAACGCGCCACTGGCATGCGACTTGCCATGCTCGATGGGTGTCACTCTCAAAAAGTTTTCCTACGAGGAGTCTAGCAATGGCAATGGGCAACCGTGCGATCTGGGCGCTGCTTTGGGTTCTGGGGATACCCCTGCCGATCCTTGTCGTGGCTTATTTGTTGACGGGGGGCGGCTGCGGGAACTGAATTTGGTCAAGGATTACCGAGATCGTGTTCCTACGGCACGATTGCTGCTTGCAGTCATTGAGCAAAGGCAATGTGCACTTGGAAAAGTGCGAAACAACAATAAGGAGTTCGTGAGTCATGAAAAAGGTATTTTTCTATCTGTGCACCGCAACGCTCAGCATGTGCTTGCTGGCGTCGGATGCTTCAGCTCAACGGCGTGGTGGTCGAGGTCGAGACGACGGTGGTGGTGGACGCCCTGCCCCACAGTTTAATCCCGGCAACAACAATCCACGCCCTCAATCGCAGCCCGACCCGGCAGTGCGTGTTCCCGATGTACGCATCCCCAATGTCCGTGTCCCGGAGGTGCGAGTTCCTGGCGTCGGTGGTGATGGCCGCGGCCGTGTCGAAGGGGGCGTTCGCGTCGGAGACGGGACTGTTCGTGGCCGTGCGGACGGCTCCGCAGGTGGCAACATCCGGGTAGGAGACGGTCGCGTCCGTGGCGATGGGAATCTGGACGGTCGTGTTGACGGATCGGTTCGCCGCGCGGGAGTCAATTTTCCTGGCACCGTTGATCGGGGTGTGAATCAAGCGATCTACCGCAACAACATCAATATCGGCCAGAGGTCGTTCAACATCGCTCCGAATAACTATCGGGGACCCTCGCAAAACTATGCGTGGCACCGCGGCTACTGGAACAATAGCTACGGCTGGAACCCACAGATTGGCAACGGCCGCGGATACTACGGCAATTACGGCGGATATGGCATCCGCCTTGGTAATATCTACCTGGGAACCGGGGGCAATCGTGGGTACGGCGGCTATGGCTACGGCCGCTACCCCATCGGCTGGGGCTACGGCGGTTGGGGCCTGGGTAACACCTATTACCGCAGTGGCTATGGATCGTACTTCAATCCGTACTGGGTAGGGGGTGGGAATAATTTTGCCTACAACTACGCCCAGCCTATTTACGTCTCCACCGAGACTTCCGCGACTTCCGACGTGGCGACCAGCAATTTCGATTCCGCTCGCGAAGCCTTTAAGGCGCGGGACTATGACATGGCCTTCGCATGGGTGAATAGGGCCATCAAAGAGAATCCTTCTGATGAGGTTCTTCATGAGTTCCGTTCGCTAACCCAGTTCGCTCAAAAGGACTATAGCGGTGCCGCGGCTACGATCCATTCCGTCCTCGCCGTTGGGCCTGGGTGGGATTGGTCGACGATGGCCTCGCTCTATTCCGATGTAAGTGAGTACACCGCTCAGCTTCGCACCTTGGAGAGCTTTACCAAAAGCAATCCTGACGATGCGGGGTCGCAACTCCTCCTTGGTTATCATTACATGACCACGGGATATCCCGAGCAGGCCGCCAGGGAGTTTGCCCAAGTTGTAAAGCTGCAGCCGAAGGACCGGGTAGCGAAGGATCTGTTCAACCTCGTCAACAAGACCGACGAGGGAGATGTGACCGCAGCTCCCGCGCCTCGGGAAGGCGAACCGGCCGCGGTCAAGCCTGCTGAAGACGTTCGCCCAATCAGTGTCAACACTCTTGCTGGCCAATGGAAATCCACCCGCGAGGATGGCTCTAAGTTTGGCCTCGACTTGAGGGACGACAAGACTTTTACGTGGAAGTTTAACCAAGGAGATCGGAAGGAAGACTTTTCCGGAACTTACACGACGGAAGGTTCTTTGTTGCTTCTCCAAAAGCAGGATGGCGGTGCCATGGTCGGGCATGTGATCCAAGAAGGCGACGGTAAATTTACCTTCAAACTTCTGGGCGCACCGGCGGAAGACCCAGGACTTTCCTTCACGCATTAGACCCTTTGGAAGAGACCCCAATCGCGGGTAACGGCCTAGCCAGACTCCTTGAGTCAGGCTGGGCTTTTTCGTTGAAAGGAATTCAACCACTCTGCCCAATCCCCCACCACCTATTGAGCGGCAATGCTGTCACAACGCTGCAGGTAATTCGAGTCGAAAGAGTGGCATCGAATTTGCGGAGAATATTTCCTCTCTCAAACGCCCTTCACCTCTCTAATCTAGGGACGAACTGATGATTGCTGCCACTACACTTCCTTCTCCTGTCTTGGAACAAACGGATGACGATCTCTTGGCCCGAAATGTCGTCAATTTCATATTGCCCCGCGTCTATCCGATCTCAAATCACGTTCAAGTTGAGGCCAATCGGGGTGTTGTCACTCTGACAGGCCGCGTCGGATCATTTTATTACAAGCAGTTATGGCTGAGCGGAGCCCAACGGGTTGCCGGTGTCCGCCGGGTAATCGACGAGATCGAGGTGGTGAATCTTTCCCAAGAACCATACCGCCGTGCCCGAGGTTGATCGCTTGATCGCCGGTAGTCACGAAGCCAGCGAGAACCTGCCGATGCCTGCCGCGCTGCAAGACCCGTTCATCAAGACAACTGCGGCCGCGACGGCATTCCAAGCGGCACCCCGCCTGGAAGTGCCAACCGAGGGCAACTCCGCAGAGGACGATTCGTCTGGCGTTGTTGACCGAATTCTCGCCGCCATTACACAGCTACAAGATACGAAACGCCAGCCAACGGCGACGTATCGCGTTCAATTCAACGCGAAATGTGGATTTAGAGAGGTCGAAAGAGCGGTTCCCTATCTCTATGCCCTGGGTATCAGCGACCTTTACGCGTCGCCATTTCTTCAGGCACAGCCGCATAGTTCTCATGGCTACGACATCGTCAATCATGCGGCGATCAATCCCGAAATAGGGACGCTCGACGAGCTGCGCTCGCTCCGCTCCTCCTTGCGCGAACATGGCATGGGACTCATTGCCGATGTAGTGCCTAACCACATGAGCAATTCGCCACAGCTCAACGCCTGGTGGCAGGACGTGCTGGAAAATGGCCCGAGTTCACCGTATGCCTCCTACTTCGATATCGACTGGATGCCTCTCAAGCCCGACCTGGCCTATAAGGTCTTGCTTCCTGTCTTGGGAGATCAGTTCGGCAAGGTTCTGGAAGATAGCCAGTTGGTCGTGCGGTTTGGCACCGGTTCGTTTTGGCTGGAGTACTTTGATCGGCAGTTTCCGCTTGCTCCGCGTTCCTACACAGTCATTCTCTCTTTACGAATTGAAGAATTACAGCAACAACTCGGTGAACAAGATGCCGACCTGCTGGAACTGCGAAGCATTCTGACAGCCATCCGCAATCTCCCGCCTCGCACCGAAACCGATCCCGAACGACTTGCCGAACAGCGGCGTGAGAAGGAAGTCATCAAACGAAGGCTTCATGAGCTGGTCGAGCGTTCTTCGGGAATTGCCGGATTCGTCGCAGAAAACCTCCGGCTGATCAATGGCCAAAAAGGGGACTCTCAATCATTCGACCGGCTTGATGAGTTGCTCGGCGGTCAAGCTTATCGACTCGCGTATTGGCGGGTTGCGGCCGACGAAATCAACTACCGCCGGTTCTTTGACGTCAACGATTTGGCCGCGATTTGCACGGAAAACCCGCTGGTCTTTGCGGAAACACATCGGCTGCTCTTCGAGTTGCTCGACGAAGGAACATTGACCGGACTGCGGATCGATCATCCTGACGGTTTATACGATCCGCGCGGCTACCTTTGCCAATTGCAGGAGCAGGAGTTCGTTCGCCTTTGCCGGCGGGAATTGGCGAGAGAGATTGGTGCATTGCCTGCGAATTCCCTGAAGCGAAGCGAACTGGAAAGTGAATCCATCGCCATCGAACAAAAACTCGTTGACCTTTGGAAAGCAGCGATGGGAATTCCGGGGTCCCCCCTCGGACGGCTGCTGTTTGTGGTGGTGGAGAAAATCCTGGCCCACGACGAAACAATTCCAAACGATTGGCCGGTTCATGGAACCGTGGGCTACGAGTTCCTGAATACCCTCAATGGACTGTTCGTTGCGCCTGCTGGTGAACGAACTTTGTCGGCCCTCTACACACGATTTACAGGATGCTCCTTGGATTTTGATGCGCTGGCCTATCAATGCAAACGGCTCATCGTGAAGAGCGTCATGGGGAGTGAACTGCATGTTCTGGGGCACCGTTTGGACCGGATTTCCGAGCGGAATCGCTTAACCCGCGATTTCTCCCTCAGCAGCCTGACGCGATCCTTGCAAGAAGTGGTCGCCTGCTTTGGAGTCTACCGAACCTACGTGGAGCCAGACCGCGTGCTCGAGCGCGACCTCCACTATGTCGGCCGAGCCGTGGCGCTCGCGAAACGCCACAATCCGGCCATGAACACCTCCATCTTTGATTTCGTCCACGACGTTCTTCTGTTGCGGTATCACGACAACACTGGCCCGGAAGAACGTGAAGCCATTGAGCGTTTTGTCGGTAAATTTCAGCAGCTCACCGGCCCCATCATGGGAAAGGCAGTCGAAGATACCGCGTTTTACCGCTTCAACCGGCTCGTTTCCCTTAACGAAGTTGGGGGTGAGCCCGCGCGCTTCGGAACTTCCGTCGCCGAATTCCATCAGCTCAATCAATCCCGGCTTCCGCGTCTGTCCCATACGCTCAATGCTACTTCCACGCACGACACGAAACGCAGCGAAGATGTCCGTGCCCGGATTAGTGTGCTGAGCGAGATTGGCCGCGAATGGCGGGAGCGCGTGCAGCGCTGGAGTCGCTGGCACAAGCGTCTCAAAATTGAAGTCGAAGGAACAGAAGTCCCCAGCCGCAACTCGGAATACCTGCTGTACCAAACTCTCGTGGGCATTTGGCCGCAACAAATTCCAGCGGGTCGCGAATTGGCAGCTTTTGTCGACCGCATTGAGCAGTACATGCTCAAGGTAGTTCGCGAAGCTAAAGTCCACACGAGTTGGATCAGTCCCAACGAGGCGTACGAAACGGGCGTGACGAGGTTTGCCCGAGCAATACTCACGGAAGATCGCCGCCGCCCGTTCCTGCGAGACATCGACGAATTTGCTCGCAAGGTTGCCGACCACGGACGGTGGAATTCACTAGCCCAACTCGTCCTGAAAGTCGGCTCTCCCGGTGTACCGGACCTTTACCAAGGAACGGAGTTTTGGACCTTGACTCTCGTCGACCCTGACAATCGCCAGCCGGTCAATTTGGCCGCCAGACGCGATTCTTTCGATCAGCTTCAGGCCGACATGGCCCAGGCCGTGGGAATCTCCGACGCAAGTGATGCCATCGAGTCATGGCTATCGGCACCTTCGGAGAACGGCGCCAATCGGACGGCTGAAAGTCAGATGCTTCAGCACCTGATCGAGCAGCGTACTGACGGCCCTGTTAAACAATTCGTGACGCTGATCTCCTTGCGCACTCGCCGGGAATATGAGAAACTTTTCTCGATGGGCGAATACATCCCTCTCCCTGTCACCGGCAAATTCGCCGAAAATGTGGTCGCCTTCGCGCGACGGCATCAAGATAAGGCCGTCATGGTCATCGCACCTCGCCTGAGCGTTTCGCTCTCCGGGTTTGGCGGTCCGCCTCCACTCGGAGAACTCTGGCAGGATACAGCCGTCACTTTGCCCGACTTTCTCTGGGGCCGCGGGTTAGTCAATCGATTCACCCGTGAAATGCAGCATCCCGTACAATCCGGGAATTCTCTTCGTATGTCCGACGTGTTTCGTTCCTTCCCTGTCGCCCTCTATACGCCGGCCAAATCCTGATTCCCAATGCAATTTCCACGCGGCTCCGGGATCTTGTTGCATATCACGTCACTCCCCAGTCGCTTCGGCATTGGCGATCTGGGGCCGGAGGCCTATCGGTTCGTGGACTTTCTGGCGGAAACCGGCCAAACCTGGTGGCAAATGCTCCCCGTCGGTCCCACCGGGTATGGGAATTCCCCCTATCAGAGCCTCTCATCCTTTGCCGGCAACACGCTGCTGATCAGTTTGGATCGTCTCGCTGACGAGCAATTGCTAGAGCCCTTTGATGTGCAAGCGATTCCCACTTTTTCCACCTGCAGCGTCGATTTCGATCAGGTAGCGCTGTGGAACCCGCGGCAATTGCGAGTGGCTCACCGCACTTTTCTGGCGAAGGGACTCGACACGGAAGAATTTCAAGCGTTTTGTGCCACGAATGCATGGTGGCTTGAGGACTACGCATTATTCCGCTCGCTCAAGCGAGCACATCAGGAGAAAGCCTGGACCGATTGGCCTGAAAAACTCGTCCGACGCACCCCAGAAGCTCTGAGCGAAGCTCGCGAATCGCTAAAACTTGACATCGACCGCGAAAAATTTCTGCAGTTTCAATTCGACCGGCAATGGCGAGCGCTGAAGAAGTACGCCCATGAACGAAATGTGCGGCTCGTCGGGGACTTGCCCATTTTTGTCGCCCACGACGGTGCCGATACTTGGGCAAGTCAGGAACTGTTTCAACTCGATACGCACGGTATCCCGACTGTCGTCGCCGGCGTTCCACCGGACTACTTCAGCACCACGGGCCAGCGCTGGGGCAATCCGCTTTATTGCTGGGAGGCTCATGCCGACCAGGGATATAAATGGTGGA
Organism: Pirellulaceae bacterium; assembly: GCA_046153945.1. Lineage (GTDB taxonomy): Bacteria > Planctomycetota > Planctomycetia > Pirellulales > Pirellulaceae > SXOA01. The sequence continues at coordinate 29,355 of JBJXFF010000041.1, forward strand.
TTCAGCGAATTCGCCGCGCGCTTGAACTGTTCGACGTCGTCCGCATCGATCATTTCCGCGGCTTTGAACGCTACTGGGAAATCCCCGGCAATGCTCCCGACGCCCGAGAGGGCCGCTGGGTTTCCGGCCCTGGAGCCGCTCCATTTCGTGCAGCCGAAGTGGCACTCGGACCATTGCCGGTGATTGCCGAGGACCTGGGAGTCATCACGCCGGATGTTGAGGCTCTGCGCGACGGACTCGGTCTTCCAGGGATGCGGGTTTTGCAGTTCGCCTTCGGCGACGACCCCAAAGGCGCTGACTATCGCCCTCACAACTTCCCGCGCCACTGTGTGGCTTATACGGGAACGCACGACAATAACACCACGGTTGGCTGGTTTGCGGATAAAGGAGACACGGAGACAACCCGAACGGGAGAACAAATTGCTCGGGAAAGGGCGTTCGCGTTGGACTATCTCGGAACCAAAGGGGGCGAGATCCACTGGGACATGATACGAGCCGCTTGGGGCTCCGTGGCGGACATAGCCATTGCTCCTTTGCAAGACATTCTGGGTCTGGGAAGCGAGGCGAGGATGAATCTGCCCGGTAGCTCGACGGGCAACTGGCTCTGGCGCTTCCAGCCAGGTGATTTGACCGCAGGCGTTGGCGAACGTTTGAAAACACTAACCACCCTCTTCGACCGAAGCAATGCGTCGAATCGGCGATAATTTGGGGCTTCGGCATCTGGATTGCACATAGCGGCGCTCACCATGCAGTCTATGCTGCCACGTTGAGCCCGCTCCATGCCCAATAATCCCCTTTGGTACAAAGACGCTATCATCTACGAACTGCACGTTCGGGCGTTTCACGATAGCATCGGGGACGGCAGAGGTGATTTTCGCGGCTTGATGCAGAAGCTGGATTATCTACAAGATCTTGGAGTGAACGCCCTTTGGCTCTTGCCGTTCTATCCCTCCCCCTTGCGCGACGATGGCTATGACATCGCGGATTACACCAGCGTTCATCCCGATTTTGGCAACCTGGATTCTTTCCGCGAATTTCTCGACGCAGCGCATGCCCGCGGCCTCCGCGTAATCACGGAGTTGGTCCTCAATCACACGTCGGATCAGCATGCCTGGTTTCAGCGTGCTCGTCGGGCACCACCCGGCAGCAGCGAAAGAGACTTTTATGTCTGGAGCGATTCGCCCGAGCGCTACAGCCAGGCCCGAGTCATCTTCAAGGACTTTGAGTCGTCCAACTGGAGCTACGACAATGTGGCCCGCGCTTATTACTGGCACCGCTTCTATTCTCACCAACCCGATTTGAACTACGACAATCCCGCCGTGCGGAAAGCCATGCTGCCGATCGTCGACTTTTGGTTTGAAATGGGTGTGGATGGCCTGCGGCTGGATGCGGTTCCGTACCTGTTTGAGCGGGAAGGGACCAATTGCGAGAACCTTTCCGAGACGCACACGTTTCTCAAAACTCTTCGGCAGCACGTTGACGCTCGGTTTCCCGATCGCATGCTCTTGGCGGAAGCCAATCAATGGCCCGAGGACGCGGCCGCCTATTTTGGCAATGGGGACGAGTGCCAGATGGCATTTCACTTCCCCCTGATGCCGAGGCTGTTCATGGCGATGCATACGGAAGATCGCTTTCCAATTGTGGACATCGTCGAGCAGACACCGAACATTCCCGATAATTGCCAGTGGGCAATCTTCCTGCGGAACCACGACGAGTTGACGCTCGAAATGGTCACGGACGAAGAGCGCGACTATATGTACCGCGCCTATGCCGGCGATCGGCGGGCGAGGATTAACCTCGGCATTCGCCGCCGGCTGGCTCCGCTGCTCGGCAACAATCGGCGGCGGATCGAGCTGATGAACGGACTCCTGTTCTCCTTACCAGGCACGCCGGTGTTGTATTACGGCGATGAAATAGGAATGGGTGACAACATCTATCTTGGCGACCGCAACGGAGTCCGCACGCCGATGCAATGGAGTTCCGACCGGAATGCCGGCTTTTCGCGCGCCAATCCCCAGCGCCTCTATCTGCCGATCATCATTGACCCCGAATACCACTACGAGGCCATCAATGTCGAAGCTCAGCAGGAGAACCCCAATTCACTTCTCTGGTGGAACAAACGGCTGATTAGCTTGCGGCAGCAGCATCGCCCCTTCAGCCGGGGCGGTATTCGCTTTTTGGATCCGCACAATCGTCGGATTTTGGCATTTCTACGCAACTATGAAGAGGAACAAGTGCTGGTCGTGGCGAGCCTCTCCCGGTTCGTTCAATTCGTGGAACTCGACTTGTCGGCATTTGAAGGGGCGACGCCGATTGAGTTATTTGGCTCAACTCCATTTCCGAAAATTGGCAAGTTGCCTTACCTTTTGACGCTGGGTCCCTACGTGTTCTACTGGTTCTCGCTGTGCTCACGCAGTTCTCCCGCGGAGTGCGGACTGGATGTAACTCCATCCCAAGTCGCCTTACACTTGTCGCACTTGGTGGACTGGGAGCAACTCTTCGATGCCACCCAGGCTCATACGCTGCGCGAAGTTCTGCTCCGGTACGCGGCTACTTATGAAGCTGCGGGCGACGAGCCTCGCCATGTTCGGCAGGTACATTTGCGAGATAATTTTCGCTTCCAGCGCGGCGAGGCCGTGATTCGGCTTCTCCTCGTGGACGTGGAATTCAACGTCGGCCAGCCGGAAACATTTGTGCTGCGGCTGGCATTTGTTCCCAGCGATGTCGCCGCGCAGTGGCCGGCTGGAAGTCAGCCCCCCATCCTCGCCCGCATCTCCGGCCCGAAGCCAGGAGTCATCTATAGCGCGGCGGCTGACCCCACGCTGCTGCGAGCGGCGTTCGAAGCCTACGCCAGGCAATTCAAAGCGCGCGGTGAACGGGGGGGAGAATTGACCGCCTGGTTATTGCCAAGATTTGCGGAAGACATGGCTTCTCAGCCTATTGATCTGTCAATGGTTACCAGTCGGACAGAGCAGAGTAATCTTTCCACTTCCTTTGGTGATCGTTGGATGCTCAAGATGTTCCGCCGGATTGAAGAAGGCGTTCATCCCGAAGTGGAAATGGGGCAGCTACTCACGGAGCGAGGAATGACAAAGCTGGTTCCGGCCCTGGTCGGGGCCATCGAGTACCGCCGCCGCCGCTCGGACCCCATGACCCTTTCGGTGCTGCACGCCTTTGTGCCGAGCCAGTCGGACGCTTGGCAATACACCCTGGATGCGGTGAGCGATTTCTTTGAACGCATGGCCGCGACAACGCTGCTACCTCCGCCGCTGCGTGCAGAAAGGCAATTTGAACCGGACAATTCAACGCCTTCAGAGGCACTTGAATTCATCGGCGAGTACTTGGGGCATGCGGCACTGCTTGGCACACGGCTGGCCGAACTGCATACGTTCTTTTCGCTGCAGCAAGAGGTTCCAGATTTCGTGCCCGAGCCATTCACCCTTGCTGATCAACGTTCGCTTTACCAATCGATGCGGGGAGTTTCGCTCGATCTTTTGAACCTGCTGCAAGACCAACTGGCAGGGCTCTCCGAAGATCAGCAAACATCCGTTCGTCACTTGCTGGCCAGCGAGGCACCGTTGCTCGCCTTGCTAAAGCCTCTTCTGGATTCTCCTTTGCAAGGCCAGCGAATTCGGATTCATGCGGACTGCCATCTGGGGCAAATCCTCTACACAGGCAAAGACTTTCTGTTTATTGATTTTGAAGGCGTTCCTACGCAGTCTCTGGGAGAGCGTCGGCTCAAGCGTTCGCCGCTCCGCGACGTGGCGGGGATGGTTTGCTCTCTTGAAGATGCCGTGCAATCAACATTACTGGGGCTTGGGACCGGCCGCGGGCATCCTCAAGGGGTCATTCGCTCTGCCGACCGCGCGGCGCTTTCCGCCTGGGCGGAATTCTGGAGGCACACAGTGACTCGTGCCTTCCTGGCCGCCTATCTGAACGCCCCTGGCATTCGTCCCCTCTTGCCATTGAAGCTAGCCGATTCAGAGCGGTTGCTGCGTATCTTTACCCTCGAGCGCTGGGCCAGCGAATTCAAGCATGAACTTCATCGGCGGCCTCGTTGGCTCGCGATTCCGATCAACAGCCTACTTCGCCTCATTGCTCCCTGACCAATCTCCCAGCGAAAGTCATAACGAATTTTCGCGTAGCGGCATCCTGTTTGCGTTGAATACGTTGGGGAAATTCCAGGAAAGGGAGCGCATCATGCTTACAACTGACTCTGACTCTGGCTCTTCACTAAACGTTCCAACAAGCGTTTTGCCATCAGCTCACCCGGTTGAGACGCTCTCACCCAAAGAAGCCTTTGCTCGGCGCTGGAAATTCGACTCCTTTCTTGAAATGTTTGAAGCCTCCACGCCAGAGGGCAATGCCGGTGGCAAGAAGAAATGGCTGGTGACGGCGTTGCGCGGCGGAAAATGTTTGCTATGGAATGACGCGGAAATCGAGGAGGCGCAGGTCTGTGATTCGCGACAGGAGGCGATACACATGATTGGCCTGGGCTAAGGGACGGCTGTGAAGAAGAGGTGGCGGCGAATTCCTTTCGTGCCACCTGAAAAACAGCGACTAAAACACAAGTTAGGTTGCCCGCGGAGCAGGTGGTGGAGCAGGAGGTGCGGGTGGGCTTGGCGGAGTCGGAGCCATCGACGGATCGTAGTTCTGGTAGCCTCCCTTGCCATCGTAATGTGCCGGGGTGTAACAACCGTCACCACAACCGCCGCAACCACGACGCCGTGCACGGCGATGGTGACCAGCGTCCGTTGTATCGGCAATCGCCAATACGCTTAGACCAAAAGCAAACGCCAGAACAAGAGTGCGACTCATCGGTAACATCCTTTCAAAAACTGGAAAACTCACTGGGAAACGCACCCAGCCGATGTCATGGGCAATGCAAGTGGAATACCAAAAACTGGATCTTGCCAACTGTCGTTACCGTTGTTCCACCCCATTCATAGAGTTGGACGAGCCAGAATGACTCTGGTTCGCTCCATCGGGAAACGATTGCTTCAACCAACGCCACCTTGGTCATCGCCCTCTCACACCCCAATGAAAGCTAGGAAACATGAGTTCTTGGCAATCTCTGATTTGCCCGGAAATCGCTCGCGATCAGGCGAATCCCCAGCCGAGTTAGCGGATTCTGGCTGGAGATCACACTTCGGCACGGCCCTTGCTTTGGTTGCTTCCCAGATTCAGTAAGGAAGCTGGTCGCAAGTGGTCTTGGGTGTCCTAGACAAACGCGGCCGCTGGCTGTTCTAGCGAGAACTCTTTTCAGCAATAGACCCTCACGTCACAAGGAGCGAGATCATGTCGAATGTAATGAACCCACCCAAGCCAGGTCAAAATCAGGGCCAGGGCGGACAGCGTTCAGGCAATCAGGACGGTGGCAGCAATCTGGAAAAGGCGAAGGATGCAGCCAGCGGTATCGGCGAGAAAATGCAAGACGCCGCCAGCTACATCGGCGAAAAGGCAAAGTCCGCCACTTCCTCCGTCATGCACTCGGCAGAAGACGCCGCCTCCTATGTCGGCAAGAAAGCGGACGACGGAGTACATGCTGTCGGCTCGACCCTCAAGTCCTTTGGCGACACGGTTCGTCACCAGGCTCCGGGCCGCGACATGCTCAAAGACGGCATGTGCGCCGTCGCCGATACGCTGGAAAATACGGGCAAGTACCTGGAAGAAGGGGGCATGTCCGGCATTGCCGAGGACATGACCAACCTGATCAAGCGGAATCCGATTCCCGCCCTGTTCGTGGGCATCGGCGTTGGCTTCCTGCTGGCTCGGGCACTTTCTCCCCGCAGCCACTAACGGAGTGTTTCAGCCATGGCGAGCGATCTGCACACGGAAGCGGAATTCAGCGTTACGTCGCTGCTCAAGGGGATCGTGAGCGATGCTCAGGAGCTCATTCAGCAGCAACTGGCGCTGTTCCGCGCGGAGATCAAAGACGACTTTCGCAAGACGCTGGGGATCCTGATCGCCATCGTCAGCGGAGCGTTTATGGTCGCCGTCGGTGGAGCGCTACTCTGCTTCATGCTGGTCTATCTCCTGAATAGCGTAGCACCTGCACTTCCGCTCTGGGGATGCTTCGGCATCGTGGGTGGCAGCGTGGCGCTAATTGGCGGGATCGTGGCGTATGCAGCGGTCGCCAGGTTCAAAACATTCAACCCGCTACCGGACGAGTCCGTGCAAGCGCTTAAGGAGAACGTGCTATGGATAAAGAATCGGATGTAATCAAGCACCAGATGGAACATACACGTGCGGCCTTGACGGACAAGCTGGAACTCCTTGAACACCAGGTAAGCGACACCATGACGGGTGCCGCAGAGACTGTGGAGAGGGTGCGGCAAACCGTGCAAAATACCGTTTCCGGGGCTGCTGAGACCGTAGCCAGTATGCAGCACTGCATCCAAGATACCGTGCAATCGGTCAGGGAATCAGTTCGCGAGACGGCCGAGTCCGTTAGTGAAACATTGGATGTCTGCAAACAGGTGGAAAAACATCCCTGGGCGATGATGGCGGGAGCGACTGCCGTCGGTTTCGGCGTCGGCATTCTCGTCACTCGTGTGGATGTCCCAGTCGCTGCATCGTCCATGGCCGCCTCGATGAGAAGCAATGGGCATAGTTCGGGCGTAAATAACGGGGGCTGGTCCGAGCAGCAAAATGGGCGCGACGACCGCAACGGTCGCGCTCAACAAGTCGAATCACCGGAAGAACCGGTTTGGGCACCCGCGGTGAATCAACTCAAGGGGCTGGCGATAGGAGCAATGTTCGGCGTGTTGCGAGAAATTCTCGCCAAATCCATGCCGGACGCGCTCAACGGCCAGGTAGGTGAGGTCATTAACGGCTTCACCACCTCGCTGGGAGGAAAACCCATCACGGGTAAAATCTTGCCGGATTCCTGGGGTGGGGGTGAGGATCGGCAAGCCGACCAAGTCGGGCAAAAAGGCTTTCCAAGGCCTCGCCAGACGGCTATGGCTGACGTCGAAGAATAGAAGTCGAAGAGTAGAAAACGATTTCGAAATAGACATTCCAAACTGGGCTCTTGCCACTGCCGCGCGGGTCCAGTTTTTTCGTATCAAGCGGCAATCACGATTGATTTCTTCTCACCCGCGTACTTTGAAAGGACGAGCCATGAAACTGAACTCATTGCAGGAACTGCTGGTCGACGAGCTTAAGGATCTCTACAGCGCGGAAAACCAGTTGCTGAAGGCGCTGCCGAAAATGGCTAAAGCCGCATCTCATGCTGATTTGAAAGCAGCATTTGAAGACCACCTCGAGGAAACAAAGGGGCAAGTGGAACGTCTGGAAACGATATTTGAAAAGCTCGACGGGAGCCCGAAGGGCAAGAAGTGCAAGGCCATGGAGGGGCTCATTGAGGAAGGGAGCGAGGTCATCGAGGCCGAAGGAGAAGAATCCGTCAAGGATGCCGCTCTCATTTGTGCCGCTCAAAAGGTGGAGCATTACGAAATTGCCGGCTACGGCTGTGCGCGAACATTCGCGCAACTCCTCGGGCTGGATGAGGTCGCCGACCTCCTGCAAGAGACGCTCGACGAAGAAGGAAATGCCGACAAGAAGCTGACTGAATTGGCGGAAACTGCCATTAACGTGGAAGCGTCCGCTGCCGAAGAGTAATTCGCGGGCACTGAACGGCACGGCGGCTGCAAGAGGCCTGGCGAACGAATGCCTTGGTGGGAAGAGAGGGAACTTCTCACCAATGCCATTTTTCGCGACTCACTTCCTCTGGAGATTTCATCATGCCACGCGGGGGCAAATCAGCGTACACCGATAAGCAAAAACGCCGGCTTTGCCCATAAGGGTTGATCTTATGGCCCTCGCCGCGAATTATAAGCTGTTTTTCAATTCGTTTTTCACCCACTGACGTCGTACTAACCTCTTGTTCACAAATGACTTGCAACAATCAACACGCCCCAATCGGCCCAAAGTTGTATAAGCCGCGATAAGCCGGTTCCACTTCTCACTCTTACTTTGGTCCACCACTCTGAATTTTAACCGGGCGCAGAGTGGGCCATCCGATTGATGCGCGGAAGTGGCCTTTTATTCACGTGAACAAAAAAGTCTTTTCGATTTGGAAATCTGTAGCGTTAGAATTTGTCCCTTTTCGCTCCGCGATGGGACGTGCTTTCGCGGAGCGAAAGCCGACAATTCTCCACGGCCTTCCGTTATACTAAGCCAGGGGGCAATCCCACGGAGGCTGAGAATCCATGCTTCAGTTTTCTCTTCGCAATCTGCTCATTGGCGTGACCGTCATTGCCGTGGGGACGGCCGCGTTATTGAATGCGAACGAGTGGTGGGCGTCCTTGCTCTGGGCCCTCGCGCTGTTGCTGCTGGTGTTCGCCGGGCTGGTGGCCATATTTCGACGAGAGTCCCAGCGGGCGTTTGCGTTCGGCTACGTGTTTGCCGGGGGCCTCTATCTGGCTTTGCTCATCTATTCGGTGCCCAATGGTGCGCCGGCCACCTACTGGATGCCCTACTCCCCCCTGGCCCAAGAGAACCTGTTCACCACCAAGGTCGTGAGCTGGGTCTATACCCTGTTTCCCGCCTCCAAGACCACGCCTTACTTGCCGCCTCCCGGCGGCGGCGGAGGGGCGGGTGCGGCCACGCCCGCCATGGGAGGTTTTTTTGGAGGAGGAGGATTCGGAGGTGCAGCGGCGCAGACTCCCAACCCCAGTTACGTGGACTATCAAAACTTCTTGAACGTCGGCCAGGCCCTTTGGATGCTTCTCCTCCCCTGGCTCGGCGGAACCGTAGCCGCCAGGCTGATCTCAGCGCGGGAAAAATCCAAGACTTCGACAACGCCTGTTCGTGCCCCGAGCCCATAAACTACTAGCTAGGGAAGGAAAAGGTGTCAGCAACCTGTTGAGGTCCCTACAGACCGACACCAGAAACCGTGCTTTTGACTTCGATCACTTTGCCTTCTTCGGCATGAATACTTACCGACCACGTGTAGTCTAAGAACCCCCGAGACTGTTCATAGCGGGCGGTTACGGCGTACCTACCTGCACCGCCATCAATTACGAAGCCATTCCTTTTCAGCACGGCAATTGCCTCTGTCACTGGAATCCCCTGCGGAATGTGCTTTTTCAATTCGCGTTTGAATTTTTCGCCATCTGTATCAAAGGTTATCTTGGGGACGGCCTTGGCATTGTTTGTTCGTGATGATGGACTCAAGTGACATCCGACAGCCACCAAGCCGCATAGACACGCTACACCGATATGTCCCAATTGGTTCGTAGACACAGTCAATCCCTTGGTGATTCTCAGGGCTGAAGAGGTGACATTCAAAAACGTCTCGTCTTTATCCCCTGTCCCTCCTTATCCAGTTACAAAGCGAGTGACAGAGTATATTGTGCAGGCCGCCTGGAATGAAATGGCAACCCGTGCCTATTGGCGTTGGGGACCTGGGACATCCGGGGTTAAAGTGGAGTTCAAAGGATCGGAGAGGACCACGCCTACAATCTATGAGGGAAATATGCGATTGTGGGCCAGGGATCAGCTTTTGATCGCACCAACCGACTCGTTGATCACACACCGCGTCCTTGTCATGAAGTACTGCCCACCGTAGTTAATTCGCGGCGGCGCGTGCGGTTATAAGCTCAGCGCATTTCGTCGGTGAGCAGGGGAGCACCATGATGTACGACGTAGCGGTGCTGGGTGGCGGAATTTCCGGGATGGCGACCGCTGCCAGGTTGCAAGCAGCCGGCCTAACAACCATCGTCGTCGAATCCCATGGACAGCTTGGCGGGTGTGCAGGTTTTTTCCGTCGCAAGGGATTCGCGTTTGATGTGGGGGCGACGACTCTTGTCGACTTCTCGGCCGGCGGAGTCGGGGGCGAATTGCTGGCAGCAATTGGCATCGACGACTTAGCTCTCGACGAGTTGCCCGGCTACCTTGCGTGGCTCCCAGATCGGTGTGTGACCCTGTTTCGGGACGTGGTTCGCTGGCGTGGCGAAAGACTGAGAATGCTCGGCGACTCTCCGGCGCACCTCAGGCTCTGGAAGACTCTGGATCACTTGGCGGACGTGTTCTGGAATGCGACTCGACGCGGGGTAAAGTTGCCGGCGCAAAGCACACGCGACATTTGGCGCATCGCCACTATGATCTCGCCCGCTGACTGGCCACTGGCTCGATACATACGCTGGACGGTAGGCGATTTGCTTCGCTCGCTCCAACTGAGGGGTGACAAGCCCCTCTGTGGCCTGTTATCGATGCTGCTGGAAGACACGGTCCATGCGGACATCGACGACGCGCCGCTCATCAACGGCAGCTTGGGCATTACTATTCGCGGCGCGGGACTTGCGAGAGCGCGGGGCGGCATGTGCGGATTCTGGGGGCGGTTTGCGGCCCGTTATCGTGAACTCGGCGGTGTACTCCGCATGGGTTCCCCAGTAGCGTCGGTTTCCAGGGAGCAGGGTTACCTCGTACACCTGCGGCGCGGCTTTGTCCGGGCGCGGCAGGTGGTAAGCGCGCTGCCAATCGAACTGACGACCCGCCTTGCGCCGAAGGAAATCGGCGAGAGCTTACAGCCCTATTTGCGGAGAAACAAAGCGGCGGTTGGCGGGGCATTGGTACTCTTCTTAGGCGTTCCTCAGGGAGAAGTTGCCGGGCAGGATTTCACCCACCATCAACTCCTGCAAGACTACGGCCTACCGCTGGGAAACGGCAACAATATGTTCATCTCCGTGTCGTCGCCCGGCGACACGCTGAGCGCACCTGCGGGATTTCGAGCAGTGATGATCTCCACCCATTGCAAACTTGAGGAATGGGAAGGACTGAGTGAGCAGAACTACTCGGCCCAGAAGGTGGCAATGACGGAGTTGCTGCTGAGGTATTCGCGCCGCGTCTATCCCCGACTTGGAGAGAGTGCGATCATTTGCGAATTGGCCACGCCGCGAACTTTTGAGCGATTCACCCGCCGGCCACGCGGCGCGGTGGGGGGCTTCCGCCAGCAGTTGAGTAATACGAATCAGCGAGCGGTCCCGCACACAACGGGATTGCCCGGCTTTTGGCTTGTGGGGGACACCACTTGGCCGGGTCTGGGGACTGTAGCTTGCGTCCATGGCAGCCGGATTGTCGCGGAGGGAATCCTGGCGAGAACGCCCAAACCGATTCGGAAGATCCAACATTTCCAGGAGCTGGAACATGAGCCTGACGACGTTGTCCGAGAGCCGGCGACTAGATATTAACGTGCCAAGGCCATCGACTGAGTTGCCGACACTTGTGGAACTCGGCGAGGACCTCCTGACTACCACACCTTGGCAGCGGCGCTGGGCGCTCGCGCGGCCGTTTCTTCTGTTAGTTTGCTTCGTCATGGTATGGCACACGCAACTATGGTGGCTCACACCGCTAGTAATTTTTCTGCTATTCGTCGCTGTCGTCACCGTTACGCACGACGTCGTCCATGGTGCGCTCGGACTATCGCCAAGGCAAACCGAGTGGTGGCTCTTCTTCCTCGGGGTCCTTCTCCTGGAAAGCGGACACGCCTATCGAGCCACGCACCATCAGCACCATCGCGTGTTTCCCGGACCGGATGACCCAGAGGGGGATCCAGCGCGAATGAAGTTTTGGGCCGCGGTGCTATGGGGGCCACTTTTTCTGCCTCGGCTTTGGCTATGGGCATTTTACCGTAATCGTGGGAAAGCCGATCAAAGGCGCTGGCTGTTGGCGGAGGCAACCTGGGCGATTGGTTTTCCTCTGGCTGCCATGACAATGTGGCCGATCACCAAGGGACCGGCGGCGTACGTTTTGCTCGCCATAGTCGGGAGCTGGGTGTACCCCCTATTCACAGTACATTTGCCGCATCACGGCTACGGCGATACACCGCTAACCCAAACGGGCACACTTCGCGGCCTCATCATTCCGCGTTTGTTCCTGGAGCTGACGTACCACCTGGAACACCATCTCTATCCCACCGTCCCCAGCCATCACCTTGCGAAACTCTCTCAGCGGCTGGACCCCACCCTCCGCGCCAACGGTGTCACGCCCAAATGGGCACCGTGAATCCTCGATCCGCAAGCACAACTTGAAAACTTTGCGTTAAGAGTTGCAACCGCGTAGAATGAGGGCCATGCAGTACAGCCTGCGGAGTGTGATGATTGTGCTCACGCTAGGACCGGCTCTCCTGGCGTTCTATTACTCCTTGGCGACTCGCGACGAAGATTGGTACCTAAAGGATTCTGTCGGAATAGTTGCTGTAGTTGCGATCTGTTTCTGGCTTATAGTCTACGCGTCTTCGACTCGACAAAACCTATGAAATTCTCCATCCGCGACCTGTTCCTAGTGACGTTGATTGTGGCCCTGGCGGTAGGGTGGTGGGTGGAGCGAAGGCGTAGGGAGCAACTAGAAATCGATAGCGATCCAGAACTGTCGAGGCTGGCGATTGATAGCCTTCATCGCGCAATACAGGACATAGATTCTGATCTCAATCGTCGTGGGTTGACTGTGGTTTGGTCCAGCAAAATGCGAGCCAGCGTGGAGACGATCAACTTGCCCACTTCTCAAGCACCCGCGCCAAATCCGCCCAAGCCGTGAACCATGAAGTACAGCCTGCGTAGCCTGATGCCGTGAACGACAAGCCCTATCGACCTCCAGTCGGCTGGCTGACCCTGGGATTGGCGTACGGAGTTATACTCGGACATTGGTTTGCGTATGCCAATCTCATTCCCCTGGGAAGAGCAGATGAATATCCTGAGCGATTGGCGTTCACCATGCTGGGGTGTGCATTTGCTGGAATCGTCTTTTCGGCGGCGCTAGAACGGTGGTTGCAGCGGATGTCAATCCAATATGCCTGGAAGATCTGGTGCTTGGTGGCAGCCGGTTATTTTTTGCTCTACGGCATTCCAGTTATGAATGCTGTCAGGGAGTAACTCGTGAAATTCTCCATCCGCGACTTGTTCCTGGTGACGGTGATTGTGGCCCTGGCCGTGGGGTGGTGGGTGGATCGAAGGTACGTGATTAAAGAATATGAATTTCGCTCCAGTCTCGTCGAAATCGAGGGACCATTTGAAACTAAATATGATGACGGCTGGAATTGGACCATTAAAGGATCAATTTGGGTGGAGTCAACCGAAGATTTGTCGGTTAGATTCAAAAGTCCAACGAAGACGATAAAATCTCTAAGTCGTCCTCCGGAAGAGGTGCCTACTTCTCAATCGCTTGACCCAAATCTACCCAAACCGTGACCCATGAAGTACAGCCTGCGGAGCATGATGATTGCGGTCACGCTGGTATGCGTTGCACTTGGTGCCGTGGTTGCGTGGCAGAGTCATAGTCAGTTCTGCCTGAACCAGGCAAACGCTCATGAAGCCGCGTATAGAATCGTCGTTAGCGGCGGCTCCTACGTGAACATGTCGCAGGAGGAAGTAGCGGCGGCTCAGGCAGAGATGTGGGAACGCATAGCGAGGGAAAACAAGATTCATGAACGATTGGAGAAGGAATATCGGCTTGCGGTATGGCGACCTTGGATGCGGTTCTGGATAATCGACGAGGTGGCCCCATGAAATTCTCCGTCCGCGACCTGTTCCTGGTGACGGTGATTGTGTCCCTGGTGTTAGGGTGGGGATTGGATCATTACCGCTCATCCCTTACTGCGCAACGAGCGAACCGGGCCGAGCAAATATCCACTACCCTGGAAGAAGTATTGCGCGACAACGGGTGGGATGTCGAATTCACCAACAGAAATGTATCTGGCTATAAAGTCAGGTATCCTTCAGACCCCGCCACCACTTTTTGCGTGCCTATTTCAGGAGCACCCGCCCCAAACGCCCCTAAGAAGTAGCCACTCGCGCCAAACTGTACCGATACCCACACGGCATTCAACTTGATTTTCGCGGCAACTCGGCTTACAACAAACATAAGCGGTTGTTGATGAAATGACCCTCCTGGGAGTTGTGATGAGACATGGTCCGGCCAGAGCCGATTGGGGGATTGCCTTGGCGGCGGCTGCCGTTTTCTTGGTCCCGGCCAGTGGTTTGGCTGCCGAGTCGGAGACCCATTTCATCCAGGATGTGGTGCCGGTGCTGACCAAGGCGGGGTGCAATGCGGGGGCTTGCCATGGGTCGTTGCAGGGACGGGGGGGATTTCGGCTCTCGCTTTTGGGGTTTGATCCAGCCGCCGATTATGAAGCGATTTTCAAGGGGGCGCGAGGGAGAAGAGTCTCCCTGGCGAGCCCGGAGAGCAGCCTGCTGATGCAGAAAGCGCTCGGAGCGGCCCCGCACGGCGGGGGCCGGCGGATGGAGCCGGATTCCGCGTCCCATAAGGTCCTCTCTGCCTATTTGAGCCACGGCGCGTCGGTTCCGGCCGATTGGAAGCTGCATGTGCAGAACCTGGCGGCCAGTCCGAAATCGGCCACGCTGCAGCCGGGGGGTTCCTTGGTTGTTTCCTCGGTCGCGCGCTGGTCGGACGGGAGCGAGCGGACGGTCTCTCCCTTGGCCCTGTATGATTCGAGCGATCCGTATGTGGCCGAGGTTTCCCCCCGTGGTGAGATCAAGGCCAAAAGCCCCGGCAAGACGACGGTGATGGTCCGCTTTGCCGGGCAGGTGGCCGTGGTGGAAGTGACGGTGCCGTATGGCCCGGCGACCGACCTGAGTCAGTTCGGGCCGGCCAATTACATCGATGAGCTCGTGGCCGCGGAGTGGAAACGAGTCGGGGTCAGTCCGGCTGCGGGGACCAAGGACCACGAGTTCGTCCGCCGGGTCTACCTCGACCTCATCGGCACGTTGCCCCGTCCGGAGGAGGTGCGGAAGTTCCTGGCATCGACTGATCCAGACAAGCGGAACAAGCTCATCGACGAACTGCTGGAGCGGCCGGAGTATGTGGAATTCTGGGCGCTCAAGTGGGGGGATTTGCTGCGGGGGCATCGGCGGTATTTAGGGGAGCGGGGCCTCGGCAGTTTTTCGTCGTGGGTCCGCAAGTCGCTGCGGGAGAACAAGCCGCTCGATGAATTCACGCGGGAGATTCTCACCTCGCAGGGGAATCTCTATACGACCGGACCGGTGGCCTATTACTTTGTGGACAGCACGCCGGAAGACCTGGCGGAGACGACGGCCCAGGTTTTTCTCGGCGTCCGGATGCAGTGTGCCCGCTGCCACCATCATCCGCTGGAAGTCTGGAGCCAGGACGACTATTACGGCCTGGCGGCATTCTTCACGCGGGTGGAGGCGAAGAACAGCGGCGACAACGGACGTTTTGGCGGGCTGAAGTCGATCCGTGCGTTGCCGACGCCGGTGCGAGAGCGCGGCCTGCGCCCCGATGTGCAGCCGAAGATGCTGGGGGAAGTGGTGGCGGTGGCAAATCCGGCCGGAGCTGCACCGGGCGCGGCACCTGTCCCGGCAGTTCCCGAACCCGATGTTCGCAAGCGGCTGGCGGACTGGATTGCCAGCCCGCAGAATCCGTACTTCGCCCGGAATTTCGCCAATCGCTACTGGTCGTATCTCGTCGGCCGCGGCATCGTGGAGCCGATTGACGATTTGCGAGCCACGAATCCGCCGAGCAATGCCGCCCTGCTGGATGCCTTGGCCAAGGATTTCACCGATCACAAGTTTGACGTGAAGCATCTCCTGCGGACCATTTGCCGGTCGCGGGTTTATCAACTGGAGGCCGAACGGGCTCCGACGCGCGACCGGGACGGCTCGCTCTTCACCCATCGCGGCCTCAAGCGGCTCTCCGCGGAGGTGCTGCTGGACGGGGTCAACCAGGTTTGCGAAACGAGCGAGAGTTTTGCCGGACTGCCGGAAGGGACGCGGGCGATTTCGCTCCCTGATCCGACGATTGCCAACTATTTTTTGACGACCTTCGGCAAGCCGCTCCGGACGACCGCGTGCGAATGCGGGCGGATGGCGGGGCCGGACCTGTCGCAGGCCTTGCACCTGGCCAACAGCCCGGCGTTGCAGGGAAAGCTCAGTAGCGACAAGGGGCGGATCGCCCGGCTCCTCAAGGAGGGGAAGTCGGATGTTGAGATTGCGGACGACTTGTACCTGGCTGCGTTCGCTCGCTTGCCCAGTGAGCAAGAGCGGAAGGTGATTCAGGAGGCGCTGCAGGAAGTTCCCGCGCGGCAGGAGGCTTGGGAAGATGTGCTGTGGTCGCTGCTTAATGGTTCGGAGTTTGTGTTTCAACACTGAAGCTTAGCCGCCGCGACTACGCGGCGAGGGCACCGCGTGGGCGCGGTGGCTAAGCTTGAGGAATAGTCATGTTCCAGATCCATAAGACGTTCGCCAATTGCCAGGGACTTTCCCGCCGGCCTTTTTTGCAGGTCGGGGCGCTGTCGCTCTTCGGCCTCACGCTGCCGAAGCTGCTGGCGGCCCGGGCGGCGCAGGGTGCTCCGGCTGGAAAGGACATGAACTGCATTCTGCTGTTCACGGCTGGCGGGATGAGCAATGTCGATACGCTCGACATGAAGCCCGATGCGCCGATTGAGTATCGCGGCGAGTTCAAGGCCCTGCCGACGAAGATCCCGGGACAGCTTGCCTGCGAGCATTTGCCGAGAATGGCGGAGTGCCTGGACAAAGTCTGCCTTGTCAAGTCGATCGTGCATGCCGAAAGCGGCGACCATGCGGCAGCCACGCATTACATGCTCACGGGATATCCGCAGCGGCCGGACCCGACCGGCCAGCCTGCCGGCTCGACCATTTATCCGATGTTCGGCAGCGTGGTGGCCCGCGAAAAAGGTTGGAAGGGAGGAATGCCGGCGAACGTGCAGGTGGGTGAGCAGATTTCCTACTCGGGAGCCGGCTATCTGGGCTCGCGGTTCAATCCACTGGCGATTCGAACTGACCCGAATGCCGCCGACTTCCAGGTGGAGGACGTCAGTTTTCCTGCGGCGATTGGCGAACCCCGCACCGCCCGCCGACAGCGGCTCCTTTCGCGGCTCGATGCCTGGCAGCAGACGACGGAGAAGAATGCCGGGGCGGTGCTCGACCGGAGCGAATTCTATCGGCAGGCGTTCGACCTCATGACTTCTCCTGCGGCGAAGAAAGCCTTCAACATCAAGGACGAGCCGGACAAAGTCCGCGATCGCTATGGCCGGAATGCGACCGGGCAAGGGGTGCTGCTCGCTCGCCGGCTGATTGAATCGGGAGTTCGGTTTGTTTCGGTAATCTCGGGCGGCTGGGACACGCATGACAATAATTTTGGGCGGCTGAAGACGACGCTGCTGCCGACGCTGGACCAGTGCTGGTCCGCTTTGCTGGAAGATTTATCGCAGCGAGGAATGCTCGATAACACGCTCGTCATTTGTGCCGGTGAATTCGGCCGCACGCCAAAAGTGAACGGCGCGGCCGGCCGCGATCATTACGCCCCCTGCAACGTCGTCGGCCTCTCCGGCAGCCGCGTGGCGATGGGGAGCGTCATTGGCCAGACCGATCCCCGCTGCGAACGAGTCAGTAGCAGTCCGAGTAGCACGGTCGATTACGCGGCTACGATCTATCGGCTGCTCGGGATCGACGAGACACGGGAATACATCTCCGAAGACGGCCGCCCGATCCGCCTCATCAACGGCGGCAAGCCGATTGCGGGAGTCATTCGGTGAGCCGAGCAGCCACACTGGTCGCGACTGCATGGGCGCTGTTGACAGCCGGACTCGCTTCGGCCCAACCGGCGGCTCCGCTCTATGAATCCTGCCGCCTCAACTCGATCTTTCCCGCCGGCGGGCAGCGCGGGACAACCGTGAATGTCGATTTCTTCGCCGACGGAAACTATTCCGGCCTGGCGGATGCGAAAGATATTCTGATCGACGGTCCCCCCGGCATTCGGGTCAAGGAACTGAAGAATCGCAAGCCCCATGAGTTGCGGGCGACGCTGGAAATCGCCGCGGACGCACCTCCCGGTCGCCGCTGCATTCGCGTTCTCAATGAAGGGAGCGGGCTGACGAACATGGCCTGGTTCGTGGTCGGTTCCCTTCCCGAGGTTCTGGAAGTCGAGCCGAACAGCGACGCCGCCAAGCCGCAGGATGTGACGGCTCCCGTGGTCGTCAACGGTCAGGTGAATCCCGCCGCGGACGTGGATGTCTATCGCTTCAGTGCCAAGGCGGGGCAAAAGCTAGTGGTTTGTGCTGTCGCCCATTCCATCGACACCCACGGCCAAGCCAAGGACTACGGAATTACGGACACCGAATTGACGATTGTGGATCCGCAAGGGCGCGTCGTTGCCGAGGCCCAGGACACGCTCAGCCTCGACCCGCTGGTCGAGTTCACTCCCGCCGCCGATGGGCAGTATCTGGTGAAGGTGCAACTCAACTCCTTTCGTGGATTTCCCCAGGCGGTGTACCGGCTGACGATCGGTGAAGTGCCCGTGGTCACCAGCGTATTTCCCCCCGGCGGCCGGCGCGGGGAGAAGGTCTCCGTGGAGCTGCGCGGGCCGAACATCCCCGCCGGCACGCGCCGCGAGGTGGCCATTCCGGCGGACGAGAAATCTCCCGTCTTGTATCTCTCGTCAGACGGCCCCACCGCCGGGAATCATGATGTGCCGTTCTTCGTCAGCGATCAGCCGGAGGGGATCGAAATTGAGCCCAATGACGAAATTGCTGGCGCGACGAAGCTGTCGCTGCCAGTGACGATGAATGGACAGTTCGAGAAACCGGGCGACACGGACTGCTATCGCGTGACTCTTCGCGCCGGAGAGACTCTCGATGTCGAGACGACGGCCCATCGGTTTCTGCGCGGCCCGGCTGATACTCGGGTGGAAATCCTGGATGCCGCCGGCAAGCTGCTGAGCGAAAATGACGACGGCTTTGCGCTCGATTACATGTGGATGCATGACTACCTCTCCACCGACAGCCATGTGACATTCAAGGCTCCGCAGGACGGTGAATATATCGTCCGCGTTCGCGAAGCGGCTGGGCTGGCCGGCCCGCGGGCCGTCTATCGCTTGACCGCGCGGCTCATGACGCCCGATTTTCAGCTTTGGCAGTTCCCAGACGGCGTTCCCATTTGGGGCCCCGGTTCCACCGCGGGATTGATCGTCAAAATCGAGCGGCTGGCGGGATATGAAGGGAACGTGGAACTGTCGCTGGAAGGTCTTCCGGCGGGGTGGAAGGGGAGCGTCAACACCAGCTTCGGGGGACCCGGTCCTCGCCCTGCTTACCACTTTCGGGACCGCGTGTTCCTGACCATCACCGCGCCGGAGGATGCCAAACCCGGCGCATGCACCACCTTTCGAGTGGTCGGCAAAGGAATGCGGGATGGCCAGGAACTGCGGCACTTCGCTCAGCCGCTGACGTTGTTTTACTCCAGCGACACCGGCTACTTCCGGGCGACCCCCGTTTCACGAGTCGCCGTAACCAAGCCGCATGGTGTGAAGCTCAACCTTGTGGGCGAGAGCATTGAAGCAACGATTGGCAAGAAAATGGAGATTCCTGTGCAGGTCTCGGGAGTTGCCGATGGCATGCCGATCAGCCTTAGCGTCAACTACGCATCCACGGGTGTCGCTTGTGGGCACGAGACGCCTCAAACATTGACTGTGAAGGACGGCAAAGTGCTTCTGCCGTTTACGGTCAGCGATCAGCTTCCCCCTGGCACGTACAACATCTGCGTCTGCCTCGCGTGGCGAAGCGACATCCGAATCGGGATGCCCGGACCGTGCACGCCGTTGTTTCCGCTCAAGGTTTTGCCGGCTGCGAAATGAGATAGATGGCATACGTCGGGTTCAGCGGCTCATCGTCGGGGCGGAGACGCGGCAGGCCGATGGGGCGGGTGACGCGAGTCCGGTCGATGACGAGGTAGCTCGCGCCGTGTTTCCTGGCGATGGCAATCAGTTCGGCGTCGCTGTTCGCTGCCGGGTCGCTGCCGTACCCCTCCGGCGGAAAGACTTCGCTGAGAGTCTTCCGCCACTGGATCAGGCCGGCGGCATCCTGAGGTATGTCCTTCCAGGTCACCACTTCCCCCCGCTCTGCGTACCATTTGAAGGTCTGTTGATGGCGGGGAGTGATGAACTTGGCATCCTTTGGCGTGTTGCCCTTGATCCAGCGGCAAAGATCTTTCCACTCCTCGAATCGCCGGCGGGATGCGGCCAGTTCTTCCTGCCCTCGCGCTCCGAGCAGTTGCCAGGCCCGCAAGCCGCTGCCTCGCGTCGGGTACGGCTGAAGCCAAGCGCCCGGCAGCGGCCGCAGCGAATGGTCCACGCAAATTTCCGCGATGTTGGCAAAACCAATCGCCAGCGCGGCAATCAGTCCCCACGAAGCGAGCGAGGGACGCGTCTCTTTCCATTTCAAGAGCAGGGCGAAGACCGAGAGCGAAACCCCCATCGGCACCAGTGCATCCGACAGCCGAAAGAAGTAGTACCGCAGGATGGGGGCGGCGAGTGACTGATAATCCTCCTGAGATGTTCCGCGGGCGGTGGCCCAGGCCACCATTCCTTGATCGATGGCAATCCCCATCGCGGCAATGAACACCGCCCCCAGCGCCATCCGCTGCATTCGCCGGCAAGCGATTAAGCCGTCGCGATTCGCTTCATCAGTCTTGTTCGGCCGGCTCCACCAGGCCAGCACTCCCCAGCAAGCGATCAGCGCCAGATGCCTCGCGATATACCAGTTGCCGAACCGATGAAAAACCAAATGGTGCGGCAGTCGGTCGAAGACATAAAACTGATGGGCGGCATTCACGTTGGCTTTTTCTTCCCCCCAAGTGAGCATCAGGCCGGGAATCAAACCTTCGAGCGCCAGCACGAACGCGCAGGCCAGTCCGGGGAGCATCTTTTGGAGCGGGGGCCGATCGTTGGGAGCAACAAGCCAGGCCACCCCCAGCGCCACTCCTGACCAGCCGCCGACGATGACGTGCATCGCGCTCGCCGCCCCCATGAACGCCCAGGCCCAATTCCAACGGCCTCGGACCAGCTCACCCATCCCCAGCAGCACCAGCACATAGGCAAAGACCTTCGCCTCCACGCCGCCGACCAGAATCAACTCGCGGGACATGTGGCAGTTGCGAAGCAGCGCAAGCATCAGTCCGGCGGAAAGGATGGACCAGAACCGCTGCGGCGCGATCGCCAAGCTCAGCCGCTGCCAGGCGAAGGCGAAGCCGAGCCAGGCGATGATGCGGAGAATCCAGGCGGTGGCGTCGAGCGAGCAGAACTTCGTCAGCCAGCCGAAGACCCAGCAGAAGACGAGGTGAGCTTCCGGCGATTCCAAAAACAGGTCGCCGGCGCAGAAGTCGGGATTCCAGTAATGTTTCGCCTTGACGAGATAATGCGACTCACCGGCATCCGGCGGGATTGAGCCGACGAACAGGTACAGCAGCAGGAAAATGAAGAAGATTTCCAGCGCTTGCCAGCGCCAGTCGGGGCTCAACTTCTGGTCGACTTGGGATATCGTCGTCTTCATGATTGCGGTTTCGGACCCTCTAGCTTAGTAGCCTGCACACTCCGTGTGCAGGCATGCCGTCACACGGAGTGTGACGGCTACTATCTACTTGCCACCAGCCGCCTGGCGGCGCTATGATTGAATCAGCATGACCTCTTCGCCTGGCCGCCTGCTGCGGGACTCGATCGCGGAAGGAACCATCCAGGTTCCCGGCGCAACCAGCGCGCTTGTCGCCCGCCTGATTGAACAGGCCGGCTTTGAGGCGATGTACCTTTCCGGGGCGTCCCTCTCGTCCAACATTCTGGCAGTTCCGGACGTCGGCCTCTTCACCCTCACCGAATTGGTGCAGCAGGCGACGTACCTGACCCGCAGCAGCAATCTCCCCCTCATCGTCGATGCCGACACCGGTTTTGGCGAGGCCCTGAACGTCGAGCGAACCGTCCTCGAACTCGAAGCGGCCGGCGTAGCCGCCATCCAGCTCGAGGACCAGCAGCTTCCCAAGCGGTGCGGCCATCTGGGGGGCAAATCGCTCATCGAACCAGCTGCCTTTTGTGCCAAAATCCGGGCCGCTGCCACCGCTCGGATAAATCCGGACCTCATCCTTATCGGCCGGACCGACGCCCGCGGCGTGACTAGCCTGGAAGACGCCATTGAACGGGCCAAACAATATCTCGACGCCGGAGCCGACTGGATCTTCCCCGAGGCGCTGACCAACAAGGCGGAATTTGAGCGGTTCGCCAAGGAAATCAAGGCTCCCCTCATCGCCAACATGACCGAGTTCGGCAAGAGTCCGCTCCTCACGCTGGACGAACTCTCCGACCTCGGCTACGCGGTGGTGTTGTATCCCGTGACACTGCAGCGGGTCGCCATGAAGGCCATCGAAGCCTCCCTCGCCGTGATCGCTGCCGAAGGGACGCAGGAGGGGATCCTGGATTTGATGCAGACCCGCGAAGAGCTGTACGAACTGCTGGACTACGCCGTCTACGAAGAGCGAGACAAAGCCCTCTCCCAAGGCGAGCGGGGGGCGTAAGCCCCCTGATACTACCCACCAGATTTCTCGGAACCATAAATCACCACCAATCACCATGAGCGAAACCTACTCCCCCGGCCTCGAAGGGATCATCGCCGGCGAGACGGCCATCAGCACCGTTGAAACCGGCCTCACGTACCGCGGCTATGCGATCGAGGAACTGGCCGAGAACTCCACCTACGAAGAGGTCGCTTACCTCGTCCTCTATGGCGAGCTGCCGACTCCCAGCCAGGCTGCCGACTTCCGCTCGCGCCTCGGCGCCGCGGCGACCGTTCCGCCGGAAGTCATCGAGACGCTCCGCAAAATCCCCGTCGGCGTCCCCACGATGGACGTCCTCCGCTCCGCGTGCAGCTTGCTCGCCCACTGGGAGCCGGAGGTCGCTGACAACAGCCACGACGCCAACGTCCGCAAGACGGAACGCCTGCTCGCCAAGCTCCCCGTCATCGTCGCCGCCCGCCAACGGCTCAAGAACGGCCAGCAGCCGATGGCCGCCGACCCCGAACTGACGCTCCCGGCCAATTTTCTCCGGATGCTGCAGGGCAAAAAGCCGACCGAGCGGCAGGTGAAAGCCCTCGACGTTTCGCTCATCCTCTACGCCGAGCACGAGTTCAACGCCAGCACTTTCGCGGCCCGCTGCATCTGCTCCACTCTCAGCGACCTCCATTCCGCCATCACCGGGGCCATCGGCACGCTCAAAGGTCCGCTCCACGGCGGGGCCAACGAGCGAGCCCTGGAAGTCCTCCTCGCCGTCGGCCCTCCGGAGAAAGCGGAAGCTTGGGTCAACGCCGCCTTCGCCCGCAAGGAAAAGCTGATGGGGTTCGGCCACCGAGTCTACAAAGATGGCGACCCTCGGGCCGTCATCCTCAAACGGCTGACGGCGGCTGTGGCGGTGGAGACGGGAAATCAGACCTTGGAGAAAACAGCCGAAATCATCGAACAAATGGCCTGGACCCAGAAAAAGCTCCCGCCAAACGTCGATTGGCCTTGTGCCCGGTTATATCACTACCTCGGCCTCCCGATGGACCTCTACACTCCCCTCTTCGTTATCGCCCGGGTTGTCGGCTGGAGCGCCCACGTCATCGAACAACTCGATAACAACCGCCTCATGCGTCCCCGTGCCATTTACAAAGGCCCGGCTCTCCGCAAACTCCCTCGGCGGTAGCGGACGCAGTCCAAGATGGGTTCTAATGGAGAGGTCCGCGGCACCTCCCTTTCCAGGAACCTTCCCATGCGACTCACCCGCTTCTTTGCGTTCCTCCTCGTTCCCCTGGCCGCAACATTCCTGGCCGCCCAAGAGCGAACCAAAAAGGAAGCACCGGCTGAGGAAGCCAAGCCGAAGGAAGAGTTGTTCTCCGGTCCGCAGGTCGGAGAGAAATTGCCTTCGTTCAAGGTCCAGGGGGTGCTGGGAAACGAAGGGAAGGATCTCGACTTCCTCAAGCAGGCGGACGGCAAGCCGATTGTGCTGGTCTTCGTGCATGACGTAAACCGGCCGTCGATCGGCCTGACCCGCGTCCTCACTTCTTACACCGCCAGCCGGGCGAAGGATGGGCTCACCACGGGGGTGGCGTTCCTCAGCGACGACGCCACGGAGGCGGAGGCCAACATCAAGCGAATGCAGCACGCCCTCACCGCCGCCGCCCCCACCGGCATTGCCGAAGGGGGGAAGGAAGGCCCGGGCAGCTATGGGCTCAACCGCAAAGTGACGCTCACGATTCTGGTCGGGAAGGAAGGAAAAGTCACCGCCAACTTCGCCCTCGTGCAGCCGAGCCTGCAAGCGGACCTCCCCAAGATCCTGAAGGAAATCGTCGCCGTCGCCGGCGGCAAAGTCCCCAAGCTGGAGGAGATTGCCGGAACTCCCGAAATGCGGCGTGATCCCAAGGGGGAACCCGACCAGGCTCTCCGCGACCTCCTCCGCCCGGTGATCAAGCTGGACGCCAAGCCCGAAGACGTGGACGCCGCCGCCGCGGCCGTGGAAAAATACGTCGAGAAGAACGAAGCCGCCCGCAAGGAAGTCGGCCGCATCGCGAGCACCATCATCGACGCCGGCAAGCTCTCCAGCTACGGCACCCCGCGAGCCCAAGAACACCTCCGCAAATGGGCCAAGGATTTCGGTGCTCCGAGCAAGGAACCCAAGAAGTAGTCCAAGAAAAGTCGGCCGCGAGTCCTCTCGCGAGCCCCGATGGTTGATGTCTTGACCCGGAGGATTTTGAGCGGCGAGCGCGGGTTGCCAAGGCGCTTTTGTGCGATCTCCTTGTGCTTGGAAAGTCTTTTGTCACGGCCAGCCGAACCCAGATTGCGCGCGATTCCGCTCTTTTTTGCTTAGCGGATGGAGAGTTTTATTTGGCGTTGCCATCGAACGCCTCAAAGGGACTCCCGCAAACCCGAATCAAGCGGACCTCTTGATTGTGCGTCAAATCCCATTCACGCCAGGAGTAAACGGCATATTCCACCGTTGGGGCGACTCCCGGCCAGCATTCGCCCACCTGGATGAGTGCCCGACCAGTGCTGGGGTCGAACGAATGAAGCCGATTGACCCAGCGGCGTCGTTCGCAACCCTGCTGAAACGCCGCACTACCAATGGCAACTCTTTCCGTCCAGTTGTCTTCCATAGATTCCCAAACGAGGGAAGAGAAGTCGTAGAACTTGCTTCGCTCCGATGGAGGAAGAACCTCGACAAAGTTAAGCACAAGGCGATGGTGGCCAGATTCGTCGGTCACCTTACCCTTCTCTCTGATATTTGGCTTGTCGCTCACAGCAGGATCCCCAGGCTGTACTTCATGGCTTGGGCGGATTTGGGGCAGGTGTTTCGGATTCGGGCGGAACTCTATCGTACTCCACGAATATCATGTCACGGCATCGTGGGTTCAGGCACTGGTACATGGAAACACCCCTTTCTGGACGATTTGCCAGCAATTCAGCGTTTCGCCCTCCGCAGCGGACGCATAGCACGTCGTGCCCACCCTGTTTCTCTACAGGGGTAGCGAGTGCTGACAAGAGATACTCTTGAATGGAGAACGGCTGGTCCCGGTTGGATATTTTCATGGGTGAAACCACGCTCGGATTGGAGCCAGTAGCGGCAGCAGCAGGGCGACGATAACTCCCAGCACCGCAATCAGGACTGGTGCCATTGCGATGATGGAAGGCGAGAGATAGAGCAGCCACCACGGCGTTTTTTCTCGCTTGTCACTCACGGCAGGCTCCATTTTATGGGCCAAGGCTAGGCGGATTTGGGGAGGTTCATCTGAAACATATCCAGGCGACTAATAGGAGCAAGGCTAGTGCGGACATCCCCAAACCGGTGAGCATGTTGGCCGTCGCACCGTAATGTTTACGGACCCAAATCCCAATCGCAATTTGAGCGAACACCGCCAGGGCGATTGCAGTCACACTCACGACCCCCGCAACTATCCGAACGTCGCTTTCGCTCATGGCACGCTCCGTATTTCATGGGTTTTGAATCTGAAGTCTCGCTTTCTCAAATTCCTCGCATAAGCGGTCAAAGGTCAAAAAAAGTCGCTCAGCATGTTTGAGCGTCGGAAGGTCTATTGTGCACTTGGTCTCCAGGCTCCCGTCTCCGTGTCGCAACTTGAATTCGTAGAAATGGTAAGGAATTTCACAACTTGTGGAGTTACAGCGGCTTTGTTTGTATCCAGCAAACGTCCAGGTATGGACAATTACTTTGCCGCTATTGACGTAGCATTGATAGTACGCCTCTCCCACGCGAAATGGACCAAACTGGACTCCCGGTGTATCGCAAATCGCGGCCAGCAGGCTAGGGTTGATATTCATAGAGTGATGTCCTCGCTAGGTCGTGCTTCACTGGTGCATTATAGCGGCAGGAAACGGGCCGCGAAAAGCTAACCGCGTTGCGGGGCTAATTCAGTCGCTGGTAGAATGGCGTGAATGAGTCGCAAGGAAGTCGTTCAGTTTATCGCCGTTATTCTTATGATGCCGGCTGGCATGGCGGTTCAGTACGGG
Source organism: Pirellulaceae bacterium (assembly GCA_046153945.1). GTDB lineage: Bacteria > Planctomycetota > Planctomycetia > Pirellulales > Pirellulaceae > SXOA01. The sequence continues at coordinate 55,661 of JBJXFF010000041.1, forward strand.
ATGAACGAGAAAACATGGCTGACGGCACCAATGATTGCGACCGCCTTGCTTGTATTCATGCTTGCCTGCGGAGCACTACTCTGGTCCGAGAGGCGATGGCCTGCCTGATTTCACAGCATCAAGAATTCTCAATCGGCAATGCTTCCCTGCCGTCGGCCCGAAACGATGCAGGGCATCCGACTGTTGCGGGGCTATTTCGTGCGTTGCGTTAACGAACCTTTTTTGGTTCGATGCGTCCAACGCCACGGCTACCTGGCGATTTCTATTTGGAGGCATCAGCCGCCACCGTATCGACTAGCTCCCCACCTGCCCCCAGAGCTTGCTAAAATGGCCCTATGAAGTTCAACCTAAGGAGACTGCCATGAGCGGAATCGAAGTATGGAGAAACGGCAAGCGGCTGTTCGTTGCCGGGCTTGAGAACGGATTCGTTGACCTGAAGTTCCTCATTCCGAACCACACCGACCCGATGTGGTTCGATGCTACTGGCCGAGACCGAAATACAGGCGGGCACGTTAAATGGGCACATGACACCATCCACCAAGGCGACGAATTTGTCTTGAAGGTAGTTGCTCTCGTGCCCAACTCATCACCATCCGCCCCAAATCCGCCAAAGCCATGAAGTACAGCCTGCCGTGAGCGAGAAGCGTGAACCCCCGCCGTGGCTGCTCTATCTGCTCGACTTGTGGCCGCTCTGGGCTTCCATTGGGTTCGTTAATTTTGCGGTAGCTGTCTACCTGATGAGGGAAGGCGCATGGGTTCCGCTTTGGTACAGAGTGCCAGCAATTGCGTTCACTATGACCGTGGCAGGATTCTGCCGTTTATGCTGCATGAGGATTTCCAAAAATACCTTTAAGCGTCCGCCACCCGATTTGCCTGTTTCTTCATCACTAGACCCGATTCCGCCTGAAAATCAGTCAGGTCCAGATAATGACCCCTGACCAGTTTGCTAAGGTATTCAAGAAGGCATCTCCACAAATGACCTTTGACTGGTTGGATTAGCCCCCATGAAGTACAGCCTGCGGATTGACCGAGCAATTGACCGATTCCGGCGAGCGGGAATTGACATCCGGGCAATCAGCGAGTCGCCCTGGGTTGACGAGATAGAGACGACCATTGGTGGAGAACTACCGGAGGTCTACCGCAGCTTAATAACCCGCTATTCCTTCCCAGTCCTCGACTTGGGACCGATCGAACTTTTTTCTAACCTTGGAGATGGGACAGCGGATGAAATTACACTCGCTCCCTTTCGCGACCCGATTTTATCGAGATGGTTAATTCACCAGGGCTACTTTCACTTCGCACGGCTTACGAGCGACAGTTATGACCCGGTTTGCTTTAGTATTCGCCCTATGGCCTCTCCGAAGGAACCCCTCTCTGTCGTGCGGTTCGACCATGAGGCAATACTCCTGGAGCAAGCAACCGTTCGGCAAGTGCAGTTCGCCGAGTCATTTCTAGGCTTGCTGGAAGGTGCCGCGTTGGATTCTCAAGCACTCGCCCCAAAACCGTTCTAGCCTTGGCCCCATGAGGTACAGCCTGCGGAGCCTGAGATGAGCGAGAAGCCCAAACGCCGGTGGCGACCGTGGGCGGAGGTCTTCTTCTTTTCCTTCATGTTCGCATATTCGATCTATCTCGCGGTCTACGAGCGCTCAATCTGGGGATGGCCGTTGGCGTTGATGGCTGCCGGCGTCGTGGTCTTTGCGGGCTGGCAATTACTGGCGGTATGGAGAAACTGGCCTTAGCTGCCCAACTCTCAGGCAACCGCCCCAATCCCGCCTAAGGATTAGCATTTCCGGCAAACGGTATCACTACCACGGACTAACGACTGTTGCGAGGCTTTTTCGTTCACATGTAGAATTGAGCCATGCCAGATAGCTTCATCCATCGTCCGCTTAGCCCGGTTGGTTTGGTCGCGGCGGGAATACTCGGAACATTTCTGGCGGTGTTTTTTGGCTACGTGATTATCGACTTTTTCTCTTTCTCACCGCAGTGGCCCCTGGGTGGAGTAGTCCCTGGCCTGCTTTTCGCGTTTGTCATTGGCCTACCAATCTTCGGATTGTTAGCGTTTCTGAACTACTGGCATTCGCGAAATTAGCTTGCCAAATCTGGAATTTCAAACGCCATCAGTTTCCTGCCATCGGCCCAAAACGATTCAGGGGCATCCGACTGTTGCGGGGCTTTTTCGTTCGCTGGTAGAATGGGGGAATGGGCGAGCGATATTTTTTACCGGTGGCCTTTCCATTTTTTGGAATCGTCTTGCCGGTGATGATACTCATCCTGTCACTTCAGCCCCCGCTGTATGTGCAGTTGCCAACAATTCTGACGCTCTATCTACTCAGTATTCCCCTTGGCGTTTGGGCCACAGTCATTCTTTGGAACAAGTTTCGCAATCACCGGCCTAGGTTTTAGGCATCAAGAATTCTCAATCGGCAAAGCCTCCCTGCCGTCGGCCCGAAACGATTCAGGGCATCCGGCCAAGCCGCCACCGTATCGAATAGCTCCCCACCTGCCCCCTGAGCTTGCTAAAATGGCCCTATGAAGTACAGCCTGCGGAGAGGTATGCCATGACCGGATTCCAAATCGCCATCAACGGCAAGCCCCTCTACACCGCAGGAGTTGGCGAATTAGGCGTTATGCACGCCTGTGTGAACTGGGCATGCTATCCGACAAAAAGCGGCTCGCCTGAAGAACATCACTGGATTGGAACAAGAACCTCTGAGGAGCCTTCGTCAAATCAACCACGTCGGTACTGGCCGGTTACACTGTTGAAGATTGGCGATGAAGTTACAATAAAAATTGTGGAGGTAGAATCGGCTGACCCGCCACTGCCAGGTATGCCGGACTATCCGCCACCAGAATCAGCCCCATGAAATTTTCCCGCGACCTGCTGACCTTGAGACTCTTCGCATACGGCTCATTCGTGGCACTATGGGGAGGCTTGCTGCTCATCAAGGCGATTACGCTTAGTGACGGCAACGCGATGCTGTACATGGTCGCATGGGCCACTTTAGTTGCGGTGGCAGTTGGTCTTGCTCTGCTTCTTTGGCCAAGCAAAAAACTGCCCGACCCTTCACCAACCGCCCCAAATCCGCCCAAGCCATGAAGTACAGCCTGCGGAGCTTACCGTGAGCTTTCTAGGAAAACACAACCCGCGAGCAACTCCAAAAAGCGTCATCGTCGCCGCTTGCTGGGGGAGCCTTATGGGGGCCGCTCTGAGCATTCCATTAGTAGTGCCTCATGAGTTCCCGGTATGCGTTCTCCCTTTAGTTATGCTGGCCATTCTGGGTGCGTTTGTGGCCGCAGTGCATGAATGGCAAGTCCCCGACCGCTGAGTTCGCTTCCCATTCCACAGGCACCCGCCCCCAGCCGCTCCTGCTCATCAGGAACTAGCTACCAGGATTGGAACTGGTAAGGAAGGTCTGGCCGCAATGAGAACGGCAAAGTCTAAACGCGGGAGTAACCGACGGCAAAAGCAGGAGAAAGAGCGACTGTGAGCGTGTCCGACATTCGTACCATTCTCCTAGGGAACGACTCTGGCAGTGCTGATGGTGATTGGCTTCCTTTGGGGGCAATTTGGCGGGTCCGAGAGGTTCGGAAGTAACCGCCGCCATCTTCTCTCGCCGCTCCACGTCGTTCGGGCCGAAACAACCACCCTCGGGGCTCGCCAGAGGACCGGCGGCTGACTCTCCAGAATTCGGAAAAAGTTTAGCAAGAGTGCCAAAAGAGACGGGTGAGCAGTGTACAATAGAGATGTACTGCGGCGGAGCCCAGGGTAAGCGGCCAGGAGGGTGGGTTCTTTGGCAAGTGGGTGGTGTGTGTCTTGCAAGGCCGCGCTGGGACTGCGCGCCGAGGGGAAGAGGGGGCTTGGAAGTCGGAATTTGAGATTTGAGATTTGAGACCGGGGAACTGGATATTGGGCGGTACTCCCTTCCGCTCTCCACTGCGCGGAGAAAAACGCCTAGTAGTCCACCGCTTGGTCACCCGCTTATCGCGCCTTATCGCTGAGAAGGCTGATTCGCCGCGATGTAAGTTGCAAGTCGTTGGCGCTTCAAGGGTTAGAGAGGAGAAATCGCAGGTGAATCGCCCGAATAACAGCTCATCACCCTTCCAGTACGGTCCTTGTATCAGACTCCTTGGTCGCCCTTATCGCCTGGGGGAGGCAATTTGCGTTAAGTGAAGTTGTGGCAAGCATTTAGCGGAGATCGAGGATTTGAAAAACCCTTATCGGAGGCGGGCTTGCGGATGTATCTAGAATGCCAAGGTGAATCAGACTTAGGGCGATGCGCGTTGCCCTAAGAAATTGTGGAACAAGGAGTTGTGGCGATCGCCGGTGCCGTAAGTCCCCGAAAAAAAACGCTGTGAATCATGAATCAGAAGTTCAACTGCTAGATCAGCGATATCTTCTGCCCGTCGTAGCCGAGTTCCATGCCGGGGGGGAGTTTAGCGTTCGTGGCGGCGTGCCCCAGGTCGTGGCAGATGTGGGTGAAGAGGGTCCGTTTGGGGCGGAGTTTTTCGGCGACGGCGACCGCTTCGTCCAGGGAGAAGTGGGTGACGTGGGGGCGATGGCGGAGGGCGTCGAGGACGAGGGTGTCGAGCCCTTCCAGCAGGGCCAGGCTTTCGTCGGGGATGCCGTTGGTGTCGGTGCAGTAGGCGAAGTTGCCGATCCGAAAGCCGAGGACGTCGAAGCGGGGGCCGTGCTTCAGGCGGATGGGGATGATCCGCTGGCCGAGGACGTCGAAGGGGGCCAGGCCGATGCGGCGGAATTCCAGGCTGGGGACCGCCCCGTGGTGGGTCTGCTCCTGGTCGGTAAAGGCGTAGTTGAACGACTGGCGGATGCGCTGCTCCACGATTTCCTCGCAGTAGAGCGGCACCGGATGACCGAGGTAGAACGGAAACAGGCGGAGATCGTCGAGGCCAAAGACGTGATCGGCGTGCTCGTGGGTATAGAGGACGGCGTGGGCGACGCCGACTTTTTCCCGCAGGAACTGCTGCCGCATGTCCGGCGGGGTATCGATCAGCAGATTCCCCTCCGGCAGGCCGAGGAGGACGCTGCAGCGCGTCCGCTTGTCCCGCGGGTCGGTGCTCCGGCAAACCTCGCAACCGCAGCCGATGGAAGGGACGCCGACGGAAGTGCCGGTGCCGAGGAGAATGGCGTGGCCGCGGACATCCGTGGTTTGAAATTCGAGAGGCAAAGGTGGAAGCGTGAGAAAAGGATTGATCGTGGCAAGACCACTCAAATCTTAACGCAAAGTGGTAAAGGCGCGGAGACGCGAAGGAGGGAGAGGGAGAGGGAGAGGGAGAGAGAGAGGGAGAGGGAATGGGACACGGAAAACACGGAGGACACGGCTTGGAAAAAGAAGAGTTTGGATTCTTGCTGCTTGCCGTGTTTCCCGCGTTTTCCGTGTCCCAATCCCTTCTCCAGATTATTTTATGAGCATGCTCACTTAACCCCTTGACCCGTTTCTGCCGAAGGATAGAATGTGAACGTGCTCATATTACTGCGGAGTCAGGCTCATGCGGATCACGGCTGAGGAGAAAGAGGCGACTCGGGAGCGGATTGAAGCCGCGGCGCTGGAGTTGTTCCGCGCGCAGGGCTTTGAAGCCACCACGACCCGCGATATCGCCAAGTCGGCTGACATCGCCGTCGGCACGCTGTTCAATTACTTCACCGCCAAAGAGGCCATCGTGATTGCGATGGCCGAAGAAGGTCTGGCGAAGGCCCAAGCGGCAATTCAGAAACAACCGGCCGCCGAGACGCTGGAAGAAGACCTGTTCGCCCTCGTCGCCGCGGAACTTCGGCAGTTGAAGCCGCTGCGGAAATTCATTGGGCCAGTCCTGGAGACGGCACTCTCACCGCTGGCGACGACCGCGGCAAGCGGCGAACTCGGACTGCGGGCAGCACACCTGGAATGCGTGGCCCGTATCTCTCTCGCTCATGGCGTGGCGGAAGTTACTTCCGTCGCCCTGCAAGTCTACTGGTCCCTCTACACCGGCGTGCTCGCTTTCTGGGCCGCCGACAAATCACCGAAGCAGGAAGAGACTCTTGCCCTGCTCGATAACTCACTCCACATGTTCGCCGCCTGGCTGCAAGATGCGCCAGCCGAACCTCGCTAAAGAAAGGCGCTCGTTATGGCTACTGTCACGGAACTGATCGCTGCTCTTCCCGAAGAAGACCTGGAAAAAGGTCCTCTGCCTCCCGCAGCCAAGGGCATCTCCAATGTCGTCGCCCAGGCTTCCCAGCAGCCTGTCCCCGTCGGACGATTCCGACGGCTGACGGCGCTCGGAACTTTGCAGGCAAAAATCGGGGCGGCTTACCTGTTCCACTGGCTGCGAGGCTTTTTTAAATCCGCGGACGAGAACAAACGCCTGCTCGCCGAGGTTCACTGGAAGACGGCTCTGCGGATGCTCGACTCGATGACCTACCTCCGCGGCGCGGTGATGAAGGTCGGCCAGACCCTGGCCAACTTTCCCGACATCGCGCCGCGGGAATTTGTCGAGACGCTGGAAAAGCTGCACTTCGACGCTCCACCGATGCACTGGTCGCTGCTCAAGGAAATGGTGAACTCCGAGCTTGGGGACGATCCCGAAAACGTGTTCGCCAGCTTCGACAAACAAGCCTTCGCAGCCGCGTCGCTGGGGCAGGTCCACGGCGCATCGCTCCAAGCCGGCGAAGAACTCGCAATCAAGATTCAGTATCCCGGAATCGCGCGGGCCATCGAATCCGACTTCCGCAATTTCCTGCTCTTCCTGCTGCCATCGCGGCTTAGCAAGGACTGGGACAGCACCAAGGACCAGATGGACGACCTCCGCGTCCGCCTGGCCCAGGAGACCGACTACCAACTTGAGGCGGCCAATCTCCGCAAGGCCCGCGCGGTTTTTCAGGAAGAGGACCGAATTGTCGTTCCTCGCGTCTTTCCCCAATGGTCCACCGGCCGAATCCTGACCATGGAGCGTCTGCGCGGGCAGCATCTTTCCGAGTGGCTCGCCACCGACCCGTCGCAGGAGCAGCGCAACGACGTCGGCCGCCGCCTGGTCCGCGCGTGGTATCGACTGATGTACTCGGCCCGGATGCTCTACATCGATATGCATCCCGGGAATTACCTGATCCTCCCGGACGGACGGCTAGGGCTGCTCGACTTCGGCTTTGTCCTGCCGCTGGAAGGCGAAGAATGGGAGTGGATGCGGAGGATCGATCGTCCTCTCACCACGGGCAGGCAGGAAGACCGGATCCCCGTGCTGAAGGAGTGGAGCCAGATCCGCGACGATGAGACCGACCGGCTGCGGCTCAGCGACGAATGGGGAGAATGGTGCTGGATGAGCCGTTATCGCGGAGGCGAATACGACTTTGGCAACGAGGAGGAGTTCCGCCGGGGCATCAACCTGTTTACCGAGATGGTCCGCAAGCGGTATAGCCGAGCCCGGCCGAACACGCCGGTCATCGCTCGCGGTCAGTTCGCCTGGCGATCCATCCTGTTCCGGCTCAAAGCCAAATTTAACATTCGCGACATCGCGGAAGAAGAAGTGAAGGCGACGGGCTGGGACCGGAGCGAATATGCGGAAGGAACATCGTGATTGAATTACTGCGGCGAGAATTCAAGGTGCAGCTTCCGCTTCAAGAGGCGTGGCAATACCTCGCCCGCCTCGAAGAGTGGCCGAGTTGGGCCAAGCACATCCGGCAGATCAAGGTCCAGCCGCCAGGGGAGCTTGCAGCCACCTCCCAGGGCTCGCTCCACCTAAAGAACGGCATCAAGCCTTGTTTCAAGGTGACCGAATTCAACCCCTACCGCAGTTGGAAATGGGTGGGTGGTTTTTTATGGGCGACCGTTCACTACGACCATCGCTTTGAAGAGCTGACTCCGACGCAGACGAAGCTGACTTGGGTGGTGGAAGCAGAGGGATTCGGAATCTCCGTGATTGGCCGGCTCTTTGCCAACATTTATAGCAAGGACCTGGACAAGTCGATCCCGCGGCTCATTGCAGAAATGAACGCCGGAAGTGAAGGATCGGCTGAAGTTACACAAACTTCGGCACATCCGGTTCTTTGATTTCCTTGAGCAGCCGGTTGATGATGTCCTCGTTGGTCATCCCTTCAGCTTGGGCCTGGAAGTTGGTGCTGATGCGGTGGCGGAGGACGGGAATGGCGATTCGCTTGATGTCGTCGATGGCGACGGAGAAGCGGCCGTCCATGGCAGCGAGGGCTTTGCCGCCGTTGATGAGGTTTTGTCCCGCGCGGGGGCCGGCTCCCCAGTCGACGAGCTCTTGCACGAACTTGGGGGCCGACTCGTCCTTGGGACGCGTGGCCCGGACGAGGCGGGCGACGTACTTGACGATGAACTCACTCACTGCGACGGAGTTGACGAGCTTTTGCAGGTTGATGATCGCCCGGGCGGACAGGACCTTCTTCACCTCGACTTTTTCATTCCGCGTCGTCGTCATCAGAATCCGCTCTTCCTCCGGAGCCGTCGGATAGCCGACTTTGATGTTGAACATAAAACGATCGAGCTGGGCTTCGGGAAGCGGATACGTCCCTTCTTGCTCGATGGGGTTTTGCGTGGCAATGACGAAGAAGGGATCAGGCAGTTCCATCGTCTCCCGGCCGACGGTAACTTCCCGTTCTTGCATGGCCTGCAGCAACGCGGCTTGCGTCTTGGGTGGTGTCCGGTTGATTTCGTCCGCCAGCAGAATGTTGGTGAAGACGGGACCTTCCACAAAGCGAAAGCTTCGCTTCCCCTGCTCGTCTTCTTCCAGCACATTAGTGCCGGTGATGTCCGAGGGCATCAGGTCGGGAGTGAACTGAATCCGTTTGAAGGCGACATCCAGAATTCGAGCCAGCGTGCTGACCATTAGGGTCTTGGCCAGCCCCGGCACCCCTTCCAGCAGGCAATGACCGCGGGTGAAGATGGCCGCGAAGAGCTGCTCGATCACTTCGTTCTGGCCGACGATGACCCGTTGCAGCTCCTGCTGCATGACCAGGCGATGCTGGGCGAACTCTTGGAGGATTTCCGGAAGGGACTTGGCCATGGGGTGCGGGAGTCAGGGGTCAAGGATCAGGAGTCAGTGATTGTAGGTCGTCCGCTTCACCTCAACAATCGCTGCACGCGCGGGACTTGGCTTGAGGTAGAATAACCAAGTGGGGCCTGGCTCCGGAAAGGGCATATCATGCGAAGCTCAAGGACGTTTCTTGCTCTAGCGTTGCCAATCTTGCTGATTGGGCAAGCTGCGCGGGGACAGGAAGTCACTCCCGAGGCGGTGAAGGAAACTATCAATAGGGGGACGCAGTACCTCCTTAAACAGCAAGCACCCAATGGCACCTGGACCGACTACATGGGTCAGCCAACTGGCGTGACATCGCTGGCGACCTTGGCCCTACTTAATAGCGGCGAAACTGCGAAGAACCCCAAGGTTACCAAGGCGCTCAATTCTCTCCAAGCGTCGGAATTGCCGCGGGCAACCTATGCGGCATCGCTGCAGATCATGGCGTTCTGTCAGGCCGACCCGGCTCGTTACAAGGTGAAGATCAACGAACTTGCCATGTGGTTGGAAGCGACGCAAATCAAGGAGGGCAAGAACAAAGGGGGTTGGCACTACGGCACCCGCGGCGATGGAGACAACTCCAACACCCAATTTGCCATGCTCGCGCTCCACGAGGCAGAGCGCGCGGGCGTGAAGATCAAGGAGCAAACCTGGAAGCTGGCTGAACAGTTCTGGCTGAACAACGCTTACCGGCAAAGGGAACAAGGGTCGTGGAGCTACTTTGGCGAAGGAGGAGGCTCCGGCAGCATGACTTGTGCTGCCATCGCGTCGCTGATCATCGCCCGCGACCACATTGGCGGCGGTGATGCCGTCGTGCTGGATGGCCGAATCCAGTGCTGCGGCCACGGAACCGACGACGAGGCAGTTACCAAGGGAGTGCAATGGCTCGGCAAGAAGTTTATGGTTGTGCAAAACCCCGGTTCTGGGGCTTGGGGTCTTTATTACCTGTATGGCCTGGAGCGCGTTGGCCGCATGTCGGGCCAAAGGTTTTTTGGGGAAGGCGATAACCAGCACGATTGGTATCGCGAAGGTGCCGAGCATCTGCTTGGGGAACGAGTACACGACAAATTCAGCGGTTATTGGAAAGGAACAGGGCCAGGGGAAAATGACGCCGTGGTCTGTACCTCACTGGCGCTGTTGTTCCTGTCCAAGGGACGTCGTCCCGTTGTTGTCTCCAAGTTGCAATATCAAGACGTGACTCGCGATTGGGATCTGCATCGCCGGGCGATCCAGAATCTGACGAGCCGCTTGGAAAAGCCGTTCAAACGAGAGCTTTCGTGGCAGACGATTAATATTGAGCGAAGAGTCGACAAGGTCGACAATGCCGGGAACGTTGAAAAGGACGCGAAAGGGGACCCCATCAAGGTTGTGGGGGCGAAGGTTACCGACCTGCTCGAATCGCCCATCCTGTTTATCTCCGGCAGCCAGTCGCTCAATCTCGCCAACGAGCAGGTAACTCTGCTCCGCGAGTACGTGAATCAAGGAGGCTTCATCTTCGCCGAAGCCTGCGAAGGGGACGGCTGCGGCGGGGGGACGTTCGACAAGGATTTCCGAGCCCTGATGAAGAAGATGTTTCCCGAAAGCGAACTTCGCCGTCTGCAGCCGGACCATGCGGTCTGGTATGCGGAACAGCCAGTCAATCCTAAGCATCTTCCTGCTGATGACCAGTTTTGGCTCTGGGGACTCGACGCCTGCTGCCGCACGAGCGTGGTCTATTGTCCCCGCAGCCTCTCCTGCCGCTGGGAGGTTTCGCATCCGTATCGCGAACTGAACTATCCGCAAAAGGTGAAGGACGAAATTGAAGCCTGCGTCCGGATCGGCGAAAACGTCGTCGCCTATGCCACCAACCGGCAACTCAAGGAAAAGCTGGAGAAGCCGCAGATCACGCAGCGGAAGAACGATGAAATCACTGGCCGGGGGACGCTCGTAATTCCCAAGCTCAACCACGGGGGAGGCGCAGACGACGCCACCAACGCACTCTCCAACTTGCTCGCGGTGTTCGAGAAGCAACTGGAGATGAAAGTCGATAGCAAGCACCGGCCTCCGATGGCGGCGACCGACCCAAAGCTGCTGGACTACCCAATTCTGTTCATGCACGGGCGGCGGGCGTTCACCTGGAGCGCGGCGGAGCGCAAGGCGATCAAAGTCTACCTCGATCACGGCGGCTTCCTGTTTGCCGACAGCATTTGCGCCAGCAAGGAGTTCACGGATTCGGTTCGCGCGGAAATGAAAGCGATCTATCCCGATGGCCAGTTCGTCCGCATCCCCACCACCCACCAGATGCTCTCCACCGAGTTCCACGGCTTCGACGTGACCACGGTCACGCTCCGGGACCCGCAACTGCGGGAAGAAGGGGACGCTCTGACCGCCAAGCTCGTGAAAACCGCCCCTCTCTTGGAAGGGCTCGACCTGGGAGGGCGGACGGCAGTAGTCCTTTCCCCCTACGACATCAGTTGCGCTTTGGAAAAGGGAGCTTCGCTGGAATGTAAGGGGTATATTCCGCAAGACGCTGCGCGGATTGGGGCGAATGTGATTCTGTTTGGGCTGCAACAGTAGGAAAATGTCCAATGACCAAGTCCCAATGACCAATGTGCCAAGAGACTATGCGATCCGTTCGCCTTTCGATAACTGGCGCGCTAATAGTCGTGCTCCACACCGCTTGCGGTTTCGCGCAAACTATCGAGACGATTGCGGGGTCCGGTAAACCTGAAAACAACGGATTGGAAGAAGCGGCGCTCAAAACGAATATCGGCGAGCCCTTCGGGGTGGAGATCGGCCCCGATGGCGGGCTCTATGTCTGCGAGGTTCGCAACCATCGTGTTTGGAGGCTGGACCTGAAGAGTGGTCAGGTGAAAGTCGTCGCCGGGAGCGGGAAGGCTGGGTATGCGGGAGACGGTGGTAAAGCGACCGAGGCGCTGCTCAACGAGCCTTACGAGGTCCGGTTCGACAAGGCTGGCAACATGCTCTTTGTCGAGATGAAGAATCATGTGGTGCGAAAGGTGGACGCCAAGACCGGATTGATTTCCACAGTCGCCGGAACCGGTCAGCCAGGCTTTGGGGGTGATGGAGGCCCAGCGACAAAGGCCCAGATGAGCACACCCCACAGCATCGCGCTGGATAATGACGACAATCTCTACATTGCCGACATTGGCAACCACCGCATCCGGAGAGTGGATGGCAAGAAGGGAGTCATCGAAACCATCGCAGGTAATGGCGAGAAAAAACTCCCCGAGAGCAATCAAATGGCCCAAGGCAAACCCATGCTTGGCCCGAGGGCTTTGTTTATCCAAGGAGACGATCTCTGGATCGCCCTCCGCGAAGGCCACAGCGTCTGGAAGCTGGATTTGAAGGGGGGAACACTCTCGCACGTCGCGGGAAGTGGGAAGAGGGGCTTTACAGGCGACGGAGGTACGGCGAAGAGTGCAACCTTTGACGGCCCGAAGGGGATAGCGATTGGTCCCGATGGCAATGTTTACGTGATGGACACGGAGAACCATGCCGTCCGCAAGATCGATCTCAAGTCCGGCCTCATCTCCACGGTCGCGGGCTCAGGTCCGCAAAGCAAAGGCGGTAGTGGCGACGGCGGCCCTGCTACCAAGGCTGAAATGGATCGGCCCCACGGAATTTGCGTGGGGCCGGATGGTGCGATCTACATCGGTGATACGAATAATCACAGGGTTAGAAAAGTGAATTGAAATCCCCTAGGTTTCCTTTGGCTTCTCATCATCGGCATCTCTTGGCTTGGGTGGCTCCGGCTCGGGAGCGTCCACTTTGGGGGACTCGGAGAGCGGGTTGGCTTTCACTTTGGGATCGGCCTGCTTCTCCGCCGGCACCTCCTTTTGCCGGTAAAGTTCCCAGCCGTGGTCGGTCATGGTGAACTCATAAAGCCCTTCGGTGATGGTGTAGCGGGCGGTGCCGTGTTTTCCACCCCGGTCGAAGCTGACAATGTAGCTTCCCTTTTCGGTCAGCTTTTGGGTTTCTCCGGCGGCGATTTCCTGTTCCGCGCTGTCGTCGAGCATGTAGGCGAGCTTAACTTTGCTCCCCACGGGGTTCCGGACGGTTACACCGGGGCCGGCATAGGCCGCAGCAGGTAGATAGGTTTGCTGCGGGACCTCGTCGTAGTAGTAATAGTTCTGGCGAATTACCGGAGGATTGTAGTAGTACGGATTATTGCCGTAGCCATATCCTCCGTAGCCATTACCGTAACCATAACCGTACGGGGCATTCCCCACAGACCAGCCGCTTCCCCCTATCGAGAAGCGGAATTGAGCCGTGGCCTCCTTCCCAGCCGACAGGGCTCCTGCAGCCGCCAAGACCAACAAAACCAAACGTAAACGCATGTAGCGCTCCTTTATGGCGGCGAGTGGTCTCCTCGTCATCGGCGGTCGGCTGGAGGCGTCTCAAAGATAACCAGTGGAATGCAACCATTGCCGCTCGGGTTACGGTTGGCGAGGGGCTAAGGTACTCTGATATTTATGAAGATTCTGACCATTGAATCCACCTGTGACGAAACTGCGGCTGCCGTGGTGACGGATGACTTGCAGGTGCTGGGCTCGGTGGTGGCCTCGCAGGACGACCTGCACCGTCGCTTCTCCGGCGTGGTGCCGGAAATAGCCGCGCGCGCCCACTTGGAGAAGATCGTGCCAGTGATCGACGAGGCGCTGCGCCGAGCAAACGTGCGGCTCGAAGACCTCGACGCCATCGCTGTCGCCAACACTCCCGGCCTGGCCGGCTCGCTGCTTGTTGGACTGGTCGCCGCAAAAGCCTTGTCTCTTGCCACCGGTAAGCCGCTCCTGGCGGTCAATCATTTGCATGCTCATATTTATGCCTGCCGGATGGCGGCGGGGAAGAATGTGTTCCCCTGCGTGGGACTGATTGTCAGCGGTGGTCACACCAGTCTCTATCACTGCGCGAGCGCGACCGATTTTCACTATTTGGGTGGAACCATCGACGACGCGGCCGGTGAGGCATTCGACAAAGTCGCCAGCATGCTGGGACTTGCCTATCCCGGTGGACCGGCGATCTCGGCGGCGGCTGAGCGCGGAAATCCCAAGGCGTATCAGTTTCCGCGAGCCCTTGGTGGTGAAGCCGGCGGCCTCAACTTCAGCTTCAGCGGAGTGAAAACGGCAGTTCGCTACGCCATCTGCGGACCACAACAGGCAGATTTCTCCGCGGTTCATCTAAAGGAGCAGCAAATAGCCGATCTAGCGGCGAGCTTTCAGGAAGCGGTCGTAGATAGCCTGGTGACTAAGACGCGGCTGGCTCTGGACCAAACAAACGAAGCCATTCTCTGCGTCGGCGGCGGCGTGGCGGCCAATCGCAAGCTGCGAGGACGGCTGGCCATGCTGGCCTCAGATATGCGAGTGGAACTTCATATCGCCCCGCTCGCCCTGTGTACCGACAACGCTGTGATGGGAGCGATTGCCTTTGAGCGATTGAAGGCCGGGAAATTCGAGAGCCTGGATTTGGAAGCCATTCCTGGTCTAGTTCGCGCATAAAAGGGAGATCCAAACGAGAGCGAGGTAAAAATATCCCCAATTTGGTTGAATATGGTTCGCTAACTGGGATAAACTGTGCTTGCCTGATGCGGGAATCCTTTTCGATCAAATCTCTTCCTTCGATTTAGTGAGCTAGGCGAATGCCATTTCCTGTCGCCTGCGGATGCGGCCAGAAGTTCATGGCGCAGGATCATCTTTCCGGCAAAGAGGTCCCCTGCCCCGCTTGTGGCAACCCGCTCTTAATTCAGCCACCGACTGAAACAGCCCCTGTCGCTTCTAAGCCTGCTCCTGCGAAAGCGGTCGCGAAACCGCAAGCGGCAAAACAACCTGCGGGAAAACCCGACGCCAACGTTGTTCAAATTGCGGTGCGCTGCGGTTGCGGAAAGGCGTACAAAGCTCCAGCGGCGATGCGCGGCAAGGCGCTGAAGTGTCCTGCCTGTGGGCAAGAAGTGCCGATTCCACTCAATGCGCCTCCAGCCAATCCTGCTCCCGCGGCACCCCAGGCCGCGCCGGATCCCTTTGGAACTGGCGCAGGTCAGTTGGGTGGGGACCTATTTGGAGCCGACCCCTTTGGCGGCGCACCTCTCGGAAATGATCCCTTTGGTGGCGATCTCTCTGGTTCGCCACTCGGTGGTGGACTATTAGGGGCTCCAGCCCCAGGTGGACCGCTTGCCATGCCGATGGCCACCACACCTCAGCCTGCTCAAGCCAATTACGGCGCTCCGCAAGCTGCTGATGATGGTGGAGGAAACACCAAGCTGCTGGTGATACTTGGGGTAAGCGTCAGTGTCGTATTAATCGGACTCTTTGTCGGCATCTGGCTGATCAATCGGAACAAGACGCCGGTTGTTGCAACCAACCCGTCGCCACCCCCCGCAACATCTCCTACCCCTACGCCAACAGCAAGTTCTCCCACTTCAATAAGCCCCGCAGCAACCGTTCCTTTCAGTACAACCCCGGCGGGTAACGGAGGAGCAAGTCCAATGGGCACCAATCCGGTTGGTGCCAATCCAACGGGCACCAGTCCTGCGGGTACAAGTCCTATCGGGCCAATGCCTGGTAACAATCCCCCTTCCAGCAGCGGAGTTCCAGGCACAAGCCCAATGGGGCCGATGGGAGTATCCGGAACAGGTTCGACCGGCACAGGTTCGGCTGGCCCCGCTGCCAGTGGCGCTGGCAATGCAGGTTCGTCTGGAACTGATTCCGGCCAAGATCCCCCTGCTTCCCGCCCCATCGGCAAAGTTCTTGGCGATGGACTCGTAAAGGCCCATCCCACTGCCAAGCTGATTGGCGTGCGCAAAGTTGGCGAAGGGGACAACCTGCAAGCTCACTATAGCTGGATGCAGCAAATCCTTCCGTTTATCGGTCACCAGGACATTTACGACAAGTTTGACGTCAGCAAACCGTGGGGAGACAAGCAGAACTTGCAAAACTGCGCCGTGATCATTCCGGAATTCCTCAACCCTGCGGATGACCGCTTGCGGTGGAAGGGATATCCCTTCGAAAACTTTGCCTTGACGCATTTCGTGGGAATGTCGGGAATTGAAGATGCCCGCAACGAGGTCGCCGCCAGGTATGAGCGAAGCGATCCCCGGGCCGGTGTTTTCGGTTACGACGCCATCGCAGCTCCCGCGGAAATTACCGATGGAACCAGCAACACCATCATGGTGCTCGGTGGTGGAGAGCTGGCCAGCCCCTGGATAATGGGCGGCGGGGCGACCATTCGCGGCGCGCGCGAGCCCAATTTCGACAAGATCACCGGATTTTGGAGCAAAGGAACGGCCGGTGTCACGGTAGTCATGGCCGATGGCTCGGTGCGCGTCGTTTCTTCCAAGATCGATCCCAAGGTGTTTCGCGCTCTCTGCACAAGTCATGGCGCTGAAAAAATTGATTTGGAGTCTTCCGCACCTCCCTCCCTGGATAAGTGAGCTCCTGGATGTTGCGATTCAAAAGTCGAGCGTTAACGATCGCAGCCGTTACCTTGGCGAGTATGGCCTTTTCAAGTCGAGCCTCAGCGGATGTCGTGCTTTACACGCTGCCTGGAGGGAGCACGACCGTCATCCTTCAAGGGAGCACGAAGGTGAATGCCGGTGGCTCAGTCACCTTCACGCACCCTAAGCTCGGCACAATGTACTTTGATATCAAAGATCCAGGTACTGAGATCAAGAAAGGCCCCACGCTCCAAGAGAAGTTCGCCAAGGAGTTGGGACGCGCCGGCGCGGACGCTGATAAGAAGTACGAAGCCGCGATGTGGGCGCTTCGTCATGGCCTGCTGCAGTCATTCTATTCGACCGTGGACAAGACCTTGGAAGCCAACCCTCAGCATCCTCGCGCCAACATGGTTAAGAAGCTCAAGAAGCTAATGGACGAGCCCATCGGCGATTCGAGCAAGCAAGAGAAAGATCTTAAGGACCACGTGGGGCGGCCCGATATGCACGTCAAGGCGAGCAAACACTTTCTGTTGCTCCACGATACTCCGGCCAAACCGGCAGCCAATCGGAAAATCTCGCGGGCAGATGAGCGGCTGCAGCTTTTGGAGCAGGTCTATGAGAGTTTTTTGCTCAGGTTTTACGCCAGCGGCGTCGAACTGGAAATCCCTAAGGAGCGCCTTAAGGTCGTTCTGTTTGCACAACATCAAGACTATTTGGCATTTGTCGACAAGCTCAATCCGAGTTTAAGAAGTGCCGCTGGTTTTTGGAGCCCTTCCAATAACATCAGCGTCTTCTATGACAACGGGACAACCAAGGATTTTGAGGCGCTGGTCAACCTCGCCGAAGAGCTTCAAAAAGACAAGGCGGAAGCAGTCAAAATGCGCGCCTCCAATGCCGCGGATGTCAAGCGACTGGCCGACGCCATCCAGTACATTGTCAACATGGAGCGTGAGAACCTTGACATCGAAGTCGTTAGTCATGAGACGACCCATCAAATGGCTGGGAACACGGGACTTCTGCCTCGGAATGTGCGAATTCCCCGTTGGGTTCATGAAGGGCTCGCGACCTACTTCGAGACTCCCAACGGTGCCAACTGGGGAGGTATTGGTGCCGTCAACAAAGACCGCCGCGATTCTTACCGCGAGTTAGAGCCAGATCGCGAGCATTCCAACATCGACTTCATCGTCGGCGATCAGATTTTCGATTATGCTGGGAACCACGCCACACTGGTCGCGGGATATGGCCAGGCGTGGGCGATGACCCACTTCTTGATGGAACGCCATTTCGAGGAGTTCATTGCGTTCTATCGGCGGCTGGGAGAAATGCCACCAGAGGTTGACTTCAGTCAGGAAGTGCTCACTAAGGTGTTCAATGAGTGCGTCAAGAAGGACCACAAGTCTCTCGACACGGAGTGGCGATCCTACATGTTGAAGTTGAAGACCGACCTGGAAGTGATCCTCGATGACTAGGTCGCAGGCTGTGCCACCTCGACCTATTGCCGCGAGACGCCGAAGAAGAAGCTGAAGGTTTGCTTCTCGTCGGTTGATGCGTAGCTGACCGGGAAAGCAAAGTCGAGCGCCAGGGGAGCAGGGCCGAGCGCCGGGACGTTGATTCGCAACCCGGCACCAGGAGCTACCCGGAAGGGATCATTGAATGCAGTGGTTTGCTCCACCGTGCCAAAGTCACAGAAGACGACTCCCTTCACCATATCGTCGGCGGTGAGCGGGAAGAAATACTCGACGGAGTTGATGAACTTGAAGCGTCCACCGATGCGGACCGTGTTATCTATGGGCGAGGCACCACGAAAGCCGAAGCCGCGGAGCGTGTTGTAGCCGCCGGCAAAATAGTGTTCAAAGATCGGCGAGTCCGAGCCCTGGAACCCCAACTGAGTGCTGAAGGCAAGGACATGCCGGCCGGAACCGTCGGGCCGCTCGCGGAGCGTGTAATATTGCGAGTAATCCAATTCCGCACGTCCGTAATCGAAGCTGCCGAAGACCTGCTCGTAAGAAACATCAAAGTAATGTCCCTCGGTGGGGGCCATGGGAAGGTCGCGGGTATCGTGCATGATCCGGACCTTGCCGCCAAACAGATCATGGCGCCCTAGAGCGGCGTCCAGTTCGGCCACGCCCGCCACGCGGGGATTGGAAATGCCGATATTTTCCATTCGCAGGTTGGACTGAACCGAGAGATCGGGCGTCAGCCGATAGCCCAGTCCGAGTGTCCCTCCATAGCGAGACTCGAAGTAATCAAAGTAATTGCGGTCAAAGTAGGAAGCGCTGGTCGTGCCGCTGATGTTGGTGCCGAGCAGATAGGGCTCGGTCAAACTGATCATGTAACGTTGGAACTGACTGCCGGGATAGGCTTCCAGTCGCAGATACTGGCCTCCGCCGCGGAAGGCACCACCATTCATCACGTCGTCCCAACTGCGAGCCCAACGGAAGAGGTCGAAGTTTCGCTCTTCCACGGTGATTTGTCCCGTGAGACCGGCGTTGGAGTTAACCGCCACGCCGAAAGAGAATTTTCCCGTGCGGGCTTCTTGCACAAAGATGTCGAGGTCCGAGGGGCGGGTCAGGGCCTCTTGCAGCGTTTCAGGGGAATTTGGATCTTGGAAGGGGAGTCCGCCGGGAGGCAGCGCGTCGGCAGGAGGAGCAGGCAAGTTTTGTGGAGCAGTGTAGGTTTCTTGAGGTGCAGGCTGGGCCGTCGGCTGGCCTAGGATTGGCGCGCCGGGCTGTGAGTAGCGATTGACTTGGGGCGAAGTCGCGTCGGTAGCCCGCATTGGGCCGCGGCCATAGATATCGCCGCCTCCTGGCGTATTACCACCGGGGGACTGTGCGCGGATGATTGGCTCGGAAGCAGGAGCGCCTTCGCCCTGTTTGCCTTGGTAGCTCGATCGTGGTGTGCTGGTTGACCCTGCACCGCGCTCTTGCGGCTCCGCCGGTTGGTGGACGCCCGGATCGTCAGGCAGATCCACAAACGGAGCCGTCAGCGCATCATTCACCGGCCGCGTAATGCGGTAGATGGCCGCGCAGCCGCTCAGGCTTAGCCCCAGCAGGGCAATCAGGCAGATGTGAATGGCGTGGGTCTTCAAGTCGAAATCCTAACGCGGTGCGGAGGAGGACTGAGTTGCGGAAGCACGCGGCTGCGAGGCGGGAACTCGCGGGGCGCGGTAGCCTGTTTCGTGTGTTCTTGTCTCGCGTGGGCCGTCCCACGAGTAAATGCTGCGGCCGAAGCGGCTTTCCTGATCTTGTTGTTCCTCAGCAAGTCGTTGGACTTGCTCCTCCGGCGATTCCCGTGGCTCTGGCGATTGCCCACGAACCGTTCCGGCACGGGGAGATTCCGCCAGGCCCCCGGTGTCAAAGCGGGGTTCCTTGATGACAATTCGGGGGAGATCCCCTTCCTGCGGATTGGTGACGAACAGATTAGAGGCCTTCAGTCGGCGTTCGCCATTCTTTACTTCGCGGGAGTCAACCAGGTCGCCATGCCGCAGATTGAGACGATTGAGAACCACGGTTTCTTTGGTGTGCGGAGTCACGTCTCCGCCGGCGATGTGAACATTGATCTCGCCGACGTGAAAAACGGCACCTTCCGTGACGTTGTAAACCACATCGAGTTCTCCCGGTTCCTCGAGCAAACGGACTTCGGCATTGATGTCGGCGAAGGCGTGTCCCTGAGTGCCATATAAATCCGTCAGCAAATTGCGGTCTCGTTCCATGAAATCCTGGCTGAAGGGATCCCCTCTTTTCAGCTTCAGGAAGGCGGTCAGCTTGTCGGAGTCGAATTTCGTGCTGCCGCCGATGGAGATATTGCGAATCTTGTACCGCGGTCCTTCGTCGATGATGAAGTTAATTGTGACCCACTTGCCGCTGTCGTCGGCGACGACCTCCCGGCCGATTTCCGCTCGAAAGTATCCCAGGCTGCGGTAGTATTTCTTCAGCGTATCCACGTCCTGCTCCAGCTTCTGGCGATCCAATCGGCTGGAGAAATAGGGGGAAGCATAACTGAAGTAACCAGGCTTGGATTGGATGAACGTCTCCAGACGGCTCGAGGTAGCCAGCCGGTTCCCCATGAATGACACATGAGAAACCCGTTGCACCGGGCCTTCGTTGATGACGTAGACCACACCCTTATCCTTGGGGTCTTCTCCTTCTTGGATCAGCACCGTTGCCTTGGGAAAACCGTTCTGATGATAAAGCTCCTCAACCTTGCGGCGGCCTTCCCGCACATTGAAGGCGCTCAGGGCGTCGCCAACTTTCAACCCATGTTCCTTGTTGAGCTTCTTTTCACTCAACCCTCGATTGCCATGATGGACAACGTACTGAATGTACGGCCGCTCGATCAATTCAAACGTAACGATGATTCCGTCCTTAGTCGTCTTCTGATGCGTGATGATGTTGCGGAACCGTCCGGTTGAATCCAGGCTGCGGACGTCTCTCTCAACCTGCTCTGGATCAAACTCCGAATCGCGGCGGGTTTTGATTTTGTCGAAGATTTGCACGTCCTTCGTGTGATGATTCCCGACGATGCGAACATCCGCCACCACGGGCCGACGCGTCCTCGGCCGGCTCTCGGGTGTAGGCAGAGCCGTGGAAGCAGCAGAATTCGGCGAATTCAGTTGTGGACCGTCCGCGGGAGTTTGGCCGAAAAGCGGTGTGCAAATGCCGCTAAGAAATAGAGTTAAACTAGCGCAAAGCTTAAACGCAGCAGCGAAAACTCCGTGCTGCATCAGCGCGCGTGTCAAGCGTGAATGGGCTGGCGACATAGAATCGGCGTGCCTGGTGCGGGGACAAGCTTTCCGGGGGGCGTAGAGATAACGAAAGTGATTCAAGCGGGCAAGGCGAATTCGGGTCCGCGCATGAATTTGCCAAGTAGAAATGTCCGCTGACTGCTAGCGAAAGTGGACCGGGCTGTGTGGTCGCCGGTCAGTCTTTTTTTGCCAGGCCCCGAATCTCTTCCGCCGTCAACGCTCGCCGATTAACCCGCACATCGGCGAGAGAACCGTTGAAAAAGTCGCCGCTGCCGGCCCCAATCCGCCAGGGTTTCGCGCTATCGAGATTGAGTTTCGCCGCCGCTAGCGGGGATTCCGCTACTTGCTCCCCATCGACATAGAGGCGCAGACGATCCTCAGTCCGCTGGGCCGTTACATGATGCCAGCCGGAGGGAAACTCCCTATCCCAGGTGACCGAGGCTCCGGTTTCCATCGACCAGACATGCCCCGATGGGAGCGTAGTGGCAAAGAGCTTGCCCTGAAACTGGGCCATTGTCCAGACGCGGCGGTATTTGACGTCCGGGGTTGTATCAAGCTGCTTGAGGAGCTTCCAACGGGCATCGCCATCGTGCCGATAGATTTGCCCCAAGGGGAGAGTGCCTGCATAACAGGACCCGTTGTGTACCACCATCCCCATCACTTCCAATTCTTCCCCCAGGCGGCCGCGGTCTTCCCATTTGTCGTTCAGCCAACGAAAAACCTTGCCGGTCCGCCAGGTAGCAACATGGAGCTTTCCCTGATAGGTGGCGAAGGCATAGGTCTGTGTATTTTCTGCTTCTCCAACTCGCCCGAGTTCGGTCCAGGTTTTTCCGTCAAATCGGTAAACGTGCCCTTCGTCGTATCCGGTTGCCCAAAGATAGCCGTCATAGACACCCAGGGCTTCGACCCGCTTGCCCCCAGGCACTTCGAGCGAGGTCCACTTTTTTTCGCCGTCATACCTCCAGAACGCCGCCGGCTTGTAGAGCGAGCCGACGTACAACCTGCCGCGATACACAACCATTCCGCCGACGGCTTCCATTTCGGGAAAGCGGCCGACTTCTTCCCACTTCTGATCGCCCAAGTAGCGATAGACCTTGCCACCCAGATTGGGATTCTCCGATTCCGAAAGGGACGATCCGCCGAGCCGGTATTTTCCCGAGCCAACATAGAGTTCACCACCGAAGGCGGCCATCGCGGTGATGCTGTTCGCCTTGTCCGGCGTGCCGCAGTCGATCCATTTGTCGGGCCCTTCGTAACGAAAAACATGTCCCGCTTGATCAATACCTGGTTCGCAAGTGCCGACGAAAAGGTGCCCGTTGTGAACGGCCATGGACTGGCCATAAATGGCCTTTCCGGGCCGTCCTTGGTCGGTGAAGACGGGTTCCGTTCCCGCATCGATGCCGAACTGCAACTGGCGGTAGTTCGCCTGACTATGCGTGACCCCGGCATTGTTTCGCAGGCTTAAATGGAAACCGGTGCGAGACTCTGGGTCGAACTGGCTGATGAGGTCGCCGAGGTCGTCGTTAAGTTCAGCAGCAGTGTTCACCCACATGGAAATCGTGAATGGATCGGTGCCGAGCTTTAGCGGCTCAGCCGCGGGAATTTCGATGTGGTTACCGCGGCCGTCGAACCTTGCCGACTTGGCCGGAAAATTCCCGTCCTGAAATGTTGCCCCCCGATTCTGACCATGCAGGTTGTTACCGGATTGATTCCGCACATCACCCGCGAGCTTCCAGTGGGCCGCCGGGCCATCCGCTGCCGGGGCGAGTGTTCCGGCTCCGATTACTATTACGGTCAGGATAAAAAACCAGCGATGATTCATGGCAGGTGCTCTGCAAATTGGTTGATTGGTTTCAGGCCCAGGACACGTACTTCGGAGTAGTCCTCGCGTCGGAGAGCGCGATCACGGCTCGTTTGCCGTCGGTAAAGTAAGGGTCGCCCGTCAAATTGTGCTTAGGTTTGTCGGGCTCGCAGGGGCCGACGCCATCGATATATCCTACCGCGTCGACACGCTGCGCCCGCAGTAGATCTTCGACAACATAATCGCGCGACTCATCGACATTCGGGTCCACGCGATGCGTGGTGAGATTCCAAACCTGGGTTGTAAAGCGGACCCCGATATCGCGGCTGATTTGGCCAACCCACACCGGCCGGTCATGAAACCGGAGCGGCGCGAGCCAGAGACGGAGATGTAGACGTTCGTTGATGGAACTCCGAATCCGCTGGAGAGCGACATCCTGGCTGCGGGCAAATAGATACAAAGGGCTTACCGGCGAGTAGCGGTACTCTTCGCCGAACAAAAAGGCCTTTGCTGTTTTCCAGCAGGTGGCGAGCGTAATCGTCTCGCTTTCATCCCAGCGGGCGGTGAAGGCGCTGAGAATGGTCTCGAACTCGCCGAGCACGACGAGGTTTACAGGGTCGCCGTGCTTAAGACTTTTGGCATTCGTGGTGGCCGCCGGCATTTCGCGGAGTCGCTGGGCCAATTGCGGCAAGTCGCAGGGGGTGATTTCCGAGGCGGGAATGAGATCGGCAAAGTCGCGCCGGGAATGATCGGCGGAAATGCCAGAAATGGGAATCAGAAATGTCAAATCAACATCCGGGCCACTGGGAGCAGCTTCCAGTTCTCTGAGTTGTGCAGCACCGTCCTCCGTCCCCGAGCCGCCAGTGGCATAAAGGCAAACATGAACGGTCTTATTTCCGGCGTCCAGCGTGGTGTAAATAAACCCTTCTGCAGTTTCGCCGGGGGGAATCGGCCGCAGTGGAAATCCTTGCTCGCGGAAGCAAGCATCCATGCGGCGATTGGCCCAAGATGCCGTGTACGCCTTGAGGGGCAACAGAATCAGGAAAGGAAGGAAATACCAGGCGACAACGCCATAAGCCGACAGCCGTTTGAGCACCGAGAAATAATTGATGCCGGCGGCTTCCAGCGGTGTGTAGTAGTGCGGGTCAATATCGAGTAGGTAAAGCCGCAACGGCGAGGTGTGCCGATTCTCGATCCGCAGAAACACGGGCTGAATGCTCCGGCGGGCCATGGGGACGCCAAACAGTCGCTGGCTCTCCTGGGCGGTAAGCACAGCCGCCGTGACTTGGGCAAGCGGAGTTTCTTGCGTCTGTCCGCGCGTGAGAAACGTGCGCATTTCGGGCTGCGGCGAGTAGACGGTTGTGAAGATTCTTCGCAGCAGCGACGCGAGGCGATCAAACATGAGTAAAGCACAATGGGGTAGAAACGCCGGTAGGACTGAACTATCGCGCGGCTCGATAAGTTATACCGAGTCGGTCGAAAAGAAACGCATAGACATCCACTGTTTGTTCGATTCGCTCGGAAAGCGCCGTCCCCGCACCGTGACCGGAATTGGAACTCGTACGGAGCAGGACAGGCTCTCCGGAGGGATTCGCGGCTTGCATTCGAGCGGCCATCTTTCGGGACTGCATGGGATCGACGCGGGAATCATTGGCTCCAGTCAGCAGCAGGAGAGCCGGATAGCGAGTGCCATCGACGACATGGTGGTAGGGAGAATAGCCATGCAACGCGCGAAACTGGTCGGAATTCTTGACCGTTCCGAATTCGACAATGTTGAAAGTGCCGTTGGGAGATAACTCGACGCGGAGCATGTCATAGATGCCGACGTGGGAGACAACGGCTCTCGCCAACTCCGGATGCTGGGTCATCGTCGCCCCCATAAGCAGCCCGCCATTGCTACCTCCTTCGATGGCCAGCTTCGGTGAAGAGGTATAGCCGCGGCTGACTAGGTGCTTCAAAACGGCAGCGAAGTCGTCGAAGACATTTTGTTTGTGGGTCAAATTCCCTTGCCGATGCCACGCTTCGCCAAATTCGCCACCACCGCGTAAGTTTGCGACCGCGATCACGAAACCTTGCTTTAGCAGCACCTCCTTCACCGGGTTGAACCCGGGCGAGATGTTGATGCCATATCCACCATAGCCAGTGACGACCGCTGGATTCGAGCCGTCCAACTTAGTGCCGCGCGGCATAGTAATTGTGACGGGGACCTTCGTGCCATCTTTGGACGTGGCGAATTCCCGCACGACCTCGACATTGCCTAAATCCACAAGCGACTTGGTGGCGAGAGCCGTTTTCTCGGTCGAATAAGTCTGTGCCTTGAACCGGTAAAACGCGGGGGGATCGACAAAAGAGGTGTTGCTGAAGAGGACGTCGTCCACTTCGAGCTTCGTGAGTCCGCCGACTGCTGCCGCGGAGAGTTGCTTCGGCTTATCCAGCTTCTTTCCGGTTGTATCAAACACCCGCAACTCCGAAGGGCCGCCCAATTGGTAAACAACGTACAATCGGTTTTCCGTCTCCATGACCGTCGGCGGATGGTGATAGAAGCTGGTGACGATTGCCTCTGGTCCTTCGGGAACTAGGGTCTTGGCATGGTTCAAATCAAGGTCGGCAAGTGACAAGCGGAGGATTTTCCCGCGAGGAGCATTCTGGCGCGAGACCAGAACCAAATCGTTGTTCCGTCCGAAAGTCGACTGTACGATCTGGTCGTCAAAAGAAGCAAATTGCTTCCATTCACCGTCAGTCGATCGCAAGTAATGAGCGAACTGGCCACCGTCGCCGTTCTGCACCATCGCCAGCAGATTGCCGCCGGGATGCATTTCCAGTTCGATTTCCGCCACTCTCGGAAAGTCCTTGCCAAGTTCATACCGGTCCTCGGCAGTGGGGATTCCCAGCTTATGGAAGTAGACCTGTTGGAAAAAATCCAAATCGGCGGCGGGACGTTCACCGTCACGCGGATGGCGCGTGTAATAGAAACCACTGCTGTCGGGCATCCAGGCCAAGTCCCCTCCGGCAGTGCCGGAATTCACTCGCGGCACAACTTCGTAAACTTCTCGCCCAGTGGCTGTCTCAAAGATATGCACGTCCCCTGCCTCGCTGCCTCCGTGGGACAATGAGACCGCCACGAGCTTTCCATCCGGCGATGGCTCATGCCAATCGATGGCGGTGGTTCCAGTCTTGTCAAGTTCGTTGGGATCAACCAAGACCCTGGCGTCGCCAGGGCTATCGGCAGATGGCATCACAACCAAAAACGACTGTTGCTTGGGCGGCTGCCGTTTCAGGGCGAATAGACTCCCCGGCCGGTAGGCAATCGCCGAATAGCTGACGCTTTCGGCCATCATAATTTCGGTCACGCGAACCCGAATGGCGGCGACGTTGGACAAGCGATCGAGAAATGCCCGGGCATGTGCGTTCTGGCTCTCACTCCACCGCTGGACCTGCGGATTGTTCCAATCCTCAAGCCAGCGGTAGTCGTCCGTTACTGCCGTGCCATGATAGGTATCGACAACAGGTTGCTTCTGGGTGGTCGGTGGCATTGCAAAGACTGTTGTTGTGCAGACTCCGAGTAGAATCGAAAATGCGTGGCCAACTCTCATGGTGGGAGCTTACCTTAGCACGGCCCCGAACGCTACTAACGCCTCTAAACCCGCTGCGGAGATTGTTCATGGCACAAAGCAATCTGAACGCGAAATTTCAGGAATTCCTGGCTGCTCAGGATCTGGTCTACGATCAAGTTCTGTCCGAATTGACGGCCGGTCAAAAGCGAACTCACTGGATCTGGTTTATCTTTCCCCAGTTAGCTGGATTAGGGACCAGCAGCATGGCCCAGAAATTCGGCATCTCCTCGAAAGCCGAGGCCAGAGGCTACCTGGAGCATGCTGTCTTGGGCTCACGATTGCGGGAATGCACAGGACTGATGCTCAACGTTTCTCATGATGACATTGGGGCCATCATGGGCTACCCAGACGACTTAAAGTTTCGATCCTCCATGACCCTTTTTGCGGCAGTGGTGCCAGAGGGAGAAGCGACTTTTGAAGAGGCGCTCCAAAAGTTCTTTCATGGGAAGCGCGATCCACTAACGGATGGTTTGCTCGAATATAACGACAATGGGTAAACGCCTGCTCGAAGGCGGAAAATGGAGAACTGGCCCTAATTTGGCCGCCTGACGAGGAAGCACTTCATCGAGTAAAAGTGAGTCTTGCGGGACGAAGCTAACGGGACATAGATTTCGCAAAACTCTCGATGCCACTGAGACTCACCAATCTGGAACTGCCGGTCGAAGAGCCGGAGGAGTTGCTGCGGGAGTTGATCGCCCGGCGGTTGGGAATTCCCGTGCGAGAAGTCAGCGGGTGGCGGATTTTGCGAAAGAGTCTGGACGCACGGTCGCGCGACTCGCTTCGATTCGTATTCACCGTGCTCGTCAACTGGCCGGGAGAGTTGGAATGGACCCGAAGTCATCCTTCCGGCGGGGGCGTGGAGATATTCCAGCCACCCGTATTCGACGAGCCGCTTCTGGGAACCTCACCGCTGGAAGAGCGGCCGGTGGTGGTCGGCTCCGGCCCTGGTGGACTGCTGGCCGCTTACTATCTGGCGGCGAGAGGTTATCGGCCGCTGGTGCTGGAGCGCGGCGATCCGGTCAAGGAGCGTGTCAGTGCGATTCGTGACTTTGACCGGGGAGGAGAACTCGATCCGGAGAACAACTATCTTTTTGGCGAAGGGGGAGCGGGGACTTTCAGCGACGGCAAGCTTACCTGCCGAATTAGCGGCCCCGATGTGGATTGGGTTCTGGAGCGATTGGTGGAATGCGGAGGAAAGCCGTCCATTCGGTATGAACAGCGGCCGCATCTCGGCAGCAATCGGCTTCCCATGCTTGTCCGTAACTTTCGCCGCAAAATCGAGGAGTTGGGTGGCGAATATCGCTTTCGCAGCCGGATGGAGGATTTGGACATTCAGGATGGCCATATCCGAGGCATTGGCACGTCCGGCGGGTATGTGAAAACTTCGGTCGTCGTCCTCGCGATTGGCCACAGCGCCCGAGACACCTATCAGATGTTGCACAATCGCGGAGTGCCGATGCAAGGAAAGGCCTTCCAACTCGGCCTCCGGATTGAACAGCCCCAGCTACAGGTGAATGAGCACAAGTACGGACGGGACGAGTATCAGAAAATCCTCGGTGCCGCTGATTACACCCTGGTAGCCCGCGGCCAGCCGGATGTTTTTACGTTCTGCATGTGTGCCGGCGGAATGATTATCCCCAGCGTCTCCGAGCCGGGCATGTTCTGCACCAACGGCATGAGCAACTCCCGGCACGATACGACGTTCGCCAATAGCGGGGTGATGGTGACGCTGGAGCCGCGAGAGTTTGGGAGCGACCATCCGCTCGCCGGGGTTGAGCTGCAACGGCAATTCGAATCAGTGGCTTTTCAAGTAGGGCGAGGCACCTACCTTGCTCCGATCCAACGGGCCAGCGACTTTCAAGCAGGGCGCAGTCCTTCGCCGGGAGACAGATTCGATTGTTCCTATCCTCGCGGCGTGTTGCCGACGAATCTCGAAGCCGTTCTGCCGGCTAGCATCGTTCGCGCGATTCGCAGCGGCCTGGCCGTGATGGACCAAAGGTGGCGAGGGGACTTTCTACGCAGTGCCACCCTGGTCGGCCCCGAAATGCGTGGCAGTTCGCCTCTCCGCATCGCGCGGGACAGCAATTCCCGGCAGACGCCCGGCATTGATGGCCTTTTTCCGGTAGGCGAAGGGGCCGGCTATGCGGGGGGCATCATCAGCGCTGCGGTGGACGGTTTGCGAAGCGCGAAAGAAGTCGCACGGCAGTTCGCGCCACTGGAAAATTAATGCGAGTGCTAGCGACGCTGGCGCGGCGCGTCAAAGTCAACGTCTCTTTCCAGGACACCCACCGCTCTGTATTATCCGCGCCGTGGACCTTTCCGGCATAGTCGTAAATGCGGTCATTCAGGCGGTCTAATCGTGATAGCACTGGCGATTTGCCGATACTTCTCGAACCGGGAATCTGGCACGAGCTGCCAGCCTTCCCTGCCCGCCGTCCGCCGCCAGGTTTGCCCTCGCCAATCCAATTCCGCCAGCCATTGCCTGCCCTCTCCCTCAGGGCCCAGTAGGAGTATCCACGTGGCGAAATCCGCCCCTTTCTTTCGTACGACTTTGTCTCTGCTCACGATTGCCTTAGCGCTCCCCGCTATGGCTGTGGAGCCAAGCGAGAACCTGCTCCCTAATACGACGAAAGGTTTCGTCTCGACGCCCAATCTTGAGCAGACCCAGGCGCAGCTCCGCGAGACGGAACTCGGCAAGATGTTCAACGATCCCCTCATGCAGCCCTTCGTGGAAGATCTGGAAAAGCAGATTCGCAGCCGACTGGCCAAGGCGGGAGTGCGGCTGGGTTTGACGTTCGAGGATCTGAAAGGAGTGGATAGCGGCGAGGTTGCACTGGCGGTGGTCCAGCCCGATCCCAAAGACAAGAATTCGCACGCGACTGTCCTTATCATAGACGTGACTGGCAAGGAAGCGGCAGCCAAAGCGATGTTGGAGAAAATCGCCGCTAACCAAATTGCCAAAAAAGCGGTCAAGAGCGCAATTAAAGCGGGCAATATTGACCTGAACATCTTCACGCTCCCTCTGCAGCCTGACGAGGCAACTCCGGAACACGTCGTCTTCTGCCTGCACAACGACCAGATCGTACTGTCCGACAGCCAGGCCGTTGTGACGGGAATCGCCGGCCGGTTCGGTGCCGCAGCCGGGGATTCGCTGGCCAAGTTGTCCGCGTTTGAACACTCGATGGCCAAGAACGCCAAGGCCGCGGGCGAAGCCAAGCCGAGTCTCCGCTGGTTCATCGAACCATTTGGGTACGTCGAAGTGAGCCGGGCTATTAACGGCGGCAAGCGGAAGCGCGGACGCGACCTGCTTAAGATTCTGGCAGGCCAAGGATTCAATGCCGTTCAAGGGCTGGGAGGGAATGTCTTCTTCACGACCGGCACTGAGGACATCCTCCACCGGACGTTTGTCTATGCTCCCCCCGTGGTCCGCAAAGAAGGGGATAAAAACAAGGACAAATACAATCTGGCGATGCGGATGCTGGAATTCAAGAACAGCGAAGAAACCGCTCCTCCCGGGTGGGTTCCCGCCGATGCCGCGACGTACATCACCTTTCACATGGACCTGAAGAAGGCGTTCCACTATTCGGAATCGCTCGTGGATGAGTATGCTGGCGACAAGGGTGTCTTCAAGGCGATGTGGGAAAATCTGGCCCACGATCCGGCCGGTCCGATGATCGACATCGAGAAGGAACTAATCGATCATCTTGGCGAACGTGTGACTCTTGTCAGCGACGTGAAGATTCCCGTGGACCTCAAGAGCGAACGCCTGATCGTGGCCATCGAATTGCTCGGCCCGAAGAGTGCTGTGATTGTCACCAAGACATTGGATAAGGCCTTTAGCGCCGACCCTGCTGCCAAGAAGCGGGAATTCAAGGGACATGTAATTTGGGAACTGATCAATGACGCTGCTGTGGAACCTGACCTGCTGACGGTCGAGGGAGCCGCGGCCCCAGGAGGGAAATCCGGTGACGATGAAGAGAAGGAAGAGGAAGAGACGGAAGAAAAACCGATCCTGCCAAACATGGCCTTCACCGTGGTCAATGGCCAGCTCTTTGTCGGAACGCATGTGGAATTTATGGAGGAAGTGATCGGCAAGGGAGGCACTGCTCCGCCGATGCTCAAGTCGAATGACTACCTCCGCATCAGCGACGCTTTGGCCCGGCTGGGAGCGACGAAGGACAGCTTCCGGCTATTTACCCGGACCGACGAATCGTACCGCGGCACCTACGAACTGCTGAAACAGGGAAAACTTCCGCAGGCGGAATCCATGTTTGCCAAGCTCCTTAACGGCATACTTAGTTCGGGCGAAAAGGGAGAAACCCGCAAGCAGGAAATCGACGGCTCGAAGCTCCCTGAGTTCAAGCACGTCCAGAAGTACCTCGGCCCCGCCGGCTCCTATGTCCACTCGGAAGAAGAGGGCTGGTTCATCGTTGGTGTGCTGCTCAAAAAGGAAGCGAAGGTTGTTAAGTAGCCCGCT
Source organism: Pirellulaceae bacterium (assembly GCA_046153945.1). Lineage (GTDB taxonomy): Bacteria > Planctomycetota > Planctomycetia > Pirellulales > Pirellulaceae > SXOA01. Next base: position 86,756 of record JBJXFF010000041.1, read on the forward strand.
CACTCCGTGAGTGGGGCATGTCGGCACACGGTGTGCGCCGACCGCCATTCTGGAACCACAGGCTCATTCCCGGCGCGTGCCGCGCGGATTAGGATAACGTGTTTATCCCAGGCCGCTTTCGCTCTGCCGGTTTCGCAACATGAACCCTGTGCCGATGCAGTGCCCGCTCTGTGCGGGCATGATTCAGATTGATCCGGCCTATGCCGGCCAACAGGTCGGCTGCCCGCTCTGCCAAAGCGTGATGATGCTCCCGCCGCCGGAGTTCTTTGGCCTGCCGACCGGATTCGCCGGTGGATTTCTAAGTGACCAGCCGCCCCAATTCTCGCCGCCTGGTTTCCCACTTCCTTATCCGCCGCAGGAATTCTCACCGCCTGGATATTCGCCCCCAAGATTCCCGCAGCAGTTTCCACCTCCTTATCCCCAGGAAGCACCCGCGACGCTTCCGCAACTCGGTTGCCCGATGTGCGGCGGCGCATTTCAAGTCTCGCCCGAAATGGCGGGGCAGCAGGTCGCTTGCCCCCACTGTCAGAACGCAGTGACCATTCCCGGGGACTTGTTTGGTGGGACTCCAACCCCCGGTTTCGCGCCGCAACTGGCACCGCCGGTTCCTTTTGAAGTCCCGCAGCAGTCGCTGCAGTTCATCCGTTTGCCGCCGGGACCAATGCCGGGAATGGCTCCCCAACAGGAGATCCCAACAGGTTTTGCCCCTCCGGCAATGCCTCCTCCTGCTTATGCTCCGCCACCGGAATTCGGGACGATTCCCGGTTTGCCCCTGGGATTGGCCGTTGCTCCTGAGCCGCAACCGGTTGCTCCTCAACCGGTCGGTCCCGCTTATCCTCCGCCGCAGCCAACTCAGTCCACCTCGCCTTCTGCGCCGCAACCTGCTGTTCGCTCTGACCATCGTGTCGATGCCAACATGTATCCCCCGGGCATGGGACCGAAGGAGGTTGCCGCTAAGAAAGAGGAAACCACGACTCGGCCCGAGGAGCGCGAGCGATCCAAGGACGATCGCTTTCCGCCCGGAAAGGAGCGGCGAGAATCGAGGAAGCACAGGTCGTCCAAGCGGGACAAGCACATTACCGAGCGCGAGCAGAAATATCCTCCCGGCTTCCAGCGGCCAGAGGATGCAAAACCGGAAGTCGCCGAAACCCGCCCGCGCCAAACGGTTGAGCCACCGGCTGAATCTTCCCCGGCCAAGGAAAGCCCGTCCAGAGTTGACGACTTGCTCCCGCCTGGAGCCGTCGGCGGTGTGCTCTCCCACACAGTCGACTCCCTGCTCCCACCGGGGGCCGCACCCTCGCGCGCCGTCGATGCGTTGCTTCCTCCCGGAGCTGTCGAAGCTGCTTCGGAACCTGCCGAACGGGACGTTGGTGTCTCCCGTCACGCCGTCGTCGATACGCTGCTCCCCCCCGGAGCGCCAGCCGACCCCGCGGCCATGCCGACCGAGCAGGTGGCCCTTCCCGATGCTCCTCCGCCCGCGCCCAAGCCGGTCCCCGTGGCCGGGCCGGGCCGGATTGTGGTGCCGACGCCGGATGGGGACTTCGTGACGGTGGAGAACAAGGAAGGAGTGAAGACGATCACCGACCGGGGCGAGGAGATCGAAATCCGCAAGCTCTCCCCGGAAGAACGCCTCCGCCGCCGAAGGGTGAAGAACTTCGTCATGTTCACCTTCGCGATGATCTTACTGGGAGTTGTCATCTTCATCTTTCTACGAAGGTAACGCTTTCGATTGCGAAAGCCCCAGTGATAAGCTCCCTGGGACCTGCCGGCCCCCCCAGAAGTATGCACCTGATTCAGTACGTGTTTAGCCTGCTTGCTTTTTGGGGATGATAGCACGAATGATTGGCGTATGACGTTAGAAGAGGCTGTGGCGCGGATCGGGGAACTGGAGGGGCAGCTGAAGGCTGCGCTGGATCGGATT
>JBJXFF010000042.1:0-58088 GCA_046153945.1 Pirellulaceae bacterium
CAATCCGATCCAGCGCAGCCTTCAGCTGCCCCTCCAGTTCCCCGATCCGCGCCACAGCCTCTTCTAACGTCATACGCCAATCATTCGTGCTATCATCCCCAAAAAGCAAGCAGGCTAAACACGTACCCAATTCATCAGTGCGGGGTGTGGAGGGGACCAGTAGGGGTTCGCCTCGACGACTTTCCCGTTTGCTAGTCCCAGGACGCGAAACTCCTCCCGATCCCTCACGTCAATTTGCGCGGGGGAACGGCGGGCATGGCTGAAAAAACGAGAATCAGGTTCATGCCCTGATTCATGGCATGAATCACGGTAACTTGCGATGGGCAAAGGATTTAGGTCGCGATTAATCACGAAAAAAAAGATCATGAATCGATGAATCACACATCCCCATTCAGGGGATGCAATGTGCGGCGTGATTCATGCGAGGGGATCCGGGGGAAAACCCCCTCGTCCCAGCCCTCTCCCAAAGGGAGAGTGAGGTAGAAGGCTACTTCTTCAGCTTCTCACAAATCGCCTGGGCCATTTCCTTGGTGCCGACGGCAGTGGGGTCGTCGCGGTTGGGCTTGAGGTCGTAGGTGACGTGTTTGCCTTCCAGGATGACGGCGGCGACGGCGTTTTCCAGGCGGGCGGCGGCATCGATTTCGCCGAGGTGGCGGAGCATGAGCATGCCGGAGAGGATGAGGGCGGTGGGGTTCACCTTGTTGAGGCCCTTGTATTTTGGGGCGCTGCCGTGGGTCGCTTCGAAGACCGCGCCGCCGGGGCCGACGTTTTCTCCGGGGGCGACGCCGAGGCCGCCGACGATGCCGGCACCGAGGTCGCTGATGATGTCACCATAAAGGTTCGGCAGCACCAGCACGTCATACAGCTCCGGCTTCTGTACGAGCTGCATGCACATGTTGTCGACGATGCGGTCCTCGAACTCGATGTCGGTGTATTCCTTGGCGACCCGCTGGGCGGTTTGCAGGTACAGGCCGTCGCTGTACTTCATGATGTTGGCCTTGTGGACGGCAGTCACCTTCTTCCGCTTGTGCTTGCGGGCGTAGTCGAACGCACAGCGGACAATCCGCTCCGTGCCGCTGACGCTGATGGGCTTGATCGAGACGCCGGTTTCGCTGGCCTTGGTCTTGATTTTCTTGTCGGTCGAAATCTTGTTGATGAAGTCGATTAGCTCGCCGGTCGCCGGCTTACCCATTTCGAATTCGACGCCGGCATAGAGGTCTTCGGTGTTCTCGCGAACGATGACGATGTCCACGCCGAGCTTGTCGAAATAGCTCCGGACGCCGGGGTATTGCTTACAGGGGCGAATGCAGGCAAAGAGGCCCAGTTCCTGCCGCAAATGGACGTTGATGCTCCGAAAGCCCGTCCCCACCGGAGTCGTGATGGGTGCTTTAAGAGCACATTTAGTCTTGCGGACGCTCGCCAGCACGCTATCCGGCAGCGGATTGCCCCCGTTCTTGGCCATGATGTCCACTCCGGCTTCCTGGATGTCCCAGTTGATCTTCACGCCAGTCGCATCGACGCACATCCGGGCCGCGGCAGCCAATTCGGGTCCAGTGCCGTCGCCATTGATGAGGGTTACTTCGTGAGCCATGGGGATTCCTGAGGCAAAAAGCGGAGGTGGGATAGCCGAAAGCGGTACAGGCAAGTTGGCAAAACTATCACAGCGTCCGCGGAGCGTCAACGCGGCGAAACAAGGGCAACCGCGACAAAATACCCTTGGGCCGCTACTTCGGCACACCTATTGCAAACAATTTGACGCGTCGCGTCGTCAAATCCTATACTGGACAATGCATTCCTGCGTTTCGGAGGGTGCCTTACGGTACAATGGAGTGGCCATCGTGTCGCTATTTTTAAGGTGTCCTGAGGATCACGGAGAAATCAGGTGAGCGACGACTTTGATCCGTATTACACCTGGCTGGGTATTCCGAAGGAAGACCAGCCGGCGGACCACTACCGATTGATCGGGATACGTCCGTTTGAAGACAACGCGGACGTGATTACCAATGTCATGGATCAGCGCATGCAGTACCTGCGCTCCATGCAAGTCGGCAAACGCTCCGCGCTGACGCAAAGGTTGCTCAATGAGATATCCACGGCGGGAGGTTGCCTGCTCGATAAGGATCGCAAAAAAGTCTATGACCGGGAGTTGAAGGCCAAGCATGCCGCTGCTGCCAAGGCTGGAAAGAGCGAACCAGCATCTGCCCCAATCCCCAAGCCTTCCCCGGTCGCTACCCCAACGAGTGCGGCACGTCCGATTCCAGTGCCGGCGGCGGCAATGACTTCGCCGAAGCCGGCTTCGCGGCCGGTCCCCCTGCCATTGTCGCAGCAAACAGTCTCAGCCGAATCTTCTCTGCTCCGGGAGGAATTAGTAGATAGGGATGAGCGAATGTCCGGAGGCAAATCTTCCGGCATGGGCAAGCTCCCAATGATCCTGGGGGGCGCAATCATCGGTGGCTTGCTTATCGCCGCAATTGCGGCGCAGGTCGCCAGGTCATTCGGCGATAAACCTTCGACAGCGGCCGTCGTACCCAAGCACCCTACGACCAAGCCTGCCAAGAAAACCCCAATCACCAAGGTACCAGTCGCGCCCGTAGAGACTCAGCCGACGAAAGAGCCCACAACCCCAACCGTTCCTCCAGAACCAGCTGAGACCAAGCCGCCGGAGACTCCCAAGGTCACCAAGACCCCTGCCGTGCCTCCCAAGAACTCGGACGGCTGGTGGAACAATCCCGTGCTTCTCCAAGACATTGTGGCGCTGAAGTTGTCCAAGACCGCGCAGGCTGAATTTCGCCAGACGTCGGGAAGTGCATCTCTTAAGACGCCCATAACGATTGAAACCTGGATTCGCCTGGATTTGGAAAGTGATAAGACGGTGCAGATTTTGGGGACCCGCCTGGGATATTCCGGGGGCGGTTTTGCTCTCAAGGGGTGGGCGGTGCTCGCACGAAAGCTCACAATTGGTCCGGCCGAAAGTTATCAATTGGTGCTGGAAATCTGGCAGAACGACAAGTTTGTCGCATATCCCATCGTGCTCACAAAGCCGCAAGGATGGCACCACCTAGCGATTACGTTTGAACCTGACCAGAACCTGCGGTTATTTCTCGATGGAGAGAAGCACTTTGACGTGAAGGCCGAGAAGGACACTGTTTCGAGCGGCCGCAATCTCTCCCTCGGCAGCGATTTGCAGCCGGATGGAATTGACTACAACGCCGAGTGCTGCGGCCTGCGGGCTTCCGCAGGAATCCGTTACACGGACAAATTCAAACCTCCGACTCCCGCGGAGATGAAAAAGGACGAGACCACCTTTGCCTTTTTGGACGTTCGCACGACTGCCACGGCCAAAGACTTCGACAAAGTAGCGCTCAGTGGTGTGAAGTGGATGCTCATGGAGTCCGGCGATGTCGTCATCAGGCCAGGAATCGCGGAGGCCATCGTCAGCGTAACGCCAAAGCCGACTACTAACCCGGAGGACCCCGAGAAACCGACCACGGTCCCGATGCCCAATCCAGTTCCCTTCGGCGAGGTGGGCCCACCCAAGAACACAGAGCCTGTCGCCATCAAACGGATACCTGTCCCCACGCCTGCCGAATTGGCAAAGGGAAAGTCTGAGGTAACTGGCGCTTTCGGCGAGGATGTTAAAGCGGCCAAGAGTCCTCAGGCGAAACTGGACCTGGCCAAGAAAATGTTCGCGGTGGTCAAGGATACTCCGGAACCACCTTCCCGCTTCGCGCTCTTACAAGAAGTCCGCCGGCTGGCCCTCGAGGGGAAAGATTTAGAACAGGCCACTGCCGCCCTTGTTCGGCTCCATGAGGAATTCGAGATCGATCTGCTCGCATTTCAGGTCAAACTGCTGGAAGGATTGCCCCTGGAAGGGCTGACCGCGGAACAGCGTACAACTGCGCTCATCGCCGCCTGCGCCTATGGCCAGGAGGCGCTCGCGGAAGTCAGGCTTCCCGAGGCAGACGCCTTGGCCGCCGTGGCCCGCCAAATCATGGCCAAGAGCGTCTCCAACGAAGCGAAAGCCGAATCCAAAGTGTATTTCGAGGCGCTCGCACAGTTACGCAAGCGATTCGATTTGCTCAAGCGGGCCGAACAGACGCTCGCGAATGCTCCCGATGATCCCGTCGCCAATCAGGCAGTGGGACTGCACCATTACTTTGTCCTCAAGGATGCCGAAAAGGGACTCCCCATGCTCGCCAAGGCGACGGACGCCAAGTTGGCCGCCGCAGCCAAGGCGCGGCAAAAGAACTTGGAAAATGGTGCAGGCAAGGCCACTTTGGAGGAAGCAAACGCCTGGTATCTGGCCATATCCACTGTCCCTAGCGAATATAAAATCGAAGTCCAGCGGCAGGCTTTGGAGGGATACACGCAAATCGCAAATTCCGGCGCGGGACTAGAGAAGGCCAAAGCCGAACAACGCCGGGACGAACTTTCCGCGGTGGCTGGCGTCACAGCCGAAAAGAAGCCTCCCAAGAAGACCCAGCCGGGAACCGATACTCCTGAGTTTTCGCCGGGACTAGTGGGCCGCGCGTTGGTGGACGGAAAGGATCCTGGCCTACTGCTGACTTACAACAACGATCTGCCGCTTGATCGGGGGAAGTTGAGCCAGATACTCACGGATGCCAAAGGATCGGGTGGACGCATGGTATTGGAAGGAGTCTTTGCGCTCGCCACCCCCGCGACGATCCGGGTCAATCATTTGGGCAAAGCCAGCGGACCGGCACAGGTTCTCTCGATTGACGGCAAGAGGGTGAGTGCCGTAGGGGCCGCCTTTGGCCGTAGCGACAGTCCCACAGTTTCTCTCGCCGCTGGTACGCATCTGGTGCAATGGATTTGCGATTTTGACGGCAACGACAGTCCTATAATGATGGTGATTCACGAGGAGACGGGCACCGGTTTGCGCCCAATTCCCCTGCAGTCCACACGGCAGCAAAGGACCGTCGCCCGCCAATTCACGACGAAGGCGGAGCTTAGCTTGAACCAGTGAGCCGGAGCTTTCACGGCTGCTCGTCCTTGTCGATGCCAAGGCTCTTGAACCACTCCATTTCCTGGGCAATCCCTTCGGCCAGTTCCGCGTGTTGCAGTTCCGGCGGCAGAACCCCCCAGGCGTAGGTTTCAACCTCGAAGTGGCGGCAGTTGCTGTGGGAGAGCACGGCCTGGATGCAGGGCTCTATCTGGTCCCGGAAAGTTTGGAAGGGACTGCTTCCTCCCCAATAAATGGGAACATGGAAGTGTGTCCGCCACTGACCGGACGGCTTGGCCTGGGAAATCGCGAGAGGCAGATCCTCATAAAGAGTTGTTTTACCGGCATCTCGCACACAGGTCTGATGCAGATACCGCGGTTCCACAAACTTCGTCCGCAGTTGCTCCAGCGCGTCTTGCCGCTCGCCCAGGGGTAAGGCCTCAAAGTCAATTCCCACTGCCGACGAGACCTGAACTTTGCCGATCTCGATCCCAGCGCTGCGATACCGCCTGACGGCACCCAGTTGATCCTCAAACATCACCGCGGAGTGGCAAATGTCGTGGCAAACCCGTAAATGCCGGCGCATCACCTGAGATTCTTCCTCGCGGAGCAAGACATCCTCAAAGAATGTGACGATGTCTTCAGCCGTATCGAGCGCACAGCCCGGCTCGGGCTCAATGCAAATGTAGATCATGCGGCCGGTGCGAGCTTCAAGTTCAGCCAGGCCGGCGGCTGCTTTCCGCAAATTCGTCGCCGCCACCTGCAGCAGATCGTCCGATAACGGCTCACCAAACTTGGCAGGCCACGCAATGGGCAGGGTGGAAATGCTCCCTTCCACTCTCGGCGGCAGCAAGTGATCCAGTATCTCCGCCAGTTGCAGCGTGTAGTCGAGACGAGGCTGCTCGTACCACGTCGGCTGATAGACCTTGTGCTTCACCACCGGCTCATGGAAATCGCCGTATGGAAATCCGTTCATTGTGAAAGGCACGAGTCCAATTTCCCGCAGCCAGGCGGCAAACTCCGCCAATTGGCCGGACGAAACCAGCTCCTGAGCGGCATTGGCGGAGAGCCACAGCCCGATTCCCATCGGCTCATTCGGGCTGATCCGCCGCTTCACCCCCAGGGCGTGTTTTTCCAGGTTCGCCCGGGTTTTTTCCAGGCTGGCATTGGCATGGACGTTGGTGCAATAGCCGAACGTGTTCGCGGAAAGTTCCATCCCACCAGCCTAGTCCGCCGATTCGAGCGGGAAAACCGGGCTATAATAGTAGTCCGCTCACTCCGTGAGCGGACATGCGTGCAATTGGAGAGTGCGGAGCACTTTTGGAGAATGATGATGCTCATCCACTGTCGCCTACTTTTGCCACTCCTGGCGTTTCTCTTTGCCGCGATCGGCACAAATGCCTCTGCCGCCGATGGCCGCATCGACGTGGAACTCGTCACCGTCGGCGACTTTCCGCCTGACCAGACGCGCGAATGGCTTAGCATGCTGCAGAAGCTCAATTTGGACGGAGTGAGGATTCGCGCGGGGACGGAAGACGATGTCCCCGAGATTGTTTCCGACGGGACAGAACGGGCACCTGCCTATCGAGTGAAGGGACTCCTCACACCCGGTGGCAATCTGCTCCTCAAAGGGGCCAAGTTCAAGCTCGGCGACCGCGCGGCCATCGGCAAGTGGATGGACAAGCTCAAGCAAGGAGGGGAAGAGAATCTCTCCGCCACGCCCGGCGCGTTCGGCCTCCTTCCTAAGCAACTCGCGGCTGTCCATGCGGAACTGTCAGCACCAGTCGAGTTTGCCACCGCCGGCGGCAAGCCCAAGGACATCGTGGACAAACTGGCGAGCAAGCTCTCGCTCACCATCACGTTCGAATCCGGCGCGGATGGAGCGCTCCGTTCCGCGGACAATTTTCCCGATCAGCTTCTCGGCGTTTCCAGCGGCACTGCCCTGGCCGCGGTTCTCCGCCCTTCGGGCCTAGTCTTTGTTCCCCTCAAAGGCAGAGGGGACAGCATCGAACTCAAAATCACCGACAGCCGCAGCGTGGAAAAGTCGTGGCCAGTCGGCTGGCCTTCCAGCAAGGGGAAGGGGCAACTTCTGCCGGACCTATTCAAAACTCTGAACGTGGAAATCGCAGATACCCCGCTGGAAGAGTCGATGGCCGCCATCCAAAAGCGCGTGAACGTGCCGTTCTTGCTGGATCAGAATTCGCTCGCCCGCGCGAGAGTGGACCTCAAGGCCAAAGTCGGCCTCCCCAAGGCCAACCTCAGCTACGCCCGCATCCTCGACAAGCTCCTGACCCAGGTTAAATGCAAAGCCGAGATGCGGCTGGACGAAGCGGATAAGCCGTTTCTGTGGATAACGACGCTGAAGTAGTAACTGTCGTCCTAACACGCGGCACATCCTGAAATGGCTGCCTGTTACTGCTGAATCTCCCGTCAGCCGTGCGCCAAATTCAGGCACAGCCACTTACGCTGGTGAAACCGGGGTGTGCCCGATTTTTTCTGCGCGGCCTGTTTTCGGCGGATTTTCTGCCCTTGGCCACCATTCTTTGCAAAATGCCCTCGCGATTAGGCTCGCGGCACATTCATTGCTTAACGACATCGCCGTGAACTAGCTGGCGCGAAGGTTGTAATGCCTCCGCGCTGATTGGCGGCGGAGCTATGCTCCGGCGAATTCATCCGAGTGGTCCTCTTTAAGGCGGGAAGTGAGATGAAAATAAGTAGTACTGGCAAGTGGTGTTGCGCAATTACCTTCTTCGTGTTGGTGGCGGCGTTTGGAGTGAATTGGGAGCCATCCCGAGCACAGGAAAAGAAGGAGGAGGCGAAACCCGGCGAGACAACTCCCGCGGCCGAAAAGTCCGCTGAGACGGCCCCTTCGGATACTAAGACAGAAGAGCCCAAGGCCGGGGAAACCAAGCCTGAGGAGCCGACAAAGGAAGAGCCCAAGGCCGAGGAAAAAAAGCCCGAGGAAACCAAAACGGAGGAACCCAAGACGGAGGAGACTCCGCCTCCGGTTCGTCCCTACATGAGCCCAACCTTGGAGGGGACAAGTCCCGCTTGGCCGGATGCTGGTGGTGGAGCTTCCGGCATCTGGGCGACCCCTTCCAGCGATCCCACGAAAGGCGGCGACAATCCCAAGGCACTCACCAACGAGGATCTTTACGACCGTATTGCCCACAACATGTTCTCGATCAATACCATCTGGATATTGATCTGCGGCTTTTTGGTAATGTTCATGCAGGCTGGCTTTGCGATGGTGGAAGGTGGCCTATGCCGTGCCAAAAACTCGGCTCATACCTTCGCGATGAACATGATGGTCTATCCTTTGGGCTGCTTGGCCTTTTGGGCCTACGGATACGCGATCGGTTGGGGAAACTGGTGGAATGCACCCGTCGGCCCCGCTTGGTATTCGCCCATGGGTCCCGGCACGGTGCTCATGAACGAAGGATTTTCCATCGCTGGCTATGGAATCTGCGGCACCAAAGGGTTCTTCCTGATGGGTGTCGATGATGTCAGCGTCATGACCCTGTTTTTCTTCATGATGGTTTTCATGGACACGACGGCAACCATTCCCACCGGCACAATGGCCGAACGTTGGGGCTGGAAGAATTTCTGCATCTTCGGACTGTGGGTCGCCCTCCCCTACTGCTTGTACGCCAACTGGGTTTGGGGCGGCGGCTGGCTGGCACAGTCCGGTGTGAAATGGGGACTCGGTCATGGAACGGTGGACTTTGCCGGCTCCAGCGTGGTGCATGCGATGGGAGGCGCAATTGCCCTGGCCGGAGGCATCGTCATCGGCCCTCGAATCGGCAAGTATGTTGACAAGAAACCCCAGGCGATTCCCGGCCACAACCTGCCATTTGTGATTGTTGGCACCTTCATCCTGGCCTTCGGCTGGTTCGGATTCAATGCCGGCTCGTCCTTGAGCGGCACCGATCTGCGAATCTCCACCGTGGTCGTTAACACAATGCTCGCCAGTGTTACCGGAGCCCTCTCCTGCATGGTTTACATGATGGCCACGGGGATGAAGCCCGATCCGTCAATGATGTGCAACGGCATGCTGGCCGGCCTTGTCGCCGTGACCGCCCCCTGTGCCTTCATCGATAGCTGGGCCGCCGCCCTGATTGGGGCGATTGCCGGTGTGCTGGTCGTCATCAGCGTCTTCTTCTGGGACCGTGTGGGAGTGGATGATCCGGTCGGTGCGATTTCGGTCCACGGCGTCTGTGGGACTCTGGGCACACTCTGCGTCGGCATCTTTGCCAACGGCAAGTATGGAGGTTATTGGAACGGTGTCGAAGGCAACGTCAAAGGCATCCTTTACGGTGACTCGGGCCAACTCATGGCTCAGGCCTTGGCCTGCGTGACCGTCTGGGTCTTTGGCTTCAGCATGGCTTTTGTCTGGTTCAAGCTCAGCAACTTGATCTTCCCGATTCGCGTCACCGCGGACGTGGAAGTGCAAGGTCTTGATGGACCGGAGATGGGCGCTCTCGGTTATCCCGATTTTGTTCAGAAGTAAGTATCAACCAAATATTGCCCGCTGATGTTGGCAATTGAAACTACCGCTTTGTCGCCGGTCTCCGCCTGACCGGCACACCCCTACGGCTTGAGCAAGAGGCTTCGGCTTCTTGTTCAAGCCGGGGTTGTTTCTTGGGAGTTCAGAGACTTAAGCACCACTGGCGGCGATTAATTCGTATAGTAGCCTTTGAGCGGCCAGCGAATCAATCGCTTCCGAAGCTCTTGCGGCGCAGGCTCTCAGGGAAGCATCGACGCTTGCCACCCACAGCGCCGCAGCCGCGTTGATGACAACGATGTTGCGCGGCGGACCTTGTTTTCGGGCAAGCACGTCCTGAATGATGGCGGCACTGGCTTCGGGACCGTCCACAATCAGCGATTCCTTGCCGCTCACCGATAATCCGAAGTCGGCCGGTTGCCAGGTGAAGCTGCGGATGCTGCCACCGCTGACTTCGCGAACTTCCGTCGGCCCGGTGATTGTCACTTCCCCCATTCCATCCGCCCCGCCTACCACGACTGCCCGCTCAGTCCCCAGCCGCAGCAGCACGGCAGCCATCAAATCGCGCAGTTCCGGCTTCCCGACTCCCAAAACCTGGAAGCGCGCCCCGGCTGGATTGCAGAGGGGTCCGAGCAGATTGAAAATCGTCGCCGTACCGAGCTGCTTGCGGACAGCCGAAACGTGCTTCATTGCCGGATGAAGCGATTGGGCAAAGCAAAAGCAGATCCCCAGTTCCTCCAAGCAGCGCTCGACTATTTCCACCGGAGCGGAAATATTCACCCCGAGCGCTTGCAGCACATCCGCGGAACCGCTCTTGCTGGTGGCGCTCCGGTTTCCATGCTTGGCGACCGGCACTCCCGCCGCAGCCGTCACGATGGCTGCCGCGGTGCTGACGTTGAAGATATTCGAGCCGACTCCGCCGGTGCCGCAGGTGTCAACAATTCCCCGCCGTGTCGAGCGAATCGGCGTCATGTGCTTCCGCATGACCTGAGCCGCCCCAGCGATTTCGTCAGCCGTCTCTCCCTTCGCCTTGAGCGCCGTGAGGAGCAGGGCAATCTCTTTCTCCTGGCAGCGGCCAGCCATGACTTCCGACATGACCGCGGCCATCTCTTCCATCGTCAGATTTTCACCGGCGGAGATGCGGCCGAGGTAGGGAGTGAGCATGGCGGGAAAGAAGGAGAGATAGAGAGAATGAGAGATGGGGAGTTTAGGTTAGTTGTTTTTTCTCGTCCGCGTAGCTGGGGCGGATGTACAGCGGCGAGAAAGTCCAAAAGTCGTCTCGGTGCCCCGCTTCGTATTCGCGGAGAGCCAGACGGCCGATCGTGACTGCGTCCAATTCGTGAAACTCGGCCGGTGCCACAATAACACTCGGGGGGAGCTTGTCCATCCAGCGGGAAAGCCCGCTGCCGGTAACAACATCCCCTGCTTGTAGTGATTCTAGCCAAGAGACTGCCGAGAGTATGACCTGTCCATCGTTAATGCGGCGCGGCGGCTCATCGAGGTTCCCACCTGTTTGATAACGCCCCACAAACAGCTCTTTCCGCTGGGCGTCGAGCACGGCATGAATGACGTTCGTTGCTCCCAATATCCCCGCTTGTACAACCTGAGCCGCCAGCACATCCAGAGTATTCAGCCCCACCAAATCGCATTTCAGAGCATACGCCAATGTCTTGGCAATCGTCACTCCCACCCGCAGGCCGGTGAACGACCCCGGACCAACCGTGGTGGCAATCAGCCGCACTTCCCGCATCTCCCGCCCTGCCGCTTGAAGAGCTTGCTCGATCGCTGGCGCAAGGGTCTTCGCCGACCGTTTAGCGGGGTCCAGCTTGATGCTGGCCAGCACCCCGGCATCTTCCATGACCGCTACCGAGCCGGCAGGTGACGAGCAATCAAAGGCCAGAATCAGCACACCAACTTCCCTTCACGACAATGCCTAAATCAGGGGATTAACCAGCTTGAAATCTGCGTTCGGCTTGACCAAACTACTGGCCAGTTCTAGACTTCAGTGTTTGCGAAATACTCTTCGGGGCGCTTCGGCCAAATCATCACCAGCCTGCAACACCGTTTCTCTTATCGTATCGTAGTCCAGAAGGCGTCATGGCGTGAAGCGTGCTCTGATTAGTGACATTCACGCCAATCTTGAGGCGCTCCGCGTCGTCCTGGCGGATTTGCAGAAGCAAGGTCTGAAAGAAATTTTCTGCCTCGGGGACATCATCGGTTACGGGCCCAACCCGTGCGAGTGCCTCGACGAGGTGATGAATAAGTGCAAGGTCACCATTCAAGGGAATCACGACCAGGCCGCCATTATTGACCCCGATGGATTCAATCCGGTAGCTCTGCAAGCCGTCTATTGGACGCGCGACCAACTGGACCGTGGGCCGGGCGGACCGGCCAAGCGGAATGGCCGCTGGGATTTTGTCGGTGCCCTCCCTCGGACCTTCAATGAAGGAGACTATCTCTTCGTGCATGGTTCACCGCGCGAGCCGACGAACGAATACGTCTTTCCCGAAGACATTTACAACCAGCGTAAGATGGACGCCCTCTTTAGCCGTATTCAAAAATACTGCTTTCAAGGGCACACACACCTGCCGGGGATTTTCACGGAAGATTACCGCTTCATCACGCCGGAGGAATGCGGCTACAAATATCCGCTCGGCGAGCAGAAGGTAATGGTCAACGTCGGCTCCGTCGGTCAGCCGCGGGACGGCGACTCGCGAGCCTGTTACGCCTGGATCGATGACGGCGTCGTTTACTTCAAACGGCTAGAGTATCCAAAAGAGGAGACTTGCCGGAAAATTCACGCCACCCCGGAACTGGCGGACATGCTGGGGGACCGGCTGCTGTCCGGAAGATAGACATTTCGCTTGTGCTGGACTCTCGTATCGGACCTCCGTGAAACGCGCCATCGTCAGTGACATCCACGGTAATCTCGAAGCACTCGAAGCAGTGCTGGAAGACATCCGCGCGCAAGGAGTGGACGAAATCTTCTGCCTGGGGGACATCGTCGGCTACGGCCCCAATCCTCGCGAGTGCGTCGACAAGGTGATGCTGTTTAGTCGCAGCATCCTGGGCAATCACGACCAGGGGGCCCTCTACGACCCGGAAGGCTTCAGCAGCGGAGCCGAAAGGGCCATCTTTTGGACCCGCGAGCAGCTTGAGAGTCCCAATGGGGATGCCGCGAAGACGCAGAAGCGCTGGGAGTTCCTCAGCGAGCTTCCTCGAACGTTCAGCGTCGGCCTTTGCACCTTCGTCCACGGCTCGGTTCGCAATCCGCTCAACGAGTACGTTTTCCCCGAGGATGTCTATAACGCCCGCAAGCTCGAACGGATTTTCGCCCTGATCGAGCGGTACTGCTTTCAGGGGCATACCCATGTGCCAGGCGTTTTCACGGAAGATGGACGGTTTCTCAGTCCCGATGAGATTGGCGGGAAATTTGTGCTCCCAACCGGCAAGGCCATGATTAACGTCGGCTCCGTAGGTCAGCCCCGGGACATGGACTCCCGCTCGTGCTATGTCGTTCTGACGGAACAGTTTGTGGAATTCCGCCGCGTCCCCTATCCGCTAGAGCGGACAATGGAGAAAATCCTAGCTATCCCTGAACTTGACCCCTTCCTCGCCGAACGGCTCAAGGAAGGACGTTAAGGGACGAATAGCTTCCCAAGTGCCATGCGGCGCGCTGGTTAGCGGCGGCCCATTCCCCACCTCGCATCCGCTCTCCATTTCTTTTAGCCACCGAGTTCCCACGTGGATCGTCGTTACATCTATTTCATGATTGCCGTGGTGCTCATTTTGGGCACGCACATGGGACTCCGGATGCTGTTCATGCCGGAACAGCCGGCAGTCAAAAGGGAGGACGAAAAGGCCGTCGCCGAGAAGAACGCTGACAAGGCGAAAAAGGACAAGGAAGGCAAAGCCAAGGCGGGCGGCAGTCCTGCCCCCGGTGAAGAGAAGCAGGACAAAGGAGAGAAGCCCGCCATTGATGCTGGCGGTGCGAAGCCGGCGGCAGTAAAGCCCGCGACTGGTCCCCCAAACAAGCTCATCGCTCTGGGCTCCGCGGATGAATCAGGCGGCTACGCGCTCCTGGTTACTTTGAATAACAAGGGAGCGGCGGTTGAACGGGCAGAACTCGCTAGCCCGGCTTATCGAGACATTGAAGATGCCAGCGGATACCTAGCGCATCTTGGCCTGGAGGACGCGAAGGGGGGGATTCGGATCAGTGTCGTGGGAGCAGGTACGCCGGCGTCTCTAGCCAAGGAGTCCTCCGGCAAGGTGCCGGGTGGATTGGCAGCCGACGACATGATCACCTCGATCGACGGGACATCGGCACCGGATGCGGCTGCCGTAGAGAACTACCTTACCAAAAAAACGAAGCCCGGCGACACTTTGGAAGTCAAGGTCACTCGGCTGATTGGTGGCAAAAGCACGCCCCTCACGTTCACGACCACACTCACCCGCCGCCCCGTGCAAGTTATTCGGCCAGAGATTCATGTTCACAAGGACGACAAGTTTCCCGAACACGACCCGCTCTCGTTCCTGCTCACCCTGGAGTCAATCGCGGGGAAACACGTCGCCAGCGGTGACGAAGAAATCCGCGGTCTTCCGTCCATCATCAATCGCAATTGGACCGTCGATGAGCAGACTGTCGATAGCGTTACGTTCAGCCTGACTTTGAACGACGCCGACCTGAAGGGAATTGGCCAAACCGGTTCCCTCAAGCTCATCAAACGCTACAAGCTCGCCGGCACCGAATCACCCGAAGGAAAGAGGAATCATCTCGACCTGGAAATCGAGATTCAAAATGCCGGCAAAGAGGCCAAAGAGCTGGCCTATCGGTTCAGCGGCCCCACGGGACTGCCGCTCGAAGGGTGGTGGTACTCCAACAAGCTGCACCACGACATGTGGGCCGGAGCAGGAGCCCGCGACATCGCCTGGAAAATGCACGACGGCCCGCATCATTTGCTCGGCTGTCCGAAAATCTATAGCGAAGCCAAAGCCGCCCAGGATAAGGACGATCCGGCCGAGCAGTCCCTCCTTATCGGCGACAGCCACCAGGCGCTCGACTACGTCGGGGGAGATACCCAGTTCTTCGCCGCAATGCTCCTGCCGCAACTCGATGGGGAAGCACCCGTCACTTTCGCACGAGCTTTCGCCGCGCCGGTACAGGACCTCTCGCGAGTCGAAAAGAAGCATATCAAGACCATGGATAATACCTGCGTTTTGGTATCCCCGGCCAAAGTTCTGGAACCGGGCAAGTCCCTGACGACAAAGTTCCAGGTCTTCCTGGGTCCAAAGGACCAGACCGTTTTGCAGGAATATGGATTGGGAACCTTGATCGAAAGAGGTTGGTCGTACGCTTCCTATCCCGCTTCCCTTTTGCAATTAGTTCTGCACGGCTTTTTCTGGCTGACGGGCAACTACGGCATTTCGATTTTCCTCTTAACCGTCCTGGTCCGCTCCTGCATGCTTCCCCTAAGCCTGCGGCAGGCCAAGAGTGCGGCCAAGATGCAGGAACTTGCGCCGGAGATGGCCAAGCTCAAGGAAAAATACAAGGACGACATGGAGAAGCAGAGCGCCGCCCTGCGGGAGCTTTACTCCAAGCACAACTTCAATCCCTTCGGCGGCTGCTTGCCGGTATTTCTGCAACTGCCGATTTTCGTCGGCCTGTATCGCTGCCTCTCCGTCGACATCGCCCTGCGGGATGCGGATTTGTTCCCCGGCTTCTACTGGGCCAGCAATCTGGCGGGTCCGGATAAGCTGCTGTTTTGGAAGGACTGGATGCCGGCCATGCTGGCGGATGAAACTGCTTGGCTCGGCCCGTTCCTGAATGTGCTCCCTATCATCACCTGCGGACTCTTCATCGTTCAACAAAAGCTCTTCACCCCGCCGGCGACCGACGAACAGACCGCCATGCAGCAGAAGATGATGTCCTACATGACCATCTTCATGGGGGTAATGTTCTTCAAAGTCCCCGCTGGCCTCTGCATCTACTTCATCACCTCCAGCCTCTGGAGCATTGTGGAACGAAAGTGGATCATCAAGCAAAAGCCCGTGGCCAAGGCCGCGGGAGGAAAATCGGACGACGACTCGCGCCCTTCCAAGCCCAGCACCAACGGCTCCGGCGGCAACGGCTCGGCGAAGAAGATCAAGAAATAGCCCCAAATCTCTCTTTTCCGCTAAACCGCTTGCCCCAGCCGACGCATCTATCGAGACTGCGCTGCCTCTTTTGGAAATTGAATCAAAGCACCAGCCGGGGCCATGCTGACTCGCTTTCCGGCGGTCGAAATGGGTTCAAATTTTAGGTCGATACGTTTGACGATTTTGGAAAGAGCCGTCCTCACGTCGCGGGGCGAGCCCTTCCGCAGTACCTCATCTAACTGCCAAAGGTCTGCCGCAACTTCCTTGGCGGGTCGTCTCGCCTTCCGCTCGGGGGCCGGCGCGTCGAGCTTGGCTTCCAAACCTTCCCGCTGCCGCTGTAGATCGACCATCTTGGCTTCGATGGTCTTCACCAGTGAGGGGGTAATCATCATCAGGCGTTCGGCAGCCGTTGCCAGCTTTGCATCTATGGCCGCTATCTGCCGCCGCACGTCGCCCAGGTCAATCGCTGGCGTTTCCGTCCGCTGCTTTGCCCGATACTTCTCTATGCGTTGTGTGAGGGCTTCCAGCGAGCCTCCCAGCACGTCGCCCCGAATCTTGGCAGCGAGTACCGCCAGCATATGTCCCCGGTCAATCCGGTTTGAGGAGCATTTCCCGTAAGCCTGAAAGCTGCCGCAGATATACACGTTCCGGCGCTTGTCGTCGTAGAGCATCTTCCCGCAATGGGAGCAGTAGAGAAGCCCAGCCAAGGGCGAGCCCTCCCCCTGCCCTTCCCTCTTGCGGGTCACGCCGTCCAATTGGCGGACGGCTTCCCAAGTCGCCTTGTCGATAATCGCGGGGTGGGTGTCCTTCACCAGCTTCGTTTCCGCCTTGCCAGCGAACCGGGGACGGGAAGAGGCACCCGTAAGGGAGTCGCCGGTATAGGTGACGCGCCGGAGAGTTGAACGGACGCAAGGCTTTGCCCAGAATTCGGCAAAGGGTGGTTTCACGCAGGCTTGCTCATTCAGCACCTTGGCAATCGCGGAATGCCCGTACCCTTGGGCGCGAAGTTTGAACATCAGTTGTATGGCCGCGACTTCCTCGGGCGGTCCCAAGATGAGCCGCTGATTCTTTCCCGGTGGCTTGCGATAGCCGAACGGGGCAAGGTTGAGCCAATACCCCTCGGCACGCTTTCCCCGCTGGCCACGGGCAATATCGACGGCCATGCTTTTGACATATTCCGCCTTCCCGTGTTGAGTGATGCTGGCGGTCAACCAGCCGCCAAGGGAGTCGAGATCGAGCCGCCCTTCCTTCATCGTCTCAATCCGCACTTCCTCGCGCCGGAGGATGTGCCAAAAGTAGTTGGCTTCCATTGGATCGAAACGGGAAAACCGGGACTGGTCCCAACAAAGGACGGCTTGAAACTCTCGCTTGGGAGCATCGGCAATCAACTGTTGGAAGCCTAGCCGCTCTTTCCCCTTCCATCCGCTGATACCTTCGTCAAGGTATTCCCGCACAATGCGGTAGCCGTGCTGGCGGCAGTATTCGGTGAGCGCCTTTCGCTGGTCGTCAATGCTGCACTCCTGCTTGTCGGAAGACATCCGCAAATAGAGCGCTACGGGAATCTGTCGGACTGCCGCAAAAGACGTTGCGGAATTAGAATGGCGTTTAGCCATGATTCGACCTCCCTAAAGGTTGAGTTGTGGTGAGAGCCGGGCGAGTGCTGATAACACTTTCCCGGCTCGCTTTGTTATAGCAGGTAGCCGGGGGCGTTGTCGCCGCGATTCTCAAAATTCGCGCGGTTCCATAACCATCAGCGGCGTATCCCTGACGGTCTTATCCTGTAGGACAATGCTTAACCGCTTGATGAGTGGCAAGAGGTCAACCAGCTTTAGCTTGGTGGGGAATCGGAACACGGGGATAGATTTGTTTTTCTTCGCATACTTGTGAACGGCATCGGGGCCATTGCCTCCCACGACTTCAGTGTCCACCGCCAGCAAATAGATGGTGGGGACAAGTCGCCCCTTTTGTTTGCGCGGTTCGCCGTAGATTTCCAAGCCTATCGGCCAATAACCTTTTGGCACTCCTGCCCCCAGGCTTACAGCCGCGATGCCATCCCACCCGTCAATAGAAATTGTCCCCCGTATGTCGCCGTATTGAACCGCCGCCCTTGCTTCCGTCGCCATGATCCAAGTCTCCTGAAAAGTTTTGTGATTCGCTGCCGTCCGCAACCTATAACGGTTATAAGTTGAGCCGGACGCATTAGAGCCATTCTGCCGCCTTCACCAGTCCCAGGTGATTTGAGTCGAGGAACCCCGCCAGAGTGCCACAGAACGCAAGCCACAGCGTCATTTTTCCACAATCGCCACTTCCAAGCCGCTCGAGCGCCAATAGCTGGCGACTTGCTCGGCCTTACGTGGGTCGCTGACTTGCTCCGTTGCCACAATCTTGCCGCCGTCGCTGCCGGTGATGGTTGTCATATCGTGATCCTCTTCCGATTGTTTTATCCGCCCTGCCGGTCGGGGAGTTATGAGTTTCGCGGCCGGCAGGGACGGGTTATTGTTTCTTGGGGCGGACGGCAGAGAAGGTTCAGGAGCCAACTCCGCCGCGGGGACAAGCCCTGCCGCACTTTCAAAACGGCAGCCGCCCCTTTCACTCGTTCAGGAAAAAAGCCGCTCGTCGTCAAACGACTTGGGCACGATGGGATTGAGGGGACTGACCCACTTGTCGCTGTCGTCAGTCTCACCGCTTTTGCTGGCGAGCAGTTCCGCCACGGCACTATCCACGGCAGCGCGAACAATGAGGTCGTCACTGGTGACAGCCGGCGGCTTGGGAGCGCTCATCAGCACAATGGGCTGGCGATTGTGAATCTTGTGCGATTTGTCGCCCCAGTATGCGGATGTCATTTCGGAGAGTTGCATCGGTCGGTTCCTTGTGATGGTGTTGAGCCAGGTTCTAAGATGCGAGCATGGCGGCTTTGATTTCCTTAAGCTCGGCTTGCAGGGTGACGTGTTTTTCTTTCAGGCTGGCCAGTTCCAAGTTGTAACCTTCGATGTCGCCCTCAATGTTCACTACATCGCGGTTCGCTTTGCGGACCTCGTTTTCGAGTTGTGCGCGGGAATTGGCGTCTCGGTTCTGGTAGGTCGCTACGTTTGCCGCTGCCGTCTGCGCGACCTCTTGCAGCTTGGCGAGTTCTCGCGAGGAATCGGGAAGTTGCTGGCGTTCAAGCAAGTTGATGCGCGTCGAGGCGGAAACCGCTTCCTTTTTTTTGCGGAAATATCTGGCACGGAGTCCGGCGTCGGCGGTGTTAAACAGGGCGGTTCTGGCGCGTTTGCATTGCTGCACTTTGTTGGCGGCGTCGTTATAGCGATGGGTGGGAATGAGAATCGCGCCGGGGTGTAGTTCGCCCGTGGTGACTTTCGCTTTGACGGCCTCCACTTCGCGGGATTCTGCTTTCATTGCATCTACCAAACTGTCTTCCGTGGTCAGGAGCATCCGCTTGGCTTCCCGCTCCTTTGCGCGGGCAATCTCGGCCGGGCTGTCCACCAAGCCAAGATTCTCGGCCACGTATCGACCTGCTTTTTTTACATGATCCATAACTGCACTCATTTCGGTTGTCCTTTGTTGCTCGGGTTGTGAAACGCCACCAGAAAAAAAGCGGCGGAAAAATGCTTGTTCGGTCAATGTGAATCCCAAAGGTTCAAACCAGTGATTCTCGTCGTCGCCGTAAATCGTCAAGAGTTCGTGACCTACAGCGAATGAGTCGCAGCCGAATATTCTGTCAATCACTTCGCGGGCGTGTGATCCGTTCTCGACTTTCAAGATGAGAATTCCACGGGGCATGATTTCGGTTTTACCAATGTTCCAAAAATGGCTTGCCGAGAAATTCGGCATCAGTCAACAATTACGTGAAATTCTCCTTCGCACTCATTGCACTTTGTCAGCCGCACCGTCTTCCCGTCCGTCAGCCGAATCCAAGAGTCCTTTGTCGTGAGCGCCTTGGGCCCAGATTCATCGCAGTAGGGGCACCATGCCCGCTGGATGTGGATTTCTGGCAACTGTCGCCGGATGCGTCTGGCGGGTGCTGGGGAGGTCGCTTTCACGGCTGGTCCTCAACTTTGGTTTCCAGCCGGCGAATGATTCCCGCCATCATCGTTTCGTAAATCGTCGTCTTCAGAACCCGGTCGGGATCGCTGGCCGGAATCTCCGCTACCAGTTCCGTGAGGGTGTCCGCTGCCGTTGCAGCTACCGCTCGTTTCCATTCCGTTTTTGTGATGAGCATTTCTTCTCTCCTGAAAATAGGTTTCATCGTCTCCACTTCATTTCGCGGATGCGGCCGGGCGGTTGCGGTTGCGGGGAGCGCGAGCCCTGCTGATTGCCTCCCAGGGCAAGCAGCAAATTCCCGGCAGCCACCGCGGAGTAGGTCGAATCCAAATAGTGATTAGCCCGGTGAACGCGCTCCCAGCAAATCACTTCCCCTTTGCCTTCAATCCACCGCTCGACTTGTTTCTCTGCGGTTAGATGCTCGGCAAATTCCCGATGGGTGGTGGCGTCGGCAGCGTCAAACAAGAGCAGGGCCAGCGGAGCATCCGGGGGCAGGGCGAGCCGCTGGTGTAGTTCACCCTTCCAAAAATCCGCGTTGACGTGCGCGAGCAGTGTTTTCCCGCGGCCGATGCGCGAAAGGTGGTAACTGTTGCCGATGTAGCGAATATCCGCGTTTGTCTTTTTCGGAACATAGTACGATTCCATCCGCCGTTGTCCCGTTCCGTAGCCTTTGCTCGGCCTCCACCGCTCGGCCCCTGCACGAATCCCTTCGTTTGCTTCCGCGCAGAATTCGTAAACCGCTTCGGTATGTTCATACCAGCCGGAGTCAATCCAGATTTGCGCCGGCTGCTGCTGCCAGCGGGTGGAGAACATCTTTTGCAGGGTGCGGAGCGCGAAGAGTAGCCCGGCTTTTGTGCCCAGCGTATCGGCGGGTGAGGCTTGCTCGGCATAGTCAATGATTCTGCCGCCGCCGCTCGGCAGCCAGGCCGCCGCGGTCCAGTGCAATCGATTCTTGGCGGTATCTACCCCGATGGTGATTCCCGCGCAGCCGGCGGGGAGTTCGCCGCGCTTGAGGGGCGTTACTCGCTTGGCGATTTGCTCCACTTCCAAGGGCGTGATTGTGACATCGGGCGGATCGTGCGGGATGCAATGCACAAACTGGCATAGCTCTTTTTCCGCGTTGTCCCGGTCAATCTCTTTTGTCGCCTGCCATTCATCCGCGGCCACGTCCGCAGCGCTGGCAAAATGGTTATCAACTGCCGTCCACCGAAAACCTAACGTGCGCGTCGGCGGGCTCGGGCCGGTGACAATGCCATCGGGTGTGACTTCCTGCCCACGATGTACCAGCACGCTCTTGCGGTTCGCGGCGTAGCGCTCGGCTTCGCTCCACAGTTCGCCACACTCGGGACAAGACCACGCCGCCGCCGCTCTTGCTTGCAATTCGTTTTCAGCATCGGCCCAGCCGGTGAGACAATCGCGGCCGGGGGTGACGTAGGCTTTGCAGTGCGGGCAGGGGCGGGCTATGCGGCTTTCAGTCCCGTTGACGTATTCCTGCCAGATTCGCCCCTTCGTGGTGGTGACAGTGCATTCCAAATACGTGCGGGTTCCCATCGAAAGGAAAGCACGTTGCCGGGCCTCCAACTGTTTGAGCTTGTCGGCTTCCCGGCTGGTTGTGCCGGCCACGTCGAGCCCGTCCACTTCGGTGACTGCCAGCACTCGGGAAGTAAACCCGGCGCGGGTCTTGTCGTTTCCGCCGCCGGTCATAAATCGCAGCGTTGCCCCGTTGCGAAATTTAACGCGGGTGCGGACGCGCCCGGATCGGCTGCCGGGGCCGGTCGCGGGGAGCAGCCGCCGCAACTCGGGGGAAGCTTCAATCACGGGCAGGAAGTCTTCCTTCCACTTGTCATCGGACATATCGCCCGTGGGCAAACCAGCTACCACGGTTTCATTCAGGGCGAAGAGGTGATGCAAAACGGGAATGACGTAGCAAATCAAACTCTTGCCGGTTTGCGTCGGCCCCGTGGCGACGATTCTTTCCCACAATGCGGAGTCGAGGGCTTCCAAGAAGAGCCGGCTGAATGGTTGCGTCTCGGGGTCAAACATCGTCCCCTTGGCCGGGCCATCGGGAATGACGACGGTTGACGTTGCCCATTCCAAAACGGAGCGAGCCCGGCGGGGCAAGAGCGATTCGCGCAGGCGGTTCCCCAGGGTGAAGGTCATCATTCGGCGGCGCTCCGTTTCTCTACCGCGGGTTCCACCTTCCGCAGAGCAGCCGCCACAATCTCGGCAGCGTCGGCACCGAACCGGCTTTGCAGCGTCTTTACCGCCCTACGCATCGGTGCGGCAACTTCGGTTCCCCACCATTCCGCAAACGCATCCACGTCCACCAGCCGGCCGCGGCGCTCGAGGGCGTCCATTTCGGCAAGGTCTGCTTTCGCTGCCCGGTATCGTTCCAAGTTGGGGGAGTCGCCACCGCTCAAAAGCGGATCGTCAGAACCGGCAGCCGGGCCAGTTTTCCAGGCGAGTAAGTCGCGGGCGTTGTAGAGCCCCGCAGAGCCCCGTGGCGCGGTTGTGTCGCGGAACGTGCGGGGGCTCAGTCCCACCAGCCAAGCCGCCGCCCCTTGGCTCAGGGCCTGCATGGTGGCAATCTGCTGCTGACTGGTTAGCTTGGCGGTCATGGGCTCAGGGGGAGGGGCAAAATTGACGGGTGCTTATGCAAAAATGGCGAGGCCGGGAAGTCTCACCGCTGCCAGGATGCTGTCGGGGTAACTTGATGGGGTGGGGGGGTGGGGGACCATCGGGATAAGCGGCTTCCTCTCTTTTCTTGTTTGGTATTCACTCCCTGCACCACCTACGGGATAGGGCCTTATATAAAGGCCCCTATCATCCCGATGGTGGTACAGGCTATGGGATAACCAGCTATCCCGATGCTTTATCCCGGTCATCCCGTAGCCCTATTCAGGGGGTGTAAATGGCAGTATTTCATTGTTCGCAACTGGCTTATTCTTGAACCCTTCGTAGGGTGCTTTGCGGTTCGGCTTGAATATGTCGCACCGCTCGATTGCTTCATTCTTCAGCAGTTCGGCAATAGCGGCATTGGCGGGCGCTGTGTTGAGTCCGGTCGATTCCCTGATCCACTTGGACGTTTCGCCGGCTGGTACTTTTGCCAGGGCTTCCTTTACCTTCCCCATATCCGCGGTGAGCTTCCCTGCCCTTTGTGCTTCCTTCGCGGCTGTCCTCTGTTGCTCGGCATCGTGGCGGGCCTCGGCTGCGCTTCCCACGGTTACATTCCATTGCCGGCCGCTGAAATCGTCTTGTAGCTTCCCTTCGTCAATGTCGAGGTAGTACAAGCCGGAATGTCCCGCGGAGCCGCCTACCCGTAGCCATAGCTTGTGCTCGCCGCTCCCTTCGATGTACTTCTCTCGCCGGCCGGGGAGAATCCATTGCCGCGCCCATTCCGCTATTCCGGCCATGCTCAAATCTTCCAAGGTGGGAGCTTCGCCGGGCCGCTCTAGTCGCTTTGTCGTATGGTGGCAGATACCCATCGTGCAGCCCGTCTCTTGCCCGATGTAGGACAACTCCCGCAGTAGCGGTCCCATCTGAAAGACGTTGCTGGTTTGAATCGGGGTTGCGGAGCCGGCAATCAGACAGAGGTAGAGGGGATCGATAACCGCCACGCTGATTTCATGCTCTTGGATAACCTTGCGGAGCGTATCCAGGTCCAGGCCGCTGGAAATCGACGGTAGAGAAAACCCCCACAGTACCCGCGCGTCCGCCGGGTTCACGTCTTTTGACTTTGCCACTCGTCGCATCGTCTCTTGCAAAGTGAATTCGCCGGATTCCCCGGACAAGAACATCACGTTCCCCGGACGGCAGACGGGAAAGGTATTCAGGAAGCTTTGCCCGATTAGCCCGATGGAAAGCACCAAGTCCACTAGCAGGCTGGTTTTCAGCGTCTTGGATTGTCCCCCGATTACAAACGGCTGCCCCTTCACCAGCATCCTGTTGACGACATACTCTTGCCGATAGTCGCCAGCTTGAAACTCCGCGGAGGTGAGCAGCTTCGGTTCCCATGTTTTTACCAGCCGCTCCCGTTGTGCCTTGTCCCCCTTCTCACCAGCCAATTCCCGCCCGGCAGCAAGAGCCGATGCCGGCGGATTCTGCCGCCAGTCCCGGTCGTATCCGGGTTCCAACTTTTGCCGCAGTTCCTTCCATCCGAACGATGAGCACGATTGATGCAAGCACTTGAACCCCCTCGCATTGTTGGGGTAGAGGAAGAGCGCGGCATCCTTCCCACGGTGCGAACTATCAAACGGGCATTCTTCCAAGATGTACTTCGTTGCTCCGTTGTGCTGCCCGGTGCCCGTGATCCGTAGCCCGTGGCGACTGGCATACTCTGCCATATCGAAATGAGCGCCGTTGCCATTCGTAGCCGGTGCGGAATAGTCCGGCTCGGGCTCGGGATCCATTCCCGATACTTCCCAGCAATTTTCTTCCGTGATTGCAACTGACTTAGGCATCGTGCGGCAACTCCTGACATTCGGTGAGAATTTTCGATAGCCGCCAGACTCGCCCCAGTGCCGGGCAGTTGTCCCCTTTGCGGGATTCGCAGCCGTACAGCTTCCAAATTCGGCTGGCGTTGTGGACGCTCGTATCCACCGTGGCCTTGTCGGTGTTGAACCTCGCGGCCAATTCAGTGAGCAGCCGCTTTACGAATCCGTGGTCATTGGCGGGCAGGTCCAAGGGAATGAGCAAGTGCGCGCCGTTGCTGCTGTCCGCGATGATGCCGGGCGGGTAGCCCTTCTCCCAAAGATGCGCGTCAATGTCGATTACCATTTCGTAGGCCGCAGTGCGCTCGGCATCGGTGGCGCTTACGCCGGCCGGGCGCACGCTATCCACGTCAACTGGCAGGAAGCGCCGCCGCAAAATATCTTTGTCGCCGGTGACGGGTGTACGGTCGCCGATGATTTCGGCCCGGTTGCATCTACGGGCCAGTAGCTCGGGCTTCAATTCGTTGAAAATGAAGTAAGCGGCTGACGCATTTTGAACCCGTCGCAATTCGGCAATCAGTTCCGCGTGATGGTCGCTGTCAAAGTAGCCGCTGAATGTTCCGCCGGTGCGGCGCTCGCCGGCCACGGTCGCATTCATTACCCGCAGTTCCGTAACGGGTGGGGCAATGAGCTTTAGGGCTCGGCTGACTTCCGTTTCATCGATTTGATAGTTGCTCACGGCTGCGCCTCCGTTTGCGGCTTTGCTTCCGTGATCCTCACGCATTGCAGCCGCCAGCTACGAATTGCCGCTTTCAAGAATGCCCGCAGTCGCCGGTAGCCGTCGCCGTCGATACTGTCATCCGGCAGAACGCGCAGGCGAACATCGTATTCCGGGTGCAAAACTTTTTTCCCTTCCGTGGTCACGCTCGGGCCTCCCCTTCGCTTCCTTGCTCTTGCTTGTCTTCCGCCGCATCCGAAAGCGTGACCAACAGTTCCGCCAGCACGTCGAGGGCGTCGTCGTCGAGGTAACCGACAACTTCCCAGGCGTCCGAATCGACGGGGGGGCTATGTAGCATCGGTGGCCCCCTTTGCCGGCTGCTTGCAAGATGCCGCCCATGCTTCGAGGTCTTCGCGGGCAAATCGCAGGTCACCGTCCCCCAAGTCCACGCGCGGAACGTCGCCACGGTTGGCCATGCGGGTGAGCCGCCGCGGTGTCATCCGCAGAATGTCGGCGGCTTCATCGACGGTGAGAAGAATTGCGGGCATGCCCCAAGAATAGGCATGCCTTTTATCGTGTCAAAGTCTAAAAGAGTAAGCGGAAAGATATTGCCGAATGTTTCCGGTTCGTTTCCGCTTCTTTCCGGTTCAAGCCGGCTTATACTTCTCCCACAATGCCGGCGGGCAGGCGCTTTTGTGGACTTCTACAGTCGTGTGCTTATTGTTGCGGTGGGGAATTTTGCCGGGCTCGGCTAAATGATTGTGTAGCGTTCTGGTGGTCATCTTTCGGGCCTTGGCATATTCGCTCTTGGGGATCGGCAGCGTGTATGCATCATTCGCGTCCCCGCGAAGTCGGTCGCATTCTTTTTCCACGTTAATAATCAACTCTTCAATATCGCAGTCGTCATTGGCCGGCCTTGACCGCACGATTGCGGGCCAATCGCGGACAAGATTTTCCACGTTGGGAGTTGCGGATAAAGGAGAGAAGAGGGCCTCGGTGGGGTGTTTCTCGGCATCCGCAAACAAAAAGTTGCGGGCTGCCTTCATTGCCAGCGATTGCAGCGCCGCCGCGTAGCAACGATATGGCGAGCCGTCAAAAGAGACGGACGTTTTGTGCAGCCCTCCCAGGGCGGCTAGGGTGGCTTCGGTCAGAACGGCTTCAAGGTCCGTGGCTTGCTGCCACAGTCGCGGGATGAGCGTGCGCACGATAAGCGGCGTCGTGTTATCTTGATCCGCCGTTGGCCGGAGCGTGTATTGTAGGCCGCTCAGTGTTTGGCCCAGTTCCAGAGCCGTGCTCTTGATCGCTTCCGTTTCCATCGTCTCACTCCTTAAAAGCCGGGCTTGCCAGCCGCCACCGTGGGAGTGAGTCACACGATAGCGGCCGGCGCGGGGGAGCTACCCCCAGCCCGATGAATTCAGATTATACCGCCGCCGTTGCCGCTGCTGCAAAGTCCGCCTTAGTGAGCCGGATTGCTGATTTACAAAAGGGTGCAATCAGTTGATACTGATGGTTTGGCTCGTTCGTGTGGAAATGCCAGGGGGTTTTCTCAATGGCGGTTTGGAATTGGTATCGAGTGACGGTTATCGCTTTTGTCGTTCTTGCGGCAGGCGTTGCCTCCGGCGATGAAGTTGACTATCTCAAGGACATCAAGCCGCTGCTCGCCCAGCAGTGCGGCAAATGCCACGGGCCGAGGAAACAGGAAAACGGCCTCCGCCTGGACACTACGGCCAGCGCCGTCCGTGGCGGCGATGCGGGAGCGGCCATTGTCCCCGGCAAGTCCGCGGAAAGTCTGCTGATCAAGGCCATTACCGGCAAGAGCGACACGATCTCCAAGATGCCCCCCGAGGGCTCAGGGCTCACCGCGGCTCAGGTCGAATTGCTATCAAAATGGATTGACGAAGGAGCCAAAGCACCGGCCGACGAGAAACCGCTTCCGGCACCGGAGAACAAGCACTGGGCTTTCCAGCCCCCGGTCCGCAGTCCGCTTCCCGCGGTGCGAGACGCCGCCTGGCCGCGCGGAGCCATTGATACCTATCTGCTCGCCCGATTGGAAAAGGAAGGGATTGGCCCTTCTGCCTCCGCCGAGAAGGCGACGCTCCTGCGGCGAGCTTATCTGGACCTCATCGGCCTGCTGCCGAGTCCCAACGAGGTAGCTTCGTTCGAGGCGGACCAGGCTCCCGATGCCTATGAGAAGGTCGTGGACCGCCTGCTGGCCGCACCGAACTACGGCGAGCGCTGGGGCCGGCACTGGCTGGATATGGCCCGCTATGCCGACAGCAACGGCTATACGCGGGACTTTGGCAGGCAGATCTGGAAGTACCGGGAATGGGTCATCGACTCCCTCAACCACGGCCAGCCGTTCGACCAGTTTACGCTGGAGCAAATCGCCGGCGACATGCTCGACAAGCCAACCCCCGAGCAACTGACGGCCACCGGCTTTCACCGCAACACGCTCATCAACGAAGAAGGTGGGACCGACCAGGAGCAGTTCCGCGTCGAGGCGGTCGCCGACCGCGTCGCCACCACCGGCTCCGTCTTCCTCGGCCTCACGCTCGGCTGCGCCCGCTGCCACAGCCACAAATACGATCCGATCTCTCAGATTGAGTATTACGAATTCTTCGCCCTCCTCAACAACTGCGACGAGCCGACGATTGAAGTCCCCTCGAAACTGCAAGTCGCCCGCGGCGATTTGGAAAAACGGACTCAAATGCGAGCCAAGGTCAAAGAACTCGATGCGGAGATGGAAAAACAGCGTCCGCAGCTCGAAGGGGCCCAAAAGGCCTGGGAAAAGACCCTCACCCCCCAGCAGCGAGGCCGGCTTCCCGGTCCGGTACAGGTTGCTTACGACATGGCCTTCGAAAAACGGGACGCCGCCAATAAGAAGCTCATCGAGGACCATTACCGGGAAATCGAGGAGGCCCGCAAGGCATTCCCGATCTTGGAACAGATATACCAGCTCAAGCAGGACGAGCCCAAGATCCCGACGACGATGATCATGAAGGAGCGAGAGAAGGGGCGCGAGACGTTCGTCCACAAACGGGGCGATTTTCTCGATCGCGGGGCGAAGGTTCACGGTGGCGTTCCCGCGGTGTTGCCCGCGATGCAGGTCAAACACGAAGTCGCAGGCGAAGGGTTGAAAGGAACAGTTCGCGGCAATCGGCTCGACTTCGCCAAATGGATCGTCGCCGCGGAGAACCCTCTTACGCCACGCGTCGTCATGAATCGCGACTGGCAGAAGTTCTTCGGCCGGGGCATCGCCGAAACGGAGGACGACTTTGGCACCCAAGGAACACCGCCGACCCATCCCGAATTGCTCGACTATCTCGCCAAGGAATTCGTGGAAGGTGCCTGGGACGTGAAGCGGATGCACCGTCGCATCGTAACGAGCGCCGCGTACCGCCAGTCGTCCAATTGGCGTACCGACTTGGCAGAGCGAGATCCCCAGAACAAGCTCCTCGCCCGCCAATCTCGCCTTCGGCTGGATAGCGAGATTGTGCGCGACGTAGCGCTGTCCGCTGCTGGGCTGCTTACGAATGTGCTGGGTGGCGCAAGCGTCTTTCCGCCGCAGCCGGAAGGAGTCTACGACTTCACGCAGGATCCCAAGAACTGGAAAGCCGCGACCGGAGCGGACCGCTATCGCCGCGGGATGTACACGCACTTTTGGCGCAGCGCACCTTACCCCATGCTGACCATTTTCGATGCTCCCAACGGCAACGTCACCTGCACCCGCCGCATCCGGAGCAACACACCGCTGCAAGCATTAACGCTCGCCAACGATGAAGCATTTGTCGAATGCGTGCAAACCATGGGGCAGCGGATCGTGGCCGAAGCTCCCGCCGATTCCGTCGCTCGGGCCGAGTACGCCTTCCGGCTCTGTCTCTCCCGCTCTCCAACTGTTGCCGAGCGCGAGGCGCTGACCCAAATTGCCCGGCAAGAAACCGACACTTTTTCCAAAGACCCGACTGCCGCCAAGGACCTGCTGCCCAAGGGGCTGGAGTCGCTGACCAGCACTCAGGCGTCCGAACTCGCTGCCGCCATCAGCCTCTGCCGGGTGATTTTGAATTTGGATGAGATGATTACGAGGGAGTAGGATGAACGATATGTCTCCATCAATGGATATCACTCGCCGCCACTTCCTCCAGGACTGCCGCATCGGCCTGGGCGGAATGGCTTTGGCCTCGCTGCTCGCGGAAGGAAATGGGCAGGCACAAGCCGCCGAGAGAACCGTGGGAGGTGATCCTCTCGCCGTTCGGCCCACGCATTTTCCGGCCAAAGCCAAAAACGTCATCTTCCTGTTTATGGCCGGCGGGCCGAGCCAGTTCGAGCTGTTTGAGCCCAAGGAGAAGCTGCAGGAGCTCGGCGGCCAGCAGATTCCGCAGTCGTTCGTCGCCAACAAGAGGTTCGCTTTCATCAAGCAGGACGCCAAGCTGCTCGGCTGCGTGCGGAAGTTCGCCAAGCATGGCGAAAGCGGCCAGGTCATCTCCGAGTGCCTGCCGCACTTGCAGATCGTGGCGGACGAAATCTGCACGCTGCGGGCGATGAAGACGGACGTCTTCAATCACGGCCCGGCCAAGTTCTTCATGAACACCGGCTCGCCGCTGTTCGGCCGGCCAAGCATGGGGGCCTGGATTACCTACGGCATCGGCAGCGAGTCCAAAAATCTTCCCGGCTTCGTGGTGTTGCAATCCGGTCCTCGCGGTCCCCGCGGCGGCGCTCCGAACTGGGGAAGCGGCTTTTTGCCGACGAGCTACCAGGGAGTTCCATTCCGCAGCACCGGCGCACCGATCCTGAACCTCGACAACCCCAAGGGTATCGCCCGCGAAGAGCAGGAGCGGTTCATCGGCGCGGTCAATTCCCTCAACAAGCTGCGGCTTACCGAAACAGGTGACGGCGAGATCGCCACGCGGATTGCATCGTATGAGATGGCATTTCGGATGCAGGCCAGTGCCCCGGAACTGATGGACCTTTCCGGCGAAAGCCAAGAAACCATGCAGCTCTACGGCGTCGAAAAAGGAAAGCCGTCATTCGCCATGAACTGCCTGCTGGCCCGCCGCCTCATCGAGCGGGGCACGCGGTTCGTGCAGCTCTACCACACCGACTGGGACCATCACGGCAACAAAGGAACCGAGCTCGGCGAGTCCCTTGACAAAATCTGCAAGGAAACCGACCAGGGAGCAGCCGCCCTGGTGAAGGATCTCAAGCGCCGCGGCCTGCTCAAGGACACAATCGTCGTCTGGGGAGGCGAATTCGGCCGGACGCCGCAGGGGGAAGTCCGCGACCTCCCCGGCCGCGACCACCACATCGAATCCTTCACCATGTGGCTGGCCGGCGGCGGCGTGAAGCCCGGCCTCTCCCTCGGCAAGACCGACGAAATCGGCTACTACGGCGTCGAGGACCAGGTCCATGTCCACGACCTGCAAGCCACCATCCTGCACCTGATGGGGCTCGACCACCTCAAACTCACTTTCCGCTTCCAAGGCCGCGACTTTCGACTGACGGACGTGCATGGGAAGGTGGTGGAGAAGATGCTGGCGTAGGCAGCGAGTTCCGCATGGCCATTGAGAAAGTTAAGTGTATCGAATGCGGCAACCTGATTCTGCCTCAAACGGCAGCAGAGAACGATGGACTTTGCGCACCGTGTGCAAAAATTCCAGAATCTCTACGAAATGAATTGCGAGAGTTCGAAGGGCGGGTCGCCACTGGAGTCATCTTCACACTTTCATCGCGTGAAATTCATTCTGCTAGGCCGCTTCTCGAATTTGCCAACCCCGAAATGGGTTGGTTTCTGGAGCCGAATTTCTATGCGGCATCAGGATTGGGGTTGGTTGCGGATGTGATTGCAAGAGCCAAGTCTGAACGAGAAGGGGACGTTTTTCTCGTATCCAACTCGAATTCGCGCCTCAACTTGTCGTTCAACCGGGTATATGGTGTTTGTGAGTATCAAGATTCAGAAGGCCATAGTCTTCACGCATACTCTCCGCTAAATCTGAGGCAGCAAGTTTCTGGCGAACTTCATATCGGACAACCGTGTCCGTGTTGCGGAGTGGGAATCGGGTGGTATCCTAGCCGCCTACACATGCCTCGCACCTTGGCATTCAATGTCTTCGAGTCCTTTTTATCACAGTCCGTTTTGGAAGTAATAGTTTGGATTGACGCCGGCGACCCTTCTCATACGGTTCGCGGGCATGGTTAATTCAATTCTCGTAGAGCAGCAGATCATCAATTTTCAGCGTACTCGCTCCACGAATCCCAAAGCGAATTTCGTCCACCGCTGCTCCCTTCTCGGCTGACGGGAAGGTGTATTTCAGCGTCGTCTCCGTCCAAGCGGCGGTCTGGAGCTTGCTCACCGGCTGCAAGCCGCCAGCCAGCGGCTTTCCGCCGCGGAAAAACTCGACGTCGATAGGGCCTTTGCCTTCCAGGTGATAGAGGAACTTCAGCTCACACTCTTTTCCGAGCGGCCGTTCGCCGCGGAGGCCGAGGCGAATTTCGCTTCCCGGTTTATCCGCCGAGTCACTTGGCACTGACTTGGCATATTTCCAAGTCCGCGGCTTGTCATGGGGGACGATATCGAACGTGCCAGGCCACTCCTGTCCTTGCTTGCCGGTATCGAACCAGCCAGTGAAGAGGATGCGACTGGGGAACGGCCGCTTCTCGTCCTTTTCAGCGGCATCGAAGAGAACTACGTCGTCAATCAAGAGTTCGGCTCGGGGGTCGATGTAAAACTGGATGTCGTCAATCCGCTCGTCGGCGGAGAGCGGGCCACCGCTGCCGTCGGGGCGGCGGAGTTGAGTCATGTCGACCGTTGCCTGTTCCCATTTGTCCTGCGGTAGGTCCTTCACCGAAAGATTCCGGTGATAGCCGTTGGACAGACTGTAGAGCTGAACGCGGAGCGTGCTTGTGCCATGTAATTTGTATTTGAAGGAGAGCCTTGTGTTTGGTCCCATTGGCGGGCCGGGGACCGGATTGAAGATGACGGCCCGGTACATCGTTTTCTTGTCCCCCTGGAGGTCATCGAAGTCCTGGGTGAGGACTGCGCGACAGGCTCGTTTGCTCCCCTTGGGCAAGTCCTTCGATTCTGCTTTTCCGCTCATCCACCAGCGCCGCTCAATGTCCGTGTCGTAGTCTTCCGCCACATGAACGCGGCTGGGGAAATTGCCTTGGGGAACGATCTGGCTGAGATTCTTTGGCTCGGCGGGAAATCGCGGCTCGCCGGCGGAGGTAATCCGCTCCATGATCCAACCGACGAGTTGCTCCTGCTTTGCTGAGACGGCGACGCGGGCGTTGGGCTTCCCTTTGCCGACCCCCATCAGCCCTTGATCGTTCATCGTGAGCTGCAGCTCCTCGAATTCGAAGTCCCCTGGCCGCAACATGGAGGCCACAGCGACCGGATCGAAGAGCGTCGGCACGGGCTGGTTCCAGAGTTCCAGCAGGTTCGCCACTTGCCAGGCGAGAGGGCGGCCCGCGGCAAAGAGCTTTTGCTGCTCCTCCGGCGGCACCTTGGTGAGCGAGGTCGCGTCGAGCGGAACAATCGTGAGCGGGATGCCCGATGCCAGCACCTTCCTTGCCGCCGCCACGTCGAGCTTGATGTTCCACTCCGGCTCCGCGGGGGCCTTGCCGCTATAGCCGGCGAAGACCGAGCCCCCCATGATGACGAGCCCTTTCATCAGCTTCGCGGCCTCCGGATGGTCGGTGAGTAGCCGGGCTACGTTTGTGAGCGGTCCAACCGCCACCACCGTAACCTCGCCCGGCTGCTTCTTCAGCTCGGCGAAGAGCACTTCCGCGGCCGGCTCCTTCACCGGCTTCAACGTCCTGTTGAAAATGGCCGCGGGATGCCGGCGGTACTGAATCTGGTCGTTGACCTCCGACTTCGCCTGCGGCTCAGCCCCGGCGGCGACCGGAATCCCCGCCTTGCCGCACTGCGTGATAAAGCGACAGACGAGCCAGGCCCGATCCTCGGTCTGCCCGCCGCTCGTCGTCACCGCGCGGAGCTCGAGCTCCGGACTGGCGAGAATCAGTCCCAGAGCGAAGGCGTCGTCAACGTCGGTGCCGATGTCAGTATCTAGGATGATGGTAATCGGCTTGGGATCGGCGGCCAAGACCGACGCAGCCAATACAACTGCGAGCAGACCGCAAAACAAAGTCGTCTGCATTATTTCCCTTCCTTCGCGACGGAAAAAGTCCGCACAATCCGGCTGGTGTTTCCTTGCTTATCCTTCACCGAAACGTGGAGTTTTGCCGCGGTCAGATTCTCGACGGGCTGATCGAGCTTCCATTCCCAAACGCCTTGTGATGTCGGTTTGAACTTGATCGCCAGGTTTTCGCCCGGTCCAGCTCCCGCCAGCGGCACGTCGGCGGTCACTTGCAAGCTTGCTGCATCGAGCCCCGTGTAGGCATCGTGCATCCCTATGACAATCTTCGTCAGCGGTCCGTTCTTCCCCGGCTGCGGAGAAGTGAGCGTCAGCGTTGGCCGTTGGTCGTCGAGCATCCAGCCGCGGCCTCGCTCCTCGGGCTTCTTTGGATCGTAATCTCGGTCGAGGGGGCAGCCGAGGTCGATCCAGCGGACGAGCGTGCGGCGATCCTCGTCGGAGAGGGGCGAAACCTTTCCGGCAGCGACGGCATCGAGGGGCGGCATGATGCTGCCGGTGAAGTCGACATCGACTCGGTGGCCGTTTCCCTTCGCCTCAATCGTCTTGCCGTGATCGACCACGTCTCCTGCCCCCGGCTTGGATTCCGACGGATGATCCTCGTTCGAGAACCCATCCAGGCGCTTGCCAAATATCTTCCAGGTCAGCAGGCTCCGCCGTGCCTGCAGCTTGCGGATGTAGCGGGATGCCTGCGGATAACCCCAGGAGTCGTAGCCGACCGGCATGTGGCCGTATTTGGCCCGTTCATCGACGGCAAGGCGATAATACGTCCCGGGGAATTCGCCGTGGTGCTCGAACGAGATCGGCGACTCGTCGTCGAGCACCAGGTTCCCCGCCGGCTGGCCGTTCTTCGCGGTATGGCAAGCAGTGCAGCTTCGCGCGAGAATCGGACGGATGTCGCGATGATATTCCACGCTGAGCGGACCATTCTGATAGCGTAATCCGGTGTCACTGGCTGCATCCCATTTCTGCTTCGACTGATCCGCCCCATTCGCGGAGACCAGTGAGGTCTTCTCCGTCAGGTCGAACACCTTGTATTCGGGTTTGGCTGCCAAGGTGAGCGAGAACTCCGTAGGCTTCTGGCTGTGGGCATGACAGCCGCCACAGTCGTTCCGGACTTCGCCCGGTCGAAGCTGATGCCAGGATTGAGCCATGTTAAGAGCCAGGCCATCCTTATCAAGCGTTTGAAATGTGAACACCAAGTCGGCGGGGATTTTGGCCAAGAAGCTCGTATCCGGATTGCCGTCCGGATCGAGCGGCTCTTTGCCATCTTTGCCGGTGAACTTCCGCAGCGGCAACTCGCCGAGAATCCGCAGCCGCTCCATAGCGTGGCTGTAGAACTGGCGACCGGACTTTGGGCCGCTCTTGCGGTCGGTCGTCGGCTCCATCACGAGAATGCGAATGGCATGAATTTCGGCGTTGTCATAAAGCCCCACATCGCCCCCCTGATTGTGCCAGGCGGTCGGCATGCCGTTGCCGTGGCTCGTGAAGGCGTCCAGCCCCTTCCAGGGATCGTTCCCGCCGGCAAATGTGGCGGTCACTTTACCTTCCGGCACCGAGCCATTGGGATAGCTCTCCCGCTTGTAAAAACTCGACGTCCCGACGAGGCCGAAGGGCGTTCCCGCCGGCAAGTCGGGCGAGCCCGAGCCGTCGTTGGCCAGGGTCTTCAGCTTCGCCGGCTCATCAATGCCATAAATCCGCTTGTACGGCACAACCGCCCGCGGCCAGCTTTCGTTGTAGTTCGGGTCATTCTTGATCAGCCGCATTTGCCCCGGTTCTTCCAACACTTTGCCGTCCTTGATGAGGTAGATGCCCCCATCAAGCTGCGGCAGAAAGGTGTACTGGTGATTGACCGGCCCAAGTGACCAGATTGTGAGCAGATGATTGTCCGGCGCACCCGAGGGATGCGTGAACTTGCCCACCTTCGGCGAACTCTTGTCGTCGAATACCGACTCGTCCGCCGGCCCTTCCTGGTTCAGGGCGAAAGGCGTGAACGACACCGCGCCGGTCGGCATGAAGGGCAGATAGTAGTACTTTCCCTTGCCGTTGTCGAAGCGGCCAAAGCGAAGCGGCACGTTCTTCGGATCCCGCATGTTACCGGGTCCAAACGCGGCATATCCCTTCGGCGGCGACTGCGGCATTTTGAGGTACGCCCCAAAGCCGCTGTTGTTCTGGTTGTAGTACTCCTCAATAATGAGCGAGCCATCCGATAACTGCGTCTGAAAGTGGAACCCGTTCGAGGCTCCGCCGGGGTCAAACGCGCTCACTAACGGCCCCCAGTTGGTGCCGTCCGGATGAATTGTCCAGATTCCCCAGGAAATCTCGCTCCGAATTCCCTGCGACTCCAGGCTGCTGAACATGATGCGACCGTCGGTGAGGACGACAGGATGCAGCGCCCCCGCGATATTGAGATGGCCGATTTTCTCAATGTTGGCTGGATATTCGTCATTGGCGTCGACGCTCTCATCCCGGTCATCCATCACAAAAAGTTGCAAGGCAATGGCCGGATACCCCTTGCTCGGTCGATACCCTTCCCGATTGCTGGTGAAGACAATCTTGCCTCCCGGCAACGGGTGCGGCCCCATGTTGAAGACCCCATAGTCGTAAGCCGTCTTGCCATCTTCCCCTTTGCGATAGTCCGAGGCCCAATTCGCCGCTCCGGTGTTGGGGACGAACCGCTGATTCGTCAACCGGACGATCTTTCGCGACTTCAAATGAATCTTGAAGATGTCTGCCCCTTCTTTCGGAGGCGACCATTGGTTGTGGTTCTGCAAGTTGTAAATGTGGACGTAATACGCCCATTCGCCGTCGAAAGAAATGACCGGGTCCGTGATCGATCCCTTGCCCCCTTCGACGAGTAACTCTTCGCTCCCGTCCGGATGGAGCAGCATCAAATCGGCCCCCGGCTCCATCGTCACCGGCTGGGAAAAATCGGTGTAGAACCGCTTGTGGACTTTATCGCCGGCTCGTTTGGCCCGGACATAGACAATGTCGAAGTCATACTTCACCGCCGGGTCGTCCTTGATCGGCAGCGGATTGACGTTCAGGTTCTGCTTGAACAGCGGCTCCTCCTCGGCCAAAGCTGGCAGAGCCACCGCAGCGAGAATCAGAACAGCAGGAAGGACAATGGAAAGGCGGGGCATGGTCAATCCTTTACAAGGCGGGAGAGGCTCCTGGACATAACCATTGTGGGACATCGACAGTGCCGTTCGCAACCTGTCCTCTGATTTTTCTGTAAGATGCCACCTGGGAAATCACTGAATCACCATTGCTTCGGAGGGCCATCATGAACTTCGCCATGAAACTCACAACTTTCTTCTGCGTCCTCGGGCTTCTGGCAATCGCTCGCGGCGACGAAAAAGACTCCTTGCCCCCCAAAGCCACTATCGACGGCTCCGGCCCCGACTGGGTCGCGCTCGGGGACAAGGACTTTACCAACAACAATTGCGACGACGACACCTGGTCCTGGAAGGACGGCTCGCTGCACTGCACGGGCAAACCAGTCGGTGTCATTCGCTCCAACAAGCCGTACAAGAATTTCGAGCTAGTCGTGCAGTGGAAGCATCTGAGGCCAGCGGGGAACTCCGGCGTCTTCGTCTGGACCACGGAAGAATCGCTCAAAGCCGTCAAGAAAGGCCAGCTCCCCAAAGGAATTGAAGTGCAGGTTCTCGATCACGGCTACGCGGAGCAGTATCAGAAGCAGACCGGCAAGAAAGGAGACTGGTTCACCACCAACGGCGACGTCTTTGCGGTCGGCGTGAAGATGAAGCCCTTCCCCCCGCTCTCCCCCGACGGCAGCCGGAGCTTTCCGCGGAAGGACCTGGCGAAGGGGCACGGGGAGTGGAACCACTACTACATCCGGGCCATCAACGGCGAAGTCCGCCTCTGGGTCAACGGGGAAGAAGTTTCCGGCGGCAACGGCTGCGACCCGGCCAGCGGCTTTCTTTGCTTAGAATCCGAAGGGAGCCCGATTGAGTTCAAGAATATTCGGATTCGGGAACTGCCATAACGGCTGGAGATTTGCCCAAGAGATTGACTCTCACTTGGGTTTGTCATTCTTCGTGGCTTCCCGCTCGGCGATCCATTTCTCCGTGCCGCGAAGCAGCGACACCAGGCCCTCTTTCAGCTTTCCCTGCTTTGCAAAAGGCAAGAAGTGCGGCACCAGCAGCTCATTCGTCACCGGCGGCCCCTCCAGCCCTAAGCCGTCCTTGAGTTTGGGACCGAAGTGAATCTGCAACTGCTGGTCGTTCATCGCCATGAGGATAATGACGAGCCGCTCCCTATCGAAGGGTTCCTTTTTTGCTGCCGCCTCTTGCTGCCATTCCTCCGCCAGCAGACGCAAATAGTCGGTCGCACGAGGCAAGTAATCCCCCAGGGTCGGCAAGATGACGACATGATAGTTTTGCTTCGAGGATTTTCGCAGAAGTTCCAGCTCTGCTTGCACCTCGGCATAGCCGTCCTTTTGCTTGACAAGATGCAACGGTGCGGCGGAATACGCGGGAAAGACGGTGCCACTGACTTCCCGGTCAACGCCAGCGGGCTCGGTCTTACGCTCGGCGGTCGAAGAGGTTGAAACCCACTTCGCTCCCACGATCTTGCCATGACGATCATGGCCTGATGAATCCTTGAGGACTGCCCCCGTCCCTTCGTCGCAGTGGAACAGAGCCAATGTATCCGCATCACTTGCAAATCGCTTCTCGGGCTGAAACGGGATGGTGTAGCGCGATTTCTTTGAAACACGCAGACCACCGAATTCCATCAAGGCGTTTGACAACTTCAATCGCTTGACGACGCCCGGTTTGGTGGGGACTTCCGATTCAGCAATCGGTTCACCATCGACAAACAAGAGCATCTTCTGGCGGCGATAAACGAGAGCGATGTGTTGCCACTGGCCGACCCGCAGCTTGTCGACGCAAACGGCATAGACATCTTTGCCGTTTTCATCCTTCCACTGAGCGCCAATTTCGCCGAGCTTTCCTTTGGGCATGGCAAAAATCACCGGGCCATCGGGTTCAAAGCGAGCGAACTCAGAGTGGCCAAATTCCAGTGCCTTGAACCAGCCTTCAATGGTCAGATCGTGCGAGCCGTCGTAAGTCACCTCCGAGAGATCGAGAGCGTCGGTCCGGTCATCCAATAGCAAGGCATGCTTTAACGAAGGCGAAGCGATTCGTTTTTTAGCGGCATCCACCGAAATCGCCACGCGAAAGCCGACGTGTGAGCCTCGGGCGGGCCACTCTTTGTCCTGACGGTCGGCAGAGCGCGACTCAAACCTTGGGAAGAACCAACTTCCCCCGCGAAAGCCGCGATAACGGCCGATTTTTGGTCCTTGGGGATTGACCACAGGATCGGGAGAATAAGCAGCCGTGTAATCCTCGCAATACTCAAACACATTGCCATGCATGTCGAACAGTCCGAAAGAATTGGGCTTTTTCTCGCCCACGGGGTGGGGCTTTTCGCCGCTGTTTTCTTTGCACCAGGAATACTCGCCACCAATGTCCGGTTCGTCGCCGAAACTCCACTCCGTCAAGGCACCCGCCCGACAAGCGAATTCCCACTCCGCCTCCGTGGGGAGACGATAAGCGAAGCGCTTGTGCTCGGCAATCCAGCGACAGTACTTCCTCGCTTCCTCGGAAGTGACTGATTCGACCGGCATCCGCTTTCCTGAAAACTTGCTAGGTTTGGCGTCGTTATCCGCGATGTACTCTTCTTGCATCACTTCATAAGTGCCCAGGTAAAACGGCGCGGTGATCGTAACTTGATGAACGGGTGCTTCGTTCGGATCCCCCTGGGTGGAACCCATGGGGAACTCGCCGGGCGGGATGAGCATAAACTTCATGCCCAGCGCGTTCTCGTACTCGACATCGACATTCAGATACGCGGCCCACTCCCGCTGATGCTTCTTTGCTTGC
Organism: Pirellulaceae bacterium; assembly: GCA_046153945.1. Classification (GTDB taxonomy): domain Bacteria; phylum Planctomycetota; class Planctomycetia; order Pirellulales; family Pirellulaceae; genus SXOA01. The sequence goes on from JBJXFF010000042.1 coordinate 38,845, forward strand.
TCGGCCGTAAACGGCGCAATCGCCGGCTTCGGGGCATTTGCCGGCCAGCCGTGCCAGCCGGCCTTGGCGGCAGCGGACGGCTCCGTTCTCTTCTCCGCAATCGCCTTTTTGACTGCATCAACGGAGAGAGCCACGCGGAAGCCGTAGTCGTAATAGTTGACGTTAGTGCCCGAGGCAAAGCGGCGCGAGGAACCGCAGAGAGGCGCAATCAGGTTCCATCCGCCTCCCCGCAAGATGCGATTGGTACCCGCTGGAGCGGGGCCGCTGGGATCCTGCGCGGGTTTATCGGAAAACTGCCCGTAATAAGCCGGTTCAAACCCATCCTGCATCCACTCCCACACATTGCCATGAATGTCGAATAGTCCCAGGGGATTCGCTTTCAGCTCTCCCACTTTGTGAGTTCGCCAGTCGGAGTTTCCCCGGAACCAGGCTGCTTGCGGCAAGTCCTCTTCCTTGTCGCCGAAACTATATTTGGTGGTTGTCCCGGCCCGGCAAGCAAATTCCCACAGAGCTTCCGTGGGAAGCCGATAACCGGTCCCCACCGCCTTAGTCGCCGGTTCGCCGGCCAGGTGCTGGAACGGAGTGAGTTTTTCCAGCTCGCTTAGCTTGTTGCAAAAGTCAACAGCTTCCTCCCAGCGCAGCCCTTCCACCGGGTGAAACGTGGTATCCATCCCGAATACCTTGGCCACGTTGTCTCTTTCGCGCCCCGCTTTCGCGAAATACGCGGGATTGGTCCCCATCACTTGTTCATAGTTGCCCTGAGTGACCTCGTGGACGCCAAGATAGATCGGCTGCGTCAGGATCACCTTGTGCTGCGGACCCTCGCTCCTGGCACTGTCCTGCAGGTTCTTGTTATCACCCGCATCCTTGAGCGCCTTTTCAATCTCTTCCGGCGTGCTCCCCATCGTGAATTCTCCCGGCGGGATGAGGACGAACTTCATGCCGAGGGAGTTCTTGTACTCGACGTCAACCTTCAAATACTTGGCCCATTCCTGTTGATGTTTTTTTGCCTGCTCCTCATTGAACGGAGCAATCGCTGGTTTGGGTGCATCCTTAGGCCAGCCAAGCCAATTGACTTTCGCGTCGTCCAGCGCAGTTTGGGCTGGCGCATTTCTTAGTACCTGCCGAACCCCTGCAACGGTGAGTATCGCTCGAAATCCAATGTCGTTGCCGTCCAATCCGTTTGCATCGCGGCTCGATGAACGACAGTGGGACGCGATGCCGCCCCAAGAGCCGCCACGGATTATGCGTAGTGCTCCATTCGAATTTGGACCTATGGGATTTACTGCGGGACTGTCACGAAATTGAGCGTAATAGTCTGACGACCAACGGTCGTGAACCCATTCCCATACGCCGCCGTGAACGTCAAATAGTCCGAATGCATTCGCATTCAACTCGCCGCTCGCGTGAACTCTGCCGTTAGAGTTTTGCAAAAACCAGCCGACCTTGGCAAATTGATCGACTTGGTTACCATACCAAAATCTGGTTGTTGTACCCGCCCGGCAAGCGAATTCCCATTCAGCCTCACTCGGAAGACGGTAGCCCATCCCGTTCAACTCATAACCCACGTTGCTCGCATTGGAAGAATGTGGCTTAAGTTGCTCTTTTTCGCTGAGTCGGGAACAAAACTCGACGGCATCCTTCCACCGAACGTTATCGACCGGGTAGTTCGCGGTGTCTAGGCCCAAAACTTTGGCGGCGAATTCGGGCCTTTTTCCCGTTCTGGCAAAGTAAGACGGGTTATTGCCACGTACCGATTCATATTGTGATTGGGTGACTTCGTGAGCGCCGAGATAAATCGGCTGCGTGAGAATCACCCGGTGCCGCGGTGCTTCACTAGCATAAAACTTGTGCCATTTGGAATTCGGCTGGAGGGCGATCAGTGCTTCCGCCTCTTCCGGAGTGCTTCCCATCATGAACTCTCCCGGCGGAATGAGGACAAACTTCATGTGGATGCTGTTCTCGTATTCCACAGGCACTCCGAGATAGGTCGCCCATTCTTCTTGGTGCTTCCGGGCTTGCTTCGCGTCAAACGGCGCGATGGCCGGCGCGGGGGCATCCTTCGGCCAGCCCTGCCAACTCGAGTTGCCGAGCGACTTACCGTTCGCGGCGTCGACAACTTGAACTCGTCCCGCCAGGAATTTCACGCTGAGGCGACGGGTCTCACCCTTCCGCAACTCGAACTTATCCGTGTCAAACTTCAGGTCGCCTCGGGTGATGGTCAGGCCGTGCGGCCCGGCCTGTACTCGGACTGAATGCATCTTGTCTATCCCCTCGAAGGTCGCGCCTTTATCGTCCAGTGCGACCTTAATCGTGTCGTCGTCGATTTCTATCCGGATCGTCCCCTTAAGGGTTTCAAGGTAGAAGACGACGCCCAAGAGCACGGCGAGAGCAAGCCCACCGCAGCCTGCGGCAATCGCAATGGGACGAGGAACCTTGCGGCCCAGTCCGCCGAGTACTGATGGCGATGCTGGAGCCGCTTTACTACCCGCTTTGATCGAATAGTCGATCGTCGGGGCGGTAGCGACGGAGGGGGACGATAGTTGCGGGTGCGTGGGAGCTTCACCGCTGAATTTTGATTGGCCGGCGCGATTTCCTTGCTCCATGAGGGCGGCCAGATTCGACCCTTGGCAGAACGGTGCGAGAGCTTCGGCGAGTTCTTCCGGAGTGGCAAAGCGCTGGGTCGGATCTTTGGCCAGCATTTTGTGGATAATCATCGCGAGCGCCGGCGGAACATCGGCGCGAAGGGACTGCACCGCTGCGGGCTCCTTCGTGGCAAGCGCCAGAATCTTCTTCACCGGGGTATCAAACTTCACTCCGGCAAACGGAGCTGAGCCGGTGAGCAGCCGGTAAAGGGTCGCGCCGAGGGAGTAGATGTCGGCGCGGATATCGACATTGTGGGTATCGCTTCCTTGCTCGGGAGCCATGTAGTCGATGGTTCCCATCATCTGGCCAGTGGAGGTGAGCCCCTGGTCTGGAGTCAAGGCTTCGGCGAGCAGCGCCAGTCCCAGATCAAGGATCTTCAGCGTCGGCGGTGACTTTTTGCGAGCAGGTTTGGCCAAGATCAAGTTCGAAGGCTTGATGTCGCGATGAACCATACCGTGCTCGTGAGCTTCCTGCAAACCAACTGCCGCCTGCCGGACCAATTCGCAGGCATCGGCCACGGGCAGCGGGCCAATGCTTTTCGCGAGCTCAGAGAGATCGGCTCCTTCGACATATTCCATGACCAGAAAATGCGTGCCATTCTCTTCCCCCGCGTCCATCGCCCGCACGATGTTCGGGTGATCGAGGCGGCCAACGGCTTTCATCTCGCGTTGAAACCGGGCTACGCTGCCGGCATCACGAATCCGACCCTCCGGCAGCACCTTCAGGGCCACGACCTTGTCCAGCCGCGTGTGGAGGGCTTTATAAACAGCCCCCATTCCCCCTTCGCCCAGTTTGGCGAGAAGTTTGTATTCGCGAATCGATTCCACGGGGAGCGTTGGCTCGCCGGCTGGAATTCGAGGACTATCCAGATCTATGGTTGGGGCAGATTCCTTTCCCGCGAGCCTCTCATCCCCCGCCATTGAGGAGACTCGGTCAATAACACGGCGGCAAGCGACTTCTTCTGCAAACGGATTGACTATTGGCTCGGCGAGCAACGCGGAAAGGACCGTGTCCGAGGAGTCGCCGATAATGGTCTCCAGCAACCGCTGACATTTCGAGCAGCTTTCGACGTGAGACGCGACGGATGTCAGTGCAACGTCGTTAAGATCGCCAGCTTGGAATGAATCGAGTTCGGCGCGGGTTGGACAGTCGGGTGCCGGCATGGGATTCCAATCTGGCATATAACGCGATGGCGAAGCCTTTCTAGTAGAATCGCGGAGCGCTTACAAATCCACTCCTCCAGGGGGGCAGCGGAAATGACGAAGCCCGAATAACGAATGGCGAATGAGAAGACGGGATTTACATTCGTCATTCGGGTTTCGTCATTCGAATTTTGGGTTCCAGCCCTTCCAGCTCTGACTTCAATCGTTTAAGCACCCGCGACCGGGCCACGTAGACGGCCCCGACAGACATCTCCAGTTCGGCGGCCACTTCGGCGGGACGGCGACCTTCCACGGCTGTTTGAATGCAGGCTTGCCAGGTGTGCTCGGCAAATTCGGGCCGCACCAGTTCCAAGGCTCGGCGAATCAAATCCGCCTCGTCATTTCCATCCTCCGCCGCACCATCTTCCGGCAGCCGCTCTGGCAATTCTTGCAGCAGCAACTGAGCCTCCGTTCCTCCTGCCGCCGGTGCCTGAGCAGCCCGCTTCCGCAATTGGTCACACGCCCGCCGATGGGTGATCGTCGCCAGCCAACCGCGAAAGCTGTCGGTCGGCCGGTCATGGCGAAAACGATTCAGGCTGGTAAAGACCGCCTGAAACACCTCCTGCACGATGTCCGCCGCATCATGTTCCTTGAAACCCGCCTTCCGAACCCACCCATAAACCACCGGCCCATACAGCAGCGACAGCCGCCGCCAGGCGTCCTTATCTTGGGCGACGGCGCGATGCAACAAGCTGGAGGAGGTGCTTGTACCAATTTCGTGCTGAAGGTCGTTCATGGCAGTCACAATTGCCGCACGTCTGTCACTTCCCAATACAAAACAGATGCTTCTCCCCACGGACATATAACCGGTCGCCAGCAATAGCCGGCGATGAGAAGCAGAATTCGCCAAGCTGATTGTCGGCAAGCACCTCCAGTTTTTCTCCGGGGCGGATGACCTTGGTGCGGCCGTCGTCGGCAATGAGGTAGACGAGGCCGTCGGCGGTGACGGGGGAATGGTTGTACTGGTTCCCCATGCGCTCCATCCAGAGCCGTTCGCCGGTCTCCGCGGCGAAGCAGTTCACCGTGCCCCGGTCGTCGGGGACGATCAAGTAGCCGCCGACCACGACCGGCGAAGGAACATAGCATTTGGCGTTAGTCTCATGCCAGGCGACATGCGTTTCGGTCACGTCCCCGCGACCGTCGGGGCGAATCGCCATGACGTGGTAGGTGGGAAAGCCGGCGGTCATGAAGAGGAATTTGCCGTCGTAGACCATCGAGGCGACGAACTGCTCGGTGGGGCCTTGAATAATCCAGTGCTGGGAGCCGTCGCGCGGGTTGAGGCTGAGGATGTGCTTGCTGCCGGAGAGGATCATCTGGGTGCGGCCATCGATTTCGCGGATGAGCGGCGTGACGTAGCTACGAATTTTGTGCTGGCGGTTCTGCTTCCAGATTTCTTTGCCGGTCTCTCTGTCGAGGGCGACGAGGTATGAATCGCCGTCGTGGTCGCCGTTGACGATGACGAGATTCTCGAACAGAACCGGGCTGGAGCAATAGCCATGGGCGCTGATGAACGGCCCCGGTTTGACGAGCCATTTCTGGTTGCCGTCAAAGTCGTAGGCGGCGACGACCATCTTGCCGGGCGTGATGTTCCGAGGAGTGCCGACGTTCGGGGCGGGAATCGTCCGGTCCTCGGCTTCCAGGAAGGAGACGAAGATCAGTTTGCCGTCGGTGGCCGGCGTGCTGGAGGCGAAGCTGTTTAGCGCGTGCTTGGATTCCAGCGGCCCGCGGAACACGGTTTTTTGCCAGAGTGTTTTGCCGGTGGCGCGGTCCAGACAAGAGAGCGTACGCTCCAGCGTCGTTTCATTGCAAGCGACGATGAAAATCCGTTCGTTCCAAATCACCGGGCAAGCATGCCCGCTGCCGACGAGGGGAACTTTCCAAACGACGTTTTCCCCCTTCGCCCCGTCCCAGTGAGTCGGGACATCCTGGTCCAGACTCGTCCCATCCCCGCGCGGCCCCCGCCAGCCGGGCCATTTCTCGGCACCGAACGCGGTAGCCGTGAGAAAAAGGAGGGAGTTGAGCGTGAGCAAGAGAGCGGGGCGCATGATCATCTTTTCGGTCCAATTGTAATCTTGATCGATTCGCGGTTTGGGTTTCAAAACTATTGAAGTACAATGATCTTGGGCGAAATGCAAACGATGGGAATGATCAGCGAGGCATACCCCAGCAGAGTTCGGAATGTGCCGATGGGAGCTTTGTCGTCAGATGTCGGTGGATGGTCGGTTCCGATGAGCATCACCAGCATGGCCATCAATCCGAAATTCGGGTTTCCGGTAAAGGCGATGTACGCAAAGACTAACACCATGAAGCCTCGGGCCACCCAGTGAGCCCCTTTGCCCCAAAGTGTGTAGGTAATGTGGCCGCCGTCGAGTTGGCTGACCGGCATCATATTGAGGGCGGTCATGAACAAGCCGAACCAACCGGCGATGAAACAAGGATTCGCCTGACTCAACCAGACATGGTTGGTCTCCCCTAGTTTGCCGGGGTGAGCTTGCTCGACTAGCCAGCGAATGGCCAGCGGAAGATCGAGAGCAAACCCCCCGCCCGCTGGCAAATCAAGATTCAGGTTTCGCACACCCAGCCACAGGATAGGGATAGCCACACAAAGCCCGGCAATCGGACCGGCGATGCCGATATCAAAAATTTGCGGCCGATTTGCCTTGTGCCCTTCCATGGCGATAACGGCTCCCATCGTGCCTGTGGGCGCAATTGGAAGTGGAATAAAGTAAGGAAGTGTGCAGCGGACTCGGTAATAGATGGCGTACAGAAAATGCCCCATTTCGTGGGAAAACAAGATGAGCTGTACGCTCGCCATATAGATCAAGCCGTCGAACCAGTGAACGTACAAAACCTGGCGCAGCTCCATGAAGCTAATTTGGTACGGATAGTAGGCCACCTCAAATCCGTCATAGACAATCGGTGCCCAGACAATTTCGCCAAGCAGATAATGCGGCGGCATCCAGAGCGTCGCCCCGGCAAACCAGGTGCTTAGCGACGTCACCAGAAAAAGTATCAGCGGCGTCCGCACCCGGCGGCGAAACGTGTGGCGGCGAGGCTGCGCATCATGAATTTGCGGCAGGACCTCCCGGGCTTCGAGCCCCTCGGATGTGACCATGACATCAAGGCCTATGTCCAGCGGCGCTCGCTCCCCGTTTAACTCCGGCGGAGCGGCTGGAGCGCTCGCCAGCGGCGCAGCGGCGGGTGCTTCGCTGGAACTGCTCGGCATATCGCCTGCGGGGAAAGGTGAATTCATGCGCACTAGGTTTCGTCACGCTTTTCAGGACGGGAGAGTTTGTCGAGCAGTTGCTGGGTCACAATGGTGTTCTTGTTCTCAGAACCATAGTACTTGGAAAAGGAAAAATGGGCTGCCAGGCAGTGCGGAAATGCTTCTTTAAGCATCTTCCGGCCAACCAGCAGCGTCGTGAGTTCCATTTCCAGCAGCGCCACGTCCGGATGGTCCTCACCAAAGAGTTTCGTTCGGATCTTGATGGCTTCTTCGTAAAACGGAATCGCCTCGGCGGTTTGCTCCATGTTCTTCAGGACGGTGGCGACGTTGTAGAGCGAATTGGAGACGTCGTTGTGCTTGTCGCCGTGCGCCTGGCGGTAGAGGACGAGAGCTTCCTTGGTCTTTGCCAGTGCTTCTTCGTATTTCTTTGCGTTGTGAAGTACCATCGCTTCCTCGTTCAGCGCCGAGGCCTTTGTCGCGACGTTTTTTTTCTCGGGAGTCAACGGCTCGGGAAACCCGGCACCGCGGAGGATCAGGCGAAGGCAACTGGTCTTGCCGCTTTCTTGGCCAATGACGACGCCAACCGCCGGAGCGAAATGAGTTTCAAAGCAACTGCTGCCGAGTTCCTTGCCGTCGAGGCTGATGGATAATGCTCCGCCGCGTACGTGGAGGGTGTAAGTGCCGTTTGGCAGGTCGTCTTTCTGCACAAAGGAACGGACCGGAATGCGGAGGGGGCGGAGCGCACCCATTTCACGAAGGACGCGCATTTCGCCTATGGTCTTTTCACTTTTGCGAACGCGAAAAAAAGCGACACTGCAGATCTGGCTATCCGCAAAGACAAATCCAAGGCGAGTTTCCGCCTGGTCTCCATCTTTGGCGAGCGGCGGAAATTCCAAGGTTGCCGCCAATTCCGCCTGGATGCCAATTTGCTGCGGCCGGACAAGCTGAATGGTCTCTTGCCAAGTCCAGCGCTTCCCCATTTGCCATTCCGCTCCCCCTTGGCGGACTGTTTTGAACCGTTCCTGCGGGAAGGTCTGGTTATCCTCATCAAACAGCAGTGGGAGTTCCGCGGGCTCTTTGGCGGCAGGTTTTTCCTCCGATTTTTTCTCGGCCGGTTCGGCAGTGACTGGACCAGTGAAGAACGTGGCCAGTAGTAACAGGAATATCGGCAGGAAAGGTAGCGATTGGGGCTGTGGCATGGGAGAATCTCCGCGTGTCTCAAGGTAGTATTCTACGCAGCCCAGTTCCTCTTGGGACATTGGCTCTTTGGGACCCGTAAATCTGGCCTAAACTCCCGGCTGGCTGCTCTTCCTCTGCGGCACGCGAACGGCGATTTCGTCCCCTTCGACTCGGCATTCGAAAGCGTCCACTTTTACCTTGGGATTGTCGCACCACTTGCCGTCATGAATGCAGAAACGCCAGGCATGCCAGGGGCAAGTGACCTCGCCCCCTTCCAGATGTCCGCCGGCGAGTGAGGCGCCCATGTGGGGGCAGAAATCGTCGATGGCGAAGAACTTGCCTCCTTCATTGAACACAGCCACCATTCGCCCGCTAACAGGGTAGGCTTGTCCTTGCCCCGGCAAAATTTCGCCGATCTTGGCGACAGGAGTGAAAGGGACTTCGGCGGGTGCGGGGACGGTCGCATCGGACATGACTGGCTCGTGTTCCTGACGTGGCGGCTCGTGTAAAATGCTGTCTCCCTTGATTTTACGCCCTGCCTCGCGGATGGGACAGATGGAGCGGCAGCCGCCCTATTGCGCGATAGAAAACACTAGCCCGACGCGCAAGCGAGGGAGTTCGACCTTTGCGCGCAGAGCATCCGCGGCATGCGTGTTGCTCGTGCTCGGGGCGGTCGCGAATGCGGAGGATGAAAAAGCCTCTCCCCGCTCCCTCTACTTGACCGGCCATTACGCCGAAGCCGCCGAGCAATACAAACAATCGGCGGACAAAGACTCCACTGCCGCTCTCGGCCTCGCCCGCTGTCAAATAGCGATTGGTGAATATGACGAAGCGACCGAGACCTTGCGCCAAGCAATCAAGAAAGATCCCAAATCCGCACCCCTCCTGGCCGAACTCGCCCTGCTTGAGTTTCATCGTGGAAGCGAGGAAACGGCTCGAAAGCACGCAGACGCGGCGATAACTCTCGACAAGGATTCTGTCACCGCCCGCTGGACCCAAGCCGAACTCGACCGGACGAGCGGCAAGCTGACCGAAGCTCTTAAGGGCTACGAATCGCTGGTCAATACCTACAACCGCAGTAGCAAGATTGAAACGAGCGAAGAAGTGCGGCTCATTGGCCTGGCTGCTGCGCAGGTCGCTCGCTGGAATCGGAACCACAACCAGTTCAAGCGGTTGGTGAGCGAGTTTTATCCGTCGCTGCTCGCGCGGGAGAAGCAGTTCTGGCCAGCTCATCTGGAATTGGCCCGGCTGTTCGCGGAAAAGTATAACGAAGCGGAGGCGACAACTTCCCTGGGAGCAGGTCTGGCAATTAATCCTAGCGCGGCGGAACTTCACGCTCTCAAGGGGGAAATTGCCGTCAATAATTTCGATCTGGCGGGGACCAAAGCCTCTTTGGCGCGAGCCGATGAGATCAACCCTCGCCTGCTTTCGGCCCAGCAACTTCGAGGCGATATGCTGATGGCCGATGTGCGGCAGGCGGACGCCATCGATGCTCTGGAAGAAGCTCGCAAGCTCAATCCCCGCAGCGAAGCGACCCTCGGCCGACTCGCGGCTGCGTATGCGGCTATTGATGGGATGCCTGGTGGAAAACCTGCCCCGCGCATGCAGAAGATTATCGAGGAAGCCCTGAAGCACAATCCGCGCTGCGGCGAATTCTATCTGGCGATGGGAGAAGGCTTCGACCGGATGCGGCGTTATCCCCTCGCTGCCGCCCAGTTGCGATTGGCTCAGGAGAAAATGCCACAGCTCATTCAGGTCCGCGGCCAACTCGGCATGACGCTGATGCGTTTGGGAGAGGAGGCTGAGGCGGCAAAGCTGTTGGAAGAAGCTTTCACGATCGATCCGTACAACGTCCGTGTGAAAAACACGCTGGAGGTGCTCGACGTGCTCAAAGGCTACGCCGTCCTTGAAACTGACCACTTCGTTCTCAAATTCGACCGCGGCCAGGATGAACTGCTCGCCCGCTATGCATCGAAGTATCTGGAAGAAGAGGTCTTCCCGCAACTCGTCAAGCAATATGGCTATAGGCCCGCCGACAAAACCCTCATCGAAATCTTCAGCCGCAGCCGAAACACCAGCGGGCACGGCTGGTTCAGCGCACGGATGGTCGGCCTTCCGGCGATTGGGACCGTGGCGGCATGCGCGGGGAAGATGGTTGCGATTACCACTCCCGACGAGCTTCCCAAAAAGTACGACTGGGCTCGCGTACTGCGGCATGAGTATGTCCATGTCCTCAATCTGCAACAGACCGACTTCAGCATTCCGCACTGGTTCACCGAGGGACTGGCGGTGCATAGCGAGGGACCGAATCGCCCGCGCGAGTGGAATGTGACTTTGGCCGAGCGGGCTCGTGAGAAGACGCTTTACAATCTTAACACGATTACCCTCGGCTTCATCCGCCCGAAGAATAGTGAAGACTGGACGCTGGCCTACTGTCAGGCGGCGCTTTACGTGGACTACTCCCTCGAAACTTACGGCAAAGAGGCGACCGCCAAGATGCTGGGCGCGTATGCCGAGCATCTTTCCACGCCGCAAGTGTTGAAGAAGTGTTTTGGCGTCGAGCAGGCGGACTTTGAGATTGGCTACCGAAAGTTTCTGGAAGGGGTCATCGCCAAGAGCGGCAATGGTGGAAAGAGGGAAGAGCGAAGTCTGGCCGACCTTCAAAAAGCAGCCGCGGTGGAGAAGGCTTCGGCTCAAACCTTGGCGGAGCTTGCCCGGGCGCAGCTTGATCGGAAGGCGAATGTCGAAGCGAGGAAATGGGCTCTCGCTGCTCAGAAGAAGGATGCCGCAGAGCCACTTGCGGCGTATGTGCTGGCACGATTGCAACTTTTGATTGGCGATACCGACGCAGCCATCGGACTCCTCGAAAAAGGACTCGACCAGAACCAGCCCCAGGAAGACCTGCTGGCCTTGCTGGGAGCGCTGAAGCTTAAGGCCGAGGACTTTGCCGCGGCAGAGAAGCTCTATTTGCTCGGCGAAAAACACTTTCCGGCGAGCGACCGCTGGGCGAAAGGATTGGCCCGCATCTATTTGCAAGATGAAGATCATGAGAAGCTCCTTCCCGTTCTGACGAAGCTCGCCAACCTCGAACCCGATAGCATCACGCTCCGTAAGAAGATCGCCGAATTGGCAATTCGGGCCAAAGATTTCCGGCAGGCCCGAACTTGGGCCACGCAAATCATCCATCTGGACCTGAAAGAAGCCGAGGGACACGCCTTGCTCGCCGAGGCGGCTGTTGGTCTAAAGGAGTTCGGAATTGCCGCTGACGAGTACGGGACGGCGCTGCAACTCGCCGAGAACCACAACGACTGGCGGCTGGGGCTGGCGCAATCACTGGCCGCGGCGGGCAAGAAGGAAGAGGCTCGGGCGGCAGCAGAGGCTCTCCAGAACAAAGAACCCGACTTCCCCGGACTGAAAGAACTGCTGGAGAGCCTGAAGCCGTGACCACATCCGACCCGCAAGTGCCCGGCAGGCCCAATGTATCGCTGGCCGAGTTCCAGCAGCTGATTCGAGACATGTACCTGGAGAAGGACCTGGCCCGCGGCGTCGAAGGAACCTTTCTCTGGCTGATGGAAGAAGTCGGCGAACTGGCGACCGCCCTCCGCAACGGCACGCACGAAGAGCGGCTGGGGGAATTCGCCGACGTGCTGGCCTGGCTCACCACCATCGCCAACGTCTCCGGCGTCGATCTGTCCGAAGCCGTCTCCCGCAAGTACGGCAGCGGCTGCCCGGGATGCAAGAAGTTTGTGTGCACTTGCCCGGATAGCGAGAAGCCTTAGATCAAGAATCAGGACATGACAGAATAATGGGGGACAGAATAATAAGAACAAGAGATGGACGATGCCAGCTTGCGAGGCAGTCTCTTCTTTGTTTCGTCCTATCATTCTGTCCCCCATTACTCTGTCATTTCCTTTCCGATTCACTCCTCGCCGCCGATTCGACACTGCTCACCATCAAACAAGCCGACATCGGCTTCGGCGGCAGTTACCGCAGCGGGTTTTGGACTCCCATCTCGCTGGCGCTTGCCGCCAACGGCAGCCCCGTGAACGGCGAGTTGCAACTCGTCGCTTCCGACGGCGAAAACGTCCCCGTGGTTTTCTTCGCGGCTGGTGCCGGTCTCTCGTCGAGCAACATTCAGCTCGAGCCCGGCAAGGAAGTCACGGTTCACTCGTACCTCAAGGCCGGCCCTCAGAAAAGTCGCATCTCCGCCCGGCTGATTGATCGGGCATCCGGCAAAATCCTCTGGCAAGCGAGCCTGCCCGGCAACCTTCCCGCTCCTCTTTCCGCCACCACGCCACTGGTCATCACGCTTGGTTCGTCGGTCGGAGTTGAAGACGCTCTCAAATTCACCCGCCGCAGCGAAGCCGATGCCCTCGTTGCCGCGGAAGTCAAATCGGCGGCGGAACTTCCCGACCAGTGGTGGGGCTACGAGGGAATCGAAACCATTTTCCTTCCTGCGGGGAGCGCGGGAATTCTCGGGCAATTGAATTCGTCGCAAACAATTGCTATCCAACAATGGGTCCGCGAAGGTGGCCGCCTCGTTCTTAGCAGCGGCGCCCAGACGAAGCAGCTTCTGGGTGACAACTCTCCATGGAAAGACTTGATTCCCGGGCAACTCATCGAAGTCGGCCCCATGCGGGATGCAGCTACATTGGAGACCCTCACGGGAGAAGCGTTCCCCTTTACCGACGACGGCTCGCGCCCCTTGGTTGCCCACCTCACCGCCGTCCGCGGAAAGACTGAATTGACCGAAGGATCTCGCGCCGCCAATGTTCCCCTCGTCATTCGCACTCCCCACGGCCTGGGAGAGATCACGTTCGTCGCCTTCGATCTGGACGGCGAACGCTTCGCCAAATGGCCCGGCCGGCCTCGCTTCCTCTCCACGCTGCTGCGGGAAAGCAAGGCCCAGGAGACGCCCGGGGGACAGGCCGGTGTGAGGCTCGGCTATAGCGATCTCACAGGCCAACTGCGGGGGGCGCTCGACCAGTTTCCCGGCGTTCAAGTAATCAACTTCACTACCGTCGCCCTGCTCATCGTGGCCTACATCATCCTCATCGGACCGGTCGATAATTTTCTGTTGCAACAACTGGGGGCCTCGCGTAACTTGACCTGGATTACGTTTCCGCTTGTCGCCTTGCTGTTTTGCGGCATCGCCTGGTATTCCGCCGGCTGGTCCCACGGCAATCAGATGCGGCTTAACCAGGCGGAGATAATTGACATTGATGGTCAACATGTGCGTGGCACGGCCTGGCTGCATCTCTATAGCCCGGCGACGAAAACTTATGACTTGGCGATGCGCCCCTCTTTTCCCACCGAAGTGAAAACAGGTGCCACGTACGCCTACCTCACTTGGCAGGGGCTTCCGGGAAGCGGACTCGGCGGGCTCGATGCCCAGCAAGTCGCGCTGAATGTTGTGGATCCTTATGCGATTGAATTCCCCTCCGCTGCCGCGGGGCTTCGCTCCCTTCCCATTCAGGTCGGCTCGTCGAAAAGTCTGGCGGCCCGCTGGTGGCAAGATATTCCGCTCCCTGCCGCGTCCAAGCTGGCGCTGAACGAGCACGGCGTACCTACCGGCGATCTCGTCAATCCGCTGGACGTGGAACTGCAAGACTGCATTTTCACTTTCAATATCTGGATGTACCGGCTCAAAAAGCTCGGCCCCGGCGAACGGTTCAGTCTGAGCGACGCTCGGCCCCTTTACCTGGAGTCTCGTTTGCAACAGCACAAGGTGAACGACTTCAAGGATTCCGCCACTCCTTGGGTCCGAGATTCCGCGGATGTCCCTGCCATTTTGCAGATGCTGATGTACCATGAAGCAGCTCGGGGTCAGAACTATACCGGCCTCACCCACCGTTACCAGACGCACTTGGATTTGAGCGGGCAATTGACCCGCGGCCGAGGGCTGCTGGTTGGCCGTGTGGAGAAGCCGGCCGCTCAATTGAAAGTCGATGGCTCGCCCCTTCCCGCGGACCAAATCCAAAGTTGGACCTACTATCGAATCGTAATTCCCGTCTCGCCTAAATCGGCAGCAACTCCCTAACCCGCTCTCTCCAACCCGAGCTTTCCGCCACCTCCCGTGATTAAAACCGCAGACCTCACCAAGAAATACGGCGACTCGTACGCCATCCAGTCCATTGAACTGGACCTGGCAGCAGGGGATTTGTTCGGCTTCATCGGCCCCAACGGAGCGGGGAAGACGACCACGATGAAAATCCTGGCCACGCTCCTCAACCCCACGCATGGCGAAGCCTATGTCTGCGGCCACAGCATCTACAACGCACCCAAGGAAATCCGCCGTCTGGTTGGATACATGCCGGACTTCTTCGGCGTCTACGACGACATGAAAGTCATCGAGTATCTGGAATTCTTCGCAGCCGCCTATCGAATCACTGGTCCCAAACGCCGCCAGGTTTGCAACGAAAAGCTGGAGCTCGTCGACCTCGATTTCAAGCGAGACGCCTACGCCAACACCCTCTCCCGCGGTCAGACGCAGCGGCTGGGGCTCGCCCGCGTTCTCCTCCATGAGCCGCAAGTGCTGCTCCTCGATGAACCACTCTCGGGCCTCGATCCACGCGCTCGCATCGAGATGCGGGCCGTCCTCCGCCGCTTGGGCCAGCAGGGGAAGACCATCATGGTCAGCAGCCACATCCTTCCCGAGCTGGCCGACATGTGCAACAAAGTCGGCATCATCGACCGGGGCGTGATGAACGTGAACGCTTCGGTCGCCGACGTGATGAAGCAAGTCCGCGAGCGCGTGGTGCTCATCATCGAAGTTACCGGCGACCTCTCCGCGGCTGGAAAGCTCTTGGAACAGTCGCCCCTGGTCGAATCGGTAAATGACAAAGCTGGCCAGCTCATGGTCACGCTTCGCCCCGGCAGCGACGACTATAGCGACCTTTCTTCTCTTCTGATCTCCGCGGGCCACAAGCTCAAGCTCTTCCGCGAGGAAGAGTTCAATCTGGAATCGGCCTTCATGATGTTGACCAAGGGGCTCGGGCAGAAGATTTAGGCGGCAAATCCGGCCTAGGTCATTTGGACCCAATTTGGGATAATCAAATCCTCGGACGAGGCCCCACTCGCCGATCGTTTTTTGCCTGGCCACTTCACGGATGAAGTCAGAATGAAGCTTTTCTTTTCGGTCGGTGAGCCGAGCGGCGATTTGCACGGCGCGAATTTGATTACCCAGTTGTGCCGCCGCAAGCCGGGGCTTTATTGCGCTGGCTTTGGTGGACCGCGGATGCAAGCCGCTGGGTGCGAGCTCTTGCAGGATATGACCGAGATGGCAGTGATGGGATTCGGGCCGGTGCTCGCCAAGCTCCCCAAATTCTACGCTCTCAAGGCCCAGGCCGATCGCTACTTCCGCGAACAGCGCCCCGATGGAGTCGTGCTCATCGACTATCCAGGTTTCAATTGGCACATCGCCGCCCGGGCCAAGACCCACGGCATCCCCGTCTTCTACTACGGGCTGCCGCAGTTGTGGGCTTGGATGCCGTGGCGGGCTAAGAGAGTGCGCCGGTATGTGGACCATGCCCTCTGCAAGCTCCCCTTCGAGGAACCCTGGCTGCGGAAGCGGGGTTGCAACGCCACGTTTGTTGGCCATCCTTACTTTGACGAGCTTCGCTCGCAAAAGCTCGACGCGAATTTCATCTCTCAGCTCGAGCCTGCTGCCAATGAAGGCCGCCGGCTGGTCACTTTGTTGCCCGGCTCGCGCGGGCATGAGGTGACGAGCAATCTCCCCACGCTGCTGAAGGCGGCGGAGCTGGTTCAGGCGCAAGTGCCGGATGTCCGATTTGCAATTGCGTCGTACAACGAGAAACAGGCCGCGGTTGCCCGGCGTTTGGCCGCCGGCCGCAAGCTGCCGGTGGAGATTCATGTCGGCCGGACCCCCGAGCTGATTTCTGCCGCGCATGTTTGCCTGGCTTGCAGCGGCTCTGTTTCGCTGGAGCTGTTGTTCCACGCCAAACCGTCCGTGATGGTTTATAAGTTTTCCCCCTTCTCGCCGTTCTATTGGACGCTGCGGGCGCTCATCGAAGTGAAGTACATAACCCTCGTCAATTTGCTGGCTGCGGACGAACTGCATCCCGCGGACCGGCGACTCTATGATCCGGCCTTGCCCGGCAACGAGAAGGTGCTGTTCCCCGAGTATCCCACCTGTCTCGATAAATCCGCTGCGGTGGCCAGGCATGCTATAGAGTGGCTCCAAGACGAACCGTCTCGACAGGCGCTCATCCATCGGCTGGAAGACTTGCGCAGCCGCGTCGCGGGTGGCGGTGCCAGCATGCGGGCGGCGGATTACTTGCTCAAGCATCTTCCTTCCCGCCAGAGCATCTCCGCGCCCCACTTCGACACGCGCAGTGAAGACCCGAGCCGCTGGCGGCAGCGAGCCTGAGGATCGACGGCCTGAGTGACGCCTGCCTGCTCTGGACCACGACGGGGTGCACCGCAGCTCGCGACTAGGAAGGTCGCTGTCCGTTGCCAAATCTTTTCTTGCCGAATCGCTCCGAATAATGGCCGCCGGCCGGGCACAATCGGTCCGTTTAGGAACACGCTTTGCAAACCTCTGAGAATTAAGGGTTACAAGCCCGTTTCGAGGACTATTTTGCAACAAAGTTAGGCGGATGTGATTGGACATTAGACGGTGTTCCACCAGTACTTGCAGTTTCGTTTGCGTACGCTTCTTTTTGTCATGACCACCATCTATGTCGGAGTTGGGCCGACGAGTCGCATCGTTCATTTTCGTTTTCAGTCAGCCTTTCATCACCGTCAGACGTCCTTAAACATGTATAGGGCTAGCCGACTTGGCCAGGATGACAAACTGGGTCGCGAAAAGTGGAGGCGATCCGCGCTGCGACATTTGGCATTGGCAGACGCCTCTGATTACGCCTCCTTTCATCCCTGGCTTAGTTTGGCAGATGCTTATGCGGCCGTCCGCCCGCGAACTTTGACGCATGGGTTCCCTGCCGTGACGAATTGAACGAACGATCCATTGCCTGCACATTTTCTAAGTACGCCAGCAAATGTGACGCGCTGAATTCATCGCATCGATTGCTCCAGAAGGGTTCCGAACTCGCTTAGCAATTGGCGACGCACGTCGTCACCTGGCTGAACTCGCCCGCCGAGCGTGGTTTCGAGATTGTTGAGCATCCGGTCCAAAGTGCCGCGGCTGGTGTCGGCGGGGACCATCGTGTCGGGGTTATGGCTGGGGTATTCACGCAGCCGGTCTTCGCGGCTGAGGATGCGGCCTTTTTCATAGGCGTGGATATAGATGTCAACCTTGGAGAACCCCTCAGGTGCCCTTGCGCCGTCGTATTTTGCGATGTACTTGCCGCTCACCGGCAGCCCGACGATCGGGATTTCCAGCCGCCGGGCGACAGCAATCATCAGATGGCAGAGGAAAACTGGCCGCCCCTTTTTTGTCTCCAGGATTTTAGCCAGCGAGCAGTTGTTCGCGTTATCATAGTCCTCTTCATTCGGGCCAAATTCCAAGTCGGTAAAGAGTACCTGCCGCAGGGCTTCGACTGCTTTGGCCGGATCTGCCTTGGCGGCACTGGCATCCTTTGCAGGGGCATCCTTCTCCAGCCGCTCCCGCACCTTGGCCGCAACCTCATCGAGTTGCCGGCTGAGGTCGGCCCTCTTCACTTTCTCATCGAGGATCACGGACAGCAAATACATTCCCTGCTCCACGTCGAGTTCCGCGCCGCCGCGCGCATACTCCGCCAACTCCTTGCGCAGTTTGAGGAGTGGCCCGATCTTGAGCCGCTCCAGAATGGCCGCCGCGCGGAACCGGACTTCCTCGGACTTGTACTTCTGCGCGGCCTCCACGGCGGGAATAGCCGGCTCCCCCATCTCTATCAACTCCAGGGACGCCGTTTCCCGAACGGCATAGTTCTCGGAGTCCAAACCGTGAATCAGCCGCTCAATCCGGCCCGCAATAGGGTCTTGCTGTTCCTGAGCAGGACTTGCGCACGCGCCAGCAAGCGCGGCAGCCAAAGTGAGTAAGACTTGTCGGTTCATGGATCAATCCTCAAAATCCGAGAGCCTGTCGGCAGCCGGATCTGCTCCATTATATCTATATCCCAATCGTGATTTACGCGGTTTGACTTCCTGCCCTTTGTGTGAGCCCGTGATTTGGCGAGCGGCCAGCGTAAGCTGGCTGATAATATCCCCCTTCAAAGCGGACCAGCGCAAGCTGGCCGGTGAGTCCTAACCGGGAAGCGTTCTCTTTCGCCAGTGCCACATTACCGGCCAGCTTGCGCTGGTCCGCTTCCGCTCGTTGGATTTTCCTCACCACCCCTCCGGATTCACCACGACTGGGCACTTCAGCTTGATCACGCCCATGGTGTCCAGCGGATTCCGGCGGTCACACGGAATGTCTCGGTCGATATAGATCTGATACGGAAATCCTCGCTCCATCCACAATCGCGGGGACATCTTGATCGGATCGGGAATCCCCGTAGCCATGTCCGTCGTCGCCGGCGGTAGGCCGAACTTCAGGCAGTGATAATCGAGGGCCTCCTGGCGGAACGAATCCTCCCAGCGGTACTTAGGTTCGGGTTCCTGAGTTGGAGTCCCGCCTTCAGGCGGCTTCTTTGCGTCGGCAAGACCGGCTAAAGCCGGGACTCCAACCTGATTCACCTGATTCAGGCTTTGAAAATCAGCCGGGCGTGGATCAGGCAGGTCGTCGGAAAGTGCTTTCTGAACGGGACTTGCAGCCTCTGAATCGGGCGAAGTGTGATTCACTTGGGGGCTCGGAGAGGCGATTCTCGATTCATCCAAAACCCGCGGCTGGGCGCGGGTCTCTGACCCCGCCGCAATGTCCGACCGAAGGTCTCCTCGTTCCCCGCTGGCCGGGAGACCTGCGGTCAAGCCGTGGGCGGGGTCGGGAGCCCCGCGCCCAACTTGGTGAACCGCTGCCAGCGCAGCCAGCTTCGCTTCCAACTCCGCCACCTTGCGTTTCAGTTCCTCGATGGTCTTCTGATAGGTCTTCACCA
>JBJXFF010000046.1:0-5911 GCA_046153945.1 Pirellulaceae bacterium
ACCGGATGCGATGCCAACTTCCGCCGCTCAGACTCTCGCCGCCGCGAGGCGACAGCAGCGTGATGGAAGGGGGGCCGGGGGGGGCGACGATGTCCGGCACATACGCAGCGCGGCGCTCGATTTCGACCTCGGTCAGCGCTCTCTGATGGATGACTAACTCATCCATCAAGCCGTTGAACGGCCAGATTCCCTTGCCGATGGCACCGATGAGCAGCGGCCGGTCATTGTTCGAGGTTTCGACGGCTTCCCGCTTTACAACGCCCACTCGCACCCCATTTCGGTAGAGAGACAATTGCTGGTCGTTGATGGTGATCGCCACATGGATCCACTCGTCCTTGTCCATCAGGTCGTCATCCGCCGTGACCAGCACTCGTTCCCCAGATTGCCGTCCCATGTAGGCGACGAGCCGTGATCCACTCATCCAGATCGCATAGGGGGTGTTCGCTGCCGTCCCGTTCGAGGACTTGTCCAGGATACCCCCGTTGCCACAGACCTTGGCCATGACCCACGCCTCGATGGTCATCTCACCACTCCCTCCCTGTTTTTTATCAAGAGGACAGAGAAGCTTATGCGTGGCAATCTCCACGACGCTGGATTTGCCATTGAATCGAATCGCTTTCTTACCCGGCCAGCGGCCCTGCTCCCAAGTCCCGTCCTGAATGGTTCCGTCCAACGCGGAACCCGTTTTGGACTTGTTTTTCAGAAGAGTCCCCGCCCCTTCCTGAAAGTCGTAATAAGCAATGACACTCTGGTCATCGAGCAGGCGCTGGTGCTCGCTTTTCCATTTTTCAAACCCCGGCCTCTTGAGGGTCTCCTGCCTGGCGGTTTCCTCCGCCGCCATGCACGAACCCGACGACGCATTCTCGTCAGCATACCCCTGATAGATCAGCAAACAGGACAAGGGGATAACAACAGGGCAAACGCATCTTCCTTGTGCGAGAAGATTATTTCCTGCTGGCTTGCCTGAGTGAAGGCTAGCAGCGAAAGATTTCCATGATTCAGGATTTCACGTTTCATGGAGGCTCTGCATGTCCAGGCGTTCTTTGTCGATGGTGGTGCATTTTGGCGGCTTGAAGGATCCGCGGATCGAGCGGACGAAAAAGCATCTTCTGGTGGATATTGTCTGCCTGTCGATCTGTGCGGTCATCGCCGGCGCGGAGGGATGGGAAGACATCGAAGAGTTTGGCGAGCAGAAGGAGGATTGGTTGCGGACCTTCCTGAAGTTGCCGGAGGGGATTCCCTCGCACGATACGATTGCCCGCGTGTTTCGCGCACTCGACTTGGACCAGTTTGAAGCCAGCTTTCGCGACTGGATTTGCATCGTGAATCAGCAATTGGGCACGAAGCACATCGCCATCGACGGCAAGGCCCTGCGACGGTCGTACGACAAGCTAACGATGAAAGGAATGCTGCACCTGGTCAGCGCGTGGAGCGTCGACAATCGTCTGGTGCTCGCGCAGCAGGCGGTGGATGAGAAGTCGAACGAGATCACCGCCCTGCCGGAACTGCTCCAAGCCCTGCAATTAAAGGGGGCGATCGTGACCATCGACGCCATGGGCTGCCAGAAAGAGGTGGCCTCGCAGATCGTGAAACAAGGCGGCGACTACATCCTCGCGCTCAAGAAGAACCATCCGAAACTTTACGCTGCGGTGCAACAACACTTCGAGACTCTGCAGCGGGACAATCGCTTCACGAAAATGCAACAGCGGAAGACCACGGACAACTCTCACGGTCGTGTGGAAGAGCGGCATTATTACCAGGTGCCGCTTCCGCCCGAGTTGGCCTGGATCGGGGAGGAATGGGCCGGTTGCCGCACTCTGGGGCAAAGCATCTCCTATGTGCTGCGCAATGGCGAGGAGACGGATCAGGTGCGCTACTACCTCTGCACCCTCCCCATCGACGTGCGGCAGTTTGGCGACGGCGTCCGCGGCCACTGGAGTATTGAGAACGGGCAGCACTACGTGCTCGATGTCACCTTTCGCGAAGACGACAGCCGCATTCGCAAGGACGAAGGCCCCGCAAACTTCGCCCGCCTGCGCCGCATCGCCTTCAACATCCTGAAACAGGACAAATCGAAAGGAAGTATGCGCCGCAAACGAAAACGGGCCGCCTGGAACGAAGCCGAACTCCTCAATATGCTAAAAGCCGCGATTTAAGATGCGCTTGCCCTGATCTTGCCGCCAACCGGATGTTTTTGGGCCAGCTTTTCGATATCTTCGTCCGGAAGCCTTTTCAGTAAATGCAATCGTAATTCGCGAGTGTCCTCGTGGCTCCCGGAAAACAGGCCCGGTCCTTCACGCTGAATAAGAAGTCGCGCCAAATCCAGGTTTGTTAGTCGTGCGTTGCCCAGAGACTGAAGGATGCTATTTGCCTGATCACGCTGGTCAGTGTCAAATAGCTGTCCAAGCAGTTGCGCGGAAACACTGAATTTGTTCACGAGCAAATCTGCAGCAATATCAATCTCGTGCTGATTTGGATAAATGTGCATGGTAAATTCATCGCAAGGTGTGACAAACAGTTGACCAATCAAGGCGCCCGCCTAAACTGCGGCAATTCTCAAACAAAACCTAGCGCGATTCTCGTTTGCGAGAATGTTCACCCATCACGGCGTCGAGGTCTTCCCATGTCATTTTCTCGCCGTTCTTGTGAGTCTTGCCACGAAACCAAACAAGCGCTCCACGGGAGATTCTGAGCAAGCCGAGTCGCTTGAAATTACCGCCGTTGTCCTCGACCTCGACGACAAAGTCGAGGTCCTTATTCTCTAGGGAGCGCAATGGAGGTACGGAGAACTTGACTTGATGATTTGCCATTGAAGTGATTGGGTTCTAGTTGCGGGACTCGATGCAGCCGTCCCAGCAAAATTCGGGAGATGACGAAGCTGCGGCATATTTTAGGGGGAAATGAAACGTGTATCTACCGCGCGGCAGGCTGCTTGCTGATTTTGATGTCGCGGAAGGTGATGAAGACGTAGGAGTTACCGCTGGGCCGCGGTGGGCTTCTTCGCTGCCGGCGAGTTCGGCACGGAAAAGGCAAATGACCAAAGACCAAGTCCCAATGACCAATGAAAGCAGATGCCCCTTGTTCATTGGAGCTCGGTCATTGGTCATTCGCTTTGGGCCGCGTGCGGCTAGTCAGCCGGTAGCCGCGGTCGCGGGCGATGGCGGCGGCGAGGGTGAGGGTGGCGGCGAAGGTGAACAGGAGGCTGGAGAGGCCGACGTAGATGGCTCGGGGGAGGAGCAGGCCGGGGGCGAACTGATACTTGAGCGCGACGGCGACCCAGACGAGACCGATCAGCGACAGGGCGTAGAGGCTGCTCCAGGCCAGAGAGCGGCTGAGGGGCCGCTGCCGCAGGAGCAGCACGCCGGCCGGCAGCAACGAGATTGAACTGGCCACGCTGGCGACCGTGACGGCGATCCCCCAAAACGCCCACGCATCGTACGTGTCTTTGAAGACGGGCGCCAGCCGGGCCAGGGCGAGAGCCGTGGCCACCAGGAGCGTGGCGAGCATCAGATCGCGGATGGCGAGGCGCTGCTGACGATTCTGCGCCGCATCTGCCTGTTGTCTCACCAGACGCCAGCCAAACAATTGCCGCACGACCCAGAGCGGGAATTGGGCCGCGAGGCTCACCAGCGGCACCCCCAGAGCCACGGTGGCGGCGATTTGCGGCACCTCGCTGCTAATGCCGACGGCCAAAACCATTCCCACCAGCCAGATTACGTACAGGCAGGGGGCGATGATCCAGTGCACCGCCAGCCGCCGCAGAAAAGGGCCGTCCCCCCAGGCCACCCACGCCGCGAGCAAACAGCCCTGCGCCCGCACACAGCCCAAGACGCCGAACGCGAACGCCGCAAGAACTTCGCGCTGTGGGCCGCTCACGGCCGAAAGAAACGTTACCATCAAGCCATCAGCGGCCAGGCAAGGGACGATGAGCCAGGCGAGGTGAATGCGGGGAGGGGGGTGCGGAGGCGAAGGATCTCCCTGGGTCATTTGCCGTCCTTCGAGATCCCGGAGCTGGAGGTATTACTTTTTGATGAGTTCTGCTGCCCAGCGGGCATCGACCTCATCCAGCGGCGGGGTAGGCAACGCCTCGTAGTCGATTCTGGCGACATAGGGGCCGGCCTGATAAACACGCTCCAAAGCCGTTTGCAGGTCGAGCACCAGATCAGGAACCTTGTTCTTGAGCGGAATGATGATCCTTGGCAAGCGATCCGATAGCTTGATGGGATAGGACTCTCTGTCGCGGGTGCCATGACGGGCAATGCAGACGAGGTAGTGCCACGGTCGCAAAGATTCGAGCGCCGAGGCCGACAAATCAACCACCGGTTTACCGCTCCTCAGCAGATCGATTTCCACGGTATTCACGCCGCAATCCTGAAGCTCCTTCCGTTTCTGCAAATAGAATTCGCGTCCGGGCGAATTCTTATTGGCCGGGCTGATGAACTCGATTTGCGTGACGAGTTTGTTGCCGTCCCGCTCGATGATTTGAAGAAAAGTCTCGCGAACCTCGCTGGGCGAGCTGGACCGTACGAGGACAGGCGAGTCAGCTTCCATGACCGCCGATTTGCCCTCATGCACTGTGCCTTCCGACGACCACCGGATGACGGACAGGTCCGGATAGACATTCCGCTCTGGCTCTTCCAGCCAGACTCGCTCGTCAATATCGACGAAAAACCCCAGGCTCATCGCCTGGGGTTGAAGAAGATCGCTGGAAGCACTGACGAGGCGCGCATGGACACCCCGCCAAACATCCGGCGCTTCGAGATAGGGATCCATTCCTGGGAAGGGACTGGGCATGGGATCAATCCAAACGTGCCTTGATGCCGCCACAAGTCCATTTTACCTTACCCGGCCCACCCGTGCGCGTCCCTTACCTTGATCATCGAGGCCAGGATCGTGTTCCATGTCTGCTGGTTTTCCAGCATCGCGTTGGGGAACATGCAGCCGTCCCAGCAGATGTGGCGGATGCCGCGGCTGGCGGCGTCTTTGAGCCAGTAGCCGGCGGTTTTTACGATGTCGAGCTTGCCGTTGGGGTCGTCGGCGGGGCAGTGGCGGCCGGTGCTGTCGTGGCCGCCAGTGCCGTGGACGGTGCCGTCGTTTTGGGCGACGTGGAAATCGAAGGTCCAGGGGCGGAGGGCGTCGGTCATTTGCTTGTAGGCGGCGTCGAATTCGGCCTGGGTGTAGCCCTTCTTGAGCAGGGCGTGGTCCTCCGCGTTGTAGCCGAGCAGGTAGAGATAGGTGTGGGCCTGGTCCGCTTGAAAGCCGACCGTCTCGGGCATACCGACTTCATTGAGGAGGTCGAGCATGTGCTTCCAGGAGTGCATCCCCGCCCAGCAGATTTCCCCCTCGGCGGCCAGGCGTTCGCCGTTGTCCTTCGCCACCTTGCCCGCTTCGCGGAACGTGGCGGCGATTTTTTTGGTGTTCCCTTGCGGGTCGGCTTCCCAGTGGCTGGGGCTGTCGGCGGAGTCGATGCGGATGATGCCGTATTTTCGCACGCCATGCTTATTCAGAATCTTGGCGATGCGGCAGGCCTTCTCTACCGCCAATACAAAGTTCTTGCGGTCCTGCTCCGTCCCCATCGCCGAGCCCCCGACGGTCCCCGGCCAGACCGGCGCGACCACGGAGCCGACGTTGAGCCCCTTGGAGGCGATCTTGTCCGCCATCGCCTTGATGGCGTCGTCGCTGGCATCCGGATCGAGATGCGGATGGAACAGAAACAGATCGACTCCATCGAACTTTTGGCCGTTGACGTTCGCGCCGACGGTGAGTTCCAACATCCGGTCAAGGCTAATTGGCGGATGGTCGGTGCCGGCCTCCTTGCCGACGAGGCCGGGCCACATGGCGTTGTGAAGTTTGGGGAAGGTGTTGGGCATCTTTGGATTCCTGAGCTAATGATTTTTCACGGCCGTTTAGG
>JBJXFF010000049.1:0-26567 GCA_046153945.1 Pirellulaceae bacterium
GTCCGTAGGGGGTGCGGCATTCGACTTCCAGGCATTCCCGCTCCGCGACTTTCGCTTCGCCGGTCACGCGATAGTCGGTTCGCCCTTCCGACCAGGTCGCTCCCCGCTCTAGCTTCGTTTCCGCGGCAAACAGCAGCGGGAACAGCGGCACCACGCTCTTGCCATCCTCCCGCAAATACAGGAGCGCCGGCCCGAGCGACGCATCGTCCCGCTTCTTCGCATCGACGGTCCAGGTCCCAAAATGGTCGAGCCAGGACCACTTCCCCCGCCCGCTCTCGTCGAGCGTCCAGAGCAGCTTCGCCGTCCCATCCCCCTCCGCAGCCGCCACGAGCACGGTCAGTTCAATGGTCTTTTTGGAAGGTGCTCCCTCTTCCTTCGCCGCCACCATCGTCCCCTTATAGGTAAGCAGCGTCCCCGCCGGCGGTCCCTCCGCAGCCGTGGAAAGAGCGAGACAGAGCAAAAGGGAAGCGAGCGGCATGGCGGGCCTTCCGTGGGAAAGGAGGGAAAATCGGTGGGATTTGGAGTATAAGCCAAACCGGCGGTTTTAACAACGATTGAGGAGTCGCCGCATCCAGCGCCAGCAAAAGGTGATGCGGCTCACCACCGCCGAATTCGGACTGTCCCCGTTTAGTCCTCCCGCTTTCTCCTCAAAGCTGTAGCCACTCGACTAATTCTGGCAACGCCTTGGAATGAAAGAACTCCTTGACCGCTCGTAACGCAGCCGAAAAAGTTAGCACAGACTCGTTGGACACAACTACATCATCCGCAGCGTTCTTGCTGATGGAAAACGTGGTCGTTTCCCCTTTCTTCAAGACTGGCATACTAGTAACCGAAACAAATCCAGCATCAAATTCTTTAGGAATATAGTTCAGACTCGCCACTTCATCCTTGACCAACAACGAGAGCGTCGGGTATTCCTCGTCTCCGTGAGACAGCCAGAAGCAGTTAAGGCCGTTCTCACACCTTCGCATTAGAAGGGTTTCAAGCTCATGGAAATTGTTTGCTTGATAGACGCCATTGATGTCCACAACTTTCATCGTTAGGTACCTCCAACGCGTGGATTGGGTTTGGGGGTAGCACTATTTCCAACGTAGGGATTCGGGTTCACATGCCAGCGAGGAGGCGGTATCGTGCCAGCAGGCGGGGGGCCGGAAAAGGGGGCCGGAAAAGGGGGGGCCGGAAAAGGGGACATTCTACTTTTTCTCGTCTTTCTTCGGCCGGCCGCGAGGCCGGAGGGATGATTCCAGTCCTAATTTCGTTGATGCGAGGCGGATCCAGGTGGAGTTCCCGAACGGGCGGCCCCGCGCGATGCTCGCCCGGATCGCGGCCACCTCCGCGTCCGACTGCGGCTCGTTGACGAGCCGGGCCCAGTTCTGGGGAAGCGGCACCGGAGGCGCGGACAAGAGGTCGCTGCCGCCGCGGGCGATGCGGGCGCGCAGGCTGCCCCACTGCCAATCGTGAGCCGAGGGAGCGAGTCCGGCCCGCAGCGCGTTTCTTTCGGCGTAACGAAGCACGGTCAGAAAGTGCTCGTCTTGCTGGATGGGAAAGGCCTTGAACCGCCCCTGCCAGAC
This sequence comes from Pirellulaceae bacterium, assembly GCA_046153945.1. GTDB lineage: Bacteria > Planctomycetota > Planctomycetia > Pirellulales > Pirellulaceae > SXOA01. The sequence continues at coordinate 1,572 of JBJXFF010000049.1, forward strand.
ATGTCCGCTGGAGTGGTAATGCTTGTGATACCTGCGGACGTGCGACGTGAGCAGCCACTGCATCCACCGGCCCAGGTCCCCATCCTTGCGCGGCCAGAGCACCAGGTGAAAGTGGTTGGGCATCAGGCACCAGCCCAAGAGCCGCATTGAAATTCGCTCGCAAGCGGGAGCGAAGAGGTCGACGAAGGCGGCATAATCCTCGGGCTTATGAAACACTTCCGCCCGCCCGTTCCCCCGATTGAGGACGTGGTAACACCAATTTCCCAGCGAAGCTCGTGCGGTCCGCGGCATGGGGGCAATTTAGCAGTTTGGAGAAATCGCCGTCAACCAGAATCAGCAGAATGACCGCCTTTCCGACTTTCCAAAGAGGTCGCACCAGAGCGCCTAGGCAACCTGTGCTCGCCGCTCAATATTCTCGGGGTCAAAGAGTCCACCCTCAGGGCTCGCGAGAGGACTCGCGGCCTACATTGGGCGGGCAAGAAATTTCTGGAATTCTGGCTGGAGGGACTTGAAAGTGCCAACCCGACAATGTATACTTAAGTGCAGTAGCCAGGAGAGGCTGCGCGCGGACGGAGGAAGGGGATTTGAGATCTGAAAGTTGAGATTGGAGACGGGAATGGGCCAAGGAGGGGAGACTACCCCCCTGGTGATGAATTAGAGGGGCGCTAATTCATCACAGACCCTGTTTTTGCATGCCGTGGGGGGTGATGAATCGGGGGGGATTGGATTCATCAGGCAGGAAGAGAGTGGATGATTTGAATTTGAAATCTGAGATTTGAAATTTGAGACAGGCAGAGGGAAGACCGCCTGAAGGCGGGACTCCAACGCGGCTCTTTGACAATTCGGTGGCAAGGGAATAATAAATACCGTTAAGAGGCTGGGCGATTGTGTAACTGTGGTTGAAAAACAGGTTATAAAATCGCGGATACGCCCCCCCGGTGGAGCGGGGGTTTGGGTGTATCAGAAACAGGGCCTGATGCACGGCAGGATGCGACTCTTGTTTCGCCGAAATGCTGAGGGCGCAAGGGAATACGCCCGGGACGGGCATCGTTTTGTATCAAAACGAGGACTGCGAAAGGGTGTATCAGACGGGGTGTATCGGTCGCTTATAGGCTCCGCGGCGGGATTTGACCGCGGATTGCGGTTAAGGGCGGCAGGGCTGGGGACAGGGGGCTGGGGACAGGGGACAGGGGTCAGGAGTCAGGGGTCAGGAGTCAGGAGTCAGGAGGACTAGCTACTTTCTCTGGCCGTAGAGGACTTCGCTGCGTTGGAAGAGGAACCAGGAGGTGGCGATGTATTTGTCACCTCCCTGGGGCATGTTGCCCCGGTGCGTGTGCGTGAAGCCGGCGGGGGCGATGATCAGCGTCCCCGGCTGGGGCTGGATTTTCCGCTCCTGGTAATAGAACTCCGTTTCGCCTCCCTCGGGGACGTCGTTGAGATAGACGGTCCAGAGGAGCATCCGGTGGAGCGTTTCACCGGCGGCATCACCGGGATAAATCTCGGAGTGCCAGTGCGGATAGCCCCCCTGGTCCGCCAGATATTTTTGCAGGTTGATCCGGCCGAAGCGGAAGACGTGGCTGAGCGTGCTGAGAAACTGATGCTCGCTGAGCGACGAGAAATTATCGAGGTTGATCAGCTTGTTTTCGCCGGTGGCGGCATCGGGAAAGCGGAGGGCCAGGGCTCCGATCATGCAGTACGGATATTTCCGCACGTACTGAGCCAGGCCGGTGAAAGCGGCGGCTTGCAACAGCTTTTCGACCTCTTCCCATTCCGGGCGGCCGGTGATGGTGATGTCGTGGCTGTTTTTCAGCTTGGTGTCCACGCCGGAACCGACCTGGCCGCGGACCGCCTGGCCGCTCTCATTGAACAGCTCGGTGATGGCGGTGCAAAGGTTGGCGGGAATTGCCTCGGGGTAGACTTCCAGGAAATCGTGCATGGTAATACCAGCGCTGCTAACGCGTGCATTTCGCTGGCGCTTCATGCACCCTACCAGGTCTCTACGGAAAACTATTGAGCCAGCCGCGTCAGGAAGCTGCCGTTGTTGGCCACGTCGAGCAGCGGGCGGCAGTAGTTCTGGCAGCCGCCGGAACCGCGGCAGGGGGTCCAGACGAGGTTGAAGGAGACATTCCAGCTTTCGTCGTTGAAGCGGAAGTCCGAGTCGCTATTCGCCACGACGTACATGAAATCGGTGCTGAACTGCCAGCAAGGATTGATGGGTAGCCGGATGTTGCCGCCCAGCAGCCCGCGGCTGTCGTCGGTGAAGCCGCCAAAGGCGCGACCTTCGCCGCCGCAAGCAAATTGCCGGCGATAATAGAAGGCATAGATATCGACGGGTTCCACTTCGAGTGTGCTGGTGCGGAAGGCGACGGAGTTGTTGCCGAAGAAGGGAACCTGGGCGTCGGTGGTTGTTTGGTCGAGGCCAGCCGCAAACCAGAAGCCGAGTTCATTGCCGCAGTCGAGCTTCCAGCCGACTTCGCCGCGGAGCTGTGCCAGATCCACGCCGTAGTCCCAGTTGTCGTTGAGATAGTCCACCACGAGCCCCGCTTGCAGTCCGCAGTCCACGCGGCGGAAGAAACCAAGAGTGGTAAAGAATTGCGTGCGGTCGTCGGCAGTAAATGGCGACCCCTCAAAGTTGCTCTGGGTGGCGTTGATGCCCCCCTGAAAAGTCGTGCCGCAAAGGAAAGGAAGTCCCGCATTGAATCCTTCCTGGAATCCAAAGCTGCCGGTGCCCCGATTGAGCGGGCCCGTAAAGCCATGAGCGCCGGCGAAGGCTTCAAAGTAGCAAAGGCGGGGGAGTTGGAAGCAGCAAGGGTCGCAGTTGTCACCCCAATTGCGGCCCATGTGGCCGGGGCCGTAGTAGCCTTCACCCTCATCGTAGTATTCTTCTTCATAGATTGGCTGGCCGTCCATCGGCTGGCTACTGCGGGTCGTCACTCGCTTTTTGGACGGCATGGGGAGGACTTCGCCCTCCTCCATCTCTTCCACCTGGGCGTTGATGTATTGATCGGGACCGCGATAAGCTCGGCTGGGAAGTGGCTGGCGCGAGGGAGCGAACGAATTGCGAACATTGCCGCTGGCGAATTGATTGCTGACGTGGCCGGCACGCTGAGCCCGCTGTGCGCTGGACGGCATCGGACGGCTGCTCCGGCGAGGAGGGGCGGGGTCGATGGACTCATCAAAGGCGGCACGACGAACCGGATGCCGTGTTCCGGTTCCGATGGGTGCTTGCTCGCGGTCGGTCTCGACTTCGTCGTCGACGACTTCGGCATCGGCGGGAATCTCCTCCGCGGCTTCGGCTGCTTCCGCTTCCTCGCGCTGGCGAAGGGCATTCCGCTCTTCGGCCGCGCGGCGGGCATAGCGACCTGCCCGGCTGGCGATATCGGGAGGAATGGCCATGGCCGGCGCTGCTAGCTGCAGGCCGATGGCTAGCGAGAGAGAGGCAAGTGACAGATTCCGCAGATTGCAGAGCATGGAAAGTCCTTTCAGGTCAACCGACTTGGAGCTACCGCGCGTGCGGACGCACCTTCCGGCAGCACGGTTATCGGACCTTTCCTGACCGGAACTTTCGACAAAATCAGAAAACTTTGCGCAATCGGCAAAGTTTGACATGCTTAGCCGCCGCGACTACGCGGCGAATTCCCCGCGTGGTCTAAGCTTAGGTCTTCCGCAACGCTGCCAGTGCCGCTCGGATGGACGCTAGCTGTTCCTGGTACTGAGCCAAGCCAGCGCGCTCCGTCTCGACGACGGCGGCCGGAGCGCGATCGACGAAGCTGGCGTTGCCGAGCTTGGCTTCTTTCCCTTTGATGAGACCGAGGAGCTTCTGCTCTTCTTTCTCGTTCTTGGCAATCTCGGCAGGGACGTCGATCAGGTTTTTCATGTCGACGAAGATCTCCATGCCCGACACAGCCGATTTGCTGGCCATGGGGGGAGGAGCGACGCTCGGGCCAAAGTCGATGGCGGTTGAGTTGGCCATCGACTGAAAGTAGGCGGCCATCGGCTGCAAGAGAGCGGCGGTGGCGGCGTCGCACTTGATGCAGAACTCCACGATGTTCCGCGGCGGGATGTTTTGCCGGCTGCGGATTTCGCGGAGGGCGGCGAGGGCGGCTTGGAAGGTGGCGAAGCGGGCTTCGGTTGCTTTGTCCTGATGAGCAACTTCGGCTCGCGGCCAGGGGGCGATGATGACCTGCTTGGTCGCTTCGTACGGCTCAGGAATTCCCCGCACCGGCGCAAGCTGGCCAAGGTTGTACCAGATTTCTTCGGTGATGAATGGCATGATGGGATGAAGCAGGCGGAGCAGCACGTCGAGGGTGTGGGCGAGTACCCGCTGAGCGTTGGGCTTGGCAGCTTCATCTTGCAGCCGGCTCTTGCTGATCTCCACGTAGAAGCTGCAGAACTCGTCCCAGGCGAAGTCGTAAAGGGACTTGGCCGCGTCGGCATAGCGAAAGGCTTCGATGGTCGCGGTCACTTCCTGCGTTACCGTCGACAGCCGGCTGAGGAGCCAGCGGTCTTCGACCGGCAGTTCGTTCACGTTCACCGGGGCAGGGGAGTAGCCCTCCAGGTTGATGAGCGAGAACCGGGCCGCGTTCCAGAGCTTGTTCATGAAGTTGCGAGCCACCTCGAACCGCTCGCTCACCACCGCTGCCCGCGGAATCGCCTTGTCCGCGTCAGTCCGCGCCCACTGTGTGGAGAATTCTTTGCCACACTTGCTGCACGCCACTTTCGGCAACTCGCGGTTCTTCTTGGTCTGGTCGATGAGGGCCTGGCAATGTGGGCACTCGAACTGCACCGGCATCCGAACGTCCTGCGTCTCCGTCGTCAGGCTCGTCAGCCCATAGCGGAGCGAATCTGCCCCGAATTTGTCCACAATGTCGAGCGGGTCCACTCCGTTCCCCTTCGACTTGCTCATCGTCTCCCCATAGCCGTCGAGGATTTTGGGATGGATAAACACTTGGCGGAACGGGACCTCTCCCAAGTTATTCAGCCCCGTCAGCACCATCCGCGCCACCCAGAGCGTGATGATGTCGCGACTCGTGATGAGGACGCTCGTCGGATAAAAATAGTCCAACTCCGGCGTCTTCTCCGGCCAGCCGAGCGTGCTGTGGGGCCAGAGGGCGGAGGAGAACCAGGTGTCGAGAACGTCGGGATCGCGGACAAAGCCCCACTTTTTTGCAATCATTTCGCCAAACTCATCACCACCGGATGGCAGACAAACATGTATGTACGTACCTTTCGAAATGCCTAACGTATGAGGATCGACAGTCTGACGAGACTCATCTACCGATACTTGGTAGAAAACGCAGTCCGACCCATCTGCCGCTACAGTAACATCGAGAAACGCCTTTACGTCGATCGGAACCCCTCCGGCTTCAAGTGTCCATATCGGTATTTGGTGTCCCCACCACAACTGCCTGCTCACCGGCCAGTCCCGTTTCTCTCCGAGCCAATCCAGATAGCTCTTCGCATACCGCTCAGGGATAATTTTCACGCGGCTGCTGGTCACCGCATCCATCGCCATCTGCGCCAGTCCCGGCTTGCCGTCGTCGTGGTCTCCCATCTTCACGAACCACTGGTCCGCCAAGTACGGTTCAATCGGAGTCTTGCTCCGGTCGCTGTGCGGCAGCTCGATTTCGCGGTCTTCCACGTCGCCGAGCAGTTCCAGCGAGTCGAGGTCAGCCACCACCGCATCGCGAGCCTTCTTGATGGTCAGTCCCTGGTACTTCCCCGCCTCGGCGTTCAGCGTGCCGTCGGGGTTGAGGATGTTGATCATCGGCAGCTTCTGGCGCTGGCCCACCAGATAGTCATTCGGGTCATGCGCCGGCGTGATCTTCACGCAGCCGGTGCCTAGCTCCGGCTTGGCCCATTCATCGGCGATGAGCGGTATCTCCCGGTTCACAAGCGGCAGCATCAGCTTCCGCCCAGCCTTCGCCATATCGCGCAGCACGATCAGACCCGGCAGCATCTCGGTTCGTCGTCGCTGGATTTCTTCGATCTGGGCTTCAATGCCGGCCTTCTCCTTGGCGGGTGCTTTCGCCTGGCGTTCGCGGGCTTCCTGCTCGGCCTTGTCGAGCGCGCGGCCCGGGTCGGGATGCACCGCAACCGCGGTATCGCCGAGCATCGTCTCCGGCCGCGTCGTGGCGATGGTGACGTACGTCGGCTCTCCGGGCTTAGGGTCAATCATCGGATAGCGGAAATGCCAAAAATGCCCCTTCACCGTTTCCTGGAAGACTTCGTCGTCGCTCACCGCGGTTTGCAGGAATGTGTCCCAGTTCACCAGCCGCTTGCCGCGGTAGATGAGCCCCTGGCTGAAGAGGTCGAAGAAGGTTTGCCGGACGGCCCGGGCACAGGTGTCGTCGAGCGTGAAGCGGGTCCGCTCCCAGTCGCACGAGCAGCCCATCTGCTTGAGCTGGCTGAGGATGCGGCCTTCGTACTGCTCCTTCCACTCCCAGATGCGGCGGACCAACTCCTCGCGGCCCAAGTCGTGCCGCGTCTTTCCCTCTTCCTCCCGCAGCCGGCGTTCCACCACTGCCTGCGTGGCGATGCCGGCGTGGTCGGTGCCGGGCATCCAGAGGGCGTTGAACCCCTGCATCCGCTTCATGCGGATTTGAATGTCCTGCAGCGTGTTGTTGAGGGCGTGCCCCAAGTGGAGCGCCCCAGTCACGTTCGGCGGCGGAATGACAATGCTGAACGGCTGCCGCTTGGGGTGCGGCTCGGCATGGAAGAACCGCCCCTGCTCCCACATCGCGTAGAGACGCGGCTGGGCGGTGGCGAAGTCGAAGCGGTTGGGGAGGGAGGCGGGGTCGAGGGACATAGGAAACGTGACTTTCACATCATGTGGAGGTTGCTGGGTAGGCTGGAAGCCTACCCCACCTGATCCTTGTACAACTTGTATTCAATCGCCTCGACCAGGGCCAGCCAACTGGCTTCAATGATGTTTTCGCTGACGCCGATGGTTCCCCAGACGTCGTGCTGGTCGGTGCTCTCGATGCTGACCCGGATGCGGGCGGCGGTGCCGGCTTCGCTGTTGACGACGCGGACCTTGTAATCGATGAGCCGCATGTCCCGAAGGTTCGGGAAATTCCCGTTGAGGGCCTTCCGCATGGCGGCGTCGAGTGCGTTCACGGGGCCATCCCCTTCCCCCACTTCGTGCCGCTCCTTGCCGTTCACGAGAAGCTTGACGGTCGCTTCGGTCACCGGGGCTTCGTTCCCCTGCGTGCTGACGGCGATGTGGTACTTGATCCGCTCGAAATGCGGCTGAAAGGAGCCGGCGACCTTGCGGACGAGAAGGTCGAACGAGGCCTCGGCGGCTTCGAATTGATAGCCTTCCGCTTCCAGGGTGACGACGCGGGCCAGGATGGCATCCATGAGCGGCTTGTCGTCTTTGAGGTTGTGTTTGGTCGTCATGGCCGCGATGTTCGAGCGGCCGGAGAGTTCGCTGACGAGAATTCGCCGTTCGTTGCCGACTAGCTCTGGGTCCATGTGCTCGTAGGTACTCGTCGCTCGAGCGATGGCATGAACGTGCATCCCTCCTTTGTGGGCGAAAGCACTGTGGCCGACGAACGGCTGGTTGGAACGGAGGTTGATGTTCGCCGTTTCGTAGACAAAACGGGAAAGCTCGGTAAGGTGTTTTAGATCTCGGCCGCCAAGCAGGCCGTAGCCCTTCTTAAGGCCGAGATTGGACATCACCGAAATTAGGTCCGCATTGCCGCATCGTTCCCCAAATCCGTTGATGGTTCCTTGCACTTGCTCTGCGCCGGCGTCGACTGCGGCGAGAGAGTTAGCGATAGCTAACTCGCAGTCGTTGTGGCAGTGAATGCCGACGGGCACTTTGAAGGACTTCAAAGTCTCCATTGCAAAGCGAGTCTTCTCCACAATCTTTTCCGGCAGAGAGCCGCCGTTGGTATCGCAGAGAATCACCATCTTGGCCCCCGCCTTCGCCGCAGCCGCGATGGTTTCGGCAGCATATGCGGGATTCGCGGTTGAGCCGTCGAAGAAATGCTCGGCGTCATAGAGGACATCGCACCCTTGGCTGCGGAGGTACTCGATGGTCTCGAAAATCATTTCGAGGTTTTCTTCGTGCGAAACCCGCAGGACTTCGGTGACGTGAAAGTCCCAGGTTTTGCCGACGATCGTGCAAGTCGGTTTTTTGAATCCAAGCACCGCCTCCAGCAGAGACTTCATGCCGGGGTCATCCTTGGCGGCCATCCCTTTCCGCCGCGTCATGCCGAAGGCGCAAACGGTGGAGTTTTTCAAATCGAGTTCCCGTGCCTTTTGAAAATACTCCGCATCCTTGGGATTGCTGAGCGGGTAGCCCCCCTCGACATAATCCACGCCTATCTCGTCCAGCCGTGAAGTAATTTGCAGCTTGTCCTGAAGGGAAAGGCTCACGCCTTCCCCTTGAGTGCCGTCGCGGAGGGTGGTGTCGTAGATTTGGATGCTGCGCATAGAAGCCTCTTCTCCCAAGGTAACCTGCACACTCCGTGTGCAGGCATGTCCGCTCACGGAGTGAGCGGACTACATTGGCCAACAAAAAAACCCTGAAACCCGCGGGGGGCTTCAGGGCGATTGTATCTGCGATTTGGTCGCTCCCCCTAAGCCCCCAGGCCCCCAATAATAATCACGACGCCAACGCCATTTGGGCGAGCAATTTTGCGGCTGTTCGGGTTATGCGGAGAACTGGTCATAGGAGTTCTTTTCAGCGACTAATCTTAGCCTACGTCACAACCGGACAAGTGTCAACGGTTAATGGTTCGGCACAATTCCTCCACCAGCACTAATAAACGATGGCCATGCTGGTTCGCTTACGCGGGGTGGGTGCGGGGCAGGAGCGGAGATAGTCCAGCACGTCCGAGAGCTGGGCGGTCGCTAAGGCGAGGCAGGAATCTGCACCTCCGTAGTACATGCGGATGCTGCCAGTCGCGGCGTCGTGAATCCAACCGCAGGGAAAGACGACGCCGTTGACATCACCCTGTCGTTCGTAGGGCATCTCGGGGCCAAAGATCCACTCGTCGCTGCGTCGGAGCACCTGCCAAGGGTTTTCCAAGTCGAGCAGGGCCAGGCCGAGGCGGTACAAGCATCCACCGGGTGTATGCCGCACGCCGTGGTACATCAGCAGCCACCCTTCGGGCGTTTCCAGTGGCGGAGGACTGAGGCCGATCTTGTTGGCGTCCCACCAGGCGCCGCGGCGGGCGGGAAGGAGGATGTGATGGTCCCCCCAATGCGTCAGATCCGGCGAGAAGGAGAGCCAGATGTGTGCCCCCGAGCCGGCGGAAACCGGACGGTGGATCATTGCGTAGCGACCGCCGAAGCGGCGAGGAAAGACAGCAGCGTCCTTGTCCTCCGGCGGCATCACCGGCCCCAGCCGCTGGAACTTGACAAAGTCCTTCGTGCTGGCCAAGGAGACCATCGGCCCGCTCGGCGAATAGGCCGTGTAAGCGATGACCCATTCATTGCGCTCCTCCACCCAAGTGAGCCGTGGATCTTCCACCCCCCAAGCTTCTTCGGAAAAGTTGGTGGGGTCCGGGGCAAAACTTGGCTTGGAGTCAATTTGCCAATTCGTGATGCCGTCACGACTGCGGGCCACGCTCAGATGAGAATGTCCGCGACGATCCTCCACGCGGACCAGCAACAGTGTTTCGTCCCCAAATTGACATGCTCCCGCATTGAACACGGTATTGGCCGGATAGGGCCAATCCTGCGCCGTAAGAATTGGGTTATTGGGATGCCGGCGAAACAGCTCGGTATAGAGGCTTGGCTTTTTCGATTCCCGCAACATTCAGGTGTCCTTGAAATAGAGAGTGAATTGGTTCTGGATTCCGTCCGTGGTTACCCGATGGCGGCGGCTGACTTTGATCGAGGGGGAAGTGCTTCTTGGGCGGGAAGGCAATAGAGTTCGGTCCACAAATAGGCGAGCGTCGATTCAGCCCCCTGATTTCGGTTAACTTCGCTTTGCTGCAGGCCATCGAAGCAAGAGCCGTCCTGAGGATCTCCCATTGCTTGCTGCTGGCTGTTTTGGCCTTGGAACCAACCGTGAGTTCGTTGGAATGTGGCGAGATACTTGTCGTCCCCCCGAATCTCCAGGCCAGCCAATGCAGCCGAGGCCATGGTCGAGGCTTCCACTGGCTGCTGGTCGTAGAGGGACTTCTCTTCGCCATGCGAGTACCAATCGCGGTTGCCGATGGGCCAAAAGACCCCTTCAGCCGTCGTCACCAGGTCGAGAAACCCGAAGGACGTTTCGGCAACGGTCAAATACGCCTCGTCGGGCCAGCGCTGGGCGGCATCGAACAGGGCATGCGGCAGCACGGCGTTGGCATAGGTCATACGCGACTCGAACCAGGGCCAATCCGGCCGCTGAGAACGGTGGAAACACTCCACCAGCCGATCCGCGGCCAGCCGAGCGACTCCTTCCAGAGGCTCGATGTCTTCGATGCCGCTGCGCCACAAGTGCGCCCAGGCTTGAATCACATACGCTTGGGCGCGCAAGCTTCGCAACTCCGCGAGCGCGGGCAAAACAGCGTCGAGCAATTCGCGAGCTAGTTCGCGATAACCAGTCGGCAGTGTGCTGCCTAGGACTTCGGCGAGTGCCAGCACGGCTTGCCCCTGGCAATCTCCTGTTCCCGCTGCGTCCAGCCAGTCGCGCTGGTAGTTGAGAAAATTGTGGAACCCCCTGACCGGACAGCGGGCATGCTCTAGAAAGCTCAAATAGCAAGTCACGCGGCCGAGCATTTTGTCATCCGGACGATTGCCCCATAGTCGAGCACAGAGCCGCAGCGCCCTGGCATTGTCGTCCGTTGTGTAACCGCTCTCCCTTCTCGGAATACTGTAGATGGCGTGCTGAATCAGCCCGGTCGAATCGGTCATTCGATCCAGGTGGTCGAGCGGAGGACATTTGCGAACGGGCATTACATTCCTTTTTGCAAGAGTTCTTCGCGGAGACTTTCGCCACGCTGTGGCGAACTTCTGCGAAGGGTATGAGTCGATTCCTTCCGGCTCTCGGCCACGACTTGGCCGAAGAAATCCAGATACAGTTGTCCCACGTTGGGCCAGAACATCGGCTTGGCATATTGGTAGGCCTTGCGCCGTGTCTCCGTGCGCAGCTCGACATCGGTGAGCAGCCGCAGCGTTGCATCGGCCATCGCCGAGCTATCCGCGAACGGCGCGAGTAAACCCCGACCGTCTGCGAGAACCTCCTGGGCATAGAGATAGGGAGTGCTGACCACCGCCCCCACGGTCGCCATCGCGTAAGCCATGGTGCCGCTGGCAATCTGGTCCTTGCCGGGGTAGGGGGTAACAAATACGTCGCACGCCTGCAAGTGCGTCAGCAATTCGGGGAGAGTGAGGTAACGATTGACGAAACGGACGTGCTCGCCAATGCCGAGCGAATTCGCAAGTTCAGCCAACCCCTCGCGATAGACCTCTCCCTCGTGCCTTTTCACCTGCGGGTGGGTGACTCCCACGATCAAATAAATCGCATTGGGACAAGCGGCCACGATCTTGGGCATGGCCCGAATCATGTGTTCGAGCCCTTTTCCCCGGCTAATGAGGCCAAACGTGCAAATCACCTGGTGCCCCGCGAGGCCTAAATCCGTTTTGTGACTCTCGTCGCGATCGAAGGGAACTGCGGGGACCCCGTGCGGAATTACCCGTACGGACGGCCCGGAGACCCCATAGATATCCTGCAGCAACTTAGCGGCCACATGGGTCATCACGACGATACCCTGGCTACGGGCTGCGAGATTCTGAACCAATCGGCGAGGCAAAGCCGCGGGCTGCGTCAGCAGTGTGTGAAACGTGGTGACGATCGGCTTGCGGCAGTCTTGCAGAAAGTCACGGATGTGGTATCCCCACTCACCCGGATAAAGACCGAATTCATGTTGCAAGCTCACCACGTCGCAAGGGCCATCATTGGCCACCTCCGCAGCCAGATGGTAGGCATCCTCGCGACCGTTATCGATCACATGGACGACGCGCGGATCTTCGCTCGGAATTTGGCGTAGTTTTTGAATCGCCGCGACGGACGATACAGGCTGTCCCGCGGCCAAATCCACGGCGTCGGAGGAGTCCTTGGTGAATGTTGCCAAGCCGCACTCTTCCGGCGGATAGGTAGACACAAATAGTGGTCGAATGGAATTGATGAGACACCTCCTTAAGGATAGAGATTGGGAAGCCACCGGAGAGGGAAGGAATCAGCCTTCACCGCCTGCGTCAAACTGCGGCTTGGTCTGATTCGCGTTGGCGGACGAATCCACAGAAATCAGCGTGACATCGAGCACGACGACCTTCTTCGTGAGCGGGCGTGCTTCGTCCACGACTACCGAATCCGGCTTAACCTCGACAACCGTGACCTGCCGCCGCTTGCCAGTCACTTTCTGAACGGCAGTCAAGCGCGTGCCGACTTCCAGCAGCAGATCCTTGGGGAGTCGCTGCCGGGGAATTTCTCGAATGAGTCTCGGCTGGGCCGCCCCTTTGATTTCGTGTGGCTGCAAGGTAAACCGCTTTTGTTCGCCCTGGGCCATGCCCACCACTCCCAAGCTGATGGTGGGAATCATTCCGCCCGTCCCGACGGTGAATTCAAGTTCCCGGTGTCCCAGCGCCTGGTCGGGAGGGGCGACCGCCTTTCGTACGCTCGCGTAGTGGATGCGAACCCGATCTCCGAGTTGGGCTGTGTTCATGACGCTTTCCTTGGTTTGCGAGAAGTGACTCTTCGATGGCGCTAGCGGTCGGACTTGGGCTTAGCGCCTGGTTCGGTCACTGTTTCCTTGACTTTGCCGACAAGCTCGGTGGTCTTTTCCTTGACCGTCTCAGCGTCTTGCTCCATTTTGTCACGATCCATCGTCAAGTTGACGTCGACCTTGTTGCTTCCCGCATCGGGTTTGCTAGACAAGGTAAACCAGCCGCGGTAGAAACCCAGGGCGACCAAGCAGATAATGAACACCAACAGAAACGTCATTGACCGCTTCATAACTTACTCCCCCATCATGGACTCAATGCACTCAGAGAATCTCACATATAATTAACCGCTGAATGTCGGCCCCTAGAGCTTCAGATCCCGCGCGAATTCGTCGAGTTCCTTGTGCGCCTCTTCTTTCGCATAGCCGTAGCGCTCCTGGAGAAGTCCGGCGAGTTGGTCACGCTTGCCGGCGATCGTGGTCAGATCGTTGTCCGTGAGCTTGCCCCACTTTTCCTTGGCTTTGCCGGTCCATTGCTTCCAACGGCCTGTGAGTTGGTCCCAGTTCATCGTCGTTCTCCTGTGGTGGAATGAGTTTCCCGTTGGCACCTGACTGCCTAGTTTTGTTCCGGCGTGTGTCCGTCAAATGACTCGCATGAGCACCAATACGAGCAAAATGAGGACCAAGAGGCCCAGGCCTCCGCTAGGTCCGTAGCCCCAATTACGGCTGTGTCCCCAGTTGGGGAGCGCTCCTAAGAGCATCAGGATCAAAAGCACAATTAGAATAGTTCCGAGCATTACAATTCTCCTAAAACAATAAACTTAGGGTTAGCGAAACAAGCACTAACCTCTGAATTGAAAATCCAAGTGGTACTTCACTTTCACGAGTAACGAATCGGCGGATCATCGCGATCCGCTCAAGTGGTCACGCCCGTCGTCAGCAGCCGATAGCCGACCAGCAGGAGCATTGCTCCTCCGATCGCAATTAGCAGGCTGCGAAAGTCAAAGCCGGTCATTGATCCATAGCCGAAAGATGTGGCCACAAAGCCACCGACCACGGCGCCCGCGATACCCAAGAGAATCGTGACGATGATTCCGCCCGGATCGCGCCCCGGCATCACCCACTTGGCAATGATTCCCGCAATGAGACCAAACACAATCCAAAGAACGATTCCCATCACAAGCTCCGATCAGATTTGAGTAGATTTAGTTTTCCGATGATGAGTTCAAGCCCGCGAATTACTAGTTCACGTGCTGACTTCATCCGTAGCTGTCGGCTAAGGCACCGTTCCATCCACACTTCCCAATACCTTTGGTTCCAACAGGAATATCTGCACCATCGTGCCCGTCGTGAATGCATGCAGCACGGCTCCCGTGGCCGGCTCAACTTCCGCGGCTGATTCTCGGACTACGCGACCGGTAATCCGGGCAATCTCTTGCCGCAGTTTGTCGGACGAAGTGGAAAAAAGCTGCCGATGAAATTCCTGCACCTTCGCGGCCCCAGCGGGGCTCTGAACGAGGGCTTTCTCAGCTGGCGTCAAAGCCTCGTGCATGGTGACGACCAAGGTGTCTTCGCTGAGGACCACGGTGACCGCCTTGGGAGCGTGCCCCGTCCGCTGTTCCTGCAAGCGGCTGGCCACCTCAGCGAGTTGCGCGGCGATCTTCGAATTCGTTGCGTCCATCGTCATTCACCCCAAGTTCCGCTGATGTAACTACACTCCGTTGCCTTGGTCCTGCTGGTTAATAACTTGCTTTAACTGATCGATGTTCGATTGCTCCTGCGATTTCGCACTTCGCCAAAAAAAAACCGACGTGGCGGAATACCCTCTGGGGAATTCCGCCACGTCGGTCTACTTATTAACGAGCCCTTTGGCGAAGCCAAACTGCTCTTTAGCGAGTCTTCCGGCAAATAGTCTTGTTCAACTAAGCTGAGGTGTTCGGCACCTCTTCTCCGCCAACGTGTTCTATCATACCCCTCGCCTACACCTAAACAAGTGACCAATTGCCCATTTTGCAGAATTGGTGTCAAATACTTGAAATTCAGCCTAATTCGGCAGTGATGGAAGACGCTTTTTTTCGCCAGGCCAGGCGATTCGTCGAGCTAGACAGGTGGTATTCGCGAGCAAAGGTACAAGGTCGCCATGAAAACACAAGGAGAAATTGAAGCTGCGGTCTGTGCCGGCATATCCCGCTTCGAACAGGATTTCATGGGGCGCGGGCCAAAAGACATTCGGGCCCATCTAGTCGGCGATCTGTTGGTCGTTCGACTTCAGGGAGTGTTAACCGCAGCAGAGCAGCATCTTGTCAAAACCCTCTCGCCGGAAAAGGGGCGCGACCTGCTCAAACAAGTTCGCGTCCACTTGATCGAAACGGCCCGGCCACTCCTCGAATCGATGATTCAGGAGGCGGTTGGAATCAAAGTTGTCAGTCTGCACCATGACATCAGCACCGTCACCGGGGAGGAAGTCGTGCTCTTCACTTTGGCGGAAGCGCCGCCATTTCGCGATTTGAGAAAAAAGTAGCGACGAGCGGGCGATATCTCCAGCTTGAGCATGCGTGGATTGGCATGCACCGCGTGTACCCCGCCTCCCTTGCAGGTTCGCTATAATCAGCGACATTCAATACTCGTTCTGGAGATCGCCACCTTGGAAGCCGCCCCTCTCGAATTTCTCAAACGCCTCCTTGAGACCCCCAGCCCTTCAGGCTACGAAAGGCCGGCTCAGGATGTAGTGCGGCAATATGTTGCGGACTTTGCCGACAAGGTGACGACCGACTTACATGGCAACGTGATCGCGGCGAAGAATCCGGGGGGCAAGCTCCGGGTGATGTTTGCCGGGCACTGCGACCAGATTGGCATGGTGGTGACCCACATCAACGATAACGGATTTCTGTATGCCCAGACCATCGGCGGCTGGGATGCCCAGCAGTTGATTGGGCAGCGGATGGTGATTTGGACGAGCGGTGGCCCCATCCCCGCCGTCATCAGCCGCAAGCCGATTCATCTGCTTACCGATGAGGAGCGGAAGCAGGTCGTTAAGCTGGAAGATCTGTGGCTCGACATAGGTGCCAAGACGAAAGCGGAAGCGGCAGAATTGATCCGGGTCGGTGATCCGGTAACGCTCAAGCTCGGATTTCAGGAAATGCGGAACGGACTGGCGAACGCCCCGCAGATGGATAACAAGACCGGTTTATGGGTCTGCATCGAGGGTCTGCGCCGGGCCGCCAAGAAGGGGCTGAAGTGCTCGGTCTATGCAGTCTCTACGGTGGCAGAAGAAATCGGTCTTCGGGGAGTTCAGACGGCGGCATTTGGAATCGATCCGCAAGTCGGCATCGCCGTCGATGTGACCCACGCCACCGATTGCCCCAGCATCGACAAGAAGCAGCAGGGGGACATCGCTCTCGGCAGCGGGCCGGTCATCTTTCGTGGCCCGAATATGAATCCCGTTGTTACTGAGAGGTTGATCAATCTCGCGAAAGAGCACTGCCTGAGCTACCAACTGGCCGCGAATGGCCGGGCGGTTTCCAACGACGCGAATGCCATGCAAATCAACCGAGCGGGTGTGGCAACTGGCCTTGTAGCCATTCCGAACCGTTATATGCACAGCGCGGTCGAGATGGTTTCTTTGGAGGACATCGACAAAGCGGCTGACTTGCTGGCAGCGTTTGTGACGAGTCTGGATGGGACAGAAGACTTTACGCCTTGATCAAGGCGACGATTGCTGTCGACATCCGATCAATTTCCTCTCTCGTCGCATAGCCGTGCGGGCTGATCCGCACTCCACCGCCTCGGCAACTGGTGACGACGTTGGCAGCAAGGAGTGCTTGGCGAATCACGGCTGGCTCATGGCCAGGAATTTGAAACGTGACAATGCCGGAGCGATTTGCTCCCTCGCGTGGGCTCAGCAGTACGGCTCCGAGTGACATAAGGCGTTCGCAGGCGTAATCCGTAACGGAAAGCACAAGTTCGGCGACAGGCGAACTTGACGGCCCGACGCCGAGTTCCGTCGATAACTCTAGGCTTGCCCCCAGGCCGATCATCCCGGCCATGTTTTGCGTTCCCCCTTCGTACCGGGCCGCCGTGGGACGCAAGTTCATGTCCGAAGTAAAGCCGCTGTTAACAACACTATGCCAGCCAACGCCAAGAGGTCGAAGCAGATCGAGATGCTCGCGGCGGACGTACAGGATGCCCGCTCCTTCCGGCCCGAGCAGCCACTTGTGGCCATCTGCCGCTAAGAAATCGACACCCGCCGTTTGCACATCTAGCGGAAAGACTCCCAGTCCTTGAATGGCGTCCAGGAAAAACAAGCAGCCTCGTCGGTGACACAGTTCCGCCGCTGCCGCCACATCAATCCGCCAGCCACTGGCGAAGCCGACCCAACTGAGCGTAACCAGTCGCGTTCGCTCATCAATTGCTTCTTCCACGCGGTTTAAGTCCACCCGCCCACAGTCCACTGCAACCCTGCGAGTTTCCACCCCACGGCTCGCCAGGTTTAGCCAGGGAAAAAGATTGGATGGGAACTCGTTCGTCAATGTGACGACGTTATCCCCCGTTTTCCAAGGAAAACCCTCAGCCACCAAGCCGATACCAGTGGTGGTGTTCGGCACCAAAGCGATTTCTTCAGCCGCCGCCCCAACCAGCTTCGCGGCGGCCACGCGCGTTTGCTCCACGCGCTGTGACCAGCCCTGCCAGAACACGTCCCCGTCATTAGCGGCTTCCTGCAGCCACGCGGCAATAGCCACTCGGGTCGGTTCCGGCAGCGGGGCAACAGCCCCGTGGTCGAAGTAGGCCCATTTCGCCGTTACCGGCATTTGGGACCGGAATCGAGCCTGGACTTCGGATTGACTTGCAACGTCCATTTTCGCCTCAAAGGGGGGGCAGGGGCCGTTCAGCCCCTATAAGCCGTAAAATCCGACTAGAAAGGCTGTACCGTACGTGACATCCGCCAAACCCGAATTATACTTACGCGGTATGTCATCGAGCGAATCGGCGGCTGGCCGTGCATCATTGAGGACGCTGCGAATGCCCAAGGCGTTGTGTTTGTCGGGGATGGTGGTTGCCATCCTCATCGCCCTATTATTCTTGACCGACTTGGTTGCGTCGCTTGTTGCGCCGTCCTTCGCCCCATTTCGGGGCGTAAGTTGGCTGATGGACATCTCGCTGGTCGTCTGTGCCGGAACCTTGGGGGTCATGAGTTGGCTAACGTTCCGGGAACAGGTTTAGCCGGCTATTTCTCACGCGGCAAGTACCGAACGGCTGGGCTGGGAAGCACGGCGACGGAGATGCTTCGTAGCCAATTCTCCGAGAGTTACCAGGCATAATTGCCGGCTCTTCTGTAGGTCGCCAAGGCATTGCAGGACAGGTCCGACCGCTGCCAGGCCAAGGTCGGAAAGCTCTGCCATCCTCCCAGCGTCCAGAACCAGGTTCAGCGGCGTTCCGGCTTGCACCGCCGTATTCAAACGCTGCCGAAACGCCCAGGGTTCCGTCTGCCACCACGAACCGGCAAGTGGCACCAGGATGGGACTTTCGACCTGCCAGATTCCGAACCGCATGTTCCCACTTCGAGTGGGACCCTTGTCCACCGTTGCCGCCACCGCTGGCCCGCGAACCGCGGTAATCCCATGCCCCAAAAGCAGGTTCAAGTCCAGATGCTCCGCGCTGTGCCGCAGAAGCAAGGTAGTAGCCTTCGGCCGGTCCTGTCTTGCACCCACAAACCTCCGCTCGAACTCCTGTGCCAGTCGCGAAGGGGTTGTGCCGTCTCCCAGCCAAAACCGCTCTCCCAGAACGGCGACTTCCTGCCTGGTTTTCGCAGCCAGAATGGCATCACGGGCGGCCGAAAGGGCGGGGTTTGAAACACCCCACGTTGCCGCAATGCCATGGTGATCCAGCAGTTCCACCAATTCGGCGGTCACTATCGCCAGCCGGTCTTGTCCCTGACTGGTTTGCCGGCCGATGGCCAGTTCCAAATCGATGGAAAGTGTAACCGCCGCCCCGCCTTCTGACCTGCTCATCGCTCGCTCCCCCGCTATTCCCTTCGCCGCTCTTTCAATTCATCGGACCATTGATTTCGCCCGCTCGATGGAACTTGATGAGGACAGCGCAGGCGTCAATTCGTTCATAGAGATAACTGTTCTCCCGTTGGCCCCTTTCGGCAATAGTTGGGGGCGGAAAACGCGAATACGCCGGAAATGAGAAAAAGGCGCAGTGTTTTCCTTTCCAAGCGGGTATACTTACAGCCGGTGGTCCACCCCTCTGCCGCAACCCCAGGGCGGAACCTTGGGCCGCCGTCGGAGAGGCACCATCCTCCTGTCGCGAGATTTCCCCCGTGGATGACACTCTCGAACCCGAATCAGCCGCGGATTCTTCCGCTGCATTAATGACACCTCCCGCGGCGACTCCGTCCCCGGCGGCCAAAAGGGGTGCCGCTGCTGGCGATCCCAAAACCAAAAAGGAATCCACCGCGAAGAAGGAGAAGGCCAAGGCCGCCCCTCCACCGGATGAGCAAGAAGAGGAGGAGGACCTCTCCACTGGATTCAGGATCCGCCGCTGGCTGCGCAGCTCAGCCGCCATGTTTATCTCAGCCGCCGTTCACCTGGTGCTGGTGATAGGACTGTCCTTTTTGGTCGTTGACAAAAAGATCATCCAGGAAATGCACGAGGTCATTGCCCAGGCCCTGGAAGAGCCCGAGCAAAAGGAGATGCAGGTCATTGAGCTCGAAAAGCAGCTCACGGAGGTCACCGAGCAGACCACGCAAGTCTTCAGCAGTTCTCCCATCGTGGGCGAAGTCGGCGCCTCCGGCCCGCAGGGGATGGTTTCCGCCCCAACGATGGATAAGGCCCTGCTTGAACAGGTCGTCAATGCGGACGTCAATATCGAGGGGATCTTTATCGACACCCCTTCCAGCAAGTCGCTCATCGTCGAAGCCCCCGACGGCATGATTGGGGATGCCCGCGCCGTGGTCGATAGCTACGAAGAAGCCCTCGACCAGTTGACTCAAGAAATCCTCTGGATGCTCAACAAGGGCAAGGTCCTGGTCGTTTGGAACTTCGACCAGTCGGAGAGCATGAAGAACGACCAGAAGGAAATCCGGGAACGGATTGAGCATGTTTACAAAGAACTGGGTTTGCTCAAGCGGGGACAGGACGACTCGCTGGAGACTGCCATTACCAGTTACGGCGCGGAGTGGATGAACCATACCCGCAAGCCGTCCCACGACATGACGGAAATCCGCCAGGCCATCGCGGAAGTTCCCAACGACCCCACTGGCAAGGAAATGATGTGTACCGCCATCGGCCGGTCCATCACCGTTTTTCAGCCCTATTGCGTGCGAACCGATCGTCAGATGGCTCTCATCGTCCTCACCGATGAAAGCGGCGATCGGATTGATAACGACACGCAGCTAGAACGAGCGCTGGCCGTCGCCAAGGCTTCTCGTTGCAAGCTCTATGTTCTTGGCCGCGAGGCGGTCTTTGGCTATCCCTTTGCTCACGTCCGCTGGATTCAGCCCGTGACGGGGCACGAGCACTGGATTCCGATTGACCGCGGGCCGGAAACGGCCTTTGCGGAGCAACTGCAAACGGATGGATTCCATCGGCGCTACGATGCCCATCCCAGCGGCTTTGGCCCGTATGAATGTTCCCGCCTCGGCCGCGAGACGGGGGGCATTTTCTTCATGCTGCCGAGCTTGGAAACGGATCTCGTGCGAGGCGAGAAGCGAAAGTACGCTCTCGAGGCAATGCGCCGCTACCTGCCCGACCTACGTTCTCGCTTGGAGGTGAAACAGGAGATCGACGAATCGCTGCTGCGGACCATGCTGGAAAAAGTGGTCTACGATCTGAATCCGTACGACCCCGAGATCTCCAAGATCATCGAGATGCGGGTTCGCTTCTCGCCGGACTATCCCTCGTTCAAACAGCAAGCGATCATCGAACAGGCGAAGGCGATTATCTACCTCGAATACCTCGGCCGCGTGGAAAAGACCATTGCCAAAATGGAGAAGCAGCGGCGGGAAGAAGCTTCGCCCCGCTGGCAAGCAAACTACGATCTCATCTACGCCCAAACCATCGCCTACCAGGCCCGGATGTATGAATATGGCGCTTACCTGGAAGAGTTCATTCGCAATCCCCGCGTCGTCCCGCTGCAAAAGGCCCCCAATCTTCATCTGGCCGCCTGGGATATCACTACCCGGCAGAAGACCATTACCGGCGACAAGATCAAGCACCATGTGGATCGAGCCACTGCCATGTTCCACGCCGTGATGGAAACGCATGCAGGCACTCCTTGGGCCGCGCGGGCCGAGTACGAACTAAAACGGGGCTATGGCGTTGAACTCATCGAGATTTACCACGGGCCGCCACCGGTCATCCCCCCCGGCACGCCGATCCCGCCTGTGCCGAAGCTGTAGCTTAGCGGCCGCATCCACCGCGGCGCTAGCCGCTGTTTCCCCACGTGGTCGCGGGGGCTAAGCTGGATTCATGGAACGCGACT
The DNA here is from genome assembly GCA_046153945.1 of Pirellulaceae bacterium. Classification (GTDB taxonomy): domain Bacteria; phylum Planctomycetota; class Planctomycetia; order Pirellulales; family Pirellulaceae; genus SXOA01. Next base: position 22,721 of record JBJXFF010000049.1, read on the forward strand.
TTCTCCGCCGCTTGCTCCCTCGGCTGCCGGGACATCCGCGACTATTGCTTGGTCCTGGGGATGATGCCGCCCTGCTGGCACTCGCCAAGGACAACGCCTGTGTTGTGACGACTGACATGCTGATGGACGGTGTTGACTTCGAGCTGGGGAAGTGTGATGTAAAGCGTATTGGCCGCAAGTCGCTCGCGGTAAACCTCAGCGACCTCGCCGCGATGGCGGCTCGACCGGTGGGAGTTGTGATCTCTCTGGCGCTGCCGCGAACAGGGGGCGAGGAACTGGCGCTAGAGCTCTACGAAGGGCTCCTTCCGCTGGCGGCAGAGTTTGAGACCGCAATTGCCGGCGGAGACACCAATAGTTGGAATGGCCCGCTGGTCATCAGCATCACGGCTATCGGCGAAGTTATTCCCGGCAAAGAATGGCGGCGGAGTGGAGCGCGGCCGGGGGACGAAATCCTGGTCACTGGCTCCTTCGGCGGCAGTATTTTGGGGAAGCACTTTGACTTCACTCCCCGTGTCCGTGAAGCGCTGCTGTTGGCCGAACGCTATGAGATTCATGCCGCGATGGATGTAAGCGATGGTCTGTCGCTCGACCTTTCGCGGATGTGTGAAGCCAGCGGCTGCGGAGCATTGCTTGATTTGAAGCAAGTTCCAATTGCTCCGGCGGCGATTGAGCTGGCACAGCAAAAACAGGACGGAATTACTCCGCTTGATCACGCCCTCGCGGATGGAGAAGATTTTGAACTGATTCTGGCTGTCGCGCCCGAAAACGCCACCAAGCTTCTCGCCGCTCAGCCTCTCGGCGTTCCGCTCACCCGCATTGGCTGTTTTGTGAAAGCGCCCGGCTTGTGGCAGGAGACAACGGAGGGAACTCGTCAGCCACTGGTGCCGCGAGGCTACGAACATCAGCTCTAAGTGGGGGAGGCTTCCAGCCTGCCCAGAACAACTGCATGCAAGAGTTTGACTTCAAGTCTGAAAGCCTCGCTGATACCGAACGCCTCGGCGGTGCGCTTGCTGCTGCATTGCCTGACGGCGCGGTCGTCGCCCTTTGCGGCACTCTCGGGGCCGGCAAAACCCGTCTTGTACAGGCCCTCGCTGCCGCCTGCGGCATCGACCGGAGCGAAGTCACTAGCCCAACGTTTGTGCTTTGCCAGGAACACACCGGCAGCCGCACGCTCTACCACTTTGACGTGTACCGGCTCGCGGGGGACGACGAATTCCAACGTCTCGGGCCGCAAGAGTATTTCTCTGCCGGCGGCATCACGCTCATTGAATGGGCGGACAAGGTCGCCGCCTCACTGCCAGAGGAACGGCTGGAGATCACAATCGCCGTCACCGGAGAAATGTCCCGTCAATTCACGCTCCGGGCTTGGGGCGGGGAACTGGAATCGGCGCTGAAGGCGGTTGCTCAAGAGTTGTAGCCTACGGCATCAGCACGCTCATCATCTGCTCCACAATCTTTGGCGTGGGCAAGTTCTTCTCCTCCTTCACCAGATGCTTGAAGTTGTCCGCCAGGATTTCGTCGGGATGGATGATGTATCCGGTGTTCTTGCCAATCTGTTCCAGAAAAGAAGGCATCTGCTTGGGGTCGTATAGGATCGGGGCACCGGCATTGGTCGCCGGCTGCCACTTGCCATCTTTCTTCTGCACCGCCATTAAGCGGAACGTGAGGTAACGGAACAGCGGGCCCCCCTTTTCAGGATCATATTTCTCCACGCTCGCGTATAGAATCGGCGTCACCGTCACCACCTGGCCCTCGACTTTCAGTTCTATCACGCAGTCGAGCAGCGGTGCATCCGGATTCGTGAGCTTGCGATCCCGCAGCGAAGCATGGATCGGAATCTCCTCGCAGGCTCGAAAGCCGATAATCCCGTAGAGCCGTTGGCGAGTTTCGGCGTCGTGGCGGGAGAGGACATGAAACAGTTCGTGAGCCAGCAATTCTTCCAGTCTCTCCGGCGGATAGCTGAGAACCTTGCTCGGCAGGAAGATGGCGTTCGCCCGGGTGTAGGCGGCATCGGCTTCCTCTTTTCCCGACATGTGCACCAGCAGAACCTTTTCCGGCAGCGGCAATTTGAGCTTCTTGAGTTTCTCCGCCAGTACGGTTACCGCCGGCTTGATGTGGGCAATTTCTTCGTCGTTCCAGGGGAGCACTTCCGCTGCCGCGAACTTTTTCCAGTCTTCCAGCGTCGAGTTCTCCGTCCGTTTCAGCCGCACTTGCAGGTCGAATTTGCTCAGCGACTGCGTGAAGGCGTCCTTTGCCGTCAGGATCTTCTTACCCTCCTCGACTCCCGCCAAGACGATCTTCGTCTCGCCCGCCAGCGGCAATTCCAATGCCTCCTCGGCAGAGGTTTGATTCGGCGAAGCGGCAAGTAGCAACACCGCAACCGTCGCGAAAAGGGTAAACAACAACCGGCAGCAGGGCAGAGGAAAGGTAGTCATGTTCATGGAGGTCCGTTGGAGGAATTCAGGTTGGGTTCTATAGTAGTGCATAAGTGTGACTGACTCTTCACCCCTAGCTCCTTCATGGCACGCTGGCCGCGACACATCTGGACAAGCATCTTCACCTACGGCGTGATTTTTGTGATGTTCCCTGTTCTTTGCTGGCTCGCCTATTTGTGGGTGCAAGGCCGGCTGTTCTAACGTTTCCCGCCCCCTCCCTCCCTTCCGAGATTTACTGATGCTGCACGCCGTGATCATGGCCGGAGGTTTTGGCACTCGCTTCTGGCCCCTCAGCCGCACCGCCACCCCAAAGCAGCTACTCGACTTCGGCGGCGGCCGGACGATGATTCAGCAGGCGCTCGATCGCCTGGCCGGACTCGTGCCGCCGGAGCGGACGCTGGTCATTACCAACCGGCAACTCGTCGAGCCAATCCGCCAGCAACTCCCCGAGTTGCCGGCCGCCAACATTGTCGGCGAGCCTTGCAAGCGGGACACGGCTCCCTGCGTCGGTCTGGCGGCTCATTTAGTCACGGCCGCGGACAAGGACGCCACCATGCTGGTCATGCCGGCCGATCACTTGATTGAGCCCGTGGAAAAATTCCGCTCCGCCATCCAGCAAGCGGACACCCTCGTTCAGGAACATCCCCAGCGGATTGTCACGTTCGGCATTCGCCCCACCTTCCCTGCCGAAACCTTTGGCTACATCGAATGCGGCCAGCCGCTCACGACGAAGCAAACCGGCCAAGCCCACGCATTTCAGGTCGTCCGCTTCCGCGAGAAGCCGCAGCGGCCGCAGGCGGAAGAGTTCCTGGCGGCCGGCACTTTTTTTTGGAACAGCGGCATCTTTATCTGGAAGGCCCGGACAATTCTTACCGCCCTTGAGTCGCACGAGCCGGCGATGGCGGCCCACCTTTCCGCTATTGGCCGAGCCCTTGGAACAGCGTCTTACGGCGAAGTGCTAGAGCGGGAATTCACCGCTATCGTCGGCAAGTCGGTCGATTATGCGGTGATGGAAAAGCATCCCGATGTCTCGGTCATCGAGGCCCCCTTCCTCTGGAACGACGTCGGCAGTTGGCAATCACTGCCACGGAGTCTGGGGAGCGACGGAGACGGGAACACCATCGTGGGAAAGCACCTCGGCATCCGGACCACCGGCAGCATCGTCCGGACGGATGGGGACCATCTCATTGTCACGCTGGGGATCAAAGACTGCATCGTCGTCCACACGCCGAATTCCACACTCGTCGCCAGCAAGCACGACGAAGAAGCGATCCGCGAAGTGGTGAAGCAGCTGAACTCCCGCGGCTGGACCGAGTACCTGTAACCTTGGCGAGCGGGGGGCGTGAGCCCCCTGATATTACCCAGGGGCATGCGTCACTATCGCGAGTTAGTATCAGGGGGCTCACGCCCCC
>JBJXFF010000052.1:0-70302 GCA_046153945.1 Pirellulaceae bacterium
TCATCGATGCCAACGAAATCTTTCTGAAGACCCTGGGGTACACTCTCGAGGAAGTGAAGGGGCAGCGTCACAGCATGTTTGTCGACGAGGGAACCCGCATGAGCGCGGAGTATCGCGACCATTGGCAACGGCTGAACCGCGGCGAATTCGTGTCCGGTGAATTTCGTCGTTTTGCCAAAGGAGGGCGTGAGATCTATATCCAAGGCATCTACAGCCCCATCCTCGATAAGAATGGCAAGCCTTTTAAGTTTGTCAAATTCGCGACTGATGTGACCGAAGCCAATCGCCGCAATGCCGATTATCAAGGCCAGGTGGCGGCGATCGGGCGAGTTCAGGCAGTGGTCGAATTCGGCTTGGATGGAGTGATCGCCAATGCCAACGAGAACTTCTTGAAGGCGATGGGTTACCGGCTGGAGGAAATTCAGGGGAAGCATCACAGCCTGTTCGTTGATCCCAACCATGCGGCCAGTGCCGAATACAAGCAATTCTGGCTCGACCTGGCGGCCGGCAAGGAGCAGACGGGGAGATTCCGACGTGTTGGCAAGGGTGGGCAAGAGGTTTGGATTCAGGGATCGTATTTTCCCATTCTTGACTTCGCGGGACGGCCGGTCAAAGTGGTCAAATACGCCACGAACATCAGTCAACTCAAGCAAGTTGAAGTGGCGCTGGAAAGCACCGTGCAGACCCTGGCCAGCGCGGCTCAGGAGTTGACATCAGTCAGCCAGCAGATGGCCTCGAACTCGGAGGAGACTGCCTCGCAAGCCAGCGTCGTCTCCGCGGCGGCAGAGCAAGTGAGCCGCAACGTGGGAACCGTGGCAAGTGCCGCGGAGGAAATGGGGGCCAGCATTAAGGAGATTGCGAAAAATGCCAATGAAGCGGCCCGGGTCGCTACGTCCGCGGTAAAGGTAGCAGAAAAGACGAACGCCACCGTTTCCAAACTGGGTGAAAGCAGCGCGGAGATTGGCAACGTCATTAAGGTGATTACGTCCATCGCACAACAGACCAACTTGCTGGCCCTCAACGCCACCATCGAAGCTGCTCGGGCGGGCGAAGCGGGCAAGGGATTCGCCGTAGTTGCCAACGAGGTGAAAGAACTCGCTAAGCAAACTGCCAAGGCGACCGAGGACATCGGCCGAAAGATCGAGGCGATTCAGGCGGATACCAAGGGTGCCGTCGATGCGATTGCCCAGATTGGGACCATTATCAGCCACATCAACGACATTCAGAGCACAATCGCCAGCGCCGTTGAAGAGCAAACGGCGACCACTGCCGAGATCTCGCGCAACGTCGGTGAAGCCGCTTTGGGAAGCCGTGAAATTGCCCAGAACGTCATGGGAGTGGCCCAGGCCGCCCGCAGCACGACGGAAGGGGCCTCCAACACCAAGAGTTCGGCGGACGAACTCGCCAAAATGGCGGTCGAATTGCAGCGGCTGGTGACGAAGCTCAAGGGTTGACATCCGTCCGGGAATGGGGAGATTCAAGGTACGCACTTCAGCGCGACGTTCGCCAATTTACAACGCGGGCCGAGACGATATTCCGCGGGAAGCTCACGCAATGCAGGCTTTGGTAATCGACGACTCCCGAGCAGTGCGGATGCTTATTGGCAAAATCCTTCGCGAGCAGGGATTTGAGGTCTCCGATGCCGGCGACGGCCAGCAGGGACTCGACAAGCTTCGGGAGAATCCGGAAATCGGACTGGTTCTCGTGGACTGGAACATGCCAGTGATGGATGGACTGGAGTTCATCCAGGCCGTGCGGCGAGTCCGGTCTTGGGATGCCGTGCGGATCGTCATGGTCACCACCGAAACGGAAAGCGAACAAGTACAGCGGGCGATTACGGCCGGTGCCAATGAATATGTGATGAAGCCCTTCACTCCGGAAGTGTTGGTCGCCAAGCTCTCCATGCTGGGAGCCTTTGAGGAATAGGACTATGGAGAAGATTCGGGTGCTCGTCGTGGACGATTCGATCGTCGTGCGGCGAGTCGTCATGGAAGAACTCACTGCGCAGCCCGACATCGAAGTCGCCGGCTCGGCATCCAATGGGCTGATCGCGCTGGACCAGATGAAGCAGCTCAATCCGGATTTGGTCATTCTCGACATCGAGATGCCGGTGATGGACGGGCTGACGACTCTGACGCATCTTCGTGAGAGCCATCCTAAAACGCCGGTGATCATGTTCAGTTCGCTCACCGAGCTCGGGGCAGCGGCCACGCTGGAAGCGCTATCGCGCGGTGCCTCCGACTTTTTCGCCAAACCGGGTGGATCGGGAGGACTTGAAGCTTCGCGCAAGGTGCTCCAGGCCGAATTGATTCCAGCGATTCGTGCCCTCTGCGCCCGCAAGTTGCCGGCTGCTGTCCTGAAAAAGACTCCGGCACCGAAAGTGCCGCTCCGGGCGTCGGCGGCGAATTCACGAATCGATTTGCTGGCGATTGGTGCTTCGACAGGGGGCCCCAATGCGCTGGCCGAAATATTCGGCTCGCTGCCGGCTGACTTTCCGATTCCCATAGTCGTGGTGCAGCATATGCCCCCTATGTTCACGCAAATGCTTGCCGAGCGGCTCTCGAAAAACTCGGAAATTCCGACCGTGGAGGCGAAATCGGGAAACGCACTTGAGCCTGGCAAAGCCTGGGTGGCTCCCGGGGACCATCATCTCATTGTGGTTCGCGACGGGGAACGTTTTCGCACCAAGACCCACCAAGAGCCGCACGAGAACGCCTGTCGTCCGGCAGTGGACCCACTCTTCCGATCCGTCGCCAGTGGTTTCGGCGGCAATTGCCTGGCCGTCGTTCTCACGGGGATGGGTCAAGACGGCCTTCGCGGTTGCGAGGCGATTCGGGCCGCCGGCGGTCAGGTTCTAGCCCAGGATGAAGCCTCCAGTGTCGTCTGGGGAATGCCCGGCTTCGTCGCGCGGGCGGGGCTCGCCGACAAGGTCGTGCCACTTCCCATGATGGCCGGAGAAATCACTCGCCGCGTGAGAACAGGCGGTGGTTGAGTCCAATGTTTCGTCGTCCGATTTCGCCTTTGTCGCCAGGCTGCTGCGCGATCAATGCGCACTGGTCCTTGAACCGGGCAAGGAATATCTGGTCAAAGCGAGGCTGACGCCGTTGGCTCAAAAGCATGGCCTGGCAAGTATCGCCCAGTTGCTCGACCGCCTCCGCGGAGGCAGCGACAGCAGCCTTCAGGCCGAAGTCGTGGAGGCGATGGTCACCACGGAAACTTCGTTTTTTCGGGACATTCACCCTTTCGAGACGCTGAAAAAAACAGTTCTGCCAGAGCTCATCGAGCTTCGCCAAAACCAGCGTCAGCTAAACATCTGGTGCGCCGCCAGTTCCAGCGGCCAGGAGCCCTACTCCATCGTACTCCTCCTAAGAGAGTTTTTTCCGGAACTCAGCACCTGGCGGATCAACCTTTCGGCTACCGACATTTCCCAGGAAATGCTTCAGCGTTCGCGAGCCGGAAGATATTCCCAAGTGGAAGTCAATCGCGGCCTGCCGACTCCGTTGCTGCTCAAGTGGTTCCGGCAGGAAGGGGCGTGCTGGCAGCTCGACGAGCGGATTCGCAATTCGATTAACTTCACGCATTTAAATCTCGCCCGCCCTTGGCCGGCTATGCCGCAGTGGGACCTCGTGTTTCTCCGCAACGTCATGATCTATTTCGACAACGACGTCAAGAAGTCCATCCTCGGTCAGGTCTCACGAGTTCTCTCCAAAGATGGCTTCCTGCTGTTGGGGGGAGCCGAAACAACGCTCAGCCTGGATGACTCATTTCGTCGCGCTGAGAATCTGAAGTCAGGCTTTTATCAATTGAAACCCAACTGAGATCGTTCTGTTCCTGCCACGGAGAGCCGCCGCCATGAGCGAGTCCAATAATCCATTGATTCCGCCGCCCGAGGTAGTCGAGGCCTTCACGTCGGCCGCGATAACTACACTTCAAGAATTGATTCAATTGGAAGCGTTTGCCGAGACGACCGATCCTGCTGTCACGGATTTTGCTGGTGAAGTGGTGTTGGCCACCGTGCGGTTAGAACGCAGCAATCCTGGGATGATGACCTTGGTTATCGAAGGTGAAGTAGCCTGGCAATTGGCTTCGCGCTATTTACCCGCAAGGTCGCAATTGAACAAGGAGATTATTGACGACGTCGTTGGCGAATTCGCCAACGTAATTGCCGGGCAGGCAAAGACCATCCTCAAGGGAACCCCCTACCACTTCCTGATGTCCATACCAGTCGTGACCCGATCGGACGGAATTGCTGCTTCGGCGACTATCGTCCCAGGTGCGGTGCTCGTTGCTTCGTTAGGCACGGAAGAGGGTAGAGTCTTGGTGTTCGCCAGCGTACCGTCTTGTCCTGGCGGGTAAGGCCCTTTCGCAGGCTTGCCGGTAGCGTTGTCGCAAAGTGATTGGAGAGGGAAAAAGGGGTTAGGGTGCGGTATCGCTCTTGGTCGCTGGGGGATGATGCTGTTGGGCCGCCAGTCGGGCTGCTTGCTGGCGGTATTTTTCGTGCGTTTCCAGGTCAAACGGCTCGTGGTTTTCGAGGCCCGGGACTCCACGGTACTGGGCCTGGCAGCGGTAGCACTGCAATTGGTTGCCCACAAAGATGTAAAGCACGAGGTCAATGAAGGCCGCGAGAAAGAGGGTCCCGTAAGTCCACCAGGGCATGTGCAGATACCAGAAAATGGAACTGACCACGGCAGCCAGCACCACGATGGCGACCCCAAGGACCTGCGGAAAATCCTTGCGAATGAACAACTCCGTGCTGGGGCAAATCAAGCACTGGGTGATCTGCTTGTCCGTCACGCTGCCGGCGAGGACGGGGAATTTGGCACCGCAGCGGGAGCAAGGGATTGCCGGAGAACTTTGGTCGAATTCGGCGATCGCCGGCTGATCGCAAGTCGGGCAGCGGAAGATGACGTTCATCGAGAAATTATAACGGGTACCCCCCACGGACGGACATGAGCTGCGCGGTGAGTTCGCCGATGAACGCCAGGATCATGCTGGCGTACAGAATGCCCGTGGCGCTTTGAGTATTTGGGATTTTGAGCGTCAGCCAGGTCATCCAGGCCAGGCCGAGAGTGCCGATGAGTCCCGCCAGCCAGCGGAGGCTCAGAAAGACCAGCCACGAGAGCGAAAGATTCCCCGTCAGCGACAGCCGATGCGCCTCCAGCCCCGCGCAGACGCCGGCTAGGAACATCCGAATCACAATGGCCGCCCCCATGAACAGGACCAACCGTTGCAGCGGAGCGAGCTTCATCGACGGCGTGTTGAGGTACCAGTGCCCCAGCAGCATCGCGGTGGTGATCGAGCCGAGGACCAGGCTGCCGCTGATGCGATCGAGCGTCCCCAGGATGGTGATGCCGCCAGCCGACTCCGCGAGCGGCAGCAGCATTCCCGCCAAAGCAATCCCGGCGACAATCCAGATTGCCGCTTTGCCGGGGCGAGCCGCTTCGTACATCCAGATGACCGCGCCGACGTAACTGACCACGGCAGAGCCGACGGCCAATCCGAGTTGCCACCACCAGAGACTGCTGGTTTCTGGCGACGAGAGATGCCTAGTCGTATAAATCGCCGGCACCGCGAACGTGCAGATCCCCATCAGCACCCAGAGGTGAATCCGATAGAAGCCGCTGGTGACCAAACGGCTGGGGGTGATCCCCATGGAGACCGCGATGCCGAAGGTGAGGCGGAAGAGAAACTCAACCAGGATTTGCCAGATTGCGTCCACGGAACCTACCGCCGGTTCCCGTAAATGAGCTGCAGCACCTCCGCCCGGGACGAGACGTTGCTTCGGAAGAGTCCCTTGAGAGCCGAGGTGACCATGCTGCTGCCCGGCTTTTTGATGCCGCGCATGGTCATGCAGCTATGGGAAGCTTCGATGACGACGGCTACTCCTTTGGCCCCAAGTTCTTCGACGAGCATCATGGCGATGTCTTCGGTCATTCGCTCCTGCACCTGAGGACGGCGGGAGACTACTTCCACCACGCGGGCCAATTTCGAGAGGCCGACTACTTTGCCGTTCGGCACATAGGCGACATGAGCCTGCCCCATGAACGGCAGCAGATGGTGTTCGCACATGCTGCAAAAGCTGATGTCTCGAACGAGAACCACTTCGTCATATTGCTCGGTGAAGACTTTTTGCAGATGCTGCCGCGGGTCCACTTTCAGGCCGGCGAACATCTCGGCATACATCCGGGCGACGCGAGCCGGCGTCTCCAGCAGCCCTTCGCGATTCGGGTCTTCCCCCACCGCGGCCAGGATTTCCTTCACGGCCCGCTCAATCCGCGGCAAATCGACCTGGCCGGTTTCCAGTTTCAGAGAACCCGACGAAATCCCCGCGTCGAAGGCCATGGCACTGGCCCCGGCACAGTTGGCGGGTTCTTGGGAGGAACTGCTCATAGGAAAATGGTCGAGGTAAAGGGGCGAATTGCATCCTAAGAACGCCGCGAGGCGGGGTCAAGGATGCCGCTCTTCGCTGCTTGCGTGCTATGTCTGTGCCAACTAAAATTCGTGGTTTCCAATCGTAGCTAACTTGTGCAACTAATTCAGGGGAATGGTCTTATGCTTGGCCGGACTTTCGCACTTGGTCTCTTTTCCATCGCGCTTGCCGTTGTCGTGTTCTCAGCTGGTTGCAGCGGGCCCGACGCCCCCCCAAAGAAAAGCGGTGGAACTGGCACCGGAACTGGCACGAGTTCGGGCAAATCGCTGACCACGGCTGCTCCCTAGTTGATGGCTGGTCGATTGGATATCCGCGGCTGTCGCCGCTCCCTCTCTCCGGAGTCCTCTCATGCTGCGTTATCTTACCTGGATCGGCCTGCTGGCCGTTCCGCTGCTGCTGGCTGGTTGTGGCGGAGAAGAAAAGGCGAAGGGGGACAAGGAAGGGAGCAAGGGAGCCGCGACTTCGTCAACCGACGCGCCCAAAACCACCGCCGGCAAGAAGCGGCTGATCTTTCTTACTAACGGGGACGATCCGTTTTGGGATACCTGCAACGCAGGCCTGCAGGACGGTGCCAAGCAGATGGAGCTTGAGGCGGCCGGCTACACCGTCATTATGGATAAGGGAAACTTCAAGATCGAAGGCCAGATCGACAAGCTCCGCCAATACGCCACTGAGCCGGACATCGTCGGCATCGCCATCAGCGTCGTTCAGGCGGACAACAAGACCATCGCCGACGAGATGAAAAACTTGCAGGCCCAAGGGAAGAAAATCATCACCGTGGATGGAGATGTGAATCGAATGCGATTCCGCGATTCACGCACCTACTACATTGGCACGGATAATTTCATCGGTGGCAAAACACTTGGCACGGCTCTCAACAAAATTCTCGCCGGTCGCAAGGTGACCAAGGGGGGCTACTATCAGTTCGCCGGCTTCACCGACAACGACAACGCCCGCAGCCGCATGAACGGCGTGCAGGATGGCGTCGGGAAGGACTACGAAGAGCTCGGCCGCAAGCCCGACCAGGGAGACCGCAACAAAGCGGCCGACAACGTCCGCACCGCTCTGGACAACGATGAAGAAAAAATCAAAGCACTCGTCGGCATTTGGGCCTATAACGCCCCCGCCATCGCCGATGTTGTGAGCGAGCGGAAGGTGCGGGACAAGGTTTCCATCGGCACGTTCGATGCCGCCAAGGACGCGATTTCCGCCATGGGTGCCGGCAATATCGATGTGATGGTCGTCCAGAACCCGTTCGACATGGGAGTCCAAGCCGTTCGGCTCCTCAAGGCAATGTGCGAGAAGGACGAAAAGACGGTCAGGGAGATGTTTCCGAATGAGGGTAAGGACGAAGGGGACATTTACACGACGGGATTGCGGGTGGTGGTCCCCGACGATAAATCGCCGGTGAAAGCCGAGGATTTCGATCCCAAAGTGGTCGAATTCATGACGCTGGAGCAGTTCAAGCTGTGGCTGGCTAAGTACAAACTCGTCAGCTCATGAGCAATCAGCCGCCTTCTTCCCAATCGCCGGGCAAGTCACCTGTTGCCTGGCTGTTGCAGTATGTCCGTCCCAGCGAGTTGGCGCTGGTTCTTTCGATTCTTGTCGTCCTCGGGGGAACCGCGGCGCTCGACAAGAGCCACGCTTATGTCCGAGTCCCCGGCCGTGTCCTCAAGGACAACTGCCGCCGGCTCGCTCCGCTGGGGATGCTCGCCCTGGGTGCCACGGTTGTCATTATCTCCGGTGGCATCGATCTTTCGGTCGGCTCGATGGCCGCTTTTAGCGGGACCATTGCGGCGACGCTGATGCTGGCACTCGGCAAGGACAAGTTCGATACGGACGGTGGGGTTGGCGGCTTCATATTGATCGAGGCCATTGGGGCGGCGATTGTTACCGGCCTGATTGTCGGGACGCTTCATACCTGGATGATCACGTCGTTGCGATTGCCTCCCTTTATTGTGACGCTTGGTTCACTGGTCGGCCTCCGTAGTTTGTCTCGGGCGCTTTGCCTGTACATGACCGGTACGTTCAAAGGGACGGCCTCGGAAGAGTTGCCCTTTAGCGACCCGTTCCTCGACCTGCTCAAGGATGAGGTTTGGATCTCGATGCTCCTGATGCTGCTGCTCGCCGTTTTCACCTGGGTGGTACTCAACTGGACGATTCTCGGCCGCCATGTCTACGCTTTGGGTGGCAACGAACAGGCTGCCCGGCTCAGCGGCATTCGGACGGAGAATGTGAAGTGGTTCGCTTACTGCTTCAGTGCCGTTTGTGCCAGCCTGGCCGGCGTGTTCTATATCGCCGAGTCAGGAGCCAAACCTTCCACGCTTGCCAGCGGCTACGAACTGAACGCCATCGCTGCCGCTGTGGTTGGCGGTTGCAGCTTGCAGGGGGGCGTCGGCACCGTCATCGGCACCTTGCTTGGCGCGATCTTTTTGCGTGCCGTCGTGGATTCGGTCGCTCGCATCATCAAATCCCAGTCGGACATTTATGAAGGGATGATCGTCGGCATGGTCGTCGTCGCCGCGGTGACCTTCAGCAAGCTTCGGCAAATTCGGCAATCCGGCCGGCAGCTCTTTCCGGGACTCATCGGCATGCTCACCATCCCCTGCCTGGCGGGAGCCTGCGCCCTTGTTGCAGTAATCACGCTCGGGGTTGCGGTCGGAGCCGCAACGGGACTGACCGCCCTGGTCCTGTTGATCGCCTGGAAAATCATTGAGCTTCGTCAAAGTTATTCCCCAGCGGCTTAATGACATCGAACTATGTCCGAGCCACAGTCACCCCCGAAACCGATCATCGCCATTCGCGCGGTCAGCAAGCGGTTCCCCGGCGTGGTTGCGCTTGAAGATGTTTCGCTCGATATTGTCCCCGGTGAACTTCACAGCATCTGTGGCGAAAATGGTGCGGGAAAGAGCACGCTGATGAAAATCCTCAGCGGCGTGATTCCGGATTTTGAAGGAGAGTTGCTGTTGGCCAGCAAGCCGGTGCGGTTCATGGGAACGCGCGACGCCGAATCGGCTGGAATCAGCATCATCCATCAGGAATTGAATCTGGTGGAACAGCTTTCGGCAGCGGCGAATATCTTTTTGGGACGGGAAATTCGCGGCTATTTCGGCCTGCGGGATGATCGGGCGATGGACGATGCGGCAGGACAATTACTGCACGAGTTGGAGTGCGACATCAATCCGCGAGTCGCTGCCGGCAGTCTGCGTGTCGGCGACCAGCAGCTCATCGAGATCGCCAAAGCCCTTTCGTTGCAAAGCGACATCCTGATCATGGATGAGCCGACGAGCGCCCTCACCGAATCCGAGGTCAGCCGGCTCTATCGCGTCATCGAGCGACTCCGCAAGCGAGGCGTTACGATAATCTATATTTCACATAAAATGAGCGAGGTGTTTCATCTCTCCGATCGGATCACGGTCCTCCGCGACGGCAGGCTGGTAAAAACGATGAAGCGGGAGGAAACTAGTCCTCGGGACGTCACTCATCTGATGGTCGGGCGCGAGATCGAATCGGTCCACTTCGGCGGCCAGCGCCAGCCAGGGGAAGTGCTGCTCCGAGTGAAAGACTTGTCGCTCCCCTGGCCTGGACATGCCCGTGGCTATCGGTTGAAGAATATCAGCCTGGAACTGCGAGCCGGGGAGGTGCTGGGCATTGCGGGACTGATGGGAGCCGGGCGAACAGAACTGCTGGAGTCGCTATTTGGCGCTTCGGAGGAAGTCCCCATTGGCATCATCGAACTCGCCGGCAAGCAGGTCACCTTCCGCCACCCGCAGGAAGCGTGTGACGCCGGCATTGCCCTTGTCACGGAGGATCGCAAACGGCTGGGGCTCTTTGCCGCGATGAACGTCGGCGAGAATGTCTCCATCTGCACGCTCAAAGATACCGGCGCGGCCGGCATCATCAACCGTTCTCGCGAGCGGCAAATGGCGGAAGGGATGGCTCAGAAGCTGGCAGTGAAAACTTCGGGCCTGGCTGCCGCGATTACCAGTCTTTCCGGCGGCAATCAGCAGAAATGCATCATTGGCCGCTGGCTGCTGACCAAGCCCAAGGTGCTGCTCCTCGACGATCCGACCCGCGGCGTCGATGTCGGGGCGAAGGCCGAACTCTACCGTCTCATTGACGAACTCTGCCGCAGCGGCCTGGGGGTCATTCTCACCAGCAGCGAGCTTCCCGAGCTACTCACCGTCAGTGACCGCATTCTCGTTCTCAGCGAAGGGCGAATGACTGCCTGTTTCCCCCGCAGTGAAGCGACCGAGCAGAAGATCATGGAAGCGGCCACCCTCGGGGCCTAGTTGGTAGTAACCCGCTTCAGCGGGTTTGCGGGCCTTAACCGGCTGAAGCCGGTTACTACGAACTGCCAGCCAGTATCCGCTGCACGGCCGCGGGAATTTCCGCCAACGGAACTTCCGCGGAAGTCTTGCTGGCGAGATCTTTGACCTGGCAGGTCCCCGCCGCGAGTTCCCGCTCTCCGGCAATTAGGGCAATGCGAAAGCCGCGACGGTCAGCATACTGGAGCTGCTGGCCGATTTTCTTGGGCTCGGGGAAGAGCTCCGCTCCAATGCCGCTCGCGCGCACCGCCTGGGCGATTTTCAGATAAGCGGGCAATTGGTCCTTGTCGAAATAGACGACCAGGACCGGGGCTGGTGTGCGAACTTTTTCGATTTGCCCCAGCTCTTCGAGTGCCGCCAGCAGCCGGTCGAGGCCGAGGGAAGCACCGATTCCGGGAAGCTCCTGTTTGGTGAACAGACTGGCCAGGTTGTCGTATCGGCCGCCGGAACAGACGCTGCCGATGGTCGGAAGGTCAGTGAGGAAGGTTTCAAAGACCGCCCCGGTATAGTAATCAAGGCCGCGGGCGATGGCGACATCAACCTGCAACGATTCAGTAGGGACGCCGCCGGCTTGGGCTCCGCTAAGGATCTCCCGCAGTCGCTGGACCCCTTCTTCACCCGTCGGGTTGCCGGAAACGAGCGTGGCGACTTGCGCAAGGACTTCGTCGTTAGTCCCGCTGAGCTCCGCCAGGCTCAGCACCTGCTGAGCTTGCTCAATGGTCGTTTCGGCTGCCGCGGCCATCTCTTCGGCGACTTTGTCGCGGCCAATTTTGCCGAGCTTGTCCAGCGAGCGGAGAATGGGAACGCTTTTTTCCCCCAGACCAAGCTTTGCCAAAAGGCCGGTCAGAACCATGCGGTTATTAACGCGGATCGTGAATTTGAGGTCCTTTCCCGCGGCTCCGCCAAACGACTTGCCAATCGCGCTCAACAGCTCATGGATGACGAGAGCCGTTTCGATGTCGGCTGCAACACTCTTGGTGCCGATGGTGTCGAAGTCGCACTGCATGAATTCGCGGTAGCGGCCGCGCTGGGCTCGCTCGCCGCGCCAAACCGTACCGATGTGATACCGCTTGAAGGGGAGGCCGAGTTCGTTGACGTGCTGGGCCACAAAGCGAGCCAGCGGCACGGTCAGGTCGAACCGCATCCCGACCATTCGGCCGCCGTGGTCGGCAAAGTGGTACATCTGCCGGTCGGTCTCTTCGCTCCCCTTGCCGGTCAGGATTTCCAGGTACTCCAAGGCCGGGGTATCAATGGGGGCGAACCCAAAGCTCCGATAAACGGCTTGCGCAATGCCAATCAGCCGCTCGCGCGGAATCATGGCCTCCGGAAGGTAGTCGCGGAAACCGCTGAGAGTGCGAGGGTCGATCATGGGGTCGGTTGGGAGAAGACAAAATGCAGTGGGCAGTGGGCAGTAGGCAGTAGGCAGTAGGCAGTAGGCAGTAGGCAGTGGGCAGTACATTTCTGCCTACTGCCCACTGCTCACCGCCTACTCCACTACCGGTGCCCGCTCCGCGGCCACAAAGCCACATGCTTTGTGGCTGCCGTCGCAGAACGGCTTAATCTTCGATTGGCCGCAGCGGCAGAGGGCGACGGCGGGTTTTTCCGTGGGGATTTGGAATTGGTTTCCGGCTGCGTCCACAACGGTAATCGGTCCCTGGACAAGGAGCGGACCGTTGTCGCGGATGGTGATCGTGGTGGACATGAACTTTTCTCTGCTAGTGGAGGTCGTGCGGGCTCACGCCGACATCGACGATGCTACATGCCTGAATGACGTTCAGCCCTTTTTCTCGGGCGGCAGCCACCAGTTCATCGCTGTCGCTTCCAGGGTTGAGCCAAAGTTCCTCGCAGCCACGGGCCACGATTTCGGGAAGCACCGCCAATCCGACCTGCGGGGGAAGATAGACGCTAATCCGATCGAGCTTCCCTGCGGGAACTTGGGCCAGCGATCTGAACGCCGGCAGCCCTTCGATCACATCCGCCTTGGGATTCACGGGATAGACGGTAAAGCCCTGCTGTTGGTGGGCACGCACGGACTTGTTGCCAAATTTACTTCGGTCGGCGGACGCGCCAAGAATCGCTACGGTGGGCATTGTTTGCCTTTGACGGACGATTGGAAAGGAAACTCCTGTAGGCTGATGCTCCCGGGCTTTCCTGTCAATACGCGGAAGAGCTTTCTTCGCAGGAGTCCGTTCATTCCAAAGTCGCTGCCAGCGTGACGACAAAGTTCAAAGTGGCGGCCAATTTCCCGTCCACGGTGACCTTCGCGGAGAGAAAGAAAGCATCCTGCACCCGTTCGTTCAGGCTGGCGTCAATCAGGATGGTCTCCCCAGGCTTGACCATCCGCTTGAACTTCACTTCCCTCAACCGTCCGACCACCGGGATTTTCTTTTCCCCCGGAAGGATTTCGCCGCTGAGAAGGACCGCTCCCGCCTGCATGGCCGCTTCGCAGAGGATGACACCGGGAACAATGGGAAAGTCGGGGTAATGCCCCTGGAAGAAAAACTCCTCGGCCCGAAAGGTCTTCTTGCAAACGATTTGCCCTTCGCCGCGATCGACAATCTCATCAATGAGGAGCATCGGCGGGCGATGCGGAATCGCGGCAAGGATTTCTGGTGACATCAAATCGCATTGTGGCGAACTAGCGGGTCGCTGTCGAGGTCAAAGACAATATGGCCCAATTCTCGCCAGCCCCCTAGTGCCCCGGCTTGCTGAGTTGGAAAATCGGGAGGAGCAGACCCATGGCGATGCTGCCGACGATGATCCCCATGCCGACGATCAGAACTGGCTCGATCAGGCTGGTGGCGGCCTTAATGCTCGATTCCACCTCGCGGTCATAGTAGGTGCTGACCTTGGCCAGAACTCGGTCAAGCTTACCCGTTTCCTCGCCGCTGGAAATCATCTGCACCAAGGTCGACGGGAAGAGCTTGTTTCCCGCCAGCGACTCTGCCACACGCTTGCCCTGGGTGATTTGACCAAGGACGTGCGTCCAGATTACTTCATAGTGGATGTTGCCAGAGACTTCCGCGGCCAGGCGGATGGCGTCGAGCATGCTGACGCCTGCCCCGATCATCGTCCCCAGCGTCCGCATGCTGCGGCTGATGATGATCTTACGATTGAGTTGCCCGATGATCGGCAGGTTCAGCTTCACGCTATCGAGAAACTTTCGCCCCACCTCCGTCTTGCTGCCGAAGACATAAGCGAGGACGAGAGCGACAATGCCGAATAGCCAGAAATACCAATAGTGCAGGAGATTGTCGGAAAGGAACATTAGGACTTTGGTTGCGATCGGCAGCTTCATCCCTTTGCGGTTGAATAGCGGAGTAAACTTGGGAAGCACATAGGTGAGCATGAACGTGGTGACGCCGATGGCTAGCACGAGCATGATTCCCGGATAAGCCATGGCCGCCTGCACCTTCTGCCGCGTTTCCAGTTGCTTGCGAAGATGGTCGGCGATATTCTCCAGCATCTCGCCAAGTGTGCCCGTGTGTTCGCTCGCCTTGATCAGCGAGACATAAGTCTTGTCAAAATACTTATCGTGCCGTGCCAAAGCGGAAGAAAAATCCTCGCCCCCTTCCACGCGGCTTTGCAAGTCCACGAGAACCCTCTTTAGCGTCTTGTTTTCTTCCTGGTCGGCAATGCTACTGATGGCAACGGAAAGGGTGATCCCGGTATCGACCATCACGGCGAGTTGGCTGGTCAGGAAAATGATGTCCGACTGCTTGATCCGCTTGGGGAGCAGTTCTAGTTCGTCTACTTCCTCGGCCAGTTCCACCACCTGGAGACCATCTTTGCGGAGCTTCGCCGTGGCTTCGTCCTTGCTTGCGGCTGCGAGCTTCCCTTCGCTCGACTTCCCGAGGGAGTCGCGGACTTTGTAGGAAAAATTGAGAGTGGTCATGGGGAAGGTCCTAATGACTAAGTTGTCGCTGCCTCAAGTGGCACCGTCACCGCTGTCGTTTTCCTCTCGATGCTCAAGCTGGCATCACCCGCGATTTGCAGGATTTCTTCCACCGTGGTTAGCCCTTCGCGCACTTTGCGGAAGCCGTCTTGACGGAGGGTGACCATTCCGCCGGCCGTGCCAAGTCGGCGGAGATCGGCGACGGTCGAGCTCGCCACGATGGCGTCGCGCAACTCATCGTTGATAACCATGATCTCATGAATCCCCACCCGGCCGCTGTAGCCCGTATTGCGGCACTTGCGGCAGCCGACCCCTTTTTGAAACTTGTCCATCCCATAGCCCATTCGCTCCAGCGTCTTTCGGAGTTGACGAGGGGGATCGTAAGTCTCACGGCACTTGGGACAGACTTTCCGCACCAGGCGTTGGGCGAGAATCATGTTCAAGGCCGCGCCGATGAGGTAGGGCTCCACGCCCATGTTGACCAAACGAGTGATGGCGGAGGCAGCGTCATTGGTGTGCAGCGTGCTGAAAACCAGGTGGCCTGTCAGTGCAGCCTGGATGGCCGTGCGGGCAGTTTCATCGTCACGGACTTCGCCGACCATGATCACGTCCGGATCTTGCCGCAGCAACGTGCGGAGTGCCTTCGAGAAGGTCAGGCCGACCTTCTCTTGCACCTGGAACTGATTGATCAAGGGCAAGTGATATTCAATCGGGTCTTCCACGGTGCAAACATTGTTCTCCATGGACGCGATCTCGTTGAGCGCGGCATAGAGCGTGGTTGATTTTCCGCTGCCGGTCGGCCCGGTCACAAGTACAATGCCGTTGGGGGCCTGGATGCAGGCCTGAAACTGCGTCAGCACGTCTTCCGCAAAACCAAGGTCGCGCAGGTTGAGCGAAACACTGCGAGTATCCAGGACGCGAATAACCGTCTTTTCCCCGCGATTGCCCGGAAAGGTGCTGACGCGGAGATCTACTTTCCGGCCGTCGAGCATTACATGCACGCGGCCATCCTGCGGCAGACGGCGCTCGCTGATGTCGAGGCCGGCCATGATCTTGATGCGGCTAGTAATAGCGCCGACCAGGTGCAGCGGAACTTCGAGCGACTTGTAGAGCTTGCCATCGATGCGGTTGCGGACGCGGGTGCAGCGCTCCGCGGGCTCGATGTGAATGTCGCTCGCCCCCTCGCGAACGGCGTTGTAGATCATGTAGTTAACGAGTCGGATGACCGGAGAATGGCCGGAGACGTCGGCCCCGGAGTCGGTTATATCCTCCACCGCCTCTATTAGGGTGACGTCCCCCTGCAGATTTTCATCGATAATGTCATCGATGACAAATGTTTTGCTGTCGGGGAGCGTCGTAATCATCCGCCGGATGTCTTTGGCGGTGGTCGAGACGATTTGCACTTCGAGCCGCGTCAGGCCGCGAATTTCATCAATCAGGAACAGGTTCGATGGTTCGGTGACCGCGATGGTAAGGATCCCGCGAATACTGAACAGCGGGAACACCAGATTCTTCTCGATATAGTCACGAGTCAAAACGTCGACAATTCTGGGGTCGGCAATGCGAGGTTCCAGCTTGGCGTAGGGGACAGTGTAGATGGCCGCCAGGCACTCGGTCACATGGTCTTCACTGCAGTACTGCAATTCGACCAGGATTTCGCCCAGGAGCTTGCCCCCTCCCTGTTTCTTCTGGTGCTCCAGAGCGGACTGCAATCGTTCCACGGAGACATAGCCTCGTTCCACGAGGAAGTTTCCGAGTCGTTGTGGTCCCTTTTGGCCAGACATGAGTTTCGCAGTTCACTTCCCAGCGGAATTAGACGAAGCTTCTCACCGCTTCGAGCACGCTCTCGTAAACCTCAAGCTGCTGGTCCAACCGGGTGATTTCCAGGATCTTGTGGTTGGAGGCATTACTGGTGGAAATCTTGAGGTCCCCTTGCACCTCGCGGAGTGCCTCATGGGCGCTGAGGATGGCTTCCAATCCGGCACTCTCGAGCGATTCGGTGCCGTCCAGGTCGAGCACGACATTGAAGCGCTCCAAGGAAGTGATGAATTTCTCGAACTGCGCGCTGGTATCGCCGCCGAGTTCTTCCGGTGCGTGGACGACGATCACTTCTCCAAAGATCTCGGTGGGGAGTTTCATAGGGGTCCCCAGCCCACGGAGTGGGCCGGCTAATGGGTTACAGCCACTGCGTGGCGGCGCAACTGGCGGGGGCAACATCACCTCCTGCCAGAATCGTCTCCACTTGATTGAATAGTTCCCGTGGGCTGAATGGCTTGCCTATCAGGGAACGAATTCCGTATCTCGCTTGCAGGCCTTGTTCCGATAGCTCGAATCCCTTGCCGCTGAGCATGACTACCGGCAAATGACATGTGGCGGGATTATTCTTGATCAACTCCGCCAGTCCGAGCCCATTCAGTCGCGGCATCTGGCAATCGGTGACCACGATGTCAGGCAGCTTCTCCTGGATGAGTTGCCAGCCTTCCTCTCCGTCTCCTGCCAGCAGAACCTCATAGCCCGCTCGTTTGAACTTAAATTCAGCAGCGCGCAGAATATGAATCTCGTCGTCACAAAGCAGAATGCGTTTACTCATGACCCGCGTCCTCGATTCACCTAGGAGCTTATTTGCGCGATGCCTGGAAGGACGATGCGGAAGGTACTTCCCTTCCCAATCTCGCTTTCTACTTCGATCCGACCTCCGTGAATGTCTTCCACGATGTGCTTGACGAGCGGCAATCCCAGGCCGGTGCCGGGTGCCATGTCCTTGTCTTTCTTGACGCGGTAGAACTTCTCGAACACCTTTTGGCAATCTTCAGGGCTCAGGCCGACGCCAGTGTCGTGCACTTCCAGAATGACTTCGCTTTCATTCAGCCGACTGCGGAGCGTTACAGTGCCGCCAAGGGGAGTGTATTTGAGGGCGTTGGAAATTAGATTGATGGCGGCTTGCAACAGAGTGTCCCGATCGGCCAGCACACCCAAATAGAGCGGGCTAAGTTCGGCGACCAACTTCATGTTCTTCTGCTCCGCGGCCGGAAGCAGAACGTTGAAGGCTTCCTGTAAAAGCGGGTTGAGCGACAGCGGCGTTTTGTTGACTTGCACCACGCCGGCTTCTATGCGAGCCAAATTGAGCAGGTTCTCGATGAGTCGTTGCAGGCGGTTCGCCTGATCGTTGATGATGCGGAAGAACTCGTCCTTAGTGGTCTCGTCCTCCGCATCGCCGTCAGCCAGCAATTCCACGTAGGCCTTGATGCTGGCGAGCGGCGTTTTCATTTCGTGGCTGACCGCGGAAACAAATTCGGCGTTTCGCTTCTGAATGGCCTTAAGGCCGGAAATGTCCGTCATTACGGCGACTGCGCCATGGTTGCTTGTCCTTTCACCGGCAACCTCAGCCGGACCAGACAGAGCCCGGCAGCAGATCTTGAACCAGGACTGACCGCCGTCTTGGCCGGCCAGGGCAATTTCACCCTGTCGATGTGAGGCGGCTTTGCGGCGGCGAGTTTCGGTCAAAAGGCTAATAAGTTCCTGGCAACGGTCAAGTTGCTCCAGGACCGGATGTTCGGCGTCGTCCATGTGCACACCGAGCAGGCTGCGTGCGCTGCCATTCGCAAGAATGACGTCGCCATGCTGATCAACAGCCACCACGGGGTCGCTGAGTCCGCTGAGGATCTCTTTGAGCTGGTCCCGTTCCGACGCCACTCTGCGGACTCGCACTTCCGCACCGGCACGCACATGCTCCGCCGACGCCAGCTTTTCCGCGAGCATCAAGAAGCACTCCCGCAACCTGATAAATCCGTCCGCCATCGCGTGCCCTGCCGGGAGTTCTGGCAATGCATCAGCAATTGCTTCAGGAGTCGCCGCGGAGGCATCGATTCGGCTCAGGGCCTCGAGATATCTGTGGGCACCATCGCTGTCTCGGAAGAGACCTCCATTCAATAGCAAGTAGCTTCCCAGGCCGACGACAATACCCCCAACAAACAGCCCGCCCCGCAGAAGCATCGTTGAGGGAACAAACATGGGCTCCAGAACCCACGCCAGGCCAATCGCGCACAGGCCAACGGCCAGCACGGCCGCGGTCAAGTGAGTTTTGGAGGAGAGGGGTGCGAGCATGTTCTTCAGTAGTTTCGTCAAACAACGATACCGGGGTGCGCAAAGCGGAAAGCTCTGCCCACCTCGTGGCATTTCACGCAAGGCTACGTCAAGGAAAGTGAAAGTGTGGTCCGCGCCAAGCACATTCGGCGGCAAGTTGCTCCCCACCGACAGGGAATGGCCGCCGGTAGACTCCCTAAAATCGGCACAGAGGTTTCACGGAGTCGGCAATGGTGGCGGAGAATACCCTCCCGCGACCTGCCCTTGTCGCTTGCGCCTGAGGGCCTTATGATGACCGGCGGACCCTCAAAATCGGTGGGTTCAGGCGGCGTTTTCCCGTCTTTTGGACGTTCTAACCAGGTTCGCAAAAGTGCTGAATTTCTTGCTGGAAAGCATGTGGCTGTTGGCCCAAGACGGTGCCAAAAAGGCCCCGGCAGATGATGCGGGGGGCTTCGGCTCCTTGTTTTCCCTTTCCAGCCCGCTCCTGCCCATGCTGATGATCGGCATCGTCTTCTATCTGATGATGATGCGGCCCGAGCAAAAGAAGCGGAAAGAGATGGAACAGCTTTTGGCGAACATCAAAAAGAACGACAAAATCATCCTCGGCAGCGGTATTTGCGGGACGGTGGTCAATGCGGAACCAAAATCGGTTTACGTCACAATCCGGGTTGATGAAAGCACGAATACCAAGCTGCGAGTGCTGCGGAGTGCCATTGTCCGGGTCGGCCAGCCGGACGAGGTCGAAGCGGATGCGAAGAGCGCCGGCTAGCCGCGGTTTTCTGGGATCTCTGCTGGTTCGCTTGGCGGCCTTACCGCCTGTTTCTGGTTGTTTAGCATTTAGTAAATAGCAATTTGTATTTTGAAGAATCCGTACCTGCCCTTCTCCATCATCGGTCCGGGCCAAGGAAAGTCCTGCCATGACAAGTGTCGCCTCCCTCCCGCTCCTGCTGGGTGCCAACCGCCTGCTTCCTCCCGGTGTTGGAGAGAAGCTGGAATTGCCCGGTTCCCTGCTGTTCGCCCTGTTTCTGGGGACCGTGATCAGCCTGCTGGGTGTCTTCATCCTGATGATCTGGAAGCAGCTCAAGCTGGATGGGGGGCAGTACCTGCTCTGGTCCTTGGTCGGCGCGATTTTGCTCAGCCCGATCATCTATTTCGCCTTCCTTTTCAAGGACACGGGCATTTACGTCCTCGACATCTTTCGGCTCAGTGAAGCATCCCGAATTGGACTCGACGCGCGGAAGATTCCCGGAGTCGTTTATGTTCCGATTCTTCTGTTTGTCGCTTCTTTCGTACTTGGCGTTTTGGTGGGCAAGTGGCTGCGACTCAAGGAGATGGGCTGGCGGTTCGGCCTGATTATCGGCAGTTGCGTGGCAGCCATCGCAATCATTGCCCTGGGAGAATTCAAGCTGGGGGTGGATTTGCAGGGGGGCGTGATCCTGGTTTACGAAGTCGACGAGGTGCAGTCCAACAAACTGCTCCCTTCGGACAAGCAAGGCCAGTGGGATATGGAAGGGGTAGCCAAGACTCTGGGGCGTCGCCTAAACCCCGATGGACTGAAAGAACTTGTCATACGGGTCACTGGCACTAAGCAAATAGAACTCGTCGTTCCGGAAGTGGATGACGCCGAAATCGCGCGATTGAAGTTACAAGCTACGACAGGTGGAGTATTGCAATTCCTCATTGTTGCGGACAATCCCAGCCTTGATCGCAATGTGTACGACCGCGCCCGCGAGCAAGCGGCCTCCAAAAACAATGTCATCAAGGTGGATGATCGGGTCAGGGACAAAGAAGGTAATGTTATCGGGATGTGGAAAGGTGTGGCTCGCGTACGCGAAGGTGACGACCTAGCACCGTTTCGCGATCCCTCCGTCGCCAGCGGCTTAATTCGCGACAGGGCAACTGGAGAGATTATTGAACTGACGGACGCGGAGAGTGCTGATTTGGTAAAAGCTCTTGCGCTGCGAAAGATCAAGAAGATTGAAATCCTGTTGCGTTACGATTCAAAGTTAGACATTCGCGGAGAAGACTTGGGGCTTTCGCAGGTCGGCAAGGATGAGGATTTCAGTCCGTGTATTCTTTTCAATATGAAGGGGGACGGCATCACGAAGATGGGGCAATTGACTGCCAATAATCTTAAGCGACGATTGGCCATCGTATTCGACAATGACTTGCTTTCCGCACCCACAATTCAAGACAGGATTAGCGACCATGGTCGTATTACCGGCCGGTTTTCGATGGAAGAAGTTAAGTTTATGGTCGAAATTCTGAAATCTGGAAGCATGCCGGTAGTGCTCAAGAAGGACCCCATCAGCGAGAACAAAATCGGCTCCTTGCTGGGCCTCGAGACAATCAACAGCGGTGGTCGGTCGATTGCCATTTCGCTGGTCGTCGTTTTGATTTTTACCGCGGTCTATTATCGCTTCGCCGGTCTCGTTGCCTGTGCGGCGCTGGTTCTGAATATCATTCTCACCGTCGCCATCATGGTGATGTTGCAAGCACCGTTCACGCTCCCTGGCCTCGCCGGCATCGTGCTAACCGTCGGTATGTCGGTGGACTCCAACGTGCTCATCTTCGAGCGGATTCGCGAGGAATTGGCAAAGGGGGCCGCCCTGCGCATGGCCCTCCGCAACGGCTTTGACCGGGCGATGACAACGATCATTGACTCGAACTTGACCACGCTCCTTACGGCTGTCGTGCTGTATGCCATCGGCACTGACCAGGTGCGCGGCTTCGGCATTACGCTCACCCTGGGCATCATCACGAGCATGTTTACGGCCATCTTCTGTGCCCGCACGATCTTCGAAGCCGGCGAGCGGCTCAAGTCGCTGAAGACGCTGACGATGATGAAGTTCTTCACCCGGACCAATGTCGATTGGTGCAAATGGTTCCCCGTGGCAACGATCGCCTCGGTAATCCTGATTGCCGTTGGACTGGTTGCGACCGTTGCCCGCGGGATGGGCATTTTCGACATTGACCTGGCTGGCGGCACCAGCGTCACGATGATCCTGAGAGAGAGAATGTCCGATCAGGACGTCCGCAAAAGGCTGGAAGAGAACTTCGCCAAATTGCAAGATTCCGGTGTTAAAGGGCGGATCGACTACACCGTCTACGAAATCTCGTTTCAGGGGCACGAGCCTCAGACCGTTTACCAGATTCTCAGCAACATTCCCGATGAAAAGGTCTTGCAAAAGGCGATTCAAGAGACATTTCGCAAGCCGGATGGAAGCGAGGGGCTGCAAACTCACAAGCTGGAGATCAGCAATATCAAGACTCTGAGCCGGGCTGGGAGCACGTCGAAGGAAGGGACGGAATCGCCCGGGGGGGCTGGCCCCTTTGAAAGCACCGGGCCGGCTGCCAAGACTGAGCCGGAAAAGACAGTTCCGGAAAAGTCCGCTCCTGAGAAAACCGCACCCGAAAAGACTGAGCCGGCGAAGGAGACGAAGACCGAAGAGAAGCCCGCCGAGGAGAAACCTGCTGCGGAAGAGAAAAAGGATTCGGAGAAGCCGGCCGAAGAAAAGCCCTGTAGCGCTCAGGACGAAAAGAAGACTGAGGAGCCGGCTAAAGAAGAGACTCCCAAAGCGGATACTACATCGAAGGAGCCCGCCAAAACGGAAGAAGCGAAAGTGGATGGGACCAAATCGGAACCGGCTAAGTCCACCAAGGCCCCGCCGACTACACCTCCCGCAACGGAAACCCCTGGCCCGCGGACTGAACCGGAAGAAGCTCCGCCGGCCGCAAGTCAGTTCTTCGAAACCTCTGCCGACATTAAATTCCCCGGCAATAAGATCTCGGGGGGTGAACTCAAGGAGCGTCTCGAAAAGGCGGTCGAATCCGCGCTGTCGCAAAAACATCCTGTCGCCGTTACCCGCAAGGATGCAACTTCCGGCCGGGAGTGGGATGGAAGAGATACAACGGCCCACGAGGATTGGACCGTGACGCTCCCAATTCCGGAAGCGCAGGCCAAGATCGTACTCGGAGAACTCAAGGGGAATCTGGAAAAAACGCCGGTCTGGCAGGCCACCAATAAGATCGAGGGGCAAGTCACCGTTGATACACAGCTCAAGGCCCTCACGGCGATTCTGCTGAGCCTGGTTGGCATTGTCGCTTATGTCTGGTTCCGTTTCCAAAGCCTAAGTTGGGGCATTGCCGCCGTGGTGGCCTTGGTGCACGACACGCTCGTGATGCTCGGCTTCATCGCCATGAGCTACTGGATGGCGGGAGTGCTCGGCTTCATGCAGGTCGAGGAGTTCAAGATCAGCCTCACCATCGTGGCTGCGTTTCTGACGCTGATTGGCTATTCCATCAACGACACGATCGTCATTTTCGACCGCATCCGCGAAATCCGCGGCAAGAGCCCGGACCTGACGCGGCACATGATCAACGAAAGCGTCAACCAGACCATGAGCCGTACCATTCTGACGACTGGCACGGTGCTCATGACGGTGCTGGTGCTGTATTTCGCGGGGGGCTCCGGGATCCACGCCTTTGCGTTCTCGATGATCGTCGGTGCGATTGCCGGAACCTACAGCACCGTGTTTATTGCCGCTCCACTGCTACTTTGGCTGCACAACAAGCCCGGGCCGGCTGGCGGCAAGGTGGCCAAGTCGATCATCACTGAAAAAACCTCGGCAGCGGCCAGGCAATAAGCCCCATTTTTGCCGTTTGCAATGAGTCCACAAGCATGGCCCCGCTATTCCAGCGGGGCCGTTTCTTTTCCCTCATCGCTACCATCGCGCGGTTCTCAATTTAGTTATTCGCCCTCTCGCCAAGGGGTCGATAAGCGAAGTGCGGCACTATTTCCAGGGAGGCGGATCGTACCAGATGCCGGCTGGAAGTTGGGAGCGCGCGACGTGGCAAAAAAGCGAGTCCTCCTGGGCCTCTCGATCATCGCCGGCGGCGTCTGCGCGTCATTGCCGTTCCTGCGGGAAACTCCGCGGGCTTTTTCCACGTCGCCCAATTTGGCGTCCTCGCCTTCCCCTGCTTCTGTTCTCCCCCTCCTTGATCCGTCGGCTGCCAAAGTAGTCTCAGCCCCGCCAGCGGCGACCGAGTCCCCTCCCACCGGCCCCAGCCCTTACATCGACGACGGCTCTCAGCGGCTGGAAGGTGAACTCCCCAGCCGTTTGACGGCAACTTCGTCCATCGAAGAAGTCTCCGCTCTTCCGAAGGACAAATCCAACGCCCCGCCGCTGCTCCCTGTCAGCTTTCAAGTCAAGCAGCCTGAGGAATCAGCCGAGCGATGGGAGCCGGCCAAGTTGGCGGAAGGCCCCGCCGGTCCTCCCCGCGAATACAAGATTCGCAGGACTGACACGCTTGAAGACCTCGCCCTTCGATTGCTCGGTTCGCAGGACCGGGCCGAAGAGCTGTTCGAGGCCAACCGCAGCGTCCTCAAGGACCGCCACATTCTGCCATTGGGAGCCGTGATTCGCATCCCGGGCGGCGGCGTCGAGTCCCCTTCGGAGGCTCCGGAAACAGATCTACAGCCGGTTAGTCAGCCGGGCGATTAGCCCAGAAGTGCAGCTCGCTTTTCAGCAATAAACTTGGCGTGGTGAGTGACGTGCCCAGTGACACGGCGCAGGAGCGCTTCAAAAGTCATTTCCCCCGCTTCGCTATGCACTCCCGGTCGCTGGAAGTCGGCGGCCGGCAGAGTGCGCAGGATGCGTGTCATGGACTGCCGGCAGGATTCAATGACATTCAGTTCCTCGGCCAGATCCCGCTGGTGATAGGCGAACTTGGCGGCGAAGGCGTTCTCATCCCGGCCGAAAAACGTCGGCCGGTCCTGCACCAGGATAACCCTAAGCCGGTCGAGATAAACCGGCTCGAAATCGGCCAGGTGGCAAACCACTTCGAGGACGCTCCACTTGCCAGGAATGGGACGAGCGCGAACTTGCTCCGCGGAAAGACCGGCCACCAACTTGCGGAGTTCCGCGGGACCGGCAGCGTATTGGTCGATAAGGGCAGCGATGGTCATGGTTTGGCTACGCTTTCTTGGGCAATTCCACACCCATATCCTTGAGCAGCATCTGCATGTCGTCCCACACAAGCTTCTTGGCGTCGGGGGACCGCAACAGGTACGACGGATGATACGTGGCAATCGCCTTGCTTCCCCGATAGGCAAAAAACTTGCTCCGCAGCCGTCCGATGGGCGTATCGGTTTCCAACAGCGACTGGGCGGCGTGCGTTCCCAGACAGACGATGTACTCCGGCTGGAGAATCTCAAGCTGCCGCTCCCAAAACGGACGGCAGTTCGCAAGTTCCGCGGGGTCCGGCGGCCGGTTGTCCGGCGGGCGGCATTTGAGCGTGTTCAGGATGTAGACGTCTTCCCGCTTCCAGGTGCACGCCTCGATGATCTTGTTGAGAAGTTGCCCGGCCCGTCCGACAAAGGGCTCTCCCTTCTTGTCTTCGTCCGCCCCAGGAGCTTCGCCAAACATCACCACCCGCGGAGTGACATCTCCGACGCCGAACACCGTCTGCGTCCGATACGCGGCTAGCTCGCGGCAGAGCTTGCACCCCTTCACCTCGCCACTGTTCATTGCTTCCATCGCCGCGGTCCGGACTTCTTTCCCGTTCAATTTCGGTGGATAGGGCTGATGGATCAGCGAGCCCGCGGCGGGAACAACGGGGGCAGCTTTCGCACGGGGCATATCGGGTTCCTTCCGGATCGGGGGCGAGATTGGTGCGGGCTGCGCGTGGGGTAGGCTTCCAGCCTGCCCGGCATCTGCCAGGCCGGCTCTGCTCGGCCTGGCACCTTCCACCGGCGGCGGTAGCTTCCCCAACTGCTGCACCCCCGCGCGCGACAAACTCTCCAGCCGCTGCGTCAGGATGCGGCGAGCGCGCGCCAGGGATGCGTCGTCGGTGGGCATAGCATCGTTATAGGAAGACGGAGCGACCACGAGAAGCAGAGATCGGAGACAATTCCTGGTTACAATTCGTCTCCAGTTTGCGGCGGTCGTTTCGCGACTTTCGCCAGCACCTTTTTGAACTTCCGCTTATCCGCCCGCTGCGCCCGTTCATTCAGATAGCTTTCGGTAGCCAGGGCCGAAACCTTCTCGGCCACCGCCGTCGTAATGAACTGGTTGATCGAGACATTGTCGCGCTCGGCGAGGTCGCGCAGCGACCGATGGAGCGAGTCCGGCAAACGCAGGCTGATATTGCTCATTTCGCTTCTCCCTACTTCCACTATAGTCCGAGGCGCAAGTTCCTTCCGCAGCCTCCAACCACCAAAAATCCTACCATTAATTTGGCCTGTTTCCCAACTCTCCGTCTCTCTTTCTCTCCCTACGCTCCTCGCCCCCCCGCCCCTCAGTGACTATGATAAGAGTGGGGAATTTCCCCCATTTAGCCGCTCCGAAAGCTTCGCCGCCCCATGCCCGTTCCGCAGGTTGTCATCGTCGGTCGTCCAAACGTCGGCAAGTCCAGCATTCTCAACTGGATGGCCGGGCGGAGGATCTCCATTGTCGATGACAAGGCGGGGGTCACCCGCGACCGGGTTTCGTATCTCATGGAGGAGCGGGAGCGGTTCTTCGAGCTGGTCGATACCGGCGGCATCGGCATTGTCGACGACGACAACCTGAGCAAGCAGGTGGAGGAGCAGATCGAAGCGGCCATCGACTCCGCGGATGTGATTCTGTTCGTCGTGGATACCCGTACGGGGGTCATGCTGCACGACGAAGTCGTCGCCAAGCGGCTGCGGTATGTCGATAAGCCGATCATTTGCGTGGCAAATAAGGCGGATGCTGACACGCTCGATTCGCAGGCGGACGAATTCTACAAGCTGGGCCGCGGCAAGCTGGTGAAGGTCAGCACCCAGCAAAACCGCAACAAGCACATTCTGCTCAATATGATTCTGGAGCGGCTGCCGGAGGTGACGGCGGCGGAAGCCGAGGCGGCGGAAGAGCCGGTGATGAAGATGGCGATTGTCGGCCGCCGCAACACGGGGAAGAGCACGTTCATCAACACGCTGGCCCAAGGGGAGCGGATGATCGTGAGCGAAATCGCCGGCACCACGCGGGACAGCGTGGACGTCCGGTTTGAACTCGACGGCCAGACCTTCATGGCCATCGACACCCCCGGCGTTCGCCGCACTAAAAGCGTCAAGACCGACATCGACTTCTACAGCCTCCACCGGGCCCAGCGAAGCATCCGCCGGGCTGACGTCGTTCTGCTCTTCTTCGACTGCACACAGCGGCTCAGCAAGGTGGACAAGCAACTTTGTCAGTACATCGGCGACAACTTCCGACCTTGCATCTTCGTGGTCAACAAGTGGGACCTGCTTTACGGCCAAATGCCGACGGAGCGGTGGGTGACCTACCTGCGGGACAATTTTCCGACCATGTGGCACGTCCCCATCGCTTTCATCACGGGTGAGACGGGCAAAAACGTCAAAGCTCTGCTCAACCACGCCCAGATGCTCTTCAAGCAGTCCAAGGACCGGGTCTCCACCTCGGAACTCAACCGCCTGGTCCGGGCCGCGATGAAAAAGACTCCGCCCCCCATGTTCGGCTCGTTCCGCCCCAAGGTCTATTACGCCACGCAGGTCGGCACCCAGCCCCCCACGCTGGTCCTGATGTGCAATGAGCCCAAAGCCTTCCAGCCGACCTACCGCCGCTACCTGCTGAGCGTCTTCCGCGACTACCTCAAATTCGGGGAAGTCCCCATCAAGCTCTACCTGAAAAAACGGGGCACCAGCGACAAGCGGGACGAAGTCGAACCCGAAGTGACCGACGAAGTCGTCGCCAGCCACGCCCAACTCATGGCCGTCCCCGACCAGGAAGACGACGATATGGACAGCGCCATCTCCGACTCCGGCGATGTCATGGCGATGGATGGGGGGAGCAGCGATAGCGTGCTGGAGGAGGGGGAGCAGTAGTCGCAGGTAGCAGTGCGATGGTGACAAGTTCACATTGATGTCGTGTCGGCCTGTAGCGCAAGGAAACTTGCTCCTTCTCCCTCACTCCGATACGATTGAAGGTATCGGCAAGCGATCGGGGCCTTGCCGGGAATGGAGTTTGCTATGAGGCTGCGCATGCTGCTGGTTCTTTCGCTGATTGTCATCGGCGGGCCTACCGCTTTTTCTCATCCCCTCTCGGCACAAGAGGAGAAGGGGGCGGCTCATGTCGCTCGACTCTTGGATGTTGGCTGGGGAACCACGACTTCGTTTCGCACTGCGGCGGACTCGCAGGCCGAAGTCCTTTACTCGGCAGCCGGCCGGCATCCCTCGGCGCTCTATGCCACGGCGCTCGTGCAAATCAAGCAGCGACGTTATGCCGAGGCGGTAAAGCTGATGGACGAGGTGTTGGCTCGGGATGAGGGGAATCTCCCCGCGTGGCGAGCCAAGGTCTGGCTGCTGACCGTGCTCAAGAATTATGAAGGGGCGATGGTAGCCGCGGACCAGCTTTCCAATTTGCTGCCGAAGGATGTTGCCAAAACAGGTGAGGAAGACCCCGAGCGGGCCTATGTGGCGTTTCTCGGCCGCATCTATGGCTTTCTCGGCGGGCCGGCTCAAGCGAATGTGAGCATCGATGCCCGCAAGGATTCGGAGAAAGCAGTGACGGGCCGAATGACCGAAAGCCGGCAGGTTGTCTTCGAGGAGGCCCGGGATGGCGTGCTGCAAAAATTCGTCGAGCTATCCGATGCCAAGGAAAATGTGAAGGACAAAGCCAAGGAACAAGCGGACGCCGAACGGGAAAAGGTGCTGACCGAGATTGCTGAGTTGCGAGATGTCAACAAGGAAAAGGTTAAAGAGTTGGAAGCCAAGATTGAAAAGGGCAAGAAAGAGCATGAAAAGGAAAGCGACTACGTTCGCAAGGCCGATGCTCCGCTGCAGACTCGCCTCACTGAATTGAGCACCCAGGCGGCCAGCGTCAACATGCAACTCATCAACATCGATTCGCAGATCGTCCTGGTGCAAGCCAACCTCAACGCCACCAAGGACCAGAACGTGCGAAACCTGCTTTTCCTCGAACTCAACCGGCTCAGTGCCCTGGAAGGGACTACCCAGGCGGATCTTTTCAACCTTAACCGCCAAGCCGCCGCCGTTCAGCAGCAGCGGTCGACCCTGGCCGTTCGGCAGCAGAGGGCGGACGCGGACCTGGCCAACAAGATTAGCCAGGTCGATGACGAGCTGAATGTCATCGCCAAGAAGGAGCGGCGGGCCGACATCGCCCAGAAGCGGGCGGCCAAGGCGGGAGCAACGACGCCGCAGTCCGCCCTTTCGCTATCGGCCCAGGCCGGGGCTCTGATTACCTACGACCCTTTCCCCCTCGAACAGGAAAAGAGCCGCTTGCTCGCCCGTTTGAAGCGATAATTGATCGCTCATTTTCGATTGCCGCCGGGGTGTCCATCCCCCGGAAACCTTTGTCCCGCTTCCTTGGGTCCACCGGCGAATTGCCGTTTCCCATGATCGTCAGGTCGTTGAGGCGGGGGCATGTCATTGGGGTGGTTCTCCTTCCAGTTCGCCAACCTCGTCCGCATTTCCTGCTGGTGGCTTTCGATTTTGGCTTTTACCTCCCGATGGTGTTCCTTCCGCTTTTGCTCCCGCTCCAGCATGGCGGCCTTGATCTTTTCCTGCTGCTGCGGCGTTAACTCCCGCTGCTGTTTCGGCTCCTTGTGTTTGGGTTCCATTTGCTGCCGTTGTTGGCGGAGAAAGTGATCTGGTTTACCGGCTGGCGGGAGATGGCCTTTGCCGCCGCGAGAGCCCCCCTCCTCGGCCAATAAGCTGGCCGGCAGCGCCAGGAATCCAACGGCCAACGCGAACTTGCAGCAACAATTCATCACACACCTCGGGTAAGAAAGGACCGGAAGCGAGCAAACAGGCGGAATCGCCGACTCGAATGAGCCAACTGAACCCTACGTTATGAATCCCGCACGGGCAATTGTTATACTGGCCCTATGATTCACCTTCGCGGCCACTCTGCCCTCATTACCGGTTCGACTAAGGGAGTCGGCCGTTCCATTGCCGTCGCCTTTGCCGAGGCGGGGGCGAACGTCGTCCTGCACGGCCGGGCACCCGGGCCAGATGCCGACGAAGCACTTGCCGCCTGTCGCGCTCATGGCGTGCGGGCGGAGTACATCACGGGGGATTTGGCGGGGCCGACGATGGAAGTGGCGGACTCGGTCTTTCATCAGGCGCTGAAGGTAATGCCGGAGATCGACATCCTGGTCAACAACGCCGGGAACTACAACGACGTGCCGTTTCTCGAAATGGACTATAAGCGTTTCGAGCGTACGTTTCGGCTCAATGTCTTTTCGGTCTTCTTCCTGACGCAGAAATTCGCCCGCCGCTGGGTGGAGCGGAAAACAGCCGGCCGGGTGCTCATGATCGGTTCCATCAACGGCCGGTTGGCGGAGCAGACGCACTCCTGCTACGACACCAGCAAGGGAGCCATTGAGGCGATGGTCAAAACACTCTGCGTCGAACTCGCCCCACTCGGCATACGGGTTAACGGCCTGGCCCCCGGCCTGGTTCGCACTCCCCTCACCAGCATTATCGACCAGGACGAACGGTTCGCCCGCTGGATGGAACTGCACACCCCTAACCGGCAGGTTCCCGGCAGCGAAGTCTGCGGCGACGGGGCGGTCTACCTTTGCAGCGACGCCGCCAGCCACGTCCACGGCCAGATGCTGCTGGTCGACGGCGGCATGAGCGCCTGGCAACAGCCGGATATGCCGAAATCATGGAAGTGACTAGCGCCGGCTACAGCGTCGGCAGTTGCGGGACCGGCGGGCTGGTGGCGGCGGCAGTGGCTCGGTTGCGGACGAGCGTGGTGACAATTTTCTCCAGATACGGGCCGACGATGGGATCGTCGAAGTTGCCGAAGGTCGAGCCTTCGTCCCCCTTCACGCGGATTTGCATGTTCAGCGGTACTTCTCCCAGGAAGGGGACGCGCAGCTCCTCGGCCTTCTTGCGGGCTCCGCCGCTGCCGAAGATGTCGTACTT
Source organism: Pirellulaceae bacterium (assembly GCA_046153945.1). Taxonomy (GTDB): domain Bacteria; phylum Planctomycetota; class Planctomycetia; order Pirellulales; family Pirellulaceae; genus SXOA01. Next base: position 30,672 of record JBJXFF010000052.1, read on the forward strand.
CTTGCCGCAATCGGGGCAGATGAAGCCGCTCATGTTTTCGACCATTCCCAGGATGGGAATGTTGACCTTGCGGAACATGGCGATGGCCTTCACCGCGTCGAGCAGAGCCACTTCCTGCGGCGTGCAGACCACGACGGCGCCGGTGAGCGGCAGCATTTGCGAAAGGGTGAGAGCGATGTCGCCCGTGCCGGGGGGCATGTCGATGATGAGATAGTCGAGGTCCCCCCAGGCGGTGTCGCGGAGGAATTGCGTGATGGCCCCGTGCAGCATCGGCCCTCGCCAAACGACGGCTTCGCCAGGGGGGACGAGGAACCCCATCGACATCACGGGCATGTCGCCGGAATAGATGGGGCGAATTCTTCCTTCGATGACTTCCGGCCGCGGTGCATCGCCCAGGCCGAGCAGGTGCGGCACGCTGGGACCGTAGACATCGGCATCCATAAGGCCGACCTTGCATCCGGCCCGCTTGAGGCCGAGGGCCAGCACGGTGGCGATGGTGCTCTTTCCCACGCCCCCTTTGCCGGAGCCGACCGCAATTACGCTCTTGGCGGTCAGGCCGATATTCCCAATCTTCATCGCCGGCCGCTCGTGTACGGCGAGTTTGACCAGCACCTCCCTGAGCTGCGGCAGCCGGGCTTTGATGCGCTCGACGAGGCTGGCCTTGGTTTCATTCGCAATGGGGGCGGAATGCGACGTGAGGGCGAGTGTGAGCGAGGCTTTGTCCCCCTCCACCTTCAAATCGCGGATTTGCGACAGCGACAGTGCCCCGCGCCCCGTCTCCGGGTCGGGAAAATCACCAATCGCGGACTGTAACGCGGCAATATCAACCTGGCCTACGGCCATGGGGAGTCTCCAAAGGGATTTTTGAACACCTGTCTTTTACCCTCATTACGGGCTAAGTGACAAGGACGGCAAACTTGTTTTTGTGAAGCGAATTATCCAAACAACAGTTGTAATTTGTTGCCCAGTGACGCTATTGCCGTGTCAAAATCGGACGTGGGAGAATACTTCAGTTCCCGAAGCACGAATTGTCGTACTTCGTGGCGCAAGTCTTCCGCCAAGTAGGTTACCTGACTCTTTCCATCGACTCGCGCCAGCAGGCAGGCGAAAAAATGACGGCTGAGGAGCGCATGAAGCAAAGTGACTTCAGAGTCGATGGCCGTTGTTCCCCAGTTAAACCCGGCAGCACGAACTACTTTTGGCGCATTGGTTTCCACGGTCGTTTGCACCTCTGCGTTGTATGCTTTGCCAAATGTGTCGATCAAGTTGAGATACGAGCGGTAATTTCTCCGGGCCGCAAAGGCTTTAAGTGCCAAGTGTGACGTCAAAAAGCCAAGGTCAAATGTCGGGTCGCCGTAATGCCCGACTTCGAAGTCAATGAGCATCAATTGACCGGGCGAGATGAGCAGGTTTTTGGGACTAAAGTCGCCGTGAACCAAGCAGCGCGGATGCAGATCACATCCACTAGTTAGGTGATTTAGTAAATCGGAGAGTTGTGGGTGTATTCGAATCAACTCTCGGTAATAAGGGTCAATTCGCAAATCGTAGAAGTACTTCTTTTCCGCAAACTGGTGGCCTAGATCCTTGTTGTTCCATGATGCGGCATGAAGCCTTCCCAGCAGCGTGCCGCAGGCGGCTGCGATTTGCGGGTCGGCTTCGCCGGCGAGCAGGAGTTCCTTCCAGGTTTTGTGGCTGGAAGGGGCGGCTGTCATGGCGTAGCAGTAATTCTCGCGGTCGGAGAAGAGAATTTGTGGGACGGTCGTCGTCCACGGAGAGGAGGAATTAGTATCAGGGGGCTGACGCCCCCCGCTCGCCAGGAGGTGGCCGCAGATTTCTAGAACTTCGACTTCCCGCCAGATTCGCTCGATGCTGCAGAGCCATTCTTGCTGCACCTTGAGTCGCGGCAGGGCTTGTTTCAAGACGAAGTCACCGCCCGAAGAGTCAGGGCGGTGTACGAGCAGCACGGTGTTGGAAACACCGCCGGAGAGTTCGCGAATTTCGACCCGTTCGCGAGTGCCAATCGAGCCCCGCTCACGAAGATAACTCGCTGCCGTATGAGGAGTCAGTTCCAACATACCGCCAATCTAATCAAAGCCACGCCCACGCAAAGCCGTGGGCGTGCCACCCGGATTTCATTCTCGGCTAATGTGGCTTGGCAGTCTTGGCACCCTTCTTCTCCGGAATTCGCATGGAGTAGAAGGAACGCCAAACGAAGACGAGGGCAACGAGGAACATGATGATCCCGACGATCGTGGTGTAATCGAAGGCGGGAACGAGGCCGGGATGATCCGCCAATTGCTTCGCGGTGGGATTGGCTGCCTGCTTGACGCTGACGGCAATTTCCACGGCCAGCAGGCCGAAGAGGGTGGAGAATTTAATGATGGGGTTGAGGGCGACGGAAGTAGTGTCCTTGAAAGGATCGCCGACCGTATCGCCAACAACAGTCGCGGCGTGCAGGGGCGTTCCTTTTTCCTTGAGGTCCACTTCCACGTACTTCTTGGCATTGTCCCAAGCACCGCCGGCATTGGCCATGAAGATCGCCTGGAATAAGCCGAAAATCGCGATGGAAATCAGGTACGCAACAAAGAAGTTGGGGTCAAAGAAAGCAAAGGCCAAGGTAATCGTCATCAAGACGATAAAGATGTTCCACATGCCGCTTTGGGCGTATTCGGTGCAGATGCGGACCACCGTCTTAGAGTCCTCAATATCGGCCTCTTTCTTGTTGAGGTCCATATTCTGCTTGATGTACTCCACGGCCCGGTAAGCACCGGTGGTAACGGCTTGCATGGAGGCCCCGCAGAACCAGTAAACCACAGCTCCGCCGCAGATGAAGCCGAGAAGGACCGGGGCATCGGTCAAACTCAAATGGAGCATTCCCGCTTTATCCAGCAGCAGAATGATGGAGAAAATCATCGTCGTGGCGCCAACGACGGCGGTGCCGATGAGCACGGGCTTGGCAGTGGCTTTGAAGGTATTGCCCGCAGAGTCGTTCGCTTCCAGCAGGTGCTTGCCATGCTCGAAGTCCGGAGTGAAGCCGAAGTCCCGCTGAATTTCTTCCTTGATGCCCTTGATCTTCTCAGTCTGGGCCAGTTCGAAGACCGACTGGGCGTTGTCCGTCACCGGGCCGTAGCTATCGACGGCGATGTTCACCGGACCCATGCAAAGGAAGCCGAAGGCGACAAGGCCGAAGGCAAAGATGGAGGCGTGCGGTCCCATGATGGCTTGCAGGCCGAGTTGCGGACTCTGTTCACTGCCGAGGCCGCTGACGTAGTAGGCTACCGCCATGAGGCCGGCAATCAGGATGCCTTTCCAGAAGGCGCTGAAGTTGCCGGCGACCAGACCAGAAAGAATCGTCAACGATGCGCCACCTTCACGAGACGCGATGACAATTTCATGCACATGCTTGGAGTGCGAGCTGGTAAAGACCTTGGTGAACTCGGGAATGAGCACGGCAGCCAGCGTGCCGCAACTGATAATGGTGGCGAGTTGCCACCAGAGGTCCGTGAGGTCACGACCATTGACTGTGATGTCGCCAATGAGCAGCTTGCTCATGCCGTAAGACGTGATGATGCACAGGATGGAGGCAATCCAAATGAGAAGCGTCAGGGGCTGCTCGAAATCGAATTCCTTCTTGCCGCGAAAACGGGCTTCGGAGATAGCCTGGTTGATGAAATACGAGCAGCCGGACATGAAGTCCATCAGGAACCGCATGGCGAAAATCCACACAATCAGCTTGGCTTGCAAGTCGATGTAGGTCGGGCCGGCGGTCTTGTTGGTGATGGCAAGTGTGATGAACGAAATCAAAGCCACGCCGGTCACTCCATAGGTTTCAAAGCCGTCGGCAGTCGGGCCGACGGAGTCGCCAGCGTTGTCGCCGGTGCAGTCGGCGATGACGCCGGGGTTACGCGGGTCGTCTTCCTTGACGTTGAAAACAATCTTCATCAGGTCGGAGCCGATATCGGCGATCTTGGTGAAGATGCCGCCAGCGATGCGAAGCACCGAGGCACCGAGCGATTCGCCGATGGCGAAGCCGAGGAAGCAGAAACCGACAATTTGTCGCGGAACGAAGAGCAGGATGATGACCATCATCACGAGCTCGAGCGAAATCAGAAACAAGCCGATTGACATGCCGGCTTGGAGCGGAATATTCACAACGTCCAGTGGCTGGCCGCGGAGGGCGGCGAATGCCGTGCGGCAGTTGGCGAAGGTGTTGACCCGAATGCCGTACCAGGCGACCCAGTAAGAGCCCCCCATGCCAACCAGTGAGAAGATGAGAACCAGGATGACGGTAACAATGGGGCTGATATGCGGAGCGGCGTCGGCAGCAGCGACAGCCGCGCCGGCGGCCGGTGCTTCCGACTCGTGACTGAAGCCTAGCAAGTAGTAGGAAATGGCGATGGCAATCAGAACCCACAAGATCATCAGGAATTTTCCCTGCTGAATCAGGTAGGTTTTGCAGGTTTGAAAAATCACTTCCGCAATGTCGAGTTGCGACTTATGAGCCGGCAGTTGCTGGACACGCCAGCGAAGGTAGAGGCTAATTCCGAGGGTGCCGCAAATCACAAACGAGCCGAACAGGAGCAAATACCAGCCGCTGATTTCTCCGCCGAGGATTTTGAATTTGGTCTGATCCAAATCTGGAATTGCCAGGTCGGCTTCGCCAGCCCAGGCTGCCGTTCCGCAGAAAAGGAGATAGAGGAGGGAAAAGGCGGTGGGAATCAGGAGCTTCCAAGTTGCAGTGCGCTGTGCCATCGTCAGATTCATCCTTCGTAGATTGTGAGTTATTTCACAAAGTCCGGCCTGGAAAGAGCATCGCCCCAAGTGCCGAAATCGTAAATACCTGGCAGAAAAAAGAAAATGCCCTACGGCCGCACACCGGCGGACGCTTTTTAACAGTTCGTTAACTTGCGGGAAAGTTTACCCAACGCATTCGGAAGCTGTCAACCCTACGCATGGGTCCGTGGGAGGAGATTCTGCCGCTAAAAGGCCCTTAGTTTGTTGGTCGGGGGCAGAATTCGCGAAGTTATTTAGCCGTATTGTCCGACTCTCCCCGCTAGAATTGGCGCTGTGTTCAGACTCGCACTTCTGCTCCGAACCCTGGCGTTCCCGGTCATCATTGCCGGGATCGTTTTTGCCAGCGCGGGACGCGTCGATCTCCCGTTTGTGTGGGCGGTCTGTGGAGTGATGGCTGGGTTTTACGTTCTGCTCGCGGCTTTTACCGACCCCGACTTGTGGCGTGAGCGGCAAGCTCCGGGGTCGGGAAATCAAGATCGTCTCACGCAGCCGTTGGGAGGTGTGCTGCTGCTGTGTCACTGGGTCATAGCCGGCCTCGACGTCGGCCGCTTTCACTGGAGCCTCGTTCCGTGGCAAGTACAGACCGCGGGAGTCGTCGGCTTCGCCGCTGCACTGGCCGTGAATTTCTGGGCGATGCGAGTGAACCGGTTTTATTCTTCGGTCGTCCGAGTGCAGGGGGACCGCGGTCAACACCCGATCATGGACGGCCCTTATCGCTTCGTTCGCCATCCCGGCTACACGGCCACTCTCTTTGCCATGTTCTGTGGCGGCACGGCGCTCGGCTCATGGCTCGCAATGATCCCCGTAATGGGATTTGCTATCCTTTTCATTCGCCGGACACTGCTGGAGGACTGGCTGCTCCACGAAAAACTGCCTGGCTACGTGGAGTATGCCGAGCGAGTTAGATTTCGGCTGGTTCCCTGGGTTTTCTGACCGGCCAAGCGGCTTGCCGTTTATAGCGATAGCGGCTCACCGGCGAGCTGCCGCTCGTGGCGGGTCAACTCGTACATATCGTGGATGAGCTGCGTGTCGCAGGGGCGCTGGATAACATTGCGACGGGCGAACATCCGCTGCTGGGTCGCGATCATCACTTCCGGCGGCAATTCCGTCACCTGCCCGAAGAGCCGAGCGTAGTTAACGAAGCTGGGAACGCTGGTCGTGACAAATCCATAGACCATGCTGCAAACGCCGATGGTCTTGCCGGTGAAAATGCCCGTGTTAATAGCGGACTTGGCATAGTCTCCCATCATACAGCCGACAAACTGCATGCCAGTGGCGACCGATTCGCCGCGGTACTCCATTTTTACCGCGCCATAAGTGTTCTTCAAGTCGCTGTTGCATGTCCCGGCGCCAAGATTGATCCAACTACCCAAGTAACTGTGTCCGAGGAAACCGTAGTGCTGTTTGTTCGAATATGGTTCGATGACGGAGGCTTCGACTTCCCCGCCAATCTTGGTTGTATGGCCCAGCGAGACCGCGTCTTTGATGGACGACTGCTCCGTGACACGGCACTTGGGTCCGAGGTAGACAGGGCCCCGCAGGAAGCAGTGCGGGCCGACGCTGGCCCCTTCGTCCAGGAGCACAGGACCCTTGCTGGTATCCGTGACGACAAACTGGCCGAGTCTTGCTCCTTCGGCCAGGAAAACTCCTTCAGCGACTTGTTGAAAACGGCCGGAACGGATGCGGTGGGCCAGATTGGAATCGATAGTCTGCAGATTGTAGCGGATTAAGTCGTGCGGGTAATCGAGTGTGGTCAGGCTTCCTTCGAGACGCGGGAGCTTGGGCCAGACCGATTGATGCAGGTATTCGCTAAAGCGAGCCCCGTCGGCGCTTGTGGGAGGCTTTGAAACCGACGCATCCAGGAGCGCCGCGCCGAGAGCAGCGCCGCTGCTGATGATGCCGGGTCGGCCGGCGGCGATGAGTTCGCGGAGAAAGTGAAAGTTGGCAACCGAGGGAACGAGCCGAGCATTGACCAGCAAAGCCGGCAATCCGTTGGTCACGGAAGGGGACGAAAACTGGGGGAAATCCACTTGCTGCAAAGTCGCCAGATGCGGGCGGACAATGCCGCGAAGCGTGGCGCCAGTTTCAGCCGCCAGTTCCGTCGCCCAATCAATCAGCCGATAACTGGCGCAGGAAACGTTATACGCCGGCCGACCGACGGTAATAGGATAAAGGCGAGGAACGAATTCGTCTTCAAAAAGAATGATCTGCATAACCGAAGTGCCGGCGGATGGGATGTACGGAAGTCAAAGGCGCGGCACTAGGGAGCTGGGGAATTATGAAGAAGATGTGGCCGTCAGGGAATAGCGAAAAAAGATTCCCGTTGCATCCGCACGATTCCCTGGGTTACTCCGTGTCCGCAGTGGTCAAATCCGGCACTAACAAGTATTCGCTGGACGGGGCATAAGGGAGCGCGGGGACAAAGTGTTCACGCAATAACTTCTCATTCAGGGCGGCCAGGCTTTGGCAATAGACCAGCCCCGTTGGACGTTGCTCGCGGAGGATCACCGCCACCGAAGATTGCTCTGTGGTGAAAAACTCCATGAGTTCGGCGAGCGTAGTCGATTCATTGAATCGTGGAACGTCCGTGGTCATGTGGTGCCGCAGCAGTCGGACTGAACCGCTGGCCCTGGTCTTTGCGGGACGTGAAGACTTTCCCTTAAGCTGGCTGGCGGTCACCAGTCCCGCAAACTTCCCTTCACGGTCTACTACGGGAATGGCCGAAAGCTGCGTCTGCTCAAGGACGGCCTGCCCCTGTTCGACCGTTTCGTCAACGCTGAGGAACATGCCGCATGGGACCATGACGTCCCGAGCCAGCGTGGTGGAGAAGAGCTTACCTCCAGCCGCGAATTTGTTCCAGACTTCGACATCCTTTTCCCAGACCTGCTGGGTGAGGACGCAGTTTCGCCCGGAGTTTTTGGCCAAAGCGAGGACTTGTCCGGCGACTTCAAGGGTGCGCCCCGCAGAAAGACTGCGACTGAATTCCGCCACCCCACCGCTCCCAGTCAAATGCACTTTTGCCTCTCCCACGGCATGCTCGCGCTGGGCTATAGAATCGAGAAAACTTCTCACCCAGTGAGCCGTTTGTTCCACCGTGCCATTCGGGAAGAGGACCGCAAACCGATCCTTGCCCAGTGAAGCGACTAACTCGCCGGGCTGACAAGTCTGGCAGAGTAACCCTGCCGTTCGGCGCAGGAGTCCTTCCGCGGCTGAGCGGCCAAAGCGGGCTGCGAACCGGCTGAAGTAATCGAGGTCGATGACGCATAGCGAGCCGAGAGTTTCTTGCTTGCCCCGTTCGCGAGCGCTGGCCAGGTGATTCTCAATCGCCACGGCGAAGGTATTGGAGTCAGGCAAGCCAGAAACTGGCTCTAGTCCGGCCTGTTGCGTGAGCCGCCGTTCAAATTCAATGACCCGAGCACCGGCCCGCAACCGGGCCAGCAATTCCCCAAAGACGACCGGTTTAGCGAGAAAGTCGTCAAAGCCCCCTTCCAGCGACTCCGTCAGGTCGGAGGTCTCTTGAGGATCGACTAGCAGCGCGGCAAAGGTGTAGCCTCCCGGCGCAAAGCCCCGGATTTTTCGCGAGAACGCCAACCCCGGCTTGGGAGTCAAGTCGCCATCCACCAGCAAGAAGTCGGCGCCGGCAACCTCCGCGGCCGCCATCGCCTGCTGGGCATCAATCGCCTGCCGGACCTCGTAGCCGAACAATTCCAGGAACCGGGTCAACTGCCGAAGCAGGGACTGATCCCCAGAGACGAGAAGCACGGAATACGGCCGTGAGTCCATAAAGTGATCAGCAAGCGTGAATGGGGCTGCCGTCCGATAGTCGGGCGCGCATTGGTCTTCATCAAAACTCTAGGTCACAAATTCTCGCGAGAGTAAGGAGTCAACGCGAAAACGGATTTTTCTTGGAAACACCTGCAAAAAAGAATGCTAGGTTTTAGATGGTCTTGAACCGACCGGGAATCGAAAGAATGGGGGCTGGCAATGCGGACGATTGCGATTGCGAAAACCGATACCAAACTCCCCTGGCTGGAACGCTTTTCGCCCTCGTCGAGCGCGCCCGAGATCATCTCCGTCAATGAATTCCCATTTACGCTCGGGCGGGGAGACCATTGCGATTGCAAACTCCCTTCGAGCAGGGTTTCACGCGAGCACGCCGAAATTCAGCGAGCCGGGGGAGCGTATGTAATTCGTGATTTGGGGAGCACGAATGGGACACTCGTGAACGGCCAGCGCGCGGACAAAACGCGGCTGGAGGATGGAGACTTGATTCTGATTGCCGACGTGGAGCTGACGTTTCGCATGGCCTGCGAAGCGGAGCCGCTCCGCATGGCAACCCAGATCATGCCGGGAGATGGCTTTGCCGAGGAACCGCAGGAGAATGTCGCACTCGAGATGATTCATTTCGTTCGTGCCTGGCAGGAACGCCTGTTGTGTCGAGGAACTCGCAGCCAATTCCAGAACCTGGTCGATCTGGCCAGCGGAAAGACGGCGGGATACGAGTCAATGCCGGTCTGGGCACCGGGACACGTGGAACCGCGAGCCAGCGAACGCATGCTGTCAAGCACGGATTGCCGACTGACGGAACGAATGCATCAATTGGAGCGATTGCTCGCGACCGAGAATGCCGCCCATCTGCCTCAAGGAGAATTGCTCTTCTTGCGGCTGGAGCCGGCCGAGGTTGGGGCTGACTCCGTTCCTGCTTCCTTGGCCCGAATGCAAGGAGTCAGCGGCAGCAAGCGGATTGTGGCCGCGATTCCGGAAAGCGCTGTAGTGGATATTCCCTACTTTCGCGACTTTCTGACTCGCCTTCGCGGCATGGGCTTGGGGGTGGCATACTTTGGTTTCGCCGGGAATCAACAACAGTTGATAGCCAGTCCAGACTTGGCCCCCAATTACTTGATGCTGGCGCCGCTTTTAGCGCGAGGTGTGGACAAAAGCACGCAGCGCCAACAGCAAATTGGAACCATCGTCGAGGCCGCCAAGGAGCGCGGCACGGGAGTAGTCGCCACGGGCGTGCATAATGAACTCGAGGCCCAAACTTGCCGTGAACTTGGTTGCCAGCTTGCCCAGGGTGAGCATTACGGACATTCGCAGCTTGGAGACTGCGCGGGCGACGAGTCGTAGTCACAACCCTCGACTCGGACGACCTTTGCTGGCGGCCTGTCGTATCGGCTAGATCGATGAGCGCGGTAATGCGGCTCCTGCTGAGGCGACCACCGGGATGTATTTCGTCGCTTGCCGACCCCGTTCCTCCGCATGGCGCAATCGTAAGCCAGACTTGCTAGGAGCGCAAACCCGTCAGCGAATGCCGCTGTTTGGGCCGCAAGCGCACTTCGAGGTTTGCGACTCTCCTTCATTGTCTTCACGTCTGGCATTATCCCATGTCTGATTCTCCCGCTGTAATGAACTCGCCACCGGCCCATCAGTCCGAGCCAATTCCTGGCTATGTGTTGCGCCAGCGGGTTGGAGCCGGCGGCTACGGCGAGGTTTGGGCCGCCGATGCTCCCGGTGGTCTGACGAAAGCGATCAAGTTCGTTTACGGTCTCATGGACGAGTCACGAGCGGCGCGCGAATTTAAGTCGCTCAGCCTCATCAAAGGGGTCCGGCATCCGTTTCTGCTCTCCCTGGAACGCATTGAAGTCCATAATGGGCAGCTTCTGATTGTTACGGAACTGGCGGACGGCAGCCTGAAGGATCGATATGAAGAATGTCTCAAGCAAGGACTCGTCGGCATTCCCCGCGAAGAGCTGCTCGCCCATCTGCACGATGCCGCCGATGCCCTGGACTACATGAACTCGCAGCACTCCCTGCAGCACCTGGACGTCAAGCCGGAAAACCTGCTGTTGGTCGGCGGTCGCATTAAGGTCGCGGATTTTGGGCTTGTGAAGGACATTCAGGAAGTCTCCGCCTCGCTCATGGGGGGACTGACGCCAATTTACGCGCCGCCGGAAGTCTTCGATGCGCGCCCCAGCCGCCGCAGCGATCAATACAGTCTGGCAATTGTCTATCAGGAAATGCTCACCGGAGTATTGCCCTTTCCGGGCCGAACCGCCGCTCAACTGGCCGCCCAGCACATGACCGCCCGGCCGCGTCTGGCCGCGCTCCCTGCCCACGACCAACCGGTGATCGAGCGGGCCCTCGCCAAGGACCCGCTGCAGCGCTTCGGCAGTTGCCGGGAATTGGTGGAGGAACTGCTGCACACCAAAACATCAGTGCCGCCGAGGGAGACGAAGTTAAACCTTGAAAACGGCGCACTGGGTACTCGACAGACGTCCTCATTCAACGGACTTTCTCAGGCGGCACTCGCGGGCAATGCGGACGACATTCAACCAATCCACCCGGAACAGGAGATGCTTCGCCGGTTGGAGTCGGTCGAGCAGGCGGCACGTTACGAATCTCAGGGACACCTTGACGTCGCGGAAAATGCCGCCCATGAGGCTGTTTCGACAGCGACAATCGATGTGCCGCGCCTGCCAACTTCCCTCGTGGACTTGCCCCCCTTGGAAGTTGATCTGGCCGTGAACGCATGCCGCCCGACACTGTTCGTCGGCGTTGGCGGCCTCGCGGGAAAGTCGTTGCAGCAATTGCGGAGACGACTGGAAGACCGCTGCGATGTGCAGCAGCGAGAAAAGTTCCGCTTTCTGTTGCTCGATACAGACTCCCGCGAACTCCTCGAATCATCGTATGGTCCTAGTGGCGCAGCGTTTCGGCCCGATGAAACCATGGTCCTGCCGCTTCGCAAGAGCGCCGACTATCGCAATGACTCACAGAAGTACCTGGATTGGCTTAGTCGACGCTGGTTGTTCAATATCCCTCGTTCCCAGCAGACGGAGGGCATCCGCCCCTTTGGCCGGCTGGCATTTGTCGATCACGCCGAAGAGGTAATGCAGCGCCTGCGGGACGCAATTTCTCCGCTAACGGCCGCCGCCAAATCAGCCGGCGGGCAGACTCAGCCCCGTATTGTCATCGTCGGCTCCTCTTCCGGCGGAGCCGCGAGCGGTATGTTGCCGGACCTGACATTCGCCGTTCGCCAAATTCTGGACGAACAACAGGCAGGCGGCACCGTGGACTTGCTGCTGATGCACGGAACCAGTCGGCAACCAGCGGCTCAGGAACTAGCGGCAGTCAACACTTTTGCCCTGTTGACAGAGCTCAATCAGTGCCTTCGCGTCGGTGGCAATTATCCGGGTGATTTTTCCTGCGGTTTGAAACCGCGCGCCGCCAGTGAGCGGGCCATTGAAAATCTGTATTTAGCCCATTTGGGAGAGGAATTGGGGAACGACCAGTTCCTGACCGCGTGCGACCGTGTGGCCGAGTACCTCTTTCTCGATGCGGCTACTCCCGCGGGGACCTATTTGAATGCGTGTCGTGCCACCGAGCCGAAGGAGAAGCGGCAAGAAGTGACCCTGCGAACATTCGGCCTGGTTCCGATTAGCATTTCGGAAACAGCCGTCAGCCGAGGCGTGGAATCACTTTGCCGGGCCACTGCTGTGTTATGGCATGGCGAGCCCCAGGAACAGCCGACTCCGTCGATATCCGCGCGAATCGCGGACAGGTTTCAGAAACCGGCCAATTGTCCGGTTGCCGCCAAGAATGCAGAACTTGAGCTCTTGGCCGCAGAGCAAGCGAAATCGCTGGGGCTAGAACTGGATACCCTGGTGGAAAACATTCACCAGTTGACGACGGAGGAATTGGGAGGAGAACCCAACGCCATTTTTCAGAGAATCATTCAAGAGTCCCCCATGACCCTCCAAGCGGCTCCGCCGGTGGAAAAGTGGTTTGCGGGGAGCGCCCGACTGTTCGGTGCGCTTGGTTGTGACTGGGAGCTGTCGTCGTCTTCGCCATTGCAATCCGCGCTCGTCAAGCGCCTCCCGCAACTCGTGGCCCCGCTTGGATTGCGGATGCGTGATTGGCTGCTGAAGCTGCCTGAAGAACCCACTGTGCGCGCCTATGGTGGGCAATGGTGTGCAAAGTGGTTCCGGACCCATCTCAAAAACCTGGTCGAGAACGCCAAAAGCACACGCGCCCAAATCGGTGTTCAACTCAATAGTCTCGAGCAGAAGCTGGCGGTTGCGGCCAAGACTTCTCCCAAAGCCGTCGCCAAAAACAAAGACGGCGCGTCCGGCGCGGAGGGGATCTTTATGCAGCATTGCCAGTTGCGTCTCTATCAGTTGGCCTCCCATGTGACCATTCAGTTTGCACAGAGTCTGGCAAGTTACGTCTCGCAAGCGAGCGACCAATTGAACGACTTTGGTCGCGACATCAAGCACCTGGTGGGCCAGTTCACAGTTTCCGAGGCCGCACCAGAAGATGCGATTGAACTCGCGGCTCATTCTCTGCTGGGGCAGGAAGAAGAGTCCTCTGCCCTGGCCTTGGACAGTTTCTTTCAAGAGCATGTCTTTTCAGCCACGGGCTTCCGGGCGATGTTGCAAGGGGGCGAGCAGCGGCACAAGCTGCTCGCACACCTCCGGCAACAGGCCCGGCAATTGGTCTTGGAGTCACTTCGCCGCGTCAACTTGTCGGCACTCGTGCGGGAGTTGGGACAACCTGGGCCTCGCGGAACGTCACAGCTTGGGGAACAAATTGCCGCCGCGCAGCCCTGGCTGCAACAAGTCGGCGGGGAACGACGGTTGCTTTACATGGGTGGAACGGGCAGCGAAAGTGAGGGCCGGCAATGTTTGACTCCCAGCGAAGTTGCAGATCTCGTGACCGAAGCAAACTTTAAGCAGCTTCCCGCCGTTATCCCATCCTCGGCCGCCCAAGTTGTGTTCTGCTATGAGATAGGAAACATCCCGCTTACGCATGCCGCGGCCCGACTCATCAATCATCGAACCGACTTCGCGCAGGCCGCATCCCGATTACATGCCAGAACCGATGTTTCCTGGCAGGAACTTAGACCTTAAGCCGTCAGCCTGTTGCCTGCGCCGGAAGAGAGGGACTTATTTTGTTTGGTCTCTCCATTCTTTCTGGGATCCCTCAACTCGCAGTGGTCCGCCAATCTCCTTTCCGTCGCGCACGATAATGTATGAATCGGCGCCAGCCACGCTGTCCCAGCGGAGTGTCGCCAGCCCGCCGGCTTTCGCGGCAGATGACAGTTTGGAGCGATTGCCGGAGGGACCAACGGCAATGAGGGCGTAGGAATGTGCGCCGCTGCCGTCGTCTTTGAGAATCGTCGGTGTCGCCGGCGAATGGACATCCTTTTGCGAAAGTTTTCCGCCCCATAGTTCCAAAACATCTTCCGGATAAGGAAGTCCGCCCCCTCCAAATCCGCCACCCCCTAGACTCATCTTGCCTTGGCCGATCAAGGCGTCCGTCAGAGGTTCGCCGTGTTTTGGGCGGAAAGTCTGAAAGCGGAGGCGGCCGGGATGGGTCGAACCGTTCCAGTCTTTATCCGGTATCTCGGAAGGTTCCATCCCTTCACCTTGAATAATCGCCATTTGCCGCCACGCTCCATCGAGCCACATGTTCCAGGATATATGCCCCGGCGAGCGCCGCATCGAGCCATCCCGCTCCAAGGCATGAAAGCGGTCGTCAAACGGATCGTCAAGTTCCCCTTTAATCAATCGGCTACGGACCCACAGACCGCCGGGGCCATCGTGAAGGGCTCTTGCGTAGATTCCGCGAGGGATTTGGTGAGCCTCGTACCCCTTTTCCCAGGGTTCTCCCGTGTCGGAAACGATGAGTTCCTTGCGGACGATCAGGCGATCCACCTCAAGCTCCCTCGGTTGCTTGGGGGTGGCTTGCAACAGGCCGTAGGTGGTGGCGACGGAGAGGAAGATGGTGATCAGGCGGTCTTTCATGGAAGGCTCCTGGCAAAGGTTTGAACTAATGCGAAAGTGTAACGGCAGTGATAGTTGCCCCTCCCTCCAACTCTCCTGTACGATAACGGTTCGCTCAGCCGCGGGGGCGGCCGGGGTTTCCTGTTCCATATTCTTGCTGCGAGGAGTCTGACATGACTCGATTTTGGACAATGTTGGGGTCGTCTGTTGCCGCTTTTGCGTTGGTCGCCACGGGCCTGGCCGCGGATGCGGGATTGAAGGAAGCGGGGAAAGCGGATTTGAAGTCGGCGGGGCCGATTGCCTTCGGGCCACCGGGAGTGCTGTTCGTTGCCGATCCGCAGGGAGCGGCAATTTTTGCCATCGGCGTGGAATCGCCGGCCAAAGCGGATGTGAAAGAAGTAAAGGTGGACGGAATTGATGCCAAAGTGGCCGCGGCTCTCGGAACGAAGGCCGCCGACATCACCATCAACGATCTGGCCGTTCAGCCGGGTACGGGTAACGTATTCCTCAGCGTCTCTCGCGGAAAAGGCCCCGATGCCCAAGCCGTCATTGTTCACACGGGAGCGGACGGCAAGATTTCGACGCTCTCCCTGGAGAAGGTGAGCTACTCCAAGCTGGCACTCGGAAACGTCCCGAGCGCTGACCAAAAGGATCGTCGCGGCAATAGCCTGCGGACGGAATCTGTCACCGACCTGGCCTTCTTCGAAGGGAAGCTCTTTATCGCTGGATTGTCCAATGAAGAGTTCGCTTCCAAGCTCCGCTCGGTCGCTTGGCCGTTCCAGTCGACAGACAGCGGCACCAGCGTGGAAATCTATCATGCTGCTCACGGAGCCGTGGAGACTCGCTCTCCGGTTCGGACCTTTGTGCCGTTCAACGTCGGCGGTGAGCCGCAGCTCCTGGCCGCCTACACCTGCACGCCGCTGGTCCGGTTCCCGATTTCGGAACTCAAGGAAGGGGCCAAGGTCCGTGGCACCACCGTGGCCGAACTAGGAAACCAGAACCGGCCGCTCGATATCGTGGCCTATGAAAAGGAAGGGAAGAGCTACCTGCTCATCGCCAACAGCGCTCGCGGCGTGATGAAGGTCGGCATCGAGAACATCGAGAAGCAGGCCGGGATCACCGAGCCAGTTCGGGGCGGCGGATCGGCTGGGCTCAAGTACGACACCATCAAGGATCTGAAGGGTGTTGAACAGCTCGACAAGCTGGACGACAAGCATGCTGTATTGCTGGTCAAGGCCGAGGGTGGCTTTAACTTGCAGACGATTGCCCTGCCGTAGGCTTTGGTGGAGGCAGTACTTAACGACAGGCCCACGTTTATTCGTGGGCCTGTTTATGTTGGTTGCGAGAACCCTCATGGACCGAATTTCTCTCTTAGCCGTTGTCTGTCTGCTGGCAGCGCTCCAGAACGCCTTTGCCGAGCCGACGCTCCGAATTGTCCGCGACAAATCCGGACACGCGGTGGCATTTGAGGCGGAGGGGCTGGACGGAGAAAAACTGGGGAGGCTGAAGGAAAACTTTCTGGGACAATTGCTCGCGGTCTATGTGCTTGACAAGGGTGTTGAAAAGCCTTCCTCGGACCTGCCACCCCTTCTCGGCGAGTATAAGGTCGATGAAGACTCGCTTCGGTTTACGCCCCGGTTTTCGCTGCTCGCGGGCAATCGATACCGAGCAGTCCTTCAGCCTGAGGTGCTCGAAGGGAAGAAGTCGGATTCGAAGAATGCCGTCACTCTCGACATTGTCATCGCCGCACCCAAGCGGATGGAAGCGACCGTCGTAACGCAGATTTATCCGTCGAGCAACAAGCTGCCGGAAAATCAATTGAGGTTCTATCTGCACTTCTCGCAGCCGATGAGCAAGGGGGAGGCGTACACGCAATTGAAATTTCTCAAGAAGGATGGCCAGGCGGTGGAGTTGCCGTTCTTGGAACTGGGGGAAGAACTTTGGGACGCCAGCGGCAAACGGCTGACGCTGCTGATTGATCCCGGGCGGATCAAACGTGGCCTCAAACCGCGAGAGGATGTGGGACCTGTGCTGGAAGCCGGACAGACTTACACGCTCGTTGTTGACGCCTTGTGGAAGGATGCCGCAGGTGAACCGCTCAAAGCGGGCTTTAGCAAGAAGTTTGTCGTCGATAAACCGGTGGAGGTCGGCATTGATACGGCGGCTTGGAAGTTTGAACCTCCCACCGCAAACACCAAACAGTCACTAGTCGTACGATTTCCTCGCTCGCTGGACCATGCCTTGCTGCAGCGGACCTTGATCATCCTCGACGGCTCGGGGAAAGTTGTCGGGGGCGAGATTTCCATCAGCGACGAAGAACGGCAATGGAGTTTCAGTCCCCAGCAGCCGTGGAGCGGCGGCGAGTACCAAATAGAGGTGGACAAGGTGCTCGAGGACCCCGCCGGCAATCGCATCGGTCGCGCGTTCGAGTTGGCGGAAGGGGAAACAGTCAAGCAAACCGGACCGCCCAAGGTCAGGATTCCATTTGTCATTAAGGCGACAAAGCCCGCTCGCTAAACAGTCTTACTTGGGCTTGGCGAGGTCTTGAAACTCTGCCTGCTTCGCCTCCCACATTTTGGCAAGCTCCGCGGCTTGTTCCGGCATTTTCTCGGCGACATTGACCGATTCGCTTCGGTCGGCGGAGAGGTCGTAGAGTTCCCACGGCTGTTTCGCCGCGGCAACCAACTTCCAATTGCCGACGCGAATGGCCTGGTTTCCATTGTGGGACCACCAGAGTGCGTCATGCGAGACGGAATTGTCCTTGCCGAACACGGGCAGGAGGCTCTTGCCGTGCAGCGCCGGCTTGTTCTCGTCTTTCTTCTTGGGCGGAGAATCGCCTTGGGCAATTTCGAGAATCGTGGGGACAATGTCGACGACGTGGCCTGGATTATGCCGGAGTTCGCCGCGGCCCTTGAAGCCGGCGGGCCAGTGAACGATGAGAGGCGTGGAGATTCCCCCTTCGTGGACCCAGGTCTTGTGCCGGCGGAAGGGAGTGTTCGCCACGCTCGACCAGCCTGGGCCGAGACAGAGGTGGGACTTTGCCGAGCCGGGCGGCGCTGCGGGATCGTGGCCGTCGTCGCGGACCATGATTTCGGCGCTCGCGCCGTTATCGGAGAGAAAAAAGAGGAGCGTGTTGTCAAGTTGCTTTGTCTCCCTAAGCTGATCGACGATGCGGCCGATTTCCCGGTCCATCCGGTCCACCATGGCGGCATGAATGGCCATCTTCGCGGCCTGAAACTCTTGCTGTTCTTTCGTGAGGTCGCGCCAGGCCAGTGGGCGGTTTACTTCGCTGGGGCCAAGCTTCTTCAGAGCATCCGGAAAATCATACGGCGGGCCGAGATCGCGTTCGACTTCCGACAGATTGCCTTTCACCAGGCCCAGTTTTTGAATCCGCTCCCAGCGAGCATGTCGAGTCACTTCCCAGCCGCAGTTGTACTGGTCCTTGTAGCGGGCGATGTCCTCCGGCAGGGCATGGAGCGGAAAGTGCGGGGACAAAAAGGCCACGTAGCTGAAAAAAGGCTTGTCCGCGTGCTGGCTCGAGTGTTCCTCGAGGCACTCAATGGCATGGTCCGCGATGGCAGTCGTGGAGTAGTAGCCGCTATCGGGGGCGGGTTGCGGGAGGGGTTTATCGTCTTGGAGATGGACCTTTGGGTTGAAAAATCTGCCGCCGTCTTGCAACTGATACGAATGGTCAAAACCGTTATCGGACGGCTTACCGTCGATGTGCCATTTGCCGGAGTGGTAAGAGCGATAGCCGAGTGGCCTGAGCAGATCTGGCAGCAGTTTAGCCCAGGGCGGCCTGGTTCCCCCGTTGCCGCTGGGAATTCCCGGCAGCGTGTCTCGCCGGATGGCTTGTGCGTAATAACCGGTGAGGAGCGCCCCGCGCGTCGGCCAGCAGCGAGCCGTGTTATAGAACTGCGTGAATCGCAAGCCGCCTTTGGCCAATTCATCCAGGCGGGGAGTTTGTATCTCCCCTCCATAACAGCCCAAATCGCTGTAACCCAGGTCATCGGCCAAAATCAAGACAATGTTCGGCCGTTCTGCCGACAGTGTGCTTGTAGCCGATAACAGCACCAACATGACGCATGCCATAGCGCCGCGCCAGATTGCTCGATCTGCGAAAGCGCACAGCAGAATCCTGGCACAAAGTAAAAAACCAGTAGGAAGAAATGAAGCCATGATTGGTCCGATGGAGTCAATCTTGCGGAAGAGGCAATGTACGGGTTCTATTTCTAACCGAAGCCAATCTACTACTTGCTCCTCATCGCGTTCGCCTTCTTCAAGATCGAGTTGGCTTCATTCACGGTCAGCCTGCCGTCGGCCATGGCCGCGGTGTGATCGGGCTTGAGTTTGCGATAGAGACGAACAGCCTTGGTCACTTCGGCATGTTGCGCCTGCGACGCAGTCTCTCCGCCGCCGCTGTTGAGCATGAACACAACGAATGCAATGATTACAATCGGGGTGAATGCGAAGGCAAGAATCCACTGGATTGGGAGCTTCTGCTTAGCCATCGCTTCGGTCCCTTTCCGTTGGTGATAACCGGCTGAGGCCGATTACTACTAACTTCTACCGCCCCCGAATACCGTGATACTCCAGCGGCATTTCGTAGTCCTTGCGGAGCGGGTAGCCGACCCAGTCTTCGGGGCAAAGAATGCGGCGGAGGCTGGGGTGGCCGGAGAAGAAAATTCCGGAGAGGTCGAAGACCTCGCGCTCGTGCCAGTCGGCTGTCCGCCAGACGCGGTTGACGCTGGGGACGACTGGCAATTCCCCCGGCACATCGTTCTTCCAGCGGGGGAGCATGATCTTAAGCACCAGCGAATGTTTCTTGCTGATGCTGGACATGTGATAGACCAGTTCCAGATGGGGCTCAAAGCCGGCTTTGGCGGCCTTTTTCGGGTCGGTTTCCAGCCAGTCCACCACTGTGATGCAATTGAGAAACTCCATCTTCAGTTCGGGATCATCGCGCAAAAACGTGCAGACCTCGACGAGCGACTCTGGCTTTACTTCAATCCAGGGATCGATCGCCTGGAAATTCGCGCCGGTGATCTTGTCGCCGAATTTCTTCTTCAGCTTGTCGAGTGTGTTGGGGCCGCTCATGAAAGCAAGGGGACAGGAGTCAGGGGACAGGAGACAGTGCTATGCCGACAGAAATTGCTCTTCTTCCAGCAGGTCCGGATCGGTCGGTCTGGCGGCTGCGGCGGCTCTTTCCTGGCTGAGCGCGCGGACCCAGTCAAGGTCTCCTCGCTTCCAGACATAGGCGAAGCCGATGAGGAGGACGGCGAAGAACGCGGCGATATCGACGACCGTGACGAAGGCGATCTGCCGAGCCCCTTCATGAATTCGCTGGCTGGCCTTGGCATCCTCGGGACCAGTCTCGTCCACCAGTCCGGCCAAAGTGGGAGGCGTCTTTGTAGGGACAGTGGGATTGCGGACCCCCATCTCTTGATAGAGATGCTTGGCCGCAGGGGTCAATTCCAGTTCGTTCGTTTCTTGGGAGCGCGTGACGACGACGAAGTCCTTGTCCATCATGTTGGTGGACTTGCCGAAGACCGCGGACCAAGGAAAGAAAAACGCGACTTCAACATCAAAAATGATGAACAGCAGGGCCACGACGTAAAACCGCAGGTCAAACTGCACAAAGCTGGAGCCGATCGTCGGCTCGCCGCATTCATAAATTTCCAGCTTTTCCGCGTGCGGATTCGAAGGCCGCAGCAGCCGGCCGAGGAGCAAGTTGGCGAACAGGAACACGAAGCCGACCGTGGCGAAGAGCGCCATGTAAGCGACGATTCCCAGCGATGTTCCAAGCGATGTCATAAGGCCAAAAAGTTGAAGTGTTATTCCGCCGCGAATTCGTCCGCGTCGTCGGCGTGGGAAACGCCCGCCACCAGCGATTGTCGTCCGGCAAAGCCACCTTCCAAATCATGCCAATGGAGCACTTCTGCTTCACCGAGCTTCCAGCAAAGGAACACGATGCGGCCGTCCATCTCCGCAGGGAAATCAACGAGTCCATCCACCGCTCCCTTGGGTTCCACGCCGAGCTCCTTGAGCTCGTTCATGTATTCGACGAGCCGCTGCCCGTCGAGTTGCAGATCCTGTTCAATCTGGGCCAATTCATCCCCGTAGGGGTCGCCCTTCTTGAGTTCTCGACCGGCAGTCAACAGAGCCACGCGATGTCGCCGCTCCACAACGTCCCGAGCCAGGCTGGCCAGGTCCGACGTGATAGCTCGCACCAGCGGGAGCATGGCGTTCGCCTGCTCAATGGTGAAAAGTCGAGTCGGCTTGTATTCACTACTCGACATTCGGGGCCTCGAGTTCTTGATTCGTGTTAACTGCTCTACTGATTCGGACCGCCATGCACAGGCTCGGCAATGACCTTGGACTCCGACACCGCCGTCGGGTTGAGCGTGGCTTTGCCCCAGGCAACCTCCAGCGGCAAGCGGGAGAAATCGACAATGCAACCGTCGCGGCTGTAACAACTGAGGTCGTGCGTCGCCCCCATGAAAATGCAGTCCACCGGGCAAGGCTCCACGCAGAGTGCACAAAACATGCACTTGGAATAATCAATCGCAAAGCCGGTGATCTTGAAGCCCTTGCCTCCCTCGACTCGCTCCTTGCCGATGTAGATGCAGTCCACCGGGCAAGCTTTCGCGCACTGGTCGCACGAGATGCAGGTGGTCAGGTCGTAGCGATGGAAGCCCCGGTAACGGGCCGCCACCGGAACCGGCTTCTCCGGATATTCAAAAATCTCGGTGAAGGTGCCGCGATCCGGCTTATACGTGATGAGCCAGTAGCGGAGCGTGATGAACAAGCCGTGACCGACGGTGTAAACCGCGAGCCCGATGTTACGTAGCCAATCCCACATGGTGGATCAAAATCTAGTCTCCGCGCATCTGCCGCGAAGTCAGAGTAGGTAGAGGAAAGCCGACTCGCTGAATTATAGGCAGATGAGAGTTGTCCGCAAGCAAGGCGCGCGGGCTCGGTTTCAAGTTCAAGGTTTCAAGTTTAAGGTCCAACGACCGAGGTCAGACCCACAAGTAGTTGATGGTTCAATGAACCTTGAAGTCCTTGGCTAATGGAAGTGGGTTAGCAGTGCACTTCGCGTTTCAAAATGAAGCTCCGAAAACGTGGCTCCATCGGCCGCCTCAACGTCGAGGCTAAAGCATTGAGCTTTACGCCCGCCATGACTAGGCGCAAACAATTGTCAGCAAACGGTTTGCGACAAATAGTAGCCTTACTGGCAGCAATCCTTAGAGTTGGCAAAAGGGTTTCCGATCATTCTGGCCCTAACCTGGTGCCAGAAAAGATTTTGCGGAAATCAGGAGCGGCAGCCCTGGTAATTCTTGACTATCCCTTGGCATGGTTCACAATGTAGGGAAGGCCCGCTTCGCCAAATCCCCTTCGCAGGGTTGTTCCCCTTGCGAACTGGCTGGCCGGCAAGGAATTCGGATGCTGCATAGGGCAGCTCCGGGAAGGAAGGACTGCCATGCTTGTACTCTCTCGGAAGAAGAACGAAAGTATTGTCATCAACAATGACATTACGATTGTCGTGGTTGAAATCCGCGGCGATAAGGTCCGCCTGGGTGTTGAAGCCCCGAAGGAAGTGCCGGTCCACCGGCGCGAAGTCTACGACGCCATTAAAAGGAACGAAGCGGCCGAAAACGCCCCCGCCAGCGAAGCTGGGTCTCAGGGATAGTTTGGGCCCCGTTTGTGATTTTGGGTGTTTTGACTGCGTAGGTTCGTTGCCGCGATTTGAGAGCGCCCGAACTCACTTTTTCTTGCCCCATGTCCGGCAAATCTCGCGGCTAGAATTCGCCGCATTCGACTTTGGCCCCTTGACGCATCCCGCCCGCGGTTTGTATACCGCACATAGCGAAATGCCTTCCGGCTGAACCTTTTGCGCTTGCGGCAGTCTCTGCTTTCAGACGCATTCTGGCCGAAACGCCAATCGTCACCGCGGCCCCATCGTCTAGCGGTCTAGGACACCGCCCTTTCACGGCGGTAACACGGGTTCGAGTCCCGTTGGGGTCATTTTGTTTGCGGTTGCGGTGCGGCGGGAGCTAACTTACCGCCTATTCTTGAATCGTCTCTTCCACCAGCAGTAGCTCGTCACCGCGAGCGGCGAGGTAATGGAAAGACGTCCCGCCGCTGACCCCGTCTGAGGCTGTGTCGAAGCGGACTTCGCCGCCTCCGATGGTGAGAATCATGTCGTAGCGGTTCCCTTCAAGCCCGTCGACCACGACCATTTCCTGCTCACCATCAAAGGCAACCGTGGCCAAGTGCTTGCCGTCCGTGCTGAAGTAGAAATTGTCCACGACACTGTCGTAGGCCTTTTGCTCCTTGCCAGCATCGACCACCAGCCACTTTCCGCCAGCCTTCGCCACATAGACCAGCCGGCCGTCGGGGCCGAACCGTGGGCCGCCTGTCTTTTCGTAACCCTTTTGGGCGACGCCGTTGATCTGCGGCTGGCCGTTAAGAAGGATGAACTCGCGCTTGTCGAGCTTGGCCCCCATCGCCACGGATTTGCTGTCGGGACTAAAGGCCGGCGTCCCGAGACCGTCGTAACCAGAGCCTTCTTTCCCATCAATGACTGAGACCCATTTGTCCGCCACGGCTGTATAGGCGACCCGCTTACTGTCGGGACTGAAAACGATCCCCAGCACGCCGCGGTAGACCTTGCTTTCCTGGCCGTCGATCACCGCCGTAAACTTGCCGAAATCCCGCGTCGCGTAGCCGATGCGGCTGCCGTCAGGACTGAGGGCCAGACTTCGGTCGGCGACGTTGCGTTTGCTCTCCATGCCCGCCTTGCCGTCATATACCACGACGTACTCGAAAACCCCGGACTCCGCGACATAGGCAATGTGCTTGCCGTCGCCACTGACGACCACGTTGCGAGGGAGGATCTCTCTGAACCGGTTTGGGTCTTCCTTTCCGTCATATACCACTAAGAATTGATTCTCACCGCCGTACCCGATGTACCCCAACTGGTCCGCGGGGCCATAGAAGAAATTGCGGTGGAGCGTCGCCGGACCGTAGCTGCTGTCCACCGGCTCCTCGCTGCCATTAATCGTCTGCACTCGCATGATGGCGCGCTCTTTACCCTCGACGTTCACTCCGTACACCAGCTTCTTGCTGTCCGGCGTGAAAGCCATCTCCCAGGCAAAACCTTTTTGCGGCGGTCCCTCTTTGCCGTCGATCACCACAAAGTCTTCGTAATCTTTGGCGGTGAAGCGGTCGCCGAAAAAGACGACGTGCTTGCTGTCGGGGCTGAAGACCGGGCCGGGACCGATGCCGTGATAGGACTGCTCGGCTTCCACGCCATCGAGAACCAAGATGTAGTTAGTATCGCTCTTGGGACGCTTCACATGCGCCGCGTAAGCCGTCCGCTTGCTGTCCGGACTGAAGGTGAAAGACTCGGGTTTGACGCCGTAGTCATATTCCTTGGCTTCGCCGTCGATCACGATTCCCTTTTCAGTCAGGTACGCCACTCGCCGTCCATCCGGGCTGATCCAGAGCGTCGGCTTCTTGGCGTTGTACTTCGACAGGTCATATTCTCCCAGTGACTTTTCGGTAGCCTTTCGTTTGGAGGAAACGCCTTCCTGCGTCGCGGGCTTGGATACTCGGGCAACTTTGGGCGCTTCCTTAGTTTCGTTTTTTGGCGTTTCCTTAGTCTTTTTGTTCCCGTCAGGCTCGGCATTCTTTGGTGCGGACTTCTTGGTAGTTGCAGGTTTTTCTTCAGCGGTCGGCTTCTCGTCGCCGGGTTCCTCCAAAGCCTTCTTCAGCAAATCTTTGACCTCCTCAGGAAGTTCGACGCCGGGAGGGAGTTCCGGCAGACCAGGAACTGCGGGTGTCTTGGGCTTCTTTCCCTTCTTTGGCTCGTCCGCGGGAGCCGAGCCCTTCTTTTCTTCTGCGGCCTCTTCCAGGGCCTTCTTGAGAAGATCCTGCACCTCGGCGGGAATCTCGACGCCGGGTGGCAGCTCAGGGAGGCCGGGAAGTCCTGGTTTCTTGGGCTTCTTCGCGGGCTTGGGTTCATCGGCCGGTGGATCGTCAGCAGCGACCGCGTCTTTGGATGCCACCGGTTCCAGGACGATGTTCTTGCTCCCGGAAACTTCGATATCGACTCCGCCAATGCCTAGGTCGAAGTAACTCAAGGAGAGTTTTCCATATCCCTTCGTGAAGTTGATTGAACCGCTCGTTTTTCCGAGGTCCCTTCCCTTCTCTTCGCTCCATCCCTCCTTAACGAATAGCTCGCGAAAGGCTTCCAACGTCTTCCGTCCACTGCCGCTGGGGAGCGAGAATTCAAACTCGTGGGTTGCTTTCTTGTCGAGGTTCTTGGCCCCCGCGGGGAGCGGCACTTGAACGTTGATCGGCTTGTTCATTGCCGCCAGTTGCTGCTTTTTTACTTCCGCCGCCGCCTTGGCGAGCCGATCCTCCTCGGCGACCTCGGCTGCGGTCTGATGGGAGAGCCTGACATCGACCTTTTCCTTATAGGTCCGCAAGTCGAGCGAGAGCAAATCCTTCTGCGGGTTGCGGAAGATCAGAAACTGTGTCCCCTTGTTTTCATCCACGATCGGCTTGTCAGTCGTCGGTTTCCAACCCAGCTTGGCCAGCCGCTGCTGATAGAACGCGAGGATGGAGTCGGTTTGCTCCGTCGGAGACTCAAACGTCAGATGCTTTTGCGAATCGTCGTAGCGGGGATCGGCTGCATCTGGAGGGGCGGGCAAATCGGCCTGCAACAGCTCCGTGTCGTATTGAATCAGCGTTTTCCCCTCGGCTCCCGGCGGCGTCGAAACCCAGAGCTGCAGCTTGACGGCGTTCTTCTTGAAATACTGCATGTCGCCTCCAGCGTGGCCGTACGGCTCCCAACCAGCGGCCAGGAGCAGCTTGCGACAAGCAGCCGTGGTTTCGGCCGGCTTGGTGGCAATCGTATACGCGGCCCGGTACGATTGTGGGTGGAACGGCTTGACCCCCGGCGGCACCGGAAGTTTCTCCAGGGCCACATTGCCGTCGTTGACGAACGTCACGCTCGACCAGCCCGGCTTTTTCGGCTCGCTGAAAGCCTCCGAAGTGCTGGCGGCGACATGATAGCCGTCCTTCGTGAAATGAGCGGAGCAGCTCATGGCATCGAGATAAGCCCCCGGCAGTTCCTTGAACCCCTTCTTCAGCAAGAGCTGCCGCTGAAATTCAAACGCCACCTTGGGCGTTCCCTTCGCCTCGTACATCAGCAAGCCCAGCGTTCGACGGCCGCCGACCTTGGCCCCTTCCATAAGGGGAATCGTCCGCAGATCCAGGACCTTCGCGGCCTCGTCGGGCGTCGCCGGATCGGCCAGCTTCGCGGCTGGCTTTGCTGCCGCCGCGGCCGGTTTCTCCGCAGCCGCTGGTTTCTTGCCAGGCGACTTGGCGGGAGTCTGTGCTCCAGTCGGTTGAGGTGCCGCCAATAGCGACAGTGCCATCCAACATACCGCGACCATCTCGAAACTTCGGCAGTTTGAAATTCTGGACATGGCGATTGCATCACAAGAGAAGGAGTAGAACAGATAAGCAGAATTATCGCGGAACGACCGAGCTGCGGGCAATTAGGGGTGCGGATAACCGGGATCTTTGGGCTGTTCCAACTCTCAAGGGCGAGATTTGTGTAGAGTAGAATCACCTTGGTCACATCCCAAGAAGTCTGGAAAGTCAGGTGATCCTTGAAACACTGGAAGTCGTGCCCGTCGCTGTTGGTCGTGCTGTGCGTATTTGGCAATTTAACCGCGCCGCTGTGCTCGTGGGCAGAAAAGCCTGTCAAGCCACCAACGCGGCCGGCGGCGGAGCTGATCGACGCCTGGAAAAAGGCCGGCGGCGAGTTTGGCTGGATCAGGCTGAACCCGGTGGGAGACCTGAATTGGGCACAGGGCCATGTCGACCCCAAAGCCGGGTATCTGCCGGCTTTCGATTTTACTGGCGAGTTCCCGATTGGAAAATTCGCGTCGATTCCTCAACCGGACCAACCCTTTGGCGTCTGGCTGCAAGGAACCAATATAACCGACGCGAATATGAAAGAGCTGGCCGGGCTGAAACAGTTGCAGGCCCTGAACGTGTCCTATGCCAACGTGACCGGCGCGGGGCTGAAAGACCTGGTCGGGCTCGCGCAATTGCGGACGCTCGACCTGGACGCTACCAGCGTGACCGACGATGGACTGACCGTGGTAGCCCGACTGACCCAATTGCAATCGCTGCACCTTTTCTCCAATGAGGTGACCGACGCCGGCCTGAAGGAGTTGGCTGGGCTGAAGGAATTGCGCTCATTGCGTCTTGGTCGCACGCAAGTGACCGACGCCGGGTTGAAGACTCTGGCAGGGCTGAAGCAATTGCGCATGATCGACCTTCAACAAACCAAGGTGACCGACGCCGGCGTGAAAGAGCTGGCCGGCCTGAAAGAGTTGCAGTTGCTGGACTTGCAGTTCACCCAGGTAGGAGACGCCGGCCTCAGGGAACTGGCCGGGAACGTGAAGTTGCAGACGCTGCTCTTTCACTCTACCAAGGTGACTGATGCGGGCCTGAAAGAACTGAGCGGGCTGACCGAATTGCGGATGCTGACTCTGGGAAAGACCAAGGTGACGAAGGCTGGCGCCAGCGAACTTCGCAAGGCTTTGCCGCAAGCCACGATTGTCCGTTGACCGCCCGCCCAAGGGACAATACGACGACTCTACCGCTTCTGGCTGGTGTCACTACGGACTTATCATGCAGCTTACCGATTTGCTCGAAACCGATGCTGGCGTCTATGAGATTCAGACGACCGCCCAGGGTCCGCAAGGGGAGCTGCCGCTGACGGATGAAATTCTCAAGACCTGGTCCAGCGGCGACCTGTTCGGGCTGACCCAAGCGGCTGGGATGGGATGGAAGCCGGAGGATTTGCTGGGAGAGCAGTTCTTGATCGTCAGCACGCAGGGAGGAGTGCGAGCGCCGGATGGAACGCCGATTGCGCTCGGATATCACACGGGGCACTGGGAAGTGGGGCTGCTCGTGCAGGCGGCGGCGAACGAAATCAAAGCGGCTGGGGGAGTGCCGTTTGCCGCTTTCGTCAGCGACCCTTGCGATGGGCGGACGCAGGGGACGACCGGCATGTTCGATAGTCTGCCGTACCGCAACGATGCCGCCATCGTGATGCGGCGGCTGATTCGCTCACTGCCGCAGCGATCGGGGGTGGTGGGGATTGCGACGTGCGACAAGGGTCTGCCGGCGATGATGCTGGCCCTGGCTGGTTGTTCGAACTTGCCTTCGGTCATTGTTCCTGGCGGTGTCACTCTGCCGCCGAAGGACGGCGAAGATGCCGGGAAGGTCCAGTCCATCGGTGCCCGCTATGCACATGGTGAAATCACGCTCCACGACGCAGCTGTCGCCGGCTGTGCGGCTTGTGCATCACCCGGCGGCGGGTGCCAGTTTTTGGGGACCGCTGCGACGGCGCAAGTGGTGGCGGAAGCACTGGGCATGGCTCTGCCTCACTCCGCCCTGGCACCCAGCGGCCAGCCGATCTGGCTCGACATTGCCTCGCGCAGTGCCAAGGCAGTTCGAGAATTATCGAACAGGAGATTGAAGCTCAAGGACATTCTCACCTCCGCTGCCATCCGCAACGCGATGATGGTGCATGCCGCGTGCGGTGGGTCGACGAACTTGCTGCTCCACATTCCGGCTATCGCCTTCGCCGCGGGTCTGCCGCGGCCGACTGTGGCCGATTGGACGGAAGTCAATCGTTTGGTCCCCCGGTTTGTGAGTGTGTTGCCGAACGGGCCGATAAATCATCCCACGGTGCGGCTCTTCCTCGCCGGTGGCGTACCGGAAGTGATGCTGCATCTGCGCGAGCTCGGGATGCTCGATTTGTCCGTCCTCACCGTCACCGGTCAGCCGCTCGGCAAAGTGCTGGAGTGGTGGGAGAAATCGGAGCGGCGACAGCGCGTGAAGGCGATTTTGAAAGAGCGGGACGGCGTTGATGCGGAAGAAGTCATCATGCCGCCGAAGGTGGCCCGGCAGCGAGGTCTGACGAGCACGGTCTGCTTTCCGATGGGGAATCTCTGTCCGGAAGGCTCGGTCATCAAGGCGACGAGCATTGATCCCTCCGTCGTCGATGCGGACGGCGTCTACCGCAAGCTCGGCCCGGCCCGCGTCTTCACCAGTGAACGAGCCGCCATTGCCGCCATCAAGAGCCACGGCCCTGATGCCGTGAAACCGGGTGACATTCTTTGCCTCATCGGCCGCGGCCCGATGGGCTCGGGAATGGAAGAGACCTACCAGCTCACTTCGGCTCTCAAGTTTCTCAAGTGGGGAAAGGAAGTGGCCGTCGTCACGGATGCCCGCTTCTCCGGAGTGAGCACGGGAGCGTGCATCGGCCACGTTGGCCCGGAAGCTCTCGCTGGTGGCCCCGTCGGCAAGTTGCGTGATGGCGACCGAGTGCAGATCATCGTCGACCGGAACAAGCTTGTCGGCAGCGTGGACTTCGTCGGTGAAGGGGACAAGACTTTTTCGCCCGCCGAAGGAGCCAAAGTCCTTGCCACTCGCCAGCCTCACGCGGACTTGCACCCGGACAAAGATTTGCCCGACGACACCCGGCTGTGGGCCGCGCTGCAGGGGGTCGGGGGAGGGACTTGGGGAGGGTGTGTTTATGATGTGGAGAAGATTGTGGAGGCGTTGAAGGTCAAATCTTAAGTTTCCATGCCTAATAAAGTAGAAACACTCCGCTGGGTCGGCGACGAAAGCGGCCATCTGGTCCTGATCGACCAGACCCGCCTGCCGACGGAGCTCGTAGAGATGGAATGCCACACCGCGGAGGCAGTGTGGGAAGCGATCAAGCAACTCCGAGTGCGGGGTGCGCCGGCGATTGGCATTTCGGCAGCCTATGGAGTTGTGATTGGGCTGCAAGGCGGAAGTAAGGGGATTGAAGAAGTAACCGCCTATCTCGCCTCCAGCCGGCCAACGGCTGTCAATCTGTTCTGGGCCATGGAGCGGATGAAGAAAGCCGCACTCCAAAACAGAAATCTTCTCGCCGAAGCACGGGCAATTCACGAAGAAGATCGGGCGATGTGCCACGCCATCGGCCGCTATGGAGCGGAACTATTAACTGCCAACAGCGGCGTCCTCACCCACTGCAACGCCGGCGGGCTGGCGACTGCCGAATATGGAACGGCATTGTCGGTCTTCTTCACAGCGCAGGATCAGGGAAAGCACGTTCACGTTTTTGTCGACGAAACTCGCCCGCTCTTGCAGGGTGCCCGGCTGACGGCCTGGGAGCTTGCCCAGCGAGGGATCAAGGCGACTCTCATTTGCGACAACATGGCCGCCCAAGTGATGCGAGAGGGTAAAGTGCAGGCCGTCATCGTGGGGGCGGATCGAATCACGGCCAATGGCGATACAGCCAACAAGATTGGCACTTACTCCGTCGCCGTCCTTGCCCACGCTCACAATATCCCGTTCTATGTAGCCGCTCCGACTAGCACCTTTGACCTCAGTTTGGAGAGTGGCGACCAGATTCCCATAGAGCAGCGCAGCTCCACCGAAATCACGCACGGATTTGGAAAGCAGACCGCGCCGGATGGAATCGACGTCTATAATCCAGCATTCGATGTTACTCCGGCCAGGCTCATTAAGGCGATCATCACGGAGCGGGGGATCATCGACCCAGTGAGCAAGGTGACCATATCGGCGGTATTGGAGTCGTCGTAATCCTTGACAACTGACGGATTTAGCGCTAGATTGCGCCGACTTCTATTTTGTGCCAGAATCGTCTTTGCGCGGCCGCGCGACTTGCCAGGCTGCCACTATTGGTTTCCGATGAACTCGATCCGTATTGACCTGGGGCATGTCGCCCGTGATTTGAACCTGCCGGCCCCCAGCGTGGAACGGACCGTTGCGCTCCTGGATGAAGGGAACACCGTTCCCTTCATCACGCGCTATCGCAAGGACCAGACGGGCGGCCTGGATGAGGAGCAAATCCGCAGCATCCAGTGGGTCGTGACCAAGCTGCGTCAGCTCGCTGACCGCAAGCAGACGATTCTCAAGTCGATTGAGTTGCAGGGGAAACTCACACCGGAACTGGCGAACCAGATTCAAAACGCCACCACCCCCAAGCGGCTGGAAGACTTGTATCTGCCGTTCAAGCCGAAGAAGCAGACGCTGGCGACCAAGGCCCGCGAGCAAGGGCTGGAACCGCTGGCGATCGAAATCCTGGATGCCAAGCCCGCTGCTGCCGATTTGGAAGCCCGGCTGACGGCGCTTGTTGATCCCGAAAAAGAACTCACGAATTCCACCGATGTGCTGCAAGGGGTCGGCTATCTGGTTGCCGAGCGGTTTGGCGAGCATGCCGAACTTCGCGGCCGCCTACGGCGGATTTTTCATCGGACCGGAAGGCTGATTTGCTCGAAGGTTGAAGCACCGCCGGTGAGCCAGGAGGCGGGGCAGGAGCCAGGGGTCAGGAGTCAGGAGTCAGGAGTCAGTGGAGAGCCAGTTGCCGCCGTGACCGAATCACTTCCGTCTGAACCTGCTCCGGTGACTGCCGAGGTTTCCCCCTCCGAGGCAACAGTTCCTGCACCGGAAACGCCGGTGGCCGAACCGGCAACTTCGCCAGCACCCGCTGTTCAAGAAGCACCTCCCGCTGAAGCTGCTGTCGACTCTCCCCAATCTGAAATCTCAAATCCGCAATCTGAAATCGCCTCCTCCCCCGTCCCCGCCGGTCGCCTCTTCGAGAAACCCCAAGAAGCCACAAAATCCGCCGACGTGCAGCAGGCCCTCAAGAAGGCCAAAAAGAAGAAAAAGAAGAAGATCATCGGGGAGCACGCGTTCAAGGATTATTACGAATTTCAGGAGCCGCTCCATAAAGTCCCTCCGCATCGGGTGTTGGCCATCAACCGCGGAGAACGAGCCCGGGCCATCCGCGTGAAGATCGAGGCGGATGCCGATGCGATGCTGCGGGAAGCGGAGCAGTTGCTGATCCCCGAAGGGCACACCCATGCGGAATTCTTGCGGCAGTGCGTGCGCGATGCCTTGACCCGGCTCTTGATCCCCAGCCTGGAGCGGGAAATCCGTCGCGAGCAGACCGACAAGGCGGAAGAACACGCCGTCGAAGTCTTCATCCGCAATCTTCGCAAGCTGCTGTTGCAACAACCGACTCGGGGGAAGCGCGTGCTCGCCATCGACCCCGGCTTCAAGAGCGGCTGCAAGATGGTGGCCCTGGATGAATTCGGCAACGTCCTCGCGCACAGCGTGGTCTACGTCATCGGCAAGGAGGACCGGCGGGCCAAAGCCCGCGAACGGCTCGCCAACTTCGCCAGGCAAAACAAGGCCCAGGTCGTCGCCATCGGCAACGGCACCGGCTGCCGCGAGACCGAGCAACTCGTCGCCGACGTCCTTTCGGAAGAACTGAAAGAACGGGACATGGCCTATGCCGTCGTCAACGAGGCCGGAGCCAGCATCTACAGCACCAGCCCTCTCGGCCGCGAAGAGCTGCCGCAGTTCGACGCCCTGCAGCGCGGAGCCATCTCCATCGGCCGCCGGCTGCTCGACCCGCTGTCGGAAATGGTGAAAATCAATCCGGCCAACCTCGGCGTCGGCCTCTACCAGCATGACGTGAAGGCCAAGCACTTGCAGGAATCGCTCGACAGCGTCGTCGAATCCTGTGTGAACTTCGTCGGCGTGGATGTGAACAGCGCCAGCCCGGCCCTGCTCCGCTACGTCTCCGGCATGAACGCTCTCACTGCCCGCCGCGTCTATGAATACCGCCGCGAGCATGGTCCCTTCAAGAACCGCGACGAGTTGAAAAAGGTCACCGGCTTTGGGGACCAGACCTTCGTGCAATCCGCCGGCTTCCTTAAAATCATCGGCGGCGAGAACCCGCTCGACGCCACCTGGATTCATCCCGAAAGCTACGAAATCGCCCAGCGAGTGCTGGGAAAGCTTGGCGTCGAACTCGACGAGTTGGCCAAGCACGTTCCCGCTCCGCCGAAGCCGCTGGAGAAAGCGGTGTTCGCGGCGGAATTGGTTCAGGAGCCAGGGGTCGGGAGTCAAGAGTCAGAGACACTAACCCGAAGCGCCAGCGAGGGAGTGCAGGAAGTTCCAGGTTCAACGTCTGAAGTTCAAGGTTCGGAATCGTCGCCGATAGAACCTGCTGTTGAGAATGCGCCAGTTGCCGTTGCAGAATCTCCTGTCGCTGAATCTCCGACACCGGAATCGTCCGCCGTATCCGGCGCAGAATCGGCTCCTGCAGTTGCCGCCTCTTCCGAGTCTCAAATCTCAGATCTCAAATCTGAAATCCCCAGCCCCCAGCCCCCAGCCCCCAGCCCCGAACCGCCTGCCGAGCCCCCTCGCCCGAACCCCATCGCCGAACGTGCCTCGACCGTCGACATCGCCAAGCTCGCCGAAGAGTTGGCCGTCGGCACTCACCTGCTGCAGGATATTCTCAGTTCGCTGACTCGCCCCGGTCTCGACCCTCGCGATAACGTCCCCGCTCCGGTCTTCCGCCGCGGGATCATGAAGCTGGAGGATTTGCAGGCGGGAATGGAATTGCAGGGAACGGTTCTCAACGTCGTCGATTTTGGCGTTTTCGTGGATATCGGCCTTTCCGACAGCGGCCTGGTTCACATCAGCCGGCTGGCGGACCGGTTCATCAAGGATCCGCACGAAGTGGTCGGCGTGGGAGACATCCTCAAGGTCTGGGTCGTGGAAGTCGACAAGACCCGCCGCCGCGTTTCGCTCACCGCCATCGCCCCCGGCAGCCAGCGGCCGCCTCGCCCCGTCAGGGAAGATCGCCCGCAGCAGCAAGGCTCGCGGGACCAGCGTCCTCCCCGCCCGCCGCGTCAGCAAGGTGGCGGTCGTCCTCAAGGTCAGCGCGGCGGCCAGCCTGCTCAGCAGGGAGCCGGCACAGCGGCACCAGGGGGCCAGCAGACGTCACGTCCACCGCAGAATCGTCCCCCAGCGCCGCACGGCGATCGACCTCCGCGCCAGGGTGGCGGCGGCCGTCGCGACCAGCGAGGTGGCAATCGGGAGCAGTATCCCAAGACCATCGAGCGTCCCCCGACCAAGCCCAAAGTCTTCAAGCCGCTCACCAAGGCGATGGAAGAAGGAAAGGCCCCAATGCGCTCCTTCTCCGACCTCAAGCAACTGATGGAGAAAAAGAAGGACCAGAGTCAGCCCCCTCCTCCGCCGCCCTCGCCGTCACCGCCGGAGAGCGACACTCCGCCGTCACCGGACGGGAATGTCGAGTGAGCAAGCCCGAATGACGAAGCCCGAATGACGAATGGAAGGCAGAAGACTTGCTTCCATTCGTCATTCGGATTTCGGATTTCGTCATTCGCGAAGCGTCCCCGCAGGGCGTCGATTCTTCCCCATCTTCTTCTGATGGGCATCCCCTAAGTCTTCCCTCGCCTCGTCTGCCAGTTTTTGCAGTCGGGCGACAATGTCCGGTTGCTTCGCAGCAACGTTCTTGGTCTCCCCCACGTCGCTCTCCAAATCAAATAGCGCCAGTTCAGTCGTGGCCTGAGTAATGCCGCCCGGCTGGCCGTCCTTGCCGGCGGGGCCGGTGAGGCTGGGGAACGAGTGCGGGAAGACCAACTTCCATTTGCCGGCGCGGACGCCGTCGAGGCCGTAGTTCCAGTAGTAATAGAAGCGGTCGGTCGGTGACTTCACCTCCTTCTCGCCGGACAGCAGCGGCCAGATGTCGTGGCCGTCGATAATCCGGTCCTGGGGTGCGGAACTTCCCGCGAGCTTGGCAAACGTAGGGAGAACGTCCATGGTGCTGGCGAGTTCGCTGCAGACGGACCCGGCGGGAATTTTGCGCGGCCAGCGGGCGACGCAGGAGACGCGGTGACCTCCTTCCCAGGTTGTCCCCTTTCCTTCCCTTAGCGGCTTCGCGGAGCCGGCGTGGTTGCCGTAGCTGAGCCAGGGGCCGTTGTCGCTGCTGAAGAGGACCAGCGTGTTCTCGTCCAGGCCGTGTTCCTTGAGAGCCGCCAGGATTTGGCCGACGCTCCAGTCGATCTCCATGATCACGTCGCCGTACAGTCCCTGCTTGCTCTTCCCCTTGAACTTCTCGGAGACATGCAGCGGCACATGGGGCATGGAATGCGGGACGTAGAGAAAGAACGGCTTGGCTTTGTTCTCAGCGATGAACTTCACGGCCCGCTCCGTGTACCAGGTCGTGAGTTGCGTCTGGTCGGGCATCGTGGCGATGTTCTTCTCTCCCTCGATCAGCGGCAGCGGCGGGAAGGTCTTGTTGGTCGGATGCTTCGGCCACATGTCATTGGAATACGGCAGCCCGAAATACTGGTCAAAGCCGTTTCGCGGCGGCAGAAACTGCGGAGCATCCCCCAAATGCCACTTGCCAAAGATGGCGGTTGCATACCCCTTCTCCTTCAAGATCTCCGGCAGCAGCACTTCGCGCTCGTGAATCCCCGTCTTCGCCTTCGGCCCCAGCGCCCCCAAAATCCCCACCCGCTGCGGATAGCACCCCGTCATCAGCGCCGCCCGCGACGCACTGCAAACCGCCGCCGCCGAATGAAAATCGGTGAGCCGCATCCCCTCCTTGGCCATCCGGTTGAGGTTCGGCGTCTCCCAGTCATGCGAGCCGAACGAATCGATATCCGCGTAGCCAAGATCGTCGCAGTAGATGAGGACGAAATTGGGGGGGTGCTCGGCAGCAAAGGAGCGAGGATAGAGCGCGATCATGAAATTGAACACGAAAATCGCGATAAGGCGATGCATTGAGATCGCTCCGAAGCCGATTGGTAGATTGTTCCTAACTAATTTCGTCGAACACTTGGCCGAACATATACTCACCCGGTTGTCTCTGACGCCTGCCCTCGAGTCTTGATAAAATGTCGAGGGCAAATTCGGCGAAGCCATTATGCGACCACATGAGCATAACGCCGCACCACTCTCCATAAGCCATCGAGCCGTACAGCTTGATAAAATGCCACTTATTATCGGGACCGCAAAACGCTACCACACCGGCTCCTTTTTCATTTACCACGACATCGCCTGACTCGTTTCGGCGAATCTTGAGCGCAGCGATGGGTTTAGCGATTGGAATGTCGAGACTCTTCGCTTCTTCCTTATTCTCTGGAAAAGGAAGCATCGAAATGATTCCCGTCATCTCCTGGTCCAGCGAGCAACTGAGAACAGTTCCTCCCCATAGGCCAGTAATTGGTTCCGCTGGAATCAGACTTGGCAGGATAGACAGATTGTTGACGAGCGATTCGTCAAGTTTGAAAAAGACTGACCCGCAAGAAAAGTTTGCCGGGAGATGTGCGGCAACGGTGTTGAATTGAGACAACTTTGCGAGCGATTCCTGGGCACTTCTCGCCGTCAGGCTGGCCTTTGATTCAAACGCAGCAAACACGTGCTTCGCAGGAATGGCTCGTTTCTTTCCTTGGGCTGAATCGTCGTAAGTTCCGTCGACCCACAACACCGGAGCATTGGAAGCATCGTAAATCAACACATCGAAGTGATAGAGGGTGTGATTTGACGCCATTATGTCGGGGATGACATAGCCAGATGTCACGCCGAACTTTCTCGGAAGAAATGTAGATAGCCAATTACGAAGCATTGCTTCGCCGGCAACACCATGCTCGGTTTGAACTGGTCGCGAAGCGTTGTAACGAATCGACCGATTGAATTCGTCGAGGATCTCTCGGCGAGCATTGTGGAACTCCTTCCAGCCCAATATTCCGTATCTACCGTCTTGATCTTGTGCCATCGTAATTCTCGGTATGAAGTTCTTCCGATTGTAGTCGCTCAGGGAAGGTCTTAGTCAGAATGAGAGGTTCATTTCTTTGGTGCAAAACGTCAGGGGGACGGGAATCTTTGGTGACGATGATGGCCCTGGGTGGAAAGTCTTGGACGCCAAAGATTCCCGACCCCGGCATACCCCTGGGCATAAAAAGTTGGGCCGTTTTCGGTGACGATGAAAAGTGCCGTGAAAACAGGGTCGGCTGAGCGAACTGGACACTTAGGCAGGTGTTGGGCGTTTTGTATAATGTGCACTAGGGCGAAGCTCTGGACGCGAGTGGGATAGGGATTTGAAATTTGAGACGGAAGCGTGGGATCTTGGAAAGGAGCGGGGGGGTGTTGAAAAACTAGGGGGGTTATTCAACACGTTTTGTGTGACGGGGGGCGGGGGGGTGTGGAATTACGCGGGGGGTTTTTCAACAGAGTTGGGGTCGGTTGTGATTTGAAATAGAGTTTTGAGGCAGAAGAAAAAGGACGGCAGTGGACGCAGCCTAGAAGGCATCGATGTGAATCAGGAATCGGGGCATGAATCAGAGTTACGGCGACATGGACCAACGGAACATGTGTTCACATAAGGAGTTTTGGAAAAGTGAATCGACGTAAGTCGCGTAAAAAACGAGTGTGAATCATCGAATCAGGATTTGCCTTTCGGGGGGTGCGATTAACCCAGAGCGTCAGCGAGGGAGTGAGAAGAGAGCAAGGAACACTCCCTCGCTGGCGCTGCGGGTTAGTGGTATTCTGGGGCTAAGAACTGGGAAAAAATCGGGTGCAGCAGATTGAACAAGGAAATTAAGATGGGACTTTTTACGGGCAAAAAAGGCTTGATTCTCGGAGTCGCGAACGACTGGTCGATCGCGTGGTTCATCGCGAAGGCCATCATGGACGAGGGAGGTGTTTGCGGGTTTTCGCATCTGCCCGACCGGCCGGATGATGAGCGGAAGAAGAACCGGGGGCGGGTGGCGAAATGCACCGACCAGTATCCGCAGACGACCAAGTTCCTGATGCCGCTGGATGTGCAGAAGGATGAGGATATTACAGCCATCATGGCTAAGGCCAAGGAGGAGTTCGGGCAGATCGACTTCCTGCTCCACAGCATCGCCTTCGCCACTCTCGACGATATCAAGAAGGAGACCATCGCCTGCAGCCGGGATGGTTTCAAGCTGGCGATGGATATCAGTGCCTACAGCTTGCTGGCGGTTTGCAACGCGGCCAAGGAGATCATGTCGCCGCAGAGCTCGATCCTGACGCTGACCTACTTCGGCGGCGAGAAGATTGTCGCCGGATACAACATCATGGGAGTCTGCAAAGCGACCCTGGACGCCTGCATGAAGTATGCCGCCTATGAACTGGGGCCGCGCGGGATTCGGGTCAATGCCCTCTCTGCTGGGCCGCTGAAGACGCTGGCCAGCAGTGCCGTCGGTGCGAAGGGGATGGAAACGCTGTACGCGTCCGTCGCTCCCCTGGGTCGCAACGTCACGCACGAAGAAGTTGGCCGGGTCGGTTCGTTCTTGCTTTCGGATGCGTCGAACGGAATCAGTGCCGAAATCCTGCACGTCGATGGCGGCTATAACGCGATGGGGTCGCCGGGAAGATTACTGGATCAGTTTCAAGCAAAGTAGGAATTTGAGTGGCACGCTCACGGCTTTGCGTGGGCGTGTTATTAACGCACACACTTTGATCACGCCCACACAAAGCTGTGGGCGTGCCACCCAGTCGTGCAGGCTCCTCAGTCGTGACCAAGCAAATCGCCATTGCCGTCGTCGAGCGTGCAGGCTGCTTCCTGATTGGCCAGCGTCCGCCGGGAGTGCCGTTGGCGGGCCTGTGGGAATTTCCCGGCGGCAAGATGGAGCTGCAGGAGACTGCTAGAGAGGCGGCTGTGCGTGAGTGCCGCGAGGAAACGGAACTTGCCGTGGAGGCCGAGGGAACATGGCTCGTTCAGGAAGAGGAATATCCACATGGGCGAGTCCGCTTGCACTTCATCGCCTGCCGCGTGGCGGCGCAGGAGGCAAGTGAACCGAAGCCTCCCTTCCGCTGGGTTCCAGGGCACGAACTGACGACCTATGAGTTTCCCTCGGGAAATCGAGAGCTACTAACTTTGCTTGCGAAACGTTGAGGAGGCTGCCATGTGTTTACCTGCCCCACTTGCCCCAGCCACTGACGGCCGCAAGAATGCAAGAGTCGATTTCCCGCCAAATTTCCCACCTGTGAACTCTCTCCTTCCCCAAGGAGTTTTTCTGATGCGACTTAACCTCTCCGCTGCAGCCCTGGCTGCGGTTTGCTGTCTCCATTTGCCATCTCCCGCCCGAGCGGAAGATAACATTCCCCTGGGCCTGAAGAAGGTGATCTGGCCGGAGGATAACAAGCATTCCTCGGAGAAAGTCGCGCTGGGCAAGCAGCTTTACTTCGACAAGCGTTTATCGCGCGACGACACGATTAGCTGCGCCAGTTGCCACGATCCCAAAAAAGGCTGGTCGAACGACGACGCGTTTGCCACCGGCGTCCGTGGGCAGCGTGGGGGCCGCAGTTCGCCGACAATCATTAATTCCGCCTATCAGGAGTTGCAATTCTGGGATGGCCGAGCCAAGGGACTCGAGGGGCAGGCTCTCGGCCCGATTCAGAACCCAATTGAGATGGACATGCCGCTGGAGGACGTGGTCGCCAAGCTCAACAAGATTGAAGGCTACAAAAAACAGTTTCAGAAGGTCTTTGGAACCGATGTGAATTCCGACGGCATTGCCAAGGCGATTTCCGCGTTTGAGCGGACGGTCCTGTCCGGCGGTGCACCCTACGACCGCTTCAAAGCCGGCGACACCAAGGCACTCTCCGAGGCGGCCCAACGGGGAATGAAGGTCTTTTTCGGCAAGGGTCACTGCTCCGCCTGTCATGTCGGACCAAACTTCACCGATGGGGCGTTCCATAACATCGGCGTTGGCATGGACCAAGAGAAGCCGGACATTGGCCGCGAGGAGCATAGCAAACAAGGGGGGGACCGCGGCTCTTTCAAGACGCCGACTCTGCGCGAAATTGCCCGAACCGCTCCTTACATGCACAATGGCACTCACAAGACCCTGGAAGAAGTCGTCGACTACTACGACAAAGGCGGATTTGAAAACGATACTCTGGACGAAGAAATCTTCGCGCTCAAACTGACGGCCGAAGAGAAGGCCGACTTGATCAAGTTTTTGAAAGAAGGTCTCGCTAGCCCGAAGTACCCCGACGTAGAGCCGCCGAGGTTGCCGGAATAGGCGAGCGGGGGGCGTGAGCCCCCTGATACTTGCCAGTATGCCTGATTAATATCAGGGGGCTCACGC
>JBJXFF010000069.1:0-40812 GCA_046153945.1 Pirellulaceae bacterium
GGCGTACCGCCAGGATTTGCGGCGGGTCGAATACGGCGACGAGCGGGACCCGAAGATGAAAGCCTTCTTCGAAAAAATCAGCCCCGCCAACCGCGTCGACAAAATCAAATCCGACCTGCTCGTCGTCCACGGCAAAAACGACCCCCGCGTCCCCTTCGCCGAAGCTCAGCAAATCGCTGCCAAGGTCCGCGAGAAGGGCCGTCCCGTCTGGTCCGTCTATGCCGCCAACGAAGGGCATGGATTTGGGAAGAAGGAGAACGTGGATTACTTGCGGGCGGTGGAGGTGATGTTCCTGAAGAAAAGCTTTGGGCTGGAGTAAGCGAGGTAGGTTTTCGGCTTGCCATGTCGTCTTTTTTAGCGCAAAGCCGCTAAGACGCGGAGAGGCAAAGGGGGAGGAAGAGAAAGATGCACGATCCTGCCAATTCCGTCGGCACCTACACTGCCCAGTGCGAAGGGTGGTGGGAGCAGGCTCAGTATGGCCGGCAGGAGATGGCTGATCTGACGCTCCAATTCCGCGGCGAGGAAGTCCACGGAAACGGGCGGGATATGGTCGGCCTGTTCACGCTGCGAGGAACGCTGAGCCCGCAGGGGGAAGTCCTCCTGATCAAACAATACCTGGGGAAGCACTCGGTAAAGTACTTCGGCCACTATGACGGCGAAGGCGTTCTGTCCGGCGAGTGGCGCATCTTCTTCGATCACGGCCGCTGGGCCATCAAGATAAAGGCGGCGGCGACGGAGTGAAGAACATCGACGGCCAACGCCAATGTTTAACGTCAGATACTTTCCTTTTTCCCTCCCGGCAAATACGGCTCCAACTTGTCCATCAGCAGGAAGAGGCCGGCCACGCAGGTGCCGATGAGGTAGCCGGCGAACGCGCCGAAGAGGATACCAGGGATGATCATGCAGAGCGTGGCCCCCAGGTCGGAACCGGGGACAAAGAATGCCGTTCCCGCGAGAAAGATAGGCATCAGAATCGCCCCCGCAATCATCGAGGCCCGCCGCGGCTCGGCGTTGTAGAACATCTGGGCCACACAGATGGCCATCACTTCCGTTCCCAGAAAGAGATAGATGACCGGCGGCGTATCGAGCGTTCTGAGTCCGCCGAACAAGCAGGCCAAAGCGGTGATCAGCGCCAGCAAAGCGGAGAGGCCGAATCGCTTGGGGACGGAATAGACCTTCTCCTTCGGCAGTGGGGGACGAAACGGATAATGCGATTGGAAGGGGATTGGGTAATTCGCTTCCCAAGGTGGACGGGCCGGTGCCGCGAAAGGAACTGCGGATGCTCCATAGGGATAGGAAACCTGGCCAGCTACTTGTGCTTCTTCGAGCACCTCGGCATCCATCGGGGCAAACGGCGAAGTCGGCAGTGGGCTTGCCGGCGCTGGAGCGATGGGCGTTGTCGAAGGCTCGGAGGAATTAGCGGGCTGGGACATTGGATCTATTGTGACTCGTTCTAATACCGCGGGGCAAGCACTCGACAACCCGTCTGCGACATTGCCGCTGGGATAAGTTGGAGAATCTACGTCGCGGTTGACGATAGGAAAATTATCGGGAAGATCCTAGGGGCCTGGCGGATGATTCGCGGGCCGTTCATGACGGAAGGGATTCGCGGAATTAGCTCCCAGATTTGGCCGTCACCGCGATGAATGTTCCTCGTCCCCATTTCCAGCTCTACTCCCACGCC
This sequence comes from Pirellulaceae bacterium, assembly GCA_046153945.1. Taxonomy (GTDB): domain Bacteria; phylum Planctomycetota; class Planctomycetia; order Pirellulales; family Pirellulaceae; genus SXOA01. The sequence continues at coordinate 1,685 of JBJXFF010000069.1, forward strand.
TCCGCCTCGCGCGCCGCTCATGCCGGCAGTGACGATTCTAGCGGCGAGTGGCGGTTCGTCCTCAAGCGGGAGGACGGCGGCACCGAGTGTGAAGCGGCGGACGAGGAACCGGGCACTCCCGCGGATCGTCTGGAACTGCTCGCCATCGTGCGAGGACTCGAAGCGCTCAACCAACCGTCCAACGTGACCCTCTTCACCGCCAGCCGCTATGTCGCCAGGGGCCTTCGCTTCGGACTGGAGAGCTGGCGAGAGAGCGACTGGCAATGGGAGCGGTTCGCCCAACTCCAGCCGGTGAAGAACGCCGACCTGTGGCAACGGATTGACCAGGCGATGCGGTTCCACCAGGTAGATGTCCGGACGCCGCGCTACGACGCGCTCGACGACCTGAGCTTCACGCCGCCGGAGTTTGCTGACTCCGCTTCGTTCGATTCCTTCGAGGACGAAACGCCGGACTTCCAGGAAGTCTCCGTCGTCTCGTCGCCGTCGGTTCCGCGCCGACTGGCGACGCCGCCAGGATCGCGAAGCGTCCCCGTGAAGGGTCGCGAATTCCGCATCGACAAAGGGACAGGAGGTTCTTCGAGCGCGACAAACCTCTCTCGTCGCGGCCAACCTCCGCCCGGAATTTTCGCCACGGCCATGAACGCCATCAGGCGTATATTTGGCGGAAAATCGTAGGACGGGATTCCAATCTCGTCCATCTTTTCCCGCCTTTTGTCGCAGAATTCTTGACGGCCTGGGAAGGGCGTCCTACAAGTTTGCAACTCAACTGTTTATGCTAGGAGATGACAACGTGAGGACGAGCGTTTCACTGGATGGAGTTGGCGCGTGGCTGGACGGTGGCTTGGATACGCCGGAGTTGGTGCTCGGCCCACGGGAAATCGAGCACAACGGCCGCCGGGCCCTGTCGGTCCGGGCGTTCCTCCCCGACAGCCGCCAGGCATGGGTGATCGATGGCTCGCACGGAGCGGCGGAATCGTCGCGGCCCATGCGGCGGATTCACCCCTCCGGCCTGTATGAAGCGATATGTCCTTTGTCCGAAACATTGCCGCAAAAACCCTACCGGATTCGGTCCCTCGATGAAGGAGGGGAAATGAAAACCTTGCACGATCCCTACTACTTTGAGCCGCTGCTCACCGACTTCGACCTGCACCTCTTTGGTGAAGGGAACCTGCTCCGCGCCTACGACAAGTTCGGGGCCCATCTGCGGGAAATCGATGGCGTGGTCGGCGTCAACTTCGCCGTCTGGGCCCCCAACGCCCAGGCCGTCAGCGTCATCGGCGACTTCAACAAGTGGGATGCCCGCCGCCACCCGCTCCGCCGCCACAGTTCCGGCGGCGTTTGGGAACTCTTTATCCCGGAACTCAAGGCCGGCGAAAAGTATAAATTCCGCATCAAGACCAAGTGGGGGGAGAACCTCGAAAAGTGCGACCCCTTCTCCTTCGCTGCCGAACTGCCTCCCCGGACGGCCAGCATCGTCTCCGACCTGACGACCCACGGCTGGAAAGACAGCGAGTGGATGACGCGTCGGGCGAACACCAACCAGCTCGAGCAGCCGATCTCCGTTTATGAAGTCCATCTCGGTTCGTGGCGGCGGGATCCCAAGCGGCATAACGGCTGGCTAAACTATCGCGAGCTGGCTCATCAGCTCGTCGCCTACTGCAAAGAGACCGGCTTCACCCATCTCGAACTGATGCCGATCAGCGAGCACCCCTTCACCGGCAGTTGGGGCTATCAGACCGTCGGGTACTTCGGCGTCACCAGCCGTTACGGCACGCCCGAAGACTTCATGTACTTCGTCGACTATTGCCACCAGAACGGCATCGGCGTCATTCTCGACTGGGTCCCCGCCCACTTCCCGAAGGACGCCCACGGCCTCCGTCGATTCGACGGCTCCGCGCTCTACGAGCACGAGGACGTTCGTAAGGGTGAGCATCCCGACTGGGGGACGATGATCTTCAATTACGGCCGGCACGAAGTCCGCAATTTCCTCATTTCCAACGCCCTCTTCTGGCTCGACAAGTACCACATCGACGGCCTCCGGGTCGACGCCGTCGCCAGCATGCTCTACCTCGACTACAGCCGCAAGGAAGGGGAGTGGCTTCCCAACCAGTACGGCGGACGCGAGAACCTGGAAGCAATCAGTCTGTTCCGCGAATTCAATTACCAGGCCCACGGCCAGTTCCCCGGCGTACTGACCATTGCCGAGGAATCGACGGCTTGGGGTGGCGTCTCCCGTCCCACCTACACCGGCGGCCTCGGCTTCAGCCTCAAGTGGAACATGGGCTGGATGAACGACACGCTCCGCTACATGAAGCACGAGCCGATCCATCGCCAGTTCCACCACGACGAGCTGACCTTCAGCCTCATCTACGCCTTCACGGAAAACTTCTGCCTGCCGCTCTCGCATGACGAAGTGGTCCATGGCAAAAAGGCTCTGCTCGATCAGATGCCGGGAGACATGTGGCAGAAGTTCGCTAACTTGCGGCTCCTCTATTCCTATATGTGGACGCACCCGGGCAAGAAGCTCCTCTTCATGGGGAGCGAGTTCGGCCAGTGGAACGAGTGGAATGCCGACACCGAGTTGCAGTGGGACCTGCTGCAATGGGAAACGCACGGCGGCATCAAGCAGATGCTCAGCGACCTCAATGCCCTCGTCCGCAATGAGCCTTCCTTGCACGAAGTCGACTTCGGTCCCGAAGGGTTCGAGTGGATCGACTGCCACAGCCGCGGCGATAGCGTGCTGGCGTACATGCGGAAGGGAAAGAACCCCGAGGACTTCCTGATCGTCGCCTGCAACTTCACCCCCGTCGTCCGCAAGGCCCACGTCGTCGGCGTCCCCCGCGGCGGCTGGTACAAAGAGGTCTTCAACAGCGATAGCAAGTTCTACGGCGGCTCCAACGTCGGCAACTTCCCCGGCATCCAGGCCGAAGAACCCGGCTGGCACATGCGGCCGCACAAACTGACGATCAACCTCCCGCCCCTGGCCGTCGTAGTCTTCAAGCCAGAATAGTCCGCTCACTCCGTGAGCGGACAAGCCTTAAAGGTCGTTGTAAGACTCTTTCCCGCAACGCTTTAGATGCTCTGCATGAATCAAGACTAGGAGTCTTGATTCACTGATTTGAGCACCTTTGTGCAGAAAAGTTGCGTCGATCTTCGATCTCGCAAGTCATTCCAATGTCATGACTTACGACAATGCCATTCGACGCAAGTCTCTGAATCAGACAGTTCTTGATTCATTGGGCGGTCGCAAGTCCTTGCTGTGCAAGGACTTTACCCATGAATCACTACAGACTCGCAAGCGAACGGCCCTGGTAAAAAAGTAGGGTGCATGAAGCGCAGCGCCATGCACGCGGGTTCCGCGTTGCCGGCGATTGATTCACCAAAGAAACTTCGTCTTTCACGCGTGCATGGCGCTGCGCTTCATGCACCCTACTGCTACTGCACTCACAGCCGCCATATCTTTTTAGTGGTGCAAAAGTCGTCCGCCGAGATTTTACAAGTGCATACTACTTCACCACTTGCGAAAATCATCATCCGGACTTTTTCACCAACCCCATCCTCGGGTGAGGGGTATCGCGGCGTTCCACTATCGTCTCAAATCTCAAATCATAATTCTCAAATCCCTCATCCTTTACTGCGCATCCCGAGCGCAGCCATTCTGAATGTTTACAACCGCGTTGCCAAAGAGCCATTATTGGATTTTCGCCCCTGCGCGCAGCGACTCCGAAGGAATGTGAACTAAAGTATATACAACGCAATTGGCACTGTCAATCGCCCGCTGACAAGTATTTGCCAATTTGTTTCACATCCAAAGTCCCGGCAGCGAGTGGCAAACTCCGGAGGTCAACTGCAATCCGTCCAGGCGGCCAAGCCTAAGCTCTCTTTCTTCCCTTGTTACTTCCCTCGATATCCTGGCAGACCGACTCGCTAGATGATAATTTTCAGCGTACCCTCGCTCGGCAATGAACCACAGACGCTCTCCAATGAAGACAAACGCCACAATCTGGAGGCTGTTCTGTACGTTCGGTTTGCTAGCGCGTTTGCGGAGTGGCGCAGCCAAACGTCAGGAGCCCAGCGAGCTTTTGTTTGCGTCGGTGGTCGATCCGCCGTCGCTGTTCGTTTTGCATTGCTAATTGACAGTTTCATGGGGTAGCTCAGGCATTCTACAAATCTCGATCCATCGCACTGCTCAAAACACAGCATCTGGCAAATCCTGCGGCCGAAACTTCGACCAGGAAATGCCGAGCTTTCTCATCCGTGCCCGCAGGGTATGCGGATTGATGCCAAGAATTTTGGCCGCTCCGCGGCGACCTTCGATTTTGCCGTGCGTGGCGGTGAGCGCCCGCTCGATGTGCTGTTTCATGGCGGCGTCGAGGGAAACGATTTCGCTCGGCGGCGGAGCCAGGTCATCGGTAGTGACTTCGTAAAACGTCGGGGATGGCGGAGCGGGCTGGGAAGGGGAGATGCCGAAGCCAAGGGACTTGGCGACTTCGAGAGATTTGCCGTCTCCAAGGATGGCTGCCCGGTCGATGACGGCTCCGAGTTCGCGGATATTGCCGGGCCAGGCATATTTCCGCAGCACTTGCAGGTCGGCTGCGGTCGGCTCGACGAGCGACAGGCCAAACCGATTGGCGGCCCGATCGGCGAAATGCCGGGCAAGAGCCGGAATGTCGTCCAGCCGGTCCCGCAGCGGGGGGAGCATGATGGGGAATACAGAAATGCGATACCACAGATCCTCGCGAAACGTCCGGTCACGAACCATTGCCGCCAGATCCCGGTGCGTGGCCGCAATCATCCGGACATCGACATGAATCGGCTGTTGGCCACCGACTCGCTCAATAAAGCCGTCTTGCAGCACACGAAGCAAACGGACTTGTGCCGGCAGCGGCAGTTCGCCGATTTCATCGAGAAACAGCGTGCCGCCGTCGGCTCTTTCGAACCATCCCTGCCGCGTTTCCGAAGCTCCAGTGAAACTTCCCTTCTCGTGGCCGAAGAGCTGCGAATCGATGAGTTCCGGAGGGATCGCACCGCAGTTTACGCGGATGAATGGGCCATTGTACCGAGCCGACTTGTTGTGAATAGCCCGTGAGACGACTTCCTTTCCCGTTCCCGTTTCGCCGAGAATTAGCACTGGAACATCCGACTGTGAAACGAGATCTACTCGCTCCATGACCTGCCGCAAGCCGGCTTCCGCGCCTACCACGACCTCGCCGAATTCCTTTTTCCCTAGTTTTGCCAGTAACGTGGACTTATCCGCCTCAGCCGCGGAGCGAAGGTTGGTTAACTCATGCAAGCGGCGGTCGTTTTCAAGGGCGACGGAAAACGGTTCGAGAAGCTCAGCGACGAATTGCAAGTGATCGTCTTTGAACGACTTCGCGTGGCTGGCAAGGAATGCCAGCACTCCCCCAGGTCCGTCGGGACATTGCAGTGGGCCGGCGAGGACCTCCCCTTCAATTTCCTCGGGAACAATCATCGCTAGCTCGCCACTCCGCTTGATCCGCTGACCGTGGAGGAGCTTCCCACCTTTTACCCAAGAGGCCAGCCGCTTAAAGCGGGCTTCCGAGCAAGGTGTCCTGCCAATTTGGGGCGGCAGCGTGCCTGCCGCTGCGGCGACCACAATCGTTTCCAATGACTCATGCTGCACATCTAGCCGCCGCACAATCACCGCTTCCATCGGCAGTCGCTCGGCTAGCAGCGGAGCAACCGTGCGGACGGACTCGCTGAGATCGATGTGGCGGCAGGTTTCTCGCCAGACGCTGAGCAGGATTTCACGGAAGCGGTGCATTAGGTCCCATCAAATATAAATGGTTGTCCGTCAAATACAACGGGTCATTTCTAGCATATTTAACGGAATTATGTAACGGAATGGAGAAATCTGGCCGGATTTTGGGAACAAACCGCAGGGTCGTTGCTAGCAGCGCTCCTGGCATACCTCTTGCCTTATATCGCAAACCCGTGACCGAAGAATCCACGCCCAGCCAGATTGGAAATTGCCATGAGAATCTTGCGACCCACATTGTACCTCGCCCTACTCCTCTTCCTCGTCGGTTGCGGTTCGACCACGAGCACCACTGGACCAGCTGTCACACCGACAAGTGCTTCAAGCTCCGCTGACTCGTCCGCCAAGCAGGCCATCAAGCTGCTCAACGTCTCGTATGACCCGACCCGCGAATTTTATGCGGAGTTCAACACGTCGTTCGCCGACTACTGGAAGCAGAAAAACAATCAGGAAGTCACCGTCGAGCAGTCGCACGGCGGCTCGGGAAAGCAGGCCCGTGCGGTCATCGACGGCTTGGAAGCCGACGTGGTGACGCTGGCCCTGGCTTACGACATCAACGTCATCGCCCGCAAGGCGAAGCTGCTAGACGAGGGGTGGCAAAAGGAGCTTGAGCACAATAGTGCCCCTTACACCTCGACGATGGTGTTTCTGGTTCGCAAAGGGAATCCCAAGGGGATCAAGGATTGGGACGACCTCGTAAAAGAAGGGGTGGAAGTCATTTCGCCCAACCCGAAAACAAGCGGCGGAGCCCGCTGGATCTATCTGGCGGCATGGGGATATGCCCTGAAGAAAGAGCTTGGTGACTTCAAGAAACTCTCCGACACGAAAGAAGCGAAAAATGTCGAAGCCGCCCAGGTGAAGGCTAAGGCCTTTGTCGCCGACCTCTACAAGCACACTCCCGTCCTTGATTCCGGAGCCCGCGGCTCGACGAATACCTTTGTGCAAAGAGAATTTGGCGATGTGCTGGTCGGCTGGGAAAACGAAGCTCTGCTTTCCTTTCACCAGTTGGACAAAGACAAGTTTGAAATTGTGGTTCCCAGCACCAGCATTCTCGCGGAACCCCCCGTCGCGATTGTCGATAAAGTTGCGGCAAAACGGGGGACGGCCGAAGTCGCCAAGGCATACCTCGAGTACCTGTATTCTCCGCAAGGGCAGCAACTGGCCGCCAAGCACTACTTCCGGCCGGCGAACATCAGCGCGATCTCAGAAGAGCAGCGGAAGATTTTCGCCAAGATCGACCTGTTCACGATCGAAGCGGTCTTCGGAGGTTGGGATAAAGCTCAAGCCGAGCACTTTGACGACGGCGGCACGTTCGACCAGATTTACCAGCCTTCTAAGTAGCCAGAACGGATTCTCGCTCAAATGGCTCTCACCTTCAAACGTCACAGCGTTCTCCCCGGCTTCAATTTGACGCTGGGGTTTTCGTTGCTGTATCTCTCCCTGATTGTGCTGATCCCGCTCTCGGCTCTCTTTCTCCGCTCGGCGTCCCTGTCGCCGACGGAGTTCTGGAATGTGGTGACCGAGCCGCGGGTGGTCGCTACTTACAAAGTTACGTTTGGCACCTCCCTGGTGGCCGCCTTGGTCAACGTAGTGTTTGGGTTTATCTTGGCCTGGTCGCTGGTCCGCTATCGATTTCCGGGGCGAAAGATCATCGACGCGATCATCGATCTACCGTTTGCGTTGCCGACCGCAGTTTCCGGCATCGCACTAGCCGCGATCTACTCGAAGAATGGCTGGATGGGACAACTCCTGGCTCCGCTGGGAATCAAGGCCGCCAACTCGCAACTTGGGATCACCATTGCGATGGTGTTCATCAGCCTGCCGTTCATCGTTCGAACGCTGCAGCCGGCCCTGGAGGAACTTGATGCGGAAAACGAAGAAGCGGCCGCCAGCCTCGGTGCCAGCCGCTGGCAGACGTTTTGGCGGGTCATCATTCCGACGATTCTGCCATCGCTGCTGACCGGGTTTGCCCTCTCGTTTGCCCGGGCGCTCGGCGAATACGGCTCGGTGATATTCATCTCCGGCAACATCCGGAACAAGACCGAAATCACTTCGCTTTTGATCATCGAAAAACTGGAACAATACAACTACGAAGGAGCCGCGGCGATCGCGGTCGTGATGCTTGGAGCATCCTTCCTCATTCTGCTCATCATCAACGTGCTGCAATGGTGGACCGGACATGGCCATCAAAAGGGAGTTTGACATGGCCAATTCAGCAGCACGATTGACACCGGGAAACGCCAGCGGTAAGTCGAATGCGGCGGCGAAAGATCCCGCGTGGTTAAAGTACCTGTTGATCACCATTTCGGTGCTCTTTGTTAGCCTGTTCTTGGTATTACCGCTCGCCGTGGTGTTCCTCGAAGCGTTCCGCAAGGGACTGAGCGTCTATTTGCAGACGTTTCAATCTCGTGACAGTTGGCAGGCCATCAAGCTGACCCTCATCGCCACGGGAATCTCACTGCCGCTGAACCTGGTATTCGGTCTCGCCGCTTCGTGGGCGATTGCTAAGTTTGACTTCAAAGGAAAGAGCCTGCTGATCACGCTGATTGATCTACCGTTTGCCGTCTCGCCGATCATTTCCGGGCTGATTTACGTGCTGGTCTTTGGCTTGCAAGGCTGGTTTGGCTCCTGGCTGGCCGACCACGACGTGAAAATTATTTTCGCCGTGCCGGGGATCGTGCTGGCGACTATTTTCGTCACCTTCCCCTTCGTCGCCCGTGAACTGATTCCGTTGATGCAAGAGCAGGGGGCCGACGAAGAGCAAGCAGCTCTTTCGCTCGGCGCCAGCGGCTGGCAAACGTTCTGGCGGGTGACATTGCCCAACGTGAAATGGGCGTTGCTTTATGGCGTGATTCTGTGCAACGCCCGAGCGATGGGCGAATTCGGCGCGGTAAGCATCGTCTCCGGCCACATTCAAGGGCGGACAAACACCGTCCCGCTCCATATCGAATTGCTTTGGAACAGCGGAGCCGCCAACAGCGCCACGGCTGCATTTGCGATGGCTTCGCTGCTAGCCATGCTCGGTCTGGTCACCCTGGCGGCCAAGACCTGGCTGGAGTGGAAAGTGCAAGGCGAGCGGGGGGCGTCAGCCCCCTGATATTAACCAATCCGATTTTCCGCGAAGCATCAGGGGGCTGACGCCCCCCGCTCGCCAAGAGGCCCCTTGAGCCGGCGTCGGCAGAGGAATAACAACATGAGCATTGAAGTCCGCCACATCAGCAAGTCCTTTGGTGCCTACCAGGCACTAAGCGACGTCAATCTCCACGTGCAGGATGGCGAACTTATCGCCCTCCTCGGCCCCTCCGGCAGCGGCAAGACGACGCTGCTCCGCATCATCGCCGGCCTGGAGATTCCAGATGCCGACGGCCAGGGAGAAATCCTCTTTCACGGCCAAAACGTCAGCCGGCGACAAGTGGGTAAGCGGCAGGTTGGCTTTGTCTTTCAGCATTACGCCCTGTTCAAGCACATGAGCGTATTCGAGAACATCGCCTTCGGCTTGCGGGTCCGCCCGCGGGCTCTCAGGCCCAGCAAGCAATACATTCACGACCGGGTGAGCGAATTGCTCAAGCTCATTCAATTGGATGGCCTAGGCAACAGATACCCTTCGCAGCTCTCCGGCGGCCAGCGCCAGCGGGTCGCATTGGCCCGTGCTCTCGCCATAGAACCAAAAGTTTTGCTCCTCGACGAGCCGTTTGGCGCGCTAGATGCAAAGGTACGCCAGGGGCTGCGAACCTGGCTCCGGCGTTTGCACGACGAGCTGCACATCACCAGCATTCTCGTGACGCACGACCAGGAAGAGGCCCTCGAAGTCGCCGATCGGATCGTCGTCATGAACCAGGCCAAGATTGAACAAGTCGGGACACCGACCGACGTGTTCCACAATCCGGCCAGCGAGTTTGTGATGGACTTCCTCGGCAACGTCAATGTTTTTCACGGACGGACGGAGAACGGTCAAACTTTCCTCGGTAACCTGCGGGTCGATCATCCGGCCACCAAGAATTCCGAAGGGAAGCCCACCAACGTTTACGTTCGCCCGCACGAATTGCAAATCGAACGGTACTCCAACGGCTCGCCGAGCATGAAGGCTAGCATCTGGCGGATCAACCCCGCCGGATCAGTCGCCAAGATCAGCTTGCAGGTCGAAGGGGGAAACGACATCCAGGTCGATCTGCCGTTTGAGCGGTTTTTGGAACTGGATTTGAAAATGGGAGAAGAGGTCTTCGTCTCGCCGAAGCGAGTGCGGGTCTTCTCTCCGGATGACTACGTAATTTGAGGCCATCGCCATGCCAGCCGCCGTTTTGCCCGTCAGGAGGCACCTTACCATGTCGCAGAATGAATCTCGCGAGGATATTTCCGGGGAACCCATCATTAAGGATAGCCGCGAATGTGAAATCGCCCAGATTCGCGATGCGTTGCGAGGGTTGAAATTCGGCGCGGTCAATATCGTGGTCCAAGATGGTGTTGTCGTGCAAATTGATCGGACCGAGAAGCGCCGGTTGCGGAAGTCCGGCTCGGAAAATCCGACAACCTCGAAATAATCCCGCTCAGTGGCACGCAGGTTGCAATTAGCTGCAACACGAGTGACGCACGAAATCGAATTGATGCTATCACTCCCTGCTTCGCGGTGACCCTTCTCTGGGAGCCGCCCCCACCTCACGAATACTCGCCTTGCGGCCCCGTGTTTTTACTTGGGTGCCCCGCACGGAGGAGATGCCGTGATCTTTCGCAATTACATACTCGGAGTCGGTCCATGTCTCGATGTCGATGCTTACTCTTTCACCAATTTCGAAACGTATTTGTCCAAACACGTAGGAAAAAATCCATGAATTTGAAATTGAAACTTACTCCGTTTCTCTTGGTGCCGCTGCTGGCAATGGGCTGCGGCGGCGACGGAATCGCTCGACTGAAGACGCATCCGGTAGAAGGAGTCGTCCAGTTCGAAGGAAAGCCTCTTGCAGGTGCCTTTGTAGTCTTGCACCCCAAGGGAGTTAGCGATCCCAAGCATCTCGCCGCCCAAGCCAAAACCGATGCGACCGGCAAGTTTAAGCCCGCCACGTATGACACGAGCGACGGAGCCATAGCCGGTGAATACAGCGTTACGGTGCAGTAATTCAACCTGGTGAACATGGAGGACGGAATCAAGGCCGGACCCAATGTCCTTCCGGAGAAATATGCCAATCCCGCAACCACGGATATTACTATCCGCGTTGCCGAAGGAGAGAACAAGATTCCCGTCATTAACATCACTCGTTAGCCAAATCAAAAATACACACAACACGCAGGAGAGATTTCCATGATCCATCGCCCATTTTCCCGCCGCCGCGGCTTCACTCTGGTGGAACTGCTGGTCGTCATTGCCATCATAGGCGTGCTGGTGGCCTTGCTGCTGCCGGCTGTTCAATTCGCCCGAGAAGCGGCACGTCGCACCCAGTGCGCTAACAACTTGCACCAGCTTGTCATTGCCGCGCACTCTTTTCATGATGTTAAGAATAAGCTTCCTTCCAGTGTTCGTCCCGCTGGGTTGACCCCCTTGCCGCGTGTTGCCGGGCTTACGTTCCTGCTCCCTTGGTTGGAGAGATCGGACCTCTACGACAAATACGACCAAACCGCCAACTGGTTTGACGCTGTAAATCTTCCTTTGACTCAAACCAAGGTGCCGACATTCCAATGCCCATCGTCCCCGGATTTCGCACGCAGAGACGGAATTCCGGATGTTCCCAGCGCTTGGACGCAACTGGTCGCCGTCACTGATTATTCGCCCACGATCGGCGTCGATAGACGCCTCTTCACCTTGGGCTATGCCGATCAGTTTGGCGATGGAATCCTTCCCAAGAATCAAGAACCTCGACTGGCGGATGTCACAGACGGACTATCCAACACCATCATGTACGCGGAATCGGCAGGCCGGCCTTATGTCTGGCGTAAACGGCTGAAATTCGGCACTTTGCCGACGAATCGAGTCAACGGCGGCGGTTGGTCGCGACCGGCGTCGGAATTCAGCGTCGATGGCTCGACCTACGACGGCCTGTCGACGCCTGGCCCCTGCCCCTTTAACTGCACCAACGGCGAAGACTTCGGCTCGTCCCCATTTCCAATTCCGTACTACGGTTCGGAAGGAAATGCAGAAGCCTATTCCTTCCATCCCGGCGGCATGATGGTGTCCCTTGGCGATGGATCGACTCGCTTCCTCTCGGAATCCATCCCCATGAAGGAATTTGCACGCCTGGTAACGCGGGGCGGCAACGAAGTCAACGGCAGCCCGAATTAGTCGGACACATTAACCCACCGTTCAAACAAAGGTCCAACCAAATTGGCTGGACTTTTGCCATTTCTTGGCGAGTTATGTGGGCAAAACTTCCTGTTATCTCAAAACCTGGGAGCTATACTTACATCGATCGACCGGAACAATTGGCCGGTTTCCCACAGGCAGTGATTGGCGAGCATCTCATGGCACGCAAACGAGTCCGATCCGCCACGACGAAACGGCCAATTGCAAAGCCAGTTCCGGTTCTGGTGGAGCAGCCGTCCGCAGCGGCCTATTACTGGCGAGGTCTGACGGTTACTCGTGCCCGGCAGCATCGGCTGGAAATTCAACTCGCGCATTGCAGCATCACGGATGTCAACGCCCGGGCCTATGTGCTGGGTCTGTTTCGCGAAGTCAGCCCCTCGGGCGCTGCAGGGGCCATTGATGAACGTCTGGAAGGAGTCATCACGGAATTCACGCAGCGTCGCATGTTCGGAGGAAATGTCGGCGAAATCTTTGTGCTCCCCGCCAGCCGCAGCTTGCTCAGGACCGACATGGTCCTATTTGCCGGCCTCGGAACGTACGACGCAATGGACCGGGACGATGGAGACATCCGGCGATTGGTGGCCGAGAACATCTTGCGGACCTTGATTCGCACACATGTGGAAGATTTTGCGACGGTGCTGTTTGGCGCGTCCAGCGAAGCAACAGCGGCTGAAACGCTCGAAGACCTGCTCCGCGGCTTCGTGCGAGGCAAGCTGGATGCCGACAGCCAACAGAATTTTCGCCGCATCATTCTGTGCGAATTCGACCGGGATCGTTATCAACAGATCAAGAACGAGCTGTTTCGCCTGGCCGGCACACCTCTGTTTGAAGACATCGAACTGAGCATTACCGAGCTAACCACCCAGCCAGTTCCGAAGCAAGTGGTGCCGCCGCCGGAAGGGACTCGTGTTGCGGCGCGCGACAAAGAACCAATCTATTTGATGGTCCGTGATGAGTCTCACCCTAAGGACAAGGATTACAACTTCCGCATTTCGCTTTTGCCACCTACCTCCAAGGCCGCCATCGTGAGCGACTCCAAGAGCGTGACAAAGTCGGCTCTGGATGCACTTTTGAAAGACTTGGGGAAGCTGTCATTCGGAAAGGTCGAGTCCTTCGGCAACAACTGGGCGAAAATGGTGTTGCCCGATTCCCTCTGGCAAGCACTTCCGCACTACGAGGACCACCATTTGATCGTGGTTCACGACGCCACGTCATCGCGATTGCCGTGGGAAACGCTGCATCTTAAGAAATGGGCTCCGGCTCTTGCCGGCGGAATGAGCCATCGCTATCTCGCGGACAATCTCTCCGTCGCCAAGTATTTGGAAGAACCTCGCCAAGAGCCGCATCTGCACGTTCTGCTGATTGTCGATCCTACAGAGACTCTGAGAGGCGCCAAAGCCGAAGCCAGGCGGATCACGGAGGTGCTGGCTCAAAGGAAAGGAGTTCGATTGGACAAAATCGAAGGGGCGGAGGGTACCCGGCAAGCGATTATTCAAGCGATAACGTCTGGAAAGTACGATGTCCTGCACTTCGCCGGTCATGCACACTTTGATCCTGTTAACCGTTCACAATCGGGCATCCTTTGTGCTCGCGACCAGCAATTGACAGGTGCCGATCTCAGCCGCTTGGGGAATCTGCCAAGCCTGGTATTCTTCAATGCGTGCGAGGCAGGACGCTTGCGGGGGAATTCCAAGCCCGTCATTACGGATCCCGTGAAGCTGCGGCAAGAGTCCATTGGGTTCGCGGAGGCGTTCCTGCGCGGCGGAGTGGCAAATTTTGTGGGAACTTACTGGCCAGTGAGCGACGATTCCGCCAAAACGTTTGGTGAGTCTTTCTATAAGTCGCTCCTGGAAGGCAATGCTCTCGGCGTGGCCGTGAAGCATGCCCGTGGAGTCGTCCATGGCAATTCTGAATTGGATTGGGCAGACTATATCCACTATGGTGACTACAAATTCCGTGTAAAACTAAAGGCCGAACAGAAGTGAAGGTTTGAGAAAGCTGCCAGCCTTTGATTTCTTGACATGCACTTCGACTGAGTTGCGTCCATCCCTTTGGAGTGACCATGGCCAAGAGGAAAAAGTCCGCTCATCGATCGCAAACGGCATTTGCTGGCATTCGCTCGGCAATCCGTCGGCATGAAAAGGAATTGTTGGCCCTCCCCAATGTCATCGAAGTGAGGCCGGGATTCAAATTCACGGGCGGGTGGATCACCGAGCAACCGGCGATTGTCCTGACCGTGCTGCGAAAACTGCCGCCAGATGAACTGAAGCCCAAACAGCACATCCCGGCTGAGGTTGACGGTATTCCCACCGACGTCGCCCCGGCTTCTCCCGCGGAACAGTTGCAGCATCTGGGTCCCAAGACTCGCGGTTTTCGAGCAGCGCCGCCGGTTCCCGAATTGTATCTCCCGGGCGTTGATCGCGAGCAAGGCTCGGGGACGCGTGGCGCGCTGCGCGGTCTGGGGGCCAACAACAAGAATTACAAGAAGCCGCCGAAATTGCAACTCAAGGAAGTGAATGACACGGTCAACCTGATCTGCCACGCCAGCCCGGATGCCGGATGGCCGAAGTTGCGCGAGTTCCTCGGCGGCATCAAAAGTCATTTTACGTTCGCTATGTACGATTTCACGGCCACGCATGTTTTCAAGTCGCTGAAGGACTCCATGGTGGCTGCCAAGGGAGAACTTCAGGTCTGTTACGACGCGAAAGGTTCCAGCGAACGGGCAGGTGAGATGAGCGAAGCGGAAGTCATGGAGGGACTCCAAAGGAGTCTTAAAAAGCGGTGCCAGATCGCCAAAGCCGGCGTCGGCGTTCTCTTCCCGAATGCTTATCACATCAAGGTTGCCGTCCGCGACAGCAAGGCCTTTTGGATTTCGAGCGGTAACTGGCAGGGCTCCAACCAGCCAGATGCAGATGCGTCGAAACTAGCGGTAGCCGATCAACGAAAGCTGCTCACGGGCCGCAACCGCGAATGGCATGTGATTGCCGAGCATCCGGGCCTGGCACAGATGTTCGAGAAGTACATTCAGTGGGACATGAGTGAGGCCGCGCGGGTAGCGTCGCGCGGCGAGTTGTCGCCACAAGCGCCGGAGCCTGATCTATTTGTGAAACCTGAATTGTTAACTCGGGCCGCCCCTACCCCGGTGCAGATTTTTCCTCCGCTAGTCCTGAAGGCAACCAAGGTCCGCATCCAGCCGCTGCTATCCCCCGACAACTACGGCGATTTCATCGTCCCCTTAATCAAATCGGCCAAAAAGACGCTCTACTTCCAGAACCAGTACATCTTATACGGACCCAATGGCGGTGTGCTCGACAAGTTGGTGGACGCGATGCATGATCGCATCAAGCACGGCGTTGACGTCAAAATCATCCTGCGCGATGGCGACACCCGCAAAATGCTGGAAGCCCTGCAAAACAAGGGATTCAGGGCGGACCAGATCAAGCTTCAGAGAGGGTGCCACAACAAGGGAATTGTCATCGATTCCAAGGTCGCCGTCGTCAGCAGCCAGAACTGGTCCGGCGATGGTGTTCAATTCAACCGCGACGCCGGCCTGATCATGTACCATCCAGCGATCGCAAAGTATTACGAGAAAATTTTCCTGTACGACTGGAACAACCGGGCCCGCCAGAAAGCGACCGCGGAAACCGCCATGCCCAGCGTGGTTCCGCCCGCTGCAGCCAGAGGGAAGAAGCGTGCTCTTCCTAGCTTAGACAAAATCTCGTGGAGCGATTTCCACGGCGATTAGCGCATCCACTGTAATTCTCAAGTATGCCCGACAGGACTCGAACCTGTAACCTTCGGCTTCGGAGGCCGACGCTCTATCCAATTGAGCTACGGGCACTTGGGTGATGGCAAGACTGGCAATATGACACAGCCGGACGGGAAGCGTCAAGAACCGGCGAAATGAGCAGGGAAGGTCGTTATACTCATTGGCGTCATCCAACTCCCTTCGAGATTTTGCCATGCAACTCGGCTTTGTCTCCGCGATTTTGCCCGATCTTTCGCTCGCCGAAGTGACCGCGTTTGCCCGCTCCGCCGGCTATTCGTGCGTGGAGCTAATGTGCTGGCCGCCGAGCAAAGCGGAACGCCGCTATGCGGGAGTGACACATATCGATGTCACCAGGTTCGGCCCGACGGAAGCCGCGGAAGTGAAGCAGATCATGGCCGCAGCCGGCGTGGCGATCAGCGGGCTGGGCTATTATCCCAATCCGCTTTGCCCTGACCGTGAGGAGAGCCAGCGTTATACGGACCACGTCGCCAAGGTGATTGAAGCCGCCGCTCTCCTCGGCGTCAACCGCGTTAACACGTTCATCGGTCGGGATTGGACCAAATCGGTGGACGATAACTGGCCCCGATTTCTCGAGGTCTGGCAGCCGCTCATTGCACTCGCGGATCAGCGTGGCGTGAAGGTCGGCATTGAAAACTGCCCAATGTTATTCAGTCAGGATGAATGGCCGGGTGGAAAGAATCTGGCAACCTCTCCGGCTATCTGGCGACGGATGTTCGAGGCCATTCCCAGCCCGAATTTCGGCCTCAACTACGACCCCTCGCACATGATCTGGCAGCAGATGGACTACCTACAGCCGCTCCGCGACTTCGCGACTCGACTGCACCATGTGCATGCCAAAGATGTCCGAATCGATCGGCACAGGCTCAACGAAGTCGGCATTCTGGCCCATCCGAATCTATATCACACGCCGAAACTCCCCGGCCTGGGAGACGTGAACTGGGGCCAGTTTTTCTCCGTTCTCAGCGACGTCGGCTATCGCGGGCCGGTCTGCGTAGAGGTGGAAGACCGGGCATATGAACATTCGCTGGAGGCCCGGAAGACGAGCCTCAAGCAGAGCGCGGTCTATCTGCGGCAGTTTATCGCCGACCAGCAAATCTCGTAACCAATCAACAAGCCATGACCTATACCTACGCTGATATCAGCAAGATGATCGATCACTCGCTCCTCAATCCCACGCTCACCGCGGCGGATCTGGAAGCTGGGTGCAAGCTGGCGATGGAATACGACGTGGCCAGCGTCTGCATCCTGCCTTATTACCAGAAGCGGTGTGCGGAGATTCTGAAGGGGAGCGGCGTGAAGGCCAGCACTACCATCGGCTTTCCGCATGGCGGCCACACGATGGCTATCAAGCTCGCGGAGGCCCGGCAGGCGCTCGCGGATGGCTGCGAGGAGCTGGATATGGTGGTCAATATCAGCCAGGTCCTCTCCGGCAACTGGGATTACGTGCGGCAGGAAATCAAAGGGGTAGTTGATCTGGCCCACAACGCCGGCCAAAAGGTGAAAGTGATCTTCGAGAACGCCTATCTCAAAGACGATCACAAGATTCGACTCTGCGAAATCTGCGGCGAGGTGAATGCCGATTGGGTAAAGACCAGCACCGGTTATGCTCCCAGCGGAGCAACGCACGACGACCTGAAGCTGATGCGAAAACACGCCCCGCCGCACGTTCAAGTGAAAGCAGCCGGCGGCATTCGTGATTTAGACGCGCTCCTCGCCGTGCGCGAAATCGGCGTCAGCCGCTGCGGCGCTAGCAGAACGAAAGAGATGCTCGATGAAACGAAACGGCGCTTGACACCCGCCTGAAGTACAAGCGAAGGACATCATCGCTGCCAGAACAGACCCTTACCGCCCAGCCCGCTGAGCTTCCAAATCCGCCTTGAACGCCTTCTGTGCGGCAGCTTCACGGCTCAGCTTGAATTCGGGTCCGGGGGCAAAATACTGAACGTCGTCGGTCAGATACCAGGGGCTGGGAAGCGTCTGGCCCCCTTCGGTAATCTGGCAGCCGGTCGAACCGATGGCGAGAGTCGCCAGCGTGAGTCCGCACAAACCTGTCTTTAGCCAGCTCATCCGTGAAGTCTTCATGGCTTTTGCGTCTCCGCAGCATTCCGGGCTCAAAGGGTCTCTAGGCACTACAACCGTTAGAATCGCCACGCTCATTATCGGACTGCGGTAAGCCGGAACTTTCGGCAAATGCGGAAAACTTTACCAGCAACGACGTCGAAAGTGCTAGCGTTGCACTCGTCCGCTCGCATTTCCCCCCATCAGCGCCACGACTTCATCTTTAGTGACATAGTTAAAATCTCCCTGCACGGAGTGCTTCAAACACGATGCAGCAACGGCAAAGGAAATGGCCGACTGCGAATCGCCAAAGTCGCTGCTATTCAGGGCATAAAGAAGCCCAGCAGCGAACGAGTCTCCACCGCCGACCCGGTCGACGATGTCCCGGATTTCAAACGGCTCATAGGCACCAGCCGGGGAAAGTGGAGCAAAGAATGCCTGTGCCAACTTCGCGTCAAACAGCATCGCACCCCAGTTATTGTGATCGGCCGAAATGCTCTCTCGTAGTGTAATCGCTACGCGGCTGACGTTGGGAAAGCGGGCCACAATTTTGCGGGCGACTTGCTCATAGGCGTCGGCATCAATTTTTCCGTGGCTTACGTCGGTCCCTGCGGCATGAATGTCGAGCACGTCAGCCGCATCCTCTTCATTGGCAATGACGAGATCCACATAAGGCAGCACCTCTGCCATGCACTGCCGGGCCAGATCGCGCGGCTTCGTCCCCGGCCGCCAGTTCCAAAGCTTTTTGCGGAAATTCAAATCGCAGGAAACGCTGGCCCCCGCCTGCTTAGCCTGCTTGACCAGTTCCAAATTCGCCCGGCAGGCGATTTCCGAAATAGCGGGCGTAATGCCGGTGATATGCACCCACTTGATCCCCTGGAGCGCCGCCGCGAAGTCATACTCCTTCGGCTCCGCCAGGCTGATGGCGCTGTGCGAGCGGTCATACAACACGGTCGAGCCCCGCTGATTTGCCCCCACCTCTACAAAGTAGAGTCCAAGCCGGCCTTCCTTCCGCCAGAGAATCTGGCTGACATCAACCCCCAAACCCCGTAGCGTGCCAACCATCGCCTCGGTCACCGGGGTCTTCGGCAGGGCCGTGAGATAGCGGGCCGAAGCTCCGAACAGGGACAACGACGCGCAGACATTCGCCTCTCCTCCGCCCCAAGTCACCTGCACGCCCCCCGGCAACACCTGGCTCCACCGTAAATGTCCCGGAGGAGCAATCCGAGCCATGATTTCACCAAACGCCAAAAACATCGCTTGTACCTCTTCCAAAAAAACTCAATCGAAGAGTCCACAGATTTCGCAGATGACGCAGATTTTTTCCTGTGACTTATCTGCGTTAATCTGTGAAATCTGTGGACTCTTCCATTCTTTGATCCTATCTCCGGTCGTCTCGGTCCCGCTCCTTGCTGCTACCGGACATGGCCATCGCGACGATCCCCCCCACGATGCCCAAGAAAAGGATTAAGCCACCCCCTAGAATTAACAGCATCATAAAGCTCATCCCCATCGAATCCTCCCGCTGATCCAGCTTCTTGAACCCGAAGTTTATCGCGCTCGCACGCCACCGAATATCCCACGCCACTTGTCACGCTCACCACCGACTTCGGCACCGGCAGCCCCTAGGTGGTCCAGATGAGGGGCGCAGTTTCCTCGGCTCGGGGACTCCTTTATCATCAACGAGTCGTACACTGGATTCTCGGCCTCCATTTTCGTCCAGCAGATTCGCAATCTCCATGTCCACCGAACATAAATTTCAAGTCAACCTCCGGGGAGTGATCGACCTGCTCTCCGACCATCTCTACAGCGGGCCGCAGGTCTATCTGCGGGAACTGCTGCAGAACGGGGTGGATGCTATCGTCGCCCGCCGGAAGCTCGAGCCGGGGCATGTCGGCTCGGTCCTCTTGGAGGTCATGCCCGCCGGCAAGAATAACCCGCCGACGCTGATGGTGCAGGACGACGGCATTGGCCTGACTGAGACGGAAGTCCATGAATTCCTGGCAACCATCGGCCAGTCCAGCAAGCGAGAGGCTCTCAACCGGGACGACTTCATTGGCCAATTCGGCATCGGTCTTTTGTCCGGGTTCGTCGTCTCGGAAGAGATAGTGGTAGTGACTCGCTCCGCCAAGCCGGGCAGCCCAACGGTCGAATGGCGGGGACGTTCGGATGGGACCTATCGCATCCGCACCATCGAGGTCGATTCCGCTCCAGGGACGCAGGTTTATCTCCGGGCCAAGGAAGGTTCCGAGGAGTTTTTCACCCCCGAGTACGTCCGCGACACCGCCACTCACTTCGGCTCGCTGCTCCCGATGCCGATTACCGTGGCGGCAGGGAAAGAGAAGTGGAAAATCAATGCAGCGCCGCCGTGGGAAGACGGCGATTCTTCCGGCGAGATGCGGCGGGATCGGCTGCTGGAGTACGGCCGGGAGATGTTCGATACCGATTTCCTCGACGCCATCGAACTTCATTCACTCGCCGGCGGTGTCCAAGGCGTTGCCTTTGTCCTGCCGCATGCAGCCACCATGACCGCTCGCCACGGTCACCGGGTCTATCTCAAAAACATGCTCCTTTCCGAAGCGGCTGACAACCTGCTGCCGGAGTGGGCCTTTTTTGTGAAGTGCGTCGTCAATTCCATGCAGCTCCGGCCGAATGCCGCCCGCGAATCGTTCTACGAGGACAGCCGCCTGGCCAACACGCGGGACGAACTTGGCTCCTGCCTCAAGGGCCATCTCATTCAGCTCTCCAAGGAGAACAAGGACCGGCTCAACACCATCATCGCTTGCCACTACCTGCCGATTAAAGCCCTGGCGGTGGCGGACGACGAGTTCTTCAAACTCTTCATCGACTGGCTGCCGTTTGAAACGACGCTGGGACAGATGACGCTCGGCGAGTACCGCCAGCGGGAGAAAAACACCATCCGCTACGTCCCCTCGCGGGACCAGTTCCGCCAAATTGCCGGCGTCGCCGCGGCTCAGAAGGTTTGCATCATCAACGCCGGCTACACCTACGACGCCGAACTGCTGGAAAAGCTCCCCGAAGCCTTCGCCCGCTGCCGCGTGAAGAAGGTGGACGTGAACGACCTGGCCCGCAACTTCGACGAGTTGACTCTGGAAGAGCGGGAAGCCGCCTTCGACTTCCTCCGCCTCGCCGACGTTGTCCTCCAGCCGTACCGCTGCTCCGCCGACCTGCGGAAATTCGAGCCGGCGGAATTGCCGACCCTCTACACCGCCAACGACGCCGCGACGTTCCTCCGGAGCGTGGAGCAATCGAAGGAAGTCGCCGACGAACTCTGGTCTGACATCCTCGACGGCGTCGCCGCCGAACCCGCCGCCGGTGCCTTCGCCCAGCTCTGCCTGAACTACAACAACGGACTCATCAAACGCCTGACCCAAATCAAGAACAAACCCCACATCCGCCGCGCGGTGGAAATGCTCTACGTCCAGGCCCTCCTCCTTGGCCACTACCCGCTCAAAGCCCAGGAAATGTCCGCCCTCAGCGACGGGCTACTGGGGCTGATTGAACTCGGCCTGGCGGCGACGGAGAAGAAGTCGGAGAAGTAGCCATGAGCCGCGAAGATCTAGACAGACTATTGAGCGAAGCCGAGGACTTGGATTGCTCTCCGACGAAGGTTGCCATTTTGGAGGAAGCGGTCCGAATTGCGGACGCGTTGAGAGACGTCGGGAAGGGGTATCAAGTTCGAGAGGAGCTAATCCGAGCAGCCACGTTTTCCGATTTGGAAGATCGAGCGATTGTCGCATTCGCCTGGTGCCTGGCGCAGAGCGACAAGAATCCGGACCGGTTTCCCGAGAAAGAACTCTTGTGGTCGTATAACCATTGGATCCTGAATGGCATTACAGACTTTCCCAATATTTCGCTGGATAGGATCCGCGAGCTGCAAGAGGACTATGAAAGGAGATTGCGGCGGCAAGGATATGGAATGAAATCGTACTATTTTCTTCGGATGAACAATGCGATTGAGATGGGGTTTATCAAGGAAAGTGACGGTTTTGAGAAACTATGGCTCAAGGCCAAGTCTGATGAAATGACCCCCTGCAAAGCCTGCCAGTTAGATCGAGTGGTGACGCAGCACGTGTTTGAGGGACGGTACGCACAAGCTATTGATGCCGCGGGTCGAATTCTCTCGGGCAAGTTGTCTTGCAACAGGATTTCCCTGAGTGATGTCTACGAGGATTTGCTCACTGCGTATTGGGGCGTGGGTGATCGGACAAAGGCCGAGGAGATATTTTCCCGTGGCTACCGGCTCGTTGCGGGAGATCGGGATTGTCTCAGGTCCGTCAGCGGATATCTCAACCATTTGGTCCGAATTTTCGACATTCACCGCGGAATGAACTTGATTGAACGACACCTGCCCTGGGTGTCCTGTCTCAACAATTTGGATGATCGGGCAATTATTTTCTCTCGCATCGCCAATTTTTTTGAGCGTCTGGCCGCCGAGCGTCCTCAATCGCGGAGGATCCGAATTCCGCAAACGATGCCGATTTACAACGACGATGGCCACTACGATCCGGCTGTGATAGCTGCCTGGTTTCGCGAACAGTCGGAGAAAATTGCCGCTCAATTCGATGCTCGCAATAGCAACAACTATTCTTCGTGGAGTTTGGCGAGTATGCGGGCGGAAGTGCTGGGTCTGAAGTGTCCCGAATACGAGGAGCCAAAGTCGGCAGAATTGGCGACATCCAGAAGAACCAAAGAACCGGGGCGGCGCGGCCGCGCCGGCAAGACGACAAAGTCAACCCAGACAAAGAGTCAGCCATGAGCCGCGAACAACTAGAGGAACTGCAAAGCGAAGCCTGGGGATTGGAAGCCTCCCCCGCGAAGGTCGCGATTCTGGAGCAGGCGGTCAAGCTGGCCGATTCGCTCGAGGATCTCGACGAAGGCTTCAATCTTCGTCAGCAGCTAGTGGAAGCGGCCACTTTCGGCGGAGTGGACGACCGAGCGCTCGTGGCCTTTGCCTGGTGCCTGGCTCAGAGCGACAAGGATCCGGACCGCTTTCCGGAAGAAGACTTGCTCTGGAAATACAAGTGGGTTTTGGCGGGGATTTCGGATTTCCCCGGCGTTTCCGCGGAAAAAATCCACGCCATGGAAGACGACTTTGAAGCCCGCCTGAAGCGAAGCGGCTATGGGCTGCGATCGCTCCACAAGTTGCGGATGGACAACGCCAACGACATGGGTTTTCTGCGGGAGGGGAAGAAATACCAGGCAAAATGGCGCAGGGCCCGCCGCGACGGCATGGTCGATTGCCGCGCCTGCGAACTCGATGCGGAAGTGAGCGCCCTCATTGCTGACGGCAAATATGCCGAGGCCATTGAGTGCGCCAAGCCGATCATGAGCGGCAAGATCGGCTGCCACACGGTGCCGCAGCGGACTTATGCGGATGTGATCATCGCCGAGCTTTCGCAGGGTCGCGTGGAGAAAGCAGGGGAAGCTTTTGCCGTCGGCTATCCGCAGGTGGCCGGCAACCCTGATTTTCTTTCCACTGTCGGCTGGCATCTTTGCTACCTCACCCGCGTCCTCGATGTGCCGCGGGGGCTCAGACTGATCGAACGGCATCTGCCGTGGGCGAGTCAAACGAATAATCCGTCCGAACGGATGGCGTTCTATTCGCGGGTCGGCACATTTTTCGAGCGCCTCGCCGGAGAACGTCCCAAGCCGCGGAAAGTCCGCATCCCCGACATTCTTTCGATTCACAACGACGACGACCGCTACGCCCCCGGCGACCTGGCCGTCTGGTTCCAGGCCGAAGCGGCCAAACTGGCCGCGCGATTTGATGCCCGCAATGGAAACACATTCACGACCTGGGACTTGGCGGACACGAGAGCGATGGCACTGGGCCTGGAGAGGCCGGCGTATCACGAAGCTTAGCCGCCGCGACCACGCGGCGCTGACCCCCGCGTGGTCGCGGGGGCTAAGCTTTCCATCCAGCTGCTTCCTCGCCGTCGAGTCGCAGCGTCAGGCATTTCGCGCTCCCCCCTGCTTTGACGAACTCGGAGAGGGGAGTTGCGATCGGACTGAAGCCGCGGCTGGCGAGGTCGCGATGGAGATTTGGGCAACCGGTGTTGGTAACGACCGAGGTGCCCACGACAACGGCGTTGCAGGCAAAGGAATGAGCTTCCTCCGCGGCAACGGGTATCAATTCAGGGACAAGTTCCTGGAGCGCCATGCGGCCGTAGTCGTCGAAGGCTCCGGGAAAGTAGATCGCTTTGCCCGGCGCGAGGGGGCAGAAGCAGGTATCGAGGTGATAGTAATGGCCATCCACAAGTTCGAGCGGAATGACGCGGGAATCCGTCAGTCGTCCCACCAACTGCTGGGCATGGACATCGCTGCGAATGCGATATCCGGCAATCAACGTGTCGCCGCAATACAGCGCATCCCCCGCCCCTTCAAAAAATCTCCCCACCGGCAGCCGCTCGACCGTAAAGCCGTTGGCCTCAAACCAGGCCGCACAAATCGCCTCTTCCCCCTGCCGCTGCTCGTGGCGGAAGTGCGACAAAATGGCCCGCTGCTTATGGATGAGAGCCGCATTCGCCGTGAAGACTAGATCCGGGAGCCCTTTCTGCGGCGTGAGGAGCGAGACCTTCACTCCCAGACCTTGCAGAATCTCCACCAGCCCCTGCCACTGTTTTGCCGCCAATTCCCGGTCCGCCTGCCGGCTGCGGCTCATCCAGGGATTGATCTCGTACTCAATCCCGTAGAAATCCGGCGGACACATGAGGATGTGAGGCATATTCGTAGCGACACGCGGCTCGCGTGTCCGCAGAAAGAGGAAGAAGCCGACACGCGGGCCGCGTGTGGCTACGAGAAATATACGCCACCCGTTTCCCCGGGAAAAACGGCCGAAAAACTCGTGTTGACTCGCGAGACTCCCTGCTTACAATCTGGCTCGTGCGTTGGAGAGCACTGTGCTATGTACGGCACACTATCGACTTTCGCCAGCCTGAATTTCCCCAGAAAATCAGGCCGCCGGGTTGGTGGCAAGGATGCCGCTAGTTGGGATTTTCTTTACACGGAGTTGAGCAGGCCGAAAAGCTTGCTTCACACAAAAATCCCGCTAGCAGCTAAAATACTCCGGCTGTGGCCGCGCCTTTCCCGCGGGCCCATTGCCACGCAGGAGTTGACCGTGAATTTCGGTGACGCCAAAGAGCAGATTCGCCAGAAGGTCGACATCGTCGATCTCGTTGGCAGCAGCATCAGCCTGAAAAGGTCTGGGCGGGGCTACGTCGGTCTCTGCCCCTGGCACGACGACAGCAAACCCAGCATGCAGGTCAATCCTGATCGCCAAACCTGGAGATGCTGGGTCTGCGACATCGGCGGCGATATCTTCAGCTTTGTGGAGAAGCGCGAAGGAGTCGACTTTGTTGGGGCCCTGAAAATGCTGGCGGAGCGAGCAGGAATCAGCCTCGACCAAGGGAATCGAAAACGGATTGAGCCCGGCAGTCCCGACGACAAGAATACGCTCTTCCAGTGCTGCGAATGGGCAGCCAAGCAGTTCCACGAATACCTTTTGCGTAGCGAAGGGGCTGAAGTCGCCCGGAGTTATATCGAAGAGCGGGCCATCACGCCGGCAAGTGTCGAGAAGTTCAAAATCGGCTTTGCTCCAGACCAATGGAGCTTCCTGACGGACCGGGCCAAGACAACTCCCTTTTCGCCGGCTGTTCTGGATGCCTGCGGACTGCTGATCAAGAACGAAGAGAAGGGACGCACGTACGACCGCTTCCGCGGCCGTGTCATGTTCCCCATCTGCGACTCGCAGGGCCGGACCATCGCCTTCGGCGGCCGCATCATTCCCAAACTGGCCAAGGAAGATGCCGCCAAGTACATCAACTCGCCGGAAACGAAGCTGTTTTCCAAGAGCGAGCAACTTTACGCCCTCGAAATTGCCCGGCACTCTGTCCAGAAGAGCCGCAGCATCACGGTTGTCGAAGGATATACCGACGTCATCATGTGCCATCAGTATGGCGTGGATGATGTCGTGGCTGTCCTCGGCACCGCCCTCACCGAGCGGCACATCCCGCTCCTCCGTCGCTTCGCCGATACTGTGAACCTCGTCCTCGACGGCGACGAAGCCGGTCAGCGGCGAACTAACGACATTCTGGAGATCTTTGTCGCCGCCAACATGGACCTGCGGATTCTGACTCTTCCCGAAGAGTTCGATCCAGCAGAGTTCCTGGTTGAAAGAGGGGGCGAAGCCTTCCGCGAATTGATGGGCAGCGCGGTCGATGCTCTTGAACACAAGATTCGCGTCGCTACCCGCGGAATTGATCTCGTCCGCGAGTCTCACAAGGCGAACCTGGCGCTAGAAGAGATTTTGGCAACCCTTTCCCGCGGACTGCCGCAGGGAACGCTCGACGCCTCCGCTCTTCGCGCGAATCAGCTCTTGTCCCGTCTCGCCCGCGAGTTCCGCTTGGAAATTGCGGATGTGCGGGAGCGGTTCCTGCAGTTGCGGAAGGACGTCGCGCATAAGACGCCTTCGAGACCCATTTCAATCGATGGATCGGATGCGGCTGAGAAGACCTATAAACTGGCCGACTTTTCGCCTCGCGAGAGCGAGCTGCTCGAACTGTTCGTGCTTCATTCGGAACTCGCCCCGACGGCGCTGACCGAAGTCGCCGAGGATGATCTGTCGGCAGAGGGAGCCAAGGTACTTTTTCGCACTTACCGCCAGCTTGAAGAGGCCGGCGAGTCGCTCGAATTTCAATTCGTCCTGGCTCAGATCGAAGAGCCGAGTTTGAAGAATTTGCTGGTGCAGCTCGATGACGTCGCAACCAAAAAGCAGGCCAAAGTGAATTTGGACCCTGCATCCCGCATGCGAAGCGTCATTAGCAAGTTCCAGCAACATCACGTCCAGCGGCAGCTTCGGGAAACCGAGGCCAAGCTGGAGCAGAACCACTTTAACCATGAGGAGCAAGTTGACGTCCTGAAGAGCATGATTGCGGCTCAGCGCCGCCAGCAGGGAATCATCGCACCCACGGAAGGGTAAGAGCCCTGTTGATTATTGGTGGCAACTCGCTTCGCCGGTTCCCGTCCTGCGAAGAATGGTTGCTACGAATCGACTGCCCGCGGAAGCGGGCGATTACAAACGATTTTGACCCACGCCCAGTTCAAGGAGGAACGACCCGTGACATTTCCCGTAACCGAATTGCAGACGCTCGTCGCCAAGGGACGCACCCAAGGCTATTTGACCTACGACGACGTTAACAGCTATCTTCCCGACGAAGACGTCAACCCCGAGAAGCTCGACAACCTGCTTGTCGCCCTTGAGGAAAAAGGAATCGAACTCTTCGACAAGGCCCCCGGCCACGTTGCCCCCAAGCCGCAGCCGAAGGTCGATGACGGGCCGGTGCTCCTCAAGTTCGAGGACATGGCCAAGAAGCTCAACAGCGATCCGATTCGCTTGTACCTCTCGCAGATGGCGGAAATTCCGCTCCTCTCGCGGACCGAGGAAATCTCGCTGGCCAAGAAGATCGAAGTCACCCGCAAGCGGTTTCGCCGTACGCTCCTCTCCTGCGATTACGCCATGCGGGCCACGGTCGCCTTGCTGACGCAGGTCTACAAGGGGGAACTGCCGTTCGATCGGACCATCAAGGTCTCGCTCACCGAACAGCTCACGAAGGAACAGATTCTGGCCCGGATGCCGCACAACCTGCGGACCATCGAGCACCTGCTCGATTCCAACCGGCGGGACTTCGCCAGGCTCATCCGCAAGTCCGCTTCGCGGGAAGAGAAGATGGCGGCCCGTAAAACGTTCCTTCGCCGCCGGCGCAAATGCCTGCAGCTTGTCGAAGAGCTTTCGCTTCGGACTCGCCGCGTCGCGCCGCTGATGAAGCAGCTCGAAGATCTGTCGCGGCGGATGGACTGGATCAAGAATCGTCTCGACGAGATCCGGGGCAACGAATCGGCCCGCCGCGAACGAAGCCGACTGCGGCATGAGCTGTACGACTTGATGATGATGACGCTGGAAAGCCCACGGAGCCTCCGCGAGCGGTGCTCGACGGCTCGCAAGCAGTCGAGCGAGTACGAAATCGCCAAGCGGAACCTTTCCAGCGGCAATCTGCGACTGGTGGTCTCCATCGCCAAAAAGTACCGCAACCGTGGGCTGACGTTCCTGGACCTGATTCAGGAAGGGAACACCGGCCTGATGCGGGCGGTGGATAAGTACGAGTATCGCCGCGGATTCAAGTTCAGCACGTATGCGACTTGGTGGATTCGCCAGGCGATCACCCGGGCCATCGCCGACCAGGCCCGCACCATTCGCATCCCGGTCCACATGATCGACGTCCTCAGCAAGCTGCGTAATATTCAAAAGAGGCTCTTGCAAGATTTGGGACGGGAGCCGACAACTGAAGAAGTAGCCTCGCAGATCGACCTGCCGCTGGAAGAGGTCCGCCGAGTGATGGATATCGGCCGCCACCCTGTCAGTCTCGACCGCCCAGTGGGAGAGAGCGAGGACTGCAGCTTCGGCGAGTTCCTGGAGGATCACTCCAGCGATAATCCGGTCCACTGTGCCAACAATGTCATCCTGCGGCAGAAAATCGACGGCCTGCTCAAGACCCTCACATGGCGGGAGCGGGAGATCATTCGCCTCCGCTACGGCTTGTGCGACGGCTACACCTACACGCTGGAAGAAGTCGGCCGCATCTTCAAGGTCACCCGCGAACGGGTGCGGCAGATCGAAGCCAAAGCCGTCCGCAAGCTGCAGCACCCCATCCGGTCGCAGCACCTGGAAGGCTTCCTGCGGCACCTGCCGGCCGAAGCGGCGTAGCTCATTTTTTGATTTAGAACTGCAATCTCAAGCCGCTGGCTTCCGGGCCGGCGGCTTTTTTTGTTAAGATAGAACCCATGGCCGCACTCACTGACTCTCTCCGTATCCTCCACCGCATCCACGGCCAGCTTCACGACTTGCAGGAACGCCTGCAACGCGGGCCGCGGCAGACCAAGATTGCGGACACCGCGGTGAAGAAGTCCGAGGGAGAACTCACCGGGGCGAAGGATGCTCATCGCCAAGCCAAAATGGCCTCGGACGAAAAGCACCTGCAACTCAAGCAGCGCGAAGCCCGGCTGCACGACTTGCAAGGGAAACTGAACGCCGCCAACAACAACAAAGAATACCAACTCCTCAAGGACCAAATTGCGGCAGACAAGCAGGCCAACAGCGTGTTGGCGGACGAGATCCTGGAAGCGTTGGAGCGCATCGACCAGTTGCATGCCGCCATCAAGGTCGCCGAAGAGAACCTGGCCAAAACCAAGGAAGAGTTCAACAAGGTTCGCAAACGGATGGAAGAACAGCAGCAGGGGCTGGAATCCGAACTGGCCCGTGTGCAGGGAGAGCTGAATGCCGCCGAAGCGGAGATTCCGGAACTCTTTCGGGACGACTACCTCCGCCTGGCCCGCGCCATGGGGGCCGATTGCATGGCCCCCGTCGACGGCGAAAGCTGCGGCGGCTGCTTCACGATTCTCTCGCCGCAGGTCCACGACTTGATCCGCCGAGACAAGCCGGTCTTCTGCAAGAGCTGCGGGCGGCTGATTTATCTGCCGGAGTAGCGGACGTCGCAAATTGTGTCAGCGTCGGTGCTTCGCCAGAAATCGCCAGAACTGCTCGTTGTGGTTCTTGGCCCAGGTATGGCCAATACCCGGCACCACGAGAAATTCCATGGTTTGTCCATTGTTTTGGTAGATCATTGCGGTCCCCTCAATTGCCCCTACGGCATCGTTGGCTCCGACCGCAAGTAGAATCGGAAATGGACGCTTCGGTTTCTTGGACCACCATTCCTTCGGCAACGGTCCCGAGTGAGCAACCACGGCAGCGACCTCATCCGACCGTTGGAATGCAAGAAGTTGTGCGAAGCTGGCTCCATTTGACATCCCCATCAGATAGATACGCTCGTCGTCGATCTGTTCACGCTGTTTTAAGTGCTCCAGAAGAGCGTCAAAGAATTTCAAATCCGGATTCTCAGCCGTATTTGCAACTGGCCCCTCGGTCCGCCACATTTTGGAACTCGCAACCGGATACACCAGGACAAACTCATGCTCACAAGCGAGTTTGTCCAAAGCGGCATACTTGGGCATCGCGTCTGGGGCATCGCCGATCCCATGAAAGGCAAACACCAGAGGTGCGGGACCATTTAACCCATGAGGCACGACGAGCCGAAATGTGCGTTGTATTCCGTCTACATGGATCTCTTGTCGCGGGTAGACGTCAGCGTCGATTTTTTCTCGCCGTGACTGCCAAATCACGAAACCGACTATCACCGCGGCAGCAGCGACGGCCACACATCCAATTCGTCTTGTTCGTGAAAACCTCACATATCCAAATATAGCCTCACTTCTGCGGCCGATCTCCTCCCGCCCTTTGCCCTTGCCCCTCCAGCGAATAAAATCAGTCCCTTTCACCAAACCTTAAAATCAGTTAAGCACAATGTCTAACAGCCTGAAAATTGCAGTGATTGGCGGCGACGGTACGGGGCCTGAAGTAACGGCTGAGGCGCTCAAGGTGCTGTCGGCAGTATCCAAGCTTGAGAAATTCACGTACGAAACCACGCCGTTCGATTGGGGCGGGGAACGCTATCTCAAAACTGGCGAAACGCTGCCGGCTGGCGGTGCTGCGGAACTCAAGAAGTTCGACGCCATCTATCTGGGTGCCGTTGGGCATCCGGACGTGAAGCCGGGAATCTTGGAAAAGGGACTGCTGCTGGAATTGCGGTTTCAGCTTGACCAGTACATCAACCTACGGCCGGTGAAGCTCTTTCCAGGCGTGGAGTGCCCGCTCGTTGGTAAGGGACCGAAGGAGATCGATTTCGTCGTGGTTCGCGAGAACACCGAGGACATGTACGCCGGCATCGGCGGGTTTCTGAAGAAGAACACGGCGGACGAAGTGGCGACGCAGACGGCTGTGTACACGCGGAAGGGGTGCGAACGGTGCATCCGCTGGGCGTTTGAGTTCACGCGCAAGCGGAACAATCCCAAGGGAAAGATGCTGACGCTCGTGGCAAAGACCAACGTACTGACCTTCGGTCACGATCTTTGGTGGCGTGCGTTCCAGGACGTGGCCAAGGATTACCCCGATGTGAAGGCCGACTACAACCACGTCGACGCCTGCTGCATGTGGATGGTGAAGACCCCCGAATATTACGACGTGATTGTCACCACCAACATGTTCGGCGACATCATCACCGACCTGGGGGCGATGATTCAAGGCGGCCTCGGCGTCGCTGCCGGCGGTAACATCAATCCCGACAAGGGTGGCGTGAGCATGTTTGAGCCGATGGGTGGGAGCGCCCCCAAGTACACCGGACAGAACGTCATCAATCCCATCGCCGCCATCGGGGCCATGGGAATGCTGCTGGAGCACAACGGCCAGCCCGCCGCCGGTGCCCGGATCATGAAAGCCATCCAGCATGTGACCGGCACCAAAATGAAGAGCCAGGCCGCCGGAAAAATGGGATTCGGGACCAAGGAAGTTGGAGACCTGGTAGTGGCCGCCCTATAATGACGGCAGTGTTGGCTACATTGTGTGAGGTCAGTTATGGCTCTCTCCATTTATTACTCTGCCCGCCGTCCCATTCCCCTCTCCGATCAGGAACAAGCCGAGTTCGATAAAGTACTGGCCCGCTACTCCGTCGATGCACGCGCCAAACGGTTCGCGGAAACGGGCGAGGGACTTAATTGGAAACCTTTTGGCGTTGCCGCCAGCAGCGACTCCTCCGCGGGCGACGTGGTATTTGAAGGCTTCACGCCTCTGCCGGACAACACGGAGGAGGCTTTTTCAGCCGGCGTCACCCACTGGTGCAACACCCTCTCCGCCCTCCGCCGCATCATTCACAAAGCGATGTGGTCGGTCCGTGTGGAAGACCAGGAAATTGCCTGGGACTATCAGAATGACCGATATGATCCGGCGAAGTAGATTTCCCAATCCAAACGGCTGACAAGGATGCAACCCCTCGATGCTTCATGTGGGGCATCCTCATTCCGAGGTGGGTTCGTTCACACCCACGATACCGCTATCGGCAAAGGAGTCGCCTTTGCCAATTCCACAATTCTCACCCTGGCTTCTTGCTCCGAGCGTGATTGCACGCATTCGATCTTGGTGCAACGTGGACGGGCAAGAAACCATGCCACTTCGCACCTACTCTCGAAGTCGTCTAAAATCGGTGAGCCCGATATGCAAACTTAGCTAATCGCAATCGTCTGCTGCAACGGCCGCAGGACGTTTTCCACGATGTAGTTATCAATAATGTCGCGGCAGGCGTCGGCCAAACGGTTCATTGCCGTGACGAAGGATTCCCCCGATTGCAGACTGCCGTAGCGGCGGGCGGTGAAGTAGACGCTAAGTTGCTCTTCGGGGTATTCCTTCATCCGGACGTGGTAGGCGCTGGTGCGGCTTTCGATGGAGAGGCGGCACTGGATGCGGCATTCCTCGTCCAGGGCGAACTGGATGGAGGGCTCCGCCGCCAGGATGGTGGCACCAGGCATGTGGGTCATCTTCTCAAACGCCGGCATCACCCCCAGAGCATCCGCCAGCAATTGGTTGTGATTTCCCCGATAGTTGAAATCGAACCCATACATCACGTTCAGCGACTCGCAGTCCAGCGGGCTCATGGAAAGCGTGAACGGGACCATATCCAGGATCAGGGCATGCTGCCGCAGGGCCTCTTCCGGGTTAGGGGGATTCACGTAGCCGGAGCAAACGCGGCGATTTTCGATGCTCACCCAGCGGTATTCCCCCTTGTCCTTGTCCTCCTCGAGCACAAACTCCCCCCGCTCGCGGCTGGAGAAATTCCGCATGCTGGGAAAGGATTTTTTGACTTGCTCGAAGAAGTGCAGCACCGTTTCGCGGCTCTGCGGAAGTTCCATCTCCGTGTTGAGATTCATGTTGACGTAGTAGTCATCACTCACGGAGTTATACCGGCCCATGCGTGGTTCCTTTCGCTCCTCGAGCGGCCCTTGGATTGTGTCCCGCGGCCAATTGCATACTGGCCGCCTGCCGCCGAGACTTCCGACATTCCTTGCCCCAGCCCGCACGACACTTCAACTTGCAGTATAATTTGCGGAGCAGGTTTCAAATAGGGTCCAAGTCGGACCGTGAATTCTCGTCAGGAGTGCTACCGATGGCGAAGACACTTACCAAGCAGCCTCGCAAGGGAACTCTAGAACAGACTGCAAATTCGGCCGCAGGTTCGCGTAACTCGTCCTCCAGAGAAGAGTGTTTCGCGTTCACGACGGAACTCGGAGCAGTTGCCGTTGCTTGGCGCGGCAACGTAGTGACTCGAATTTCCATCGGACATAGTTCCGAAGTGGCCGCAATTGCTTCGCTCCCCTCCCAAGACGCTAGCCCGACCAACGAGCCGCCGGAATTCGTCCAAGAACTTGTCCAGCGACTACAGTCCTACGCGGCCGGCGACACAGCCGTCACCTTCGGCGACGTCCCCCTCGACCTGGCTCATCTCAGCCCGTTTCAAAAGAAAGTCGTCGACCGCTGCCGCGGCATTGCCGCGGGAATGACCCAGTCTTATGGCGAACTCGCCAAGCTCGCCGGCTATCCGGGAGCGGCCCGCGCCGTCGGCTCCGTGATGTCGAGCAATCGCTTTCCCATCGTCATCCCCTGCCATCGCGTCGTCGGTTCCGGGGGCGCACTGGGCGGCTTCTCGGCCCCGCAGGGAATCAGCCTGAAGGAACGGATGCTCGTGCTCGAAGGGTCGCTCAGTCCCCAAATCAAGCCCCGCTCGCGCAAGGCCAAATAGGCCAACCGCTTACAATCGCAAACCGCCTTGACACCCCCAGCGTCTCTCCTAAGATACATTCACGCCTTGGCAACTTGTTGAAAAAGGGGTCAGGCACGTCGCCGTAACCGGAATCGATTATCGAGAACGAATGCGGGCTCCGAGCCAGACCCCTTTTTCAACAGGCCCTTGAGCACAAGCCCATCCGCGCACCCATAGCTCAATTGGATAGAGCATCGGTCTACGAAACCGAAGGTTACAAGTTCGAGTCTTGTTGGGTGTACTGTCTCTAAGTCTTTACGAACGCTAACTTTAGCGTACCTGCCCGCGGTGGGCAGTGCGGCCAACTGGGCCTTCCTTCCTCCGTAAATTACGGAGGAACAGCCCGAAGGAGTTCGCACATGCCCCGCATCTCTGGAAAGATCCCCTCGTACGGCCGTCACAAGGCATCCGGAAAAGCCGTGGTCCGCCTCCGAGGGAAGGACCACTATCTCGGTGACTTTGGAACCGCAGAGAGCCACGAACGTTACGAACGACTGGTTTGCGAATGGCGTTCGCAACAAGTCGAGGTTACCGCACCTATGGCGCCGGTTGTGTCGGCATCAAAGAGCCGTGAGCTCACTATAGCCGATGTTCTGTTCCGATACCGTCATTTCGCTGAAAGCTACTACGTCAAGAACGGAAAGCCTTCCAAAGAGCTGACGTACATCCGCTACGCGTTGCGTCCCTTGCGGGAGCTCTACGGCAGTCTCAAAATCCGTGAATTTGGCCCTCTCGCCTTAAAGGCCGTCCGCCAGCACATGATCGACAGCGATCTGAGTCGCAAGCTCATCAACGGCAGAATCGACCGGGTCAAGCGATTCATGAAATGGGCAGTAAGCGAAGAATTAGCACCAGCAAGTGCTTATGAGGCTGTGCGGGCTGTTGCCGGCCTTCGTTTTGGAAAAACTGCGGCCCGTGAAACCGAGCCCGTCAAGCCAGTTCCCGATGCCTGGGTGAATGCGATCCTACCCCATGTGTCACGGCATGTCGCGGCGATGATCCAGCTGCAACGTTTGACCGGCATGCGGCCCTGCGAGGTGGTGATGATGCGTGCCTGCGACATCGATATGTCCGCTGAAATCTGGCTTTATGTCCCGTTTGAACACAAAAACCAGTGGCGGGGTCATCAGCGGCAAATTCCCCTGGGACCTAAATCGCAGGAAATCATTCGGCAATTCTTGACCCTGTCCACAACAGCCTATTTGTTCTCACCCCTGGCTGCCGAAGCGGAGCGGAATGAGAAACGACGGCAGAACCGCAAAACACCGATGACTCCGAGCCAGGCGGGGCGAAAGCAGAAACCGAAACCCCTCCGCCGTAAGCGTGAAAGCTATGACGTCGATTCCTACCGGCGAGCCATCACGTACGGGATTAAATCGGCCAACCGCAAACGAAAAGCTGACGAGCAGGTTCCCCATTGGTATCCTCTTCAACTTCGGCACTCTCGGGCCACGGAGGTTAGGAAGGCATTTGGCCTGGAGGCTGCCCAGGTGAGTCTGGGGCATGCCCATGCAAATGTTACCGAGGTTTATGCCGAGAAGAATCTTGAACTGGCGGTAGAAATTGCCCGGCGTACGGGTTAGAAACAGCTCCTTGCTCGCCGACTCAGGCGGGGACGGGAGGTCCTTACCCTCGCACAGCTGCCGGCGGCGAAACCCCTTAGAGGTGCCGTGGACGCGATTACAATCGAGCGAATGCTTACGATCTGGCGTCTCGCCAGATCCCTAAATTATCTCCGATATCGGTCGCAACAGGCTTGCTTGCTGGGCAAGCCTGCGATCTTCAACGGTTTGCAGGACCGATGGGTAGCCGCATCCGAACTCTTGCATTCAATCTATCGAACGGCAGAGGATCGAGAAGCAGCAGAAGTGAAAATCCGGGACTGTCGCCGTTCAGTCAAAGAATTTCTTGGTAGTGAACAACTCGGGGAAGCACTCCGCGAGTCGCGCGAGAATGTCGAGTATTACGAGCGATGTGGAGGTGACAGTCAAAGCACGTTGAAGTCCGAGGTCGATAAGATCATCTACTTCTGTGTCTCAGAATTCAAAAACCTCGTGGCCTACATTTTCACATCTCTTGATGAATTAGAAAAGTGCTTCTTTTACCTGGGACAGTTTGTTGACGGTCTACAGCATCCTGTGGAATCGTTTGGTCATCTGGTGGCTTCGCCGGTCTTCGATTCCACCGCGCCCGGCTTTGTGCGACTTACGACCGAAACTTTCGTCGATGTCTCAGTCCCGCGATCCATTCCTCGGACAATTGACGAAAACCATCGAATATTGGACTTGCCAGATGTCGAAGCGGAGGCCTTCTTGGGAAGACCGACCGCAGACTGGGTCCAACTCCTCAGAATTCGATTCACCGAGTGCGGCATTCATGAGTCCTGGTTTCCTTGGCAACGCAGTTTAGATATTCCGCTCAGTGAACTCGCAGTCGAATTTGTTGCGCAGGTGGAAAAGGCGATTACCGATGCCGTTCAGTCTGGCAAGCCTAGCGAACATAATATGCCGTATCTTGGCGTTGAACTCGTTAGAACCAAGTGGACGCGGCGCAATGTCCCAGACAAATCAGTCTCCCTCACCCCGCAACAAACGAAACTTTTGAGACATTTTCTACTACGCCGCCAAGTTGTCACGAGCAAAGAGTGGTTCTCTGAGAATTGGGGCCAATTCGGAAGGCGGAGCACAATTTCTGGCAAAAACTCAGTCGCGGCGGCGATCAATCTACTCTCGAAAGCACTAAAGCCTCTCAGGCTCAAAGTCTCGCATCTCGGCGAGGGCTGGCGTCTGGACGAATTACCGCTCTAGGTTGCCTCCGGCTTAAGGCGTTGCGGATCTTGCCCCATTGCCTCGGCGGCAACAAGAGAGACGTGTCGATAAGAGGTTGCTATCAGAGAAGAGCCTCATCTACCTGCTGACGCGCTGGTCAGCCGCTTCTGATTCCCCAATTGAGCCTTCACTTCGAATTCCTGCTGGGCTTCGCAGTTTCAGATCAAGATCCGCTTTGGCCTGAATTCGTTTCTTCTGGTGCGAATTCCGACTCCCGCCTTCCCCAACCTCCTGCACCCGCTGAATAGCGGCTTGCACGTCGGTTGCGAGTGTCACTCGCAAACAAAGTTTTTAACTCGCGAATAACGAGCGGCAAAAAACGTCTACGAGTTACGAGTCGATGCAAAAGCACTTTGGGGGACGTCCGATGGATACTCAGGCACTTATACCCTTGGCGGACCTGGCCAAGCGACTTCCGGCACGCCGTGCCGGCAAAGCAACTCATCCTTCCACGCTCCACCGCTGGCGGCTTACTGGCATTCGTCATGTCAAGCTTCGGTGCGTCCGCGTTGGCGGGATATGGTGTTGCACCCAGGCTGATCTTAACGAGTTCTTTTCGGCGATTTCCGGACAGTCTCACTCCCAACCCAACGACAGCAACGCTACGTCGGCGGAGGAAAAGCTTCGGGATGGCGGATGGTAGAGGATCTTCGCAATGTTGTCTGAAAGGAGGAAACTCGAGCAGGCTTGATCGTGTGTCAAAATATATCACAGTTGTTAATGAGGTTTTAATGTCTAATTTATTTGTTTTTCGAGGAAATATCAGCGGTTCTTCAAAGTATCTTTCGATTCCCGGCTGGCAGCTCGTCGAAATCGTCGCGGTAGACACGAATCCGCGGCGCAAAGACGGCAGCTCGTACGAAGGTACGAAGCTTACTTGCCGCGTCGCGAGTGGTAGCCATGCCGGCGCGCAAACGGATGTTGTCCTCTTTCCTCCGACTGTGCTAAACCCCAACGGAGAGGAGGCGGCGCTCATTGACGCCGTTTTGATCGCAGTCGGCGCCGTGGACCCAACCCAGCCGACCAATAAGCCCGTGGATCCGCACTCGCTTGTGGGTGCGTTGCTCTGGGTGGAGTTCTCGCCAGTTCCTGGAAAGCGCTATCTGAAAGCTGTCCGCTTTGCGAAATGGGAAGGCGAAGATGGGAGCGGAGCAGTTATCCACCAACCACAATTGCCGGGCGGGCCAAACCCCGAGTTGGCGGCTCCCCAGCCGACCATACCGCTCGCCAGTGCGCCGGTCACACCGCCATTTGTCACGACCGGCTGGCCGATGCGTACCCCGATGGCGGAAATGCCACAGCCGCCTTATGCGTGGCCACAGCCGCTACCCCCACCACCTCAGATGTGGCCTTCGTCTCCGCCACCGCAGGGCCCAACCAGCCCGCGCTAGTCTTCGATCAGACCGACGTCGTTCAAGGCCCCGGGCAGTCCTGCCCGGGGCCGCTCTTTTCCGTGATCCAAAACTCGCAGGGCAACACGATGATTCCCTTCTTACTCATCATTATCGAGACTCTCATGAACACGTTCTTCTCCATGGCCGGCCCCGCCCGAATCGCTGTCGACTCCGAATACGTCACCAACCCTCCGGAGACGCTACTCGTCCAAACAGCCACCATGATGCTGGGCCGCAAAATGGCGATCCAGCTCTACCAAAATTCTCGCATGCCAGATTTGCCGCCTGATTTTGACCTGCACGAATTTCTGGAACGTCGGCCGACCAATGGCGGCCGATCCCGCAAAGAAGCTTACGAGCGTTTGTGCGGCGAGTTTATCTTGCGGCCGGTGAAGCATATTCACTCTGGACTGTCGCCGCTGCAGATGTACGCTGATCTGCACGGTCTGCAACTCGACCCCATTTTGCGGGTCGACGGCCTGGGACTGCTTGGCGAACTCGATAAGGAGAATCCCCCGCCTTGGGCTATATATGACAAAGGCGGACGTCGTTGGATTCTTCCCGAAATTCATCTAAAACTCATCGGCCACTTCTGGCCTGCAGATTTCTTCCGCGCGTTCGGCAGCACTTATCTCTCACAAGTATTCCGCCCGGATGACGACCGTCACATCCGGGGGCTCACTGTTCGTTCACGCAAAAACTTGGAAATTGTCGAGCCCGGCAAACGTGGTTTCAGCAACCGCCCCGTCGTTCAGTACGCTCGGGACGCTCAGGGAATCCTTTACGCAGTTCGCACATCATTTTTCGACACCAGACTGCCGATGGGCGAGGTCGTCGCCGGAAGCCTGGACGCCATCTCGCAGGCGTTGCTCGGAATCGGCAAGATGTCCGAAATGACCAAAGAAGAGCTCTCCAACATGGCTGCGACTTTTCTTCGCGACCCGTCGAAGGTCTACGCCTATTCAACAGTCGATGCGATAAACACGCTCCTAATTGAAATCGCGATGCGTCAAAATCACGCAGCGCTCTACCACAAACTGAAGGTCCCGTCCGAGATGGTCCCCGAGATGGCTCAAACGGCTGGCTGTGCCCTATCTATAATTCTGGCCGCTAGCTGGCGAGTTATCGGTGGAGCAATGGACCCTCTCTGGTGAATGAACTTCCAGAGGCACACTTGGTACTTCTGGGCCGACAGACTGGCCCAACGCGGG
>JBJXFF010000075.1:0-5293 GCA_046153945.1 Pirellulaceae bacterium
CTGGTTGCGGACCGGCCAGAGAATTGCCAATCCTCTTTCAACAGCTTGGCCCCAACAACCTTGACAAACTTAAATGGCTTGGGGTCGATGCCTTGCCCGGCATCGCACGAAGTGTTGGAGTCGAATACGAAGACCATCAGCCACATCTCTTCCGCATTGTGACCTTGCCAGTCGCTGATGTGCCGACTTCCCTTGATTTCGATCCCTTCCGGCCCGTGCTGAATCGCATCCTCCGGATAATGCCCCGTGGGGATCATGTCGGGGTGGCCGTTGTGGTACTTATTCCGCATGACCGTCTTGCAGTGCTTCGGAACCGCTGCACCCATAAACTCGCCGACGATGCTACTGAAATTTGCCGGCATCAAGAACGATTCTAGCCGCTCGATTTTCTTCCTGTGAAGTTGGGCGTTGATGAAACCCAGGAAGTCGATGAATTCTTGCATCCCCTTCCGAATATGGTCCGTCGTGACCCCGTAGGGAATCACTGCTTTGGGATTGAACCCATCTGGGTTAATCGGCACTGGCGTGCAGGCCGCCGCTTCTTTGCTGGGCATAACTTCTCCTAGAAATTCGGAGAGAGGATACAAAGAGCTGGCTTTTGAAGCCAGATCAAGTATCGCGGGGTTTCGCCGATTTCTCTACCGAAGGAACGGCGGCCTCCGTCGCGCACTGCTTATCATTCACCTATCGCACCCAGCTTGGGAAGTTGAAGTCTGTGGGCCGTCATTCTATGACTGGCCCATTATGCTGCCCGTCGACCCGATTTCAAATTCTTCACTGCTGGAGTGGCCTGCAATCCAGCCAAGCCACAATCGCATCCGCCGTTCCTGGATTTGTCGCTAGTGGAACCTGATGTACGTCGCAGACTCGCATCAGGGCGGAAA
The DNA here is from genome assembly GCA_046153945.1 of Pirellulaceae bacterium. Classification (GTDB taxonomy): domain Bacteria; phylum Planctomycetota; class Planctomycetia; order Pirellulales; family Pirellulaceae; genus SXOA01. Next base: position 885 of record JBJXFF010000075.1, read on the forward strand.
CATCCGGTTCGTGAGGCTGTGCAGTGAGCGGGTCGCGGAAGAAGATGACCGCCAAGACTTTTCCTTCCGCCACGCGCGCGCCAATCATCAGGTCTCCCCCCTCCGGCCCATGAGCGACGCATTCCACCTTCAGCGGCAACTCCCGGTTCAGCAGTTTCCCCGTGCTCGCCGTCGCGACGAGTGGATGCTTCTGAAACAGCGGCAGATTCCGCCGCACAAAGTCCAAGATGGCCTGCTTCTTCTGGTCGTGGGCGATGAGGGCGATCATGAAGAATCCTGTAAGGTGCGTGAGTTCCACGAATAGGCAGGCTTGATTGTGATTCGTGGGCCAAAGACCGGCAATTGGACACCTTGCAAGCGGTCCTCAAATCGGTAAAATCACGGATTCGCCTTAACCCATTTCCCCACCGGATTTTGTACCATCCGCCCGCCTGATTGCCTATGTTCAAGCCGTTCAATAAGAAAGACGCTCGCCCCAAGCGCAAGCCCAAGCCGCGGATCAAGATCAAAAAGAAGGATCCGATCTGGATCGACGGCGTCCGCCCGCGGCCGATGTTCGTCGATTACAAGGATGTGGAGCTGCTCAAGAAACTGATCAACCGCCACGGCAAGATCGTCAGCCGCCGCAAGACCGGCTGCAGCGCCGCCAGCCAGCACGCGGTTTCAGCCGCCATCAAGCGGGCCCGGCACATGGGCCTGCTGCCGTACGTGGGTGAGTAATCTGATGGTCGAGCAAAACGGCGAAGTGAAGAGCGCAGTTTCGGCATTAACCACGGAAATTCTCAAGTTAACCGCGCTCGAACGTGACGCCAAAGATGCTTTGGCCGTCACCATTGAAAATGCGTTTACCCGGTTGGCAACCGCCATTCTCGCACAGGCCAGCCAAGCGCAAGAAAAGTGCCTGGAAGTGGCGACTCTTAGCAGTGAAAGACAGGGCTAGGTTCCAGGTTCGCCCTTTCTTGCCTTGCGACAGCCCGCCTTTTGACCGATAGTGAATGGTCGGCCTGAACCCCGCTGCTTTCAGGCTTGTCCTGCCTGCCAGTCCCTCCCACGATCCCCGGCCTGCTCATCCATGTCTTCCCCCGTTCGCACCAAGGCGTACGACCTGCTGGAATCGCTCCTGGAGGATCGCATCCTCCTGCTCGACGGGGCGATGGGGACGATGATTATGCGGCTGGGACTGGATGAAGCAGGCGTGCGCGGGGAGCGGTTTGCCAACCATCGCCAAGACAAGAACCTGAAGAACTTCAGCGACGTTCTCTGCCTCACGCGGCCCGCGGACATCACGGAAATCCATCGCCACTATCTGCTGGCCGGAGCCGACATCGTTGAGACGAATACCTTCGGGGCGAGCCCCGTCGGCATGCTGGAGTTTGACCTGCCGCTGGAGCTCGTCGGCGAGATCAATCACGCCGCCGTCGCCTGTGCCCGCAAAGCCGTGGATGAATTCAACGAACGAACGCCGCACAAGCCCCGGTTCGTCGCCGGCTCCATCGGCCCCACGACACGGCAATGCGCGATTTCGACCAAGGTCGATGACCCAAGCTGGCGCGGCACCAGCTTCGATGAACTGGAAAACTCGTACTACGCCCAAGTCGCCGCCCTTATTGAAGCGGGCGCGGACATCCTGCTCCCCGAGACGTTCATCGACACGCTGAACCTCAAAGCCTGCCTCTTCGCCATCGACCGCTACTGCGTAGAGCATGGCGTCCGCGTTCCCATCATGGCCTCCGGCACCTTCGGCGACGGCGGCGGCACGTTCGTCTCCGGCCAGGTGGTGGAAGCCTTTTGGGATGCCATTTCTCACATCCCGCTGCTCACCGTCGGCATGAACTGCGCCCTCGGCCCGCAAACGATGCGGCCTCACATTGAAGAATTGGCGAAAGTCGCTCCGGCCCACATCCATTGTTATCCTAACGCCGGTCTCCCCGACAAAATCACGGGCAACTACAACCTCGGTCCCGCGGAAATGGCCGGCCTCGTTGGCGACTTTATCGACAACGGCTGGCTCAACATTGTTGGCGGCTGTTGCGGAACGACGCCGGACCATATCGCCGCCTTTGCCGAGCGGGCGAAGCGGGCCAGGCCGCACAAGCAAGTGAGCGTGCCGCACTGGTTGCGGCTGTCGGGAACGCACCCGTTCACGCTCCGCCCGGAGAGCAATTTCGTGATGGTCGGTGAACGGACCAACGTCACCGGCAGCAAGGCGTTCGCTAATCTCATTCGCAACGGCAAGTTCGAGGAAGCGGTCGAAGTTGCCCGCCAGCAGGTCGCCGGCGGTGCGACGGTCATCGACGTCAACATGGACGACGCCCTCCTTGATGGCGAAGCGGCGATGACCAAGTTTCTGCGGCTGATTGCGAATGACCCGGAAGTCGCGGCCAAAGTGCCGGTCATGATCGATAGCTCCAAGTGGACCGTCATCGAAGCGGGCCTTAAGTGCCTACAAGGAAAGTCGATTGTCAATTCCATCAGCCTCAAGGACGGCGAAGAGGAGTTCCTCCGTCGGGCGAGGCTCGTTCGTCGCTACGGAGCCGCAACGGTTGTCATGGCCTTCGACGAGCAGGGCCAGGCGGTGGAAATCGACGACAAAGTCCGCATCTGCAAACGAGCCTTCAAAATATTGACGGAAGAGGTCGGTTTTCCGCCCGAGGACGTCATCTTCGACCCCAACATCCTCACCGTTGCCACGGGGATGGAGGAGCACAACAACTACGCCATCAACTTCATCGAGGCAACCCGCCGCATCAAAGAGGAGTGCCCAGGAGCCAAAATCAGCGGCGGCGTCAGCAACATCAGCTTTTCGTTCCGCGGCAACGACATCGTCCGCGAGGCAATGCACACTGCGTTTCTCTACCACGCCATCAAAGCCGGCATGGACATGGGGATTGTGAATGCCGGCCAGCTTGCCGTTTATGAAGAAGTCCCCAAGGAGCTGCTGGAAAAAGTCGAGGACGTTCTCTTCAACCGCCGTCCCGATGCCACCGAGCGGCTGGTTCAACTGGCGGAGACGGTCAAAGGAAAAGGGAAAGCCGCAGCGACTGAAGACCTCACCTGGCGCAATGCCACCGTCCAAGAGCGATTGAAACATGCCTTGGTTAAGGGCGTCGATAAATTCATTGAGCTGGATGTTGAGGAAGCCCGCCAGCATTACGACCGCTGTCTGCGGATCATCGAGGGGCCTCTGATGGACGGTATGTCCGTCGTCGGCGACCTGTTTGGAGCCGGCAAGATGTTTCTGCCGCAAGTGGTGAAGTCCGCGCGGGTCATGAAGAAGGCGGTCGGCTATCTATTGCCGTTCATGGAGCAGGAGAAGCTTAAGTCGGGAGATACGGACCAAGGAGCTCGCGGCAAAGTGCTGATGGCGACCGTCAAAGGGGACGTCCACGACATCGGCAAAAACATCGTCGGCGTCGTTCTGGGCTGCAATAATTACGAGGTCATCGATCTCGGCGTGATGGTCAGCGCGGAGAAGATTCTGGAGACCGCCCTCAAAGAATCGGTCGATATTATCGGCCTCTCGGGACTGATTACGCCGAGCCTCGACGAAATGACGCACGTCGCCAAGGAGATGAAACGCCGCGGCTTCACGCTGCCGCTCCTCATCGGGGGAGCGACAACGAGCGCCAAGCACACCGCCGTCCGCATCGCTCCCCAATACGACCAGCCGACGGTCCACGTGCTGGATGCTTCCCGCTGCGTCGGCGTCGTCGACAAATTGATGAGCCAGGAACTGCGGCCGAAGCTGGAAAAAGAGAACCGCGAGTTGCAGAGACAGTTGGTTGCCTCTTACCAGGCCCGGGATGTGAAGCTCGCGCCGCTGGCGGAGACCCGCGCACGGAAATTTCAGACCGATTGGGCAACTGTGGACATCCCCACGCCTTCGTTCACCGGTGTGAAAGTTCTCGCTGAATTCCCGCTGGAAAAAATCATCCCGTACATCGACTGGTCCCCGTTCTTCATGACCTATGAGATGAAGGGGAAGTACCCGCGGATCTTTGAGGATCCCCATCAAGGCCCGACCGCCAAACAACTCTTCGCCGACGGCCAACAGTTGCTAAACAGAATTGTCCGCGACCGGCTGGTCGCAGCCAGCGCGGTCTATGGATTCTGGCCCGCGAACAGCGATGGCGACGACATCGTCCTCTTCACGGATGATTCTCGAACAACCGAACTGGCTCGTTTCCATACCCTCCGCCAACAGTGGGAGCGCCAGGGGCAAAAGGATTTTCGCGCGCTGTCCGATTACATCGCTCCGCAGGGCAGCGGACGGCACGACTACCTCGGCGCTTTCGCGGTAACTGCCGGCATCGGTGCGGACAAGCTTTGCGCGGAGTTTGACAAGAAGCATGAGATCGACAACTCCATCCTGGTGAAGGCCCTCGCCGACCGCCTCGCCGAAGCCTTCG
>JBJXFF010000088.1:0-38994 GCA_046153945.1 Pirellulaceae bacterium
CTCAGTATTACCCGTATCTACGGTGATGCGGAGTGTCGAGTTCAGGAGGGTGGAGAGTCAGTGATAGCAGGTGTAACAGACGAAGTGACGGGGATTTAGATTGCAAGGCGAGCATTTTGGCTTCGAGGTTCGTAGGGAGGTAATTGCGGCCAGGGGTTCCAGGGCGCAGGGGTCGGCTGCCAAGGAGGCGAAGTCCGGCATCGTTGCAAGGATGTGGGCCATGACTTTGGAATTGGATGTAGATCATTGGGCGGAGCAGCAGTTTGCGTCGTGTGAGTTGGGGGACGCTCGTCGCAACGCGCGGGCCGTCACGATGGCCGCGCAATTTGCGGCGAACCCCAGCGGCAGCACGCCGGCACAGACGGAAACTTGGAGCGACTGCAAAGCGGCCTACCGCTTGTTCAATTCCCGCGACGTGACCTTTGCGGGTCTCGCCACGCCCCACTGGCAGCAGACCCGGGCCCGCACCAGCGGGCACTACCTGCTGCTGGGTGACACCACGATTGTGAGCTTTGACGGCGACCGCCAGATTTCGGGGATGGGGATCGTCAGCAGCGGCTCGGCTCAAGGTTATCTGCTGCATTCGTCGCTGATGGTGGATGCCGAAAACCAGGCGGTCATCGGCCTGGCGGGACAGACAATCCTCTATCGTCAGCCGGTCCCGCAGGGGGAGAAGCCCCGAGCGCGGTTGCAGCGGCCGCGCGAATCGCGGCTCTGGGGCCAAGTGATCGATCAGGTGGGCCCGCCTCCGGAAAACGTGCGGTTCACCCACGTGTTTGACCGTGGCGGCGACAACTTCGAGGTCTATTGCCACCTGCTGTTGCGGCAGACGGACTGGGTCGTCCGCGCGGCTCAACTCAAACGCCTGGTGACGGACTCTGCGGGCCAAACTCTGCAACTCCGCGAGCACCTGAAAACCTTGCCCGTGCTGGGAACCTATGAATTGACCGTTCGCGCTAATCAAAATCAGGCAGCACGAACCGCCACGGTGGAAGTTCGGGCCAGCACCATTTCGCTGCCGCTCCCCCGCGACTGTGGCAAGTTCGCCCGCGAGTGCGGGATTGTCTCGATCGTCAGGAACGTGGTCGAAGTGCTCGAAGTAAACCCGCCTCTCGGGTCCAAGCCGCTGCACTGGGTGCTGCTCACTTCCCATGCGGTCGATAGTTTTGAGAGTGCGTGGCGGGTGATCGAATACTACGAACAACGCCCGCGGATCGAGGAATTTCATAAGGCCCTCAAGACCGGCTGCCGCCTCGAAGAGCGACTCTATGAAACGGCCCGTCGCTGGGAGGCGGTCACCGCCATGCTCTCCATCGTGGCCGTGCGGCTGCTCCAAATGAAGACCCTCGCCCAGGCTCACCCCGACCTCCCGGCGGAGAAACTGGTCCCCACCCGCTGGATCCAAATGCTCTCCGCGATGCGGAGAGGCAAACACAAGAACATCCGCACCGCCCAAGACTTTCTCCGCGGCCTGGCGGGACTCGGCGGTCACCTCGGACGAAAACACGACGGCGAACCCGGCTGGATGACCCTCTGGCAAGGATTCAACAAACTCCACCTCCTCCTCCGCGGTGCCGCAGCATTGCTCACGAAATGTGGGTAATACTGAGCGGAGACCGTGGGAACGAGGGGCTGGGGCTCAGTCCGCCAGCGAGGCATGTCCCATCGCCTCGTGCGTTGGTCCTTGCCGCCCCAAAGTGCTCGCGAAGACAACCACTTCATCTACGACCGTCAAATCGCCATCAAAGTTCGCGTTTTCCTGAAGGAGTCGCGAAAGTTCGTCGCGTGCTGGATCCGACTCTTTCCGCAGCCGGCCGAGCGTGAGATGGGGGTGAAACTTGCGGTTCTCTTTACCGAAGCCCATCTCTTTCTTAAGAGCATCCTCAATCGCGGCATGCAACTCTGCGAGTTCCTCCTGCCCTTGCTCAATCCCCATCCAAATCGTCCGCGGCTCGCTGACTCGCGGAAAGGTGCCCAAGCCACGGAAGACAATCTCGAACGGTTCGACCTGGCTGGCCGCGTCCACCACCACGCGGCAGATGTCAGGCGTTTCAATGTCCGTCACATTTCCCAAAAACTTGAGTGTCAGATGCATTTGGGCACGATCGACCCAGCCAACGTCCGCCCCACTCGTCTTGAGCAGCTTAATCCCTTCTTGCGCCCGCGCAATGACGGTGCTGGAGAGTTGGACGGCGATGAAGGTGCGGATGGAACGCATGGCAATTCGTTTCGACCGACTAAAAGCTCAGCATCTTCTTATACCGTTCCATTCGCAAATCCAGTTCACCCCGGTCGATGCCCCTGAGGCGGTCGAGGCTAAAATCTTCCACATTGAAGCTGGCGATGACGATGCCGTAGGCCATGGCTTCTTTCAGGGACTGGGGGTCGAAGTTGTTCTTGGCGGCCAGGTAGCCCATCATGCCGCCGGCGAAGCTGTCGCCGGCTCCGGTGGGGTCGACGAGGCGGGCTATGGGGTAGGCGGGAAGGACGTACATCTCGTGGTCGGCGAAGAACATCGCCCCGTGCTCCCCTTTCTTGATCACCACAAATTTCGGTCCAAGCTGGCGCACCTTGTGGCCGGCAGCGACCAGGTTTTCTTCACCCGTCAGAAGCTTGGCCTCGCTGTCGTTCAGGACCAGGCCGTCGAGCTTGCGGAAGAGCTGCATCAGCTCGTCGTGCTGTTCCTTGATCCAGAGGTCCATCGTGTCGGCGACGACCAGCTTGGGACCGGTCATTTGCTCCAGCGTCTTAAGCTGCGTGACCGGGGAGGCGTTGGCCAGGAACAGGTAGTCGCTGCGGCGGAAATCCTCGGAGAGCGCTGGCTTGAAATCGGCGAAGACATTGAGATGGACTTCCAGCGTATCCCGGTCGTTCATGTTGGAATGGTATTTCCCCTTCCAATAAAACGTCTTGCCCCCTTTCACGATGTGCAGGCCACTGGTGTCAATCTTACGGCCGTTCAATAAGGCCGTATGTTCCGGCGGCCAATCCTCGCCGACGACTCCGACGAGCCGCACCGGGCCGAAGAAACTGGCGGCATAGGAGAAGTGCACCGCCGAACCGCCGAGGACGCGGTCCCGCGTGGCGGTGGGAGTTTGAATGCTATCGAGCGCGACGGAACCGACGACCAACAGGGACATAAGCGTTCCTTTGTTCAATGGGGCAATGAGTGGATTATCCGCCAATCGGGTCGGTACGCAAGGAAGGCAACGTGCCGTCGCACGAGCAATCTGCTGGTTATAATCAGCGTCTTCCAATCACCGACATTCGAAGAAGGATGGCCACGAAAAACACAAAGAATCGCAAAAGGGGACGTGCGAGAAGTTCTCTTTTTCGCCTTTTTGTGTTCTTCGCGGCCATCCCCACTCAGGTAAATTCATGCTCGTTGTTACCTCGACCCTCACCATCCCCGACGAAGACCTTCGTTTCTCTTTCTCCCGCAGCAGTGGACCGGGGGGGCAGAACGTCAACAAGGTGAACAGCAAGGCGACGCTCCATTTTTCCATCCGCCATTCGGCCAGCGTCTCGCCGGGAATGCGGGAGCGGTTTGCCGAAAAGTTCGGCTCGCGGCTGACGAATGACGGGGACGTGGTCATTACCAGCCAGGAATCCCGCGACCAGCCGAAGAATGTCGATTCCTGTCTGGAGAAGCTGCGGCAAATGATCCTGGCGGTACTGCACCCGCCCAAGAAGCGACGGGCGACTAAACCCAGCAAGGGCTCCCAACGGCGGCGGGTGGAAGCCAAGAAGCGGCGGTCGCAGGTGAAGGAAGGACGGAAGGGAGGATTTCGAGAGGACTAAGCAAACTTCATTTGACGTGGACTCCTCGGCGGGCGAGCTCCTGCCGCGCGATTTTCTGAAGTGTCCCACAGTCGACGTCTCGCTCGATGTCTTCGTCCTTGTAGGACGGATTGACTATCAGGAACTCGGGGTTTAGTTCTGACAGTTGGTGAAGCTGAACAATCTTGTGCAGCGAAGAAATTTGCTCCAACACCTCGGTGGGGATGCGGTTGATCTCTCTGCTCAGAATGCTGGCAATTTCCTGAACTACCTTGGCGGCGATTCTCTTGTCTTTCGTAAACGGCAACAGCACCACAACCGCCTCGGAGGGATCGATCTTTGCCATCCTGGTTGCAGTTTCTACGGCGTTGTGCTGCGCTATTACCTCCTGGAATGCCCGAAGCGCTATTCGTCCTAGAGCGACTGCCTCGCCCCATCTACCAATGGCAATCGAAAATCTGGCTTTCTCCAAAGGTTCAGCAGGCTTCCAATCAAGCTGATCCAAGGCGGTGGCAGCTGCGACGCGCGTAGGCTGGTCCGAACTTTGCCACAACGGAATCAGTGGCTCAATCGCGCGATCATTTTTCAGACTCGCCAGGCAGGCAATAAGGGCCGGGATCTGCTTGCACTCCTTGGTCGTCAGCGCATGGATCAGCGGATCTACCGACGGCTCGCCAATTGCGGCCAGAGTGCTCGAAATCGCTTCCTGACAGGCCAGGTTATTCGCAGTTTGCAACATGCTCACCAGGGGCGCCACGGCGTCCTCCCCAAACGCCACAAGCCCCCGCCCCGCAACCTGCATCGACTCTTTCGAATAGCAGCGTTTGATTTCCTCAAGAAACATTTCGCGTATTTCCGGGACACGAAGTTGAGCCAGTGCCACGGCAATGGCGGTCTTCGTTGTGGGAACGGTGCATTCCTGAAAGGCTTTCAGCAGCGGCCCTTTCGCGGACTCGCCTTCTTTGGCAGCACCTGCCCAATCGCCTATCGCCGCAAGATAATACGCACGCTGGGCGCTGTTGGCCGGCTGCCAGCCCATGCCGGTGAGAGTCTTCGCCGCCGCGGCCCGGCTGGCCCCAGTGCCGTCTCTCAGGACCAGCATGACGGGGTGAGCGCTATGTCCCCGCAGTCGGATCAGAGCTTGCGTGACGGCTTGTTGCTGTTCGTTGTCCCCTTGCCCAAGAATGTCAACGAGAGGCTGGACTGCGCGCGGATCGCCGATCATACCGAGGGCATCCGCGATAGCTGCGCGCTCGCTGACTCGAAGACCCTGGTTTTGGCGCTGCAGATAGGCCGACTTGGATTCCCGAAAACCTCCCACCTCGATCGATCCGGGAGTTCCACACCTCGAAGTTTTAAGGGCCTCAATCAGTGGCTCGACAACGGATGCGCCGCCGATAGCACCCAGCACTTCGATCGCAGCTACGGAGACTAGTTGCTCTGGATCTCGCTTCATCGAAGCAATGAGTGGCCCTAAAGCCTTTATCTGGTGGCACTTGGCAAGAGCGGCAATCGCCAGGCAGCGAACCTGCCAGTTCTTATCGTTTAACACGGAGACGAGCAGGTCCACGACTTGTTCGCCGGGGTATTCCGCTAAGGCAGCAATCGCTTCTTGCCGCGCCGCCGCATCGGCGCTTTTCAGCTTTCGCTCCAGCCACCAGATCATGAATTTCGACATATTAGCAGCTCACGGTGCGGGCAGCGAAATAAAAGCCGAATTCTGGTAAGTTCCGCGGAATACTACGCATCGCTCATTATTTACGCTTTTTTGCCAATTGAAAGCTGCCGTCCTCTGGCAGTATGATATGGGCATCCCACCGCATCTCCTTCCCGCCTGTCTGAAATATGTCCGCCTCCAAACCCTCTCGCCGTAAGTCGTCGCGCCGCACTTTCCTCCAGGCAACAAGCGCCGCGGCCGCGATTGCCGCGGTCGGTCCCACAATTCTAGACGCACAGGATAAAACCGGCACCAAGCCGCCAGTCCTCGGCGTGCCCGGGTATCAATACACGCCGACGCACGGCTGGGGGGAATTGCCGGCGCACATTGTGTGGGGGGAAACGCATGGAGTGGCGATTGACGAGGCGGGGCTGATTTACATCAAGCACCGCAATCGGGCTCCCGAGCCGATGGACGCGATTGCCGTCTTCGACCCGGCCGGCAAGTTCGTCCGCTCGTTCGGCAAGGAATACCACGGCGGCGGTCACGGAATCGATATCCGCAAGGATGGGAACGAAGAGTTCCTGTACCTGTGCGACGTTCTGCACGGTGTCGTGGTGAAGGCGAACCTGAAGGGGGAACACGTCTGGGAGAAAAAGGGGCCGCCGCCGGAGCCGGGGCTCTACAAAGAAGGATCCAAGTACTCACCCACCAACGTTGCCTTCGGAGCTGACGGTGGCTTCTATATTGGGGACGGCTACGGCTCACACTATATCCATCAGTACGACAAGGACGCCAAATGGGTGCGGACCTGGGGGGGCGAAGGGGCCGAGGCGGGCAAGATGAAGACGCCGCACGGCCTGTGGCTCGATAACCGCCCCGGCCGCGAGCCGACGCTGGTCGTTGCCGACCGAGCCAACGCCCGGCTGCAATACTTTACGCTCGACGGCAAGCACCTCAGCTTCAACACCGAAGTCAGCTTCCCCGCCCACTTCGATATCCGCGGCGAGGTGTTGCTCTGCCCCGATCTGCACGCCCGGGTCACGCTGTTTGACAAGGACAACAAGGTAATCACGCATCTGGGTTACGATCCCGAGTGGACCAAGAAAGCCCTCGCGGAATTCAAAATGCGCGAACAGCCAGCGGCCTGGGAAAACGGCCGCTTCGTCCATCCCCACGACGCCTGCTTCGACAAAGACGGGAACATCTTCGTCGTGGAGTGGGTCAAGACCGGACGGGTAACAAAGCTGACGAAGGTCGCGTAACGCCTACTTCTTCTCTTCAACCTTCGGCTCTTCCTTTTTCGCTTCGCTCTTCTTGAGGTCGCCTTTTTTCGGCTCCGCCCTGGGCGCAGGCTTTTCCAAGTTCCACGCAACCAGCCACTTTTCGGCGGATCGCTTGAGTCCAAATTCCTTGACCAGGCGGTCTTCCATGTCGGCAAAGTGGCCTGCTCCGTAGAAGACGCCGATCTTCTTCTTGCCGGCCTCGAGTTCTTTGGAAAGGACTTCAAAGCATTTTCTGTTGCGCTCCGTGATGATCGTGGATCCTTCCGGGCCGCTGAGGATGTCGAGTTGACCACCGGCGTTGCCAAGTTGCTCGGCCATGGCGATCTTGAGCTTGAGGTTGCGGTCCCTGGAGAAGAGAGCCATCAAGAGGGCTGCATCTCCACCTCCATCACCGTTTTGCTGCTGGGCCATTCCTTGCCCCATCATCTTGAGAAACATCTGCATGAAGCTCTCCCCGCGCTCGGTCATGCTCTTGTTGAATTCCTCCGGGGACATATCGGCATGCACAAAGTTCTTCTTCGCGTAGTCAATGCAGTCGAGCTGATGCTCCAGGCCGAGCATGGATTTCATTCCGTCCTGAAGCAAACCGACGGGATGAGCATTGCCACCTTTGGTGCGGGCTTCCTTGGTAACGACCGTCCCCTGAGGGGCAACCAGTTCGTAAAGGACAACTTCATAGCCGTCAAACAGCTTGTTTAGGTCTTCGTAGTACTGCTTCTCGCCGACATGCACGGCACCAATCAAATCCACAACGACTCCTGGCTTGCTGTCGTTGGCTGAGACATAACTGCTGACCACCGTCTCCATGGCGAGAGGAGTCCCTTTGTCGTTGCGGCGGACTCGCATGAATCGATCCGCATTTTTGTCCTTCGCGGACGACTTGTCCCCCTTGGTCACCGGCTTTGCCGGGGCGGGCTTCTCCGGAGTTTTGGCCGGCTCTTTGCCGCAGGCCGAGCCAATGAACCAGGAAAGGACAAAAGCGATAGGCAGTGCTAGCGAGCGTAGGGACATGGCAGTTCTCGGAGAAAAAGACCGGAAGATGCAGGCAATACCACGCGGTTAAGCAGGGTGTTTCACCAGCGCGAAAGTATATGCGGGAGCCGGGGCTGCGTCCATCACTTGCGCCTTTTTGGCCCTACAGCCGGATTTCACGGAAATCCTTGCCTTTCTTACTCAACTTCCGCTCGCGGCATATCCGATACTACCGTCACATGCGGAAAAAGTGTTTCCGCCTGCCGTCCCCCCATGGACGTTCTGGTAACGAAGCGCAGCTGAAGGTGGAACCGAACCATGTCGCTGAAGAGCCCATTTGCGTGGATTGCCGCTTTGGTGGTAGCAATCTCTGTGGCTTCCGTGGCCCGCGCCCAAACGATGCCCGTCTCGCATGCCACGCATGTAGGCGTGAATCCGTTTATTGAGCCGGAAACTTTCCGGCCCGATTTTCAATACTTCGCACCTACGCAGGTGGATCCCTACAGCGGAGGCGAGCCCCCGAATGTGGGTTTTTATGGGACGTACGACCGGTTGTTAATCAACGTGTCGCGTCCCGAAGGTGATTCCTCGTTCAACTCGGAGTATAACGGAGACTTCACCTCCGGCTACCGTTTTGATTTGGGGTACATGACCCCTGAACGCCAAGGCTGGGGGGTGTCCATGTGGCACTTTGGCGGTCCCAATGTGTACGTCGTTACGCCACAAGAACGGATCAATCGTCGAAATGACGATGACCCTTCCGACGGCCTAGATCCACCGGATGATGGCGGCGGCGGTGGTGGTGGTGGTGCGACCGAAGCGGTCCTTCCCCAAGACAAAAACCCCCGTACCTACTTCCTTTCCGATTCGATCAACGTAGCGAAATTCTCTAGCTTTGAAATCAACCGAATCTTCCGCAAGCATGAGCTCCATTATGGGGGCGTCTTCGAACCGTTTGTTGGAATTCGCTACATGCAATTCGTGGACATCGGCCGCCGGGACAGCTACCAGCGATTTGCTTCCGATGCAGACGATGAACCGGACTTCTCGACCCCCAATACCGCCGGCCCGTGGGAATTCTACAACACTGACCGGACTCGGTTCCAGAACAACATGCTCGGCGGCCAGCTTGGCTTTCGCTACAGCAAGCAAACAGGGCACTGGATGTTGTCCACCGAAATGCGGGCGTTTGCCATGCAGAACTGGCAATTCTTCACGGTCAGGCTGGAAGAATCCGGTACACTCTACGACGGGACAGACCGGAGTGCGGAAGTGCTGCGGGAGCTCAATTCGACCGCTATCGGAAACACAGACCGATCGGAATTTGTCTGGGGTGGCGAGCTTCGCACCGAAGCGTCCTATGAAGTTACCCGGGACATCAATATCCGCGGCGGATTTGTGTTCCTGGACCTGGGCAAGGGAATTGGGCGAGGGTTCAATGCTAACCGCAACAGCGAAGATGTGGTGATGTGGGGTTGGACGCTCGGCGTCACCCTGAATCGATAAGAAGCGATGTTGGGGGGCACGGCCGCGGGACGGACGTGCGGCAGACATCTGCCGCATGCTATCCTGCGGCCGATGCATTTCTTGATCAGTATAGGATGCCTCCCCCGCAGGCCAAGATTTGCGGATCTCAATAAATCCGCACTGTATGCGCAGAAAGAAGCCCGAGAAAAGCGAACCGCCGTCAAATCTAGGCCTTCGCGGTGTGCAACTTGCGGATGTCTTCCAGTTCTACGCTGAGCCGATGGCGAAGCGGGCTCTCCGCCCGCAGTTCTTCCAGCAGGGCTTCGGCCTTATCAAACGTGTCTGGGGGAACATCCTTGCGATTGAACAAATTGCGAAAGCTGCGCTGTACTTCATTCTCGGTGAGCAAGGTGACCTCCTGCTGCGTGTCCCGCAAAGCGGCACGGAGTGCAGCTTGATGCGGCGAAAAAACCGTCCGGGAACTGCCGGCTGGTCCGGGCACTGGGCCCGTTGTCTCCCTTTATTCTATTGGCGGCAACGCGGCATGCAATAGCGTTGTGCGGCGGTACCTGCTTCTCGCGGCAGGACGAGTTGCTCCTTTATACTGGTGGCATGGCAACGCATTTTATCCTGGGGACCGCCGGACACATCGATCACGGCAAAACGTCGCTGATTCGAGCCCTGACCGGCATCAATACCGACCGGCTCCCCGAGGAAAAACGCCGGGGAATCACCATTGACTTGGGATTCGCCAACCTGCATGTGGGGAAGTACAGCCTTGGAATTGTCGATGTCCCTGGGCACGAGCGATTTGTCCGCAACATGCTGGCCGGGGCCACGGGCATGGACCTGGCACTCCTGGTGATAGCGGCTGATGATTCGATCAAGCAGCAAACGCGGGAACATCTCGACATCCTGCGGATGCTCGACCTGAAAGCCGGGCTGATTGCCCTCACCAAATGCGATCTAATCGAATCCGACTGGCTAGAGCTGGTGGAGCAGGAAATTCGCCAGTTCGTAAAAGGGACGGTGCTGGAAGCTGCACCGATTGTGCGAACGAGCGTGATGACTGGGCAGGGGCTCGACAACCTTCGTCGCGAACTAGAATTGATGGCCGAGCGGGCGGAAAGAACGTCCGTGGAAGCGAAGGGAGCGCCCTTCCGGCTGGCAATTGACCGAACCTTTACGGTTGCCGGACATGGCACCGTGGTGACGGGAAGCGTCACTAGCGGTGTGGCGCGAGTCGGCGATGAGTTAGTCATCGAGCCCGGCGGCATCGCAGTGCGAGTCCGCGGGTTGCAAAGCCACGATCAAGCGGCGGACGAAATTTACCGTGGGCAGCGGACGGCAATCAACCTGGCGGGAGTGCATCATGACGCCATCCGCCGTGGGCAGGAACTTGCCGCGCAGGGACACTTATTGCCGAGCAAGTTGCTGACGGTATCTATATCGCTGCTGGCAGGCGCACCGTTACTAAAAAACCGGTCCCGTCTGCGTGTTCACCTGGGAACCGCAGAAATCATGGCCACGGTCGCACTGCTCGGCAAAGAACGGCTGATGCCCGGTGAGTTCGCGCTCGCCCAACTCTATCTCGCCGAGCCGGCCGTGGCGACTTGGAACCAGCCGTTTGTCCTAAGGAGCGAGTCACCAGTGGCGACCATCGGTGGCGGTCGAGTCCTCGAGCCGAATCCCCAGCGGCTGCGACGGCCAGATGAAGAGACGTTGGAGCAGGTCCGTTTGCTGAAATCGCCATCCCCAGTGGAACGAGCCGCTGCCTCGCTGTTTCTGGCGGGAACGAAAGGCTGGCGCGAGGCAGACTTACCGCGGATCGCCGGAATTTCAAGCGGCTCCAAAGTCCGCGAGGAACTTTTAGCGAAGGAATTGCTCGTCGAATTCCCGGTCGCGCCCATGCGGCATATTTCTCTTCACCGGCAAACATTGTCGCTACTCGGCAAGCGTGTTGCTGCCGCACTCCTTGCGCTTCATCAGAAGAACCCGCTCAAAATGCAGTTTCAACGGGATGCCATTGCACATGGCTTTGACTACCTGGAGCCGGCGGTGTTTTCGGCAGTCTTGGAACGGATGGCGAGTGCGGGCGAGGTTCGCGTCACTCCGCAAGGGATCGCGCTCGTCGGCCAAGGTCCCAAGCTTTCCCGCAACGAACAAGCCCTTTATCAGCAATTGCTGGAATGGTTTCGCGATGCCAGAATTCAGTCGCCTACCGTCGAAGAGTGCCAGCAGAAGGCGACGAAGAATCAGGCATCCGTTCCGCAGCTACTTTCGCTGGCAGCGTCGGATGGGCAACTCATCGAAGTCGGACCGGGATACCTTCTGCACCACGAAGCCGAATCCGCCGCCCGAGCCACCGTCGCTGCGCACGATAAAATGGTGTCGGGAGCCGGCCTCAGCCTTAGCGAAATCCGCGAACTCCTCGGCACCAGCCGCAAGTATGCGGTTCCGCTGTGTGAGTATTGGGACAAGGTGCAGTTCACGAAGCGAAACGGCGATTTGAGGTTACTTGCTTAGCCCCCGCGTCCACGCGGGGAATGCGCTGCGTGGTCGTGGCGGCTAAACTCTTTCAACCAGCCTTTCTCCAATTACTCGCAGGATCCCACGAGCCACCTCTTCTTTGCGCCCTTCAATCGCCGCAATGACTTGCCCAGACTCATTCAGAATCTCCACCTGGTTGTCGAGCGAGTCCATCGCCGCCGGACCATTGAGGACAATCAAATCGCAGCTCTTCTTGATCAGCTTCCCGAGGGCGCGGAATCGTTGGTCGTCGGTCTCGAGTGCGAATCCGACAAGCCATTGGCCGGGACGCTTGTTGGCTCCCAAGGACGCCATCACATCGGGCGTTTCCACCAGATGCAATTCCAGCGGCTGGCCAGTCTTGACGATTTTTTTGCTTTCGACTTGGACTGGGCGGTAGTCGCAGGGGGCCGCAGCACCAATGACTCCGTCGCAGCGAGGAAACTCCCGTGTGCATGTCTCCAGCAGCTCTTCGGTGGAGATGACCGGCAGCACTTTGGCCTGCGGCGGATATTCCACGGCGACTGGCCCGCTGACGACGATTACTTCATGCCCCGCTGCCAGTGCCGCCTCTGCCAGCGCACGCCCCATTCGCCCGCTCGATGCGTTTGTCAAATATCGGACCGGGTCCAGATACTGGCGTGTAGGGCCGGAAGTGATGAGGATGCGTGCCATTTATTCGTGGGACAGGCTGCCAGCTTGTCCTAATTCCTCATTTTTCCTGGAAAACCACCGCGCCCCGATTCACTGTCATCCGAATCTCCAGCGGCGATGTTACATCTTTGGGCAAATCAAACAGCACCAAGTTTGCTAATTCACCAACCTCCAACCCCCGATCACTCTCCCCAATCAGCCGTGAAGGGGAAGTGCTGGCCATCTCCACCGCCGTCTGCAAACTAACACTGGCGAATCGCATGACGTTCGCCACGCAGACATGAATCGGCTGTGAGGCACCCGCCAGGATTTCACGCTGGCCAGCCAGCACCAGCTTGCCGCTTTCCAGCACTTCCAAATCACCTAGGCCTGTCGCATATCTACCCGGCGGCATTCCCCCCAGTCCCGTGATGTCGCTAACCAGAACACACCGAGCCGGCGTTTTGGCCCGAACCATCGACTTCACGACCGCCGCCGGCAAATGGTGGCCATCCGTTATCAGGCTCGCCACCAGCCGATCTTCGGCGAGCTGATCCCAGATGTAATTGGGATGCCGCTTGATCTGTGGGTGCGCCCCGTTCCCCAAATGCGTGCTCATTCGTGCCCCGGCGTCGACCGCGGCGGAAATCTGCTCGCTGGTTGCCTTGGTGTGGCCAATCGCCACCAGAACGCCGCTCGTCACCACCTTCTGAATGAACTCAGCGGAGCCCTCGTACTCCGGCGACACCGTCAGCAGCTTGATCTTCCCTCTCGCGGCTTGCTGAATGCGGCTGAATTCGTTCCAGTCGGGAGGCCGGACGTGCTGTTTCGGATGGGCACCGCGCGGGCCGTCATCCGGAGCGATGTACGGCCCTTCCATGTGAATGCCGGCGAGCCGCGCCGCGACCTCCGGCAGTTCGTCGATGGCCTGGGCAATCGTGGCGAAGGAATGGCAAAAGATTTCGTAGCTGTCGGTCGTGCAGGTCGCCAGATAGCGCGTCACCCCGAACTGGTCCTGCGAAAGGGCCGCCTTCCGCACCTGCTCTACAGTCAGCTTAGGGTCATTGAACTCCACCCCCTTGTAGCCGTTGATTTGCAGGTCGCAAAAGCCCGGCGCGACATAGGGCAGTCCCGGAGTATCCCCTGCCGGCTTGATTCGGGTGATGTGTCCCTGTTCGATTTGTATCCGCACGGCCCGATCCGAATCGTACCGCCGGCCAACCAGTTCCAACATTCGAATATCCAAGGTAAGTCAGTTCGCGTTGCACCCTTCGCAGCCGAGGCGTATTCTACAGTTTGCCCGCCCACTTTGCATTGTGCCGGAATAGCCCTCCCGACGGTGTCTCATGTTCCAAAACGTCTCGCTGCTCTATATCGTCCTCCCCTCCGCCGTCATTCTGACGATTGCCTACCTCACCTACGGTCGTCTTCTCGCCCGGCTATTTCAACTCAACCCGGATCGCGCTACGCCGGCCGTCGAGCAGAAAGATGGCCTCGACTTCGACCCGATCGCCCCTTCGTCACTCGTTCCCCAACATTTCTCGGCAATCGCCGCTGCCGGACCTATCGTCGGCCCGATTCTCGCCGGCCTCACCTTCGGCTGGCTGCCGGCGCTCATCTGGATTCTGATCGGCTCGATTTTTATCGGCGGCGTACATGATTTTGCTTCCCTCGTCGCCTCCATCCGCCATAAAGCCCGTTCCATTGCAGAGGTGGTCCGGGACCACATGAGCAAGCAGTCCTACCTGCTCTTCCTGTCGTTCATTTGGATTGCCCTGATCTACATCATCGTCGCCTTCACGGATGTCACCGCTTCCGCCTTCATGGGCGCGGCGACGCCGGAAAATGGAAACGTCGGCGGAGGCGCCATCGCCACGGCTTCCGCGCTCTATTTGATTCTCACGATCCTGATGGGGATCTGCGTCAAATACCTGAAAATGCCGCTCGGCTGGGCAACAGTTCTGTTCGTGGTCCTCGTGGGTGGTGCCATTGTTCTCGGCCCAATGATCCCGTTCGACATTGCCGAAATCGTTTATAAGCCGGTAGAAGGCGCCCCAACTAATCTGTACGCAGCAGTGAAAGCGAACGACGCACATGCCATTGAGACCTTGTCCTATTCCCGCAAGGGATGGGACGTCGTTCTGCTGATCTACTGCCTGCTTGCCGGCATGGCGCCAGTTTGGATGATCCTGCAACCCCGCGGTCAGCTCGGCGGCTACTTTCTCTATTTCGCGCTCGGAGCGGGTGCCATTGGACTAATACTCGGGGGCGGAACAGCACAATATCCCGCCTTCCGCGGCTGGGAATCCTCACTTCCCAAACCGGGCGCTCCGACCGAGTTGCTTTTTCCCATGCTCTTTATCACCATCGCCTGCGGAGCCTGCAGCGGTTTCCATTCGCTGATTGCTTCAGGAACCACTTCCAAGCAGCTTCGCAAAGAGACTGACGCGAAAGTCGTCGGCTATGGCTCCATGTTGCTCGAGGCGATGGTCGCTATCGTCTCCCTCTGTTGCGTGATGATGTTTGCCGCCGACTCCAAACAACTGAGCGGCTCGCCGAATGAAATCTATGCTCAAGGGATCGCCAAGTTCCTTTCCTCCGTCCGCATCGATCATGGCATCGGCATGTCATTCGCTCTCATGGCTTTCGCCACTTTTGTGTACGACACGCTCGATGTCTGCACCCGCCTTGGCCGTTTCATCATTCAGGAGCTCACGGGAATGCATAATTGGGCTGGCCGGATCATTGGCACCGCCCTGACTGCCGGAGTTCCTATCTACTTCTTGCTCGCCCACCCTAATTTCGCCATGAAGGACGGAGTGGCCATCGCTGCTCCCCCCATCTGGCGCACTTTCTGGGCCCTCTTCGGCGCCAGCAACCAACTCCTCGCTGCCCTGACGCTCCTGGGCATTACTGTCTGGCTTTGGAAGACTCGCCGCGCTTGGTGGGTCTGGGTTGTGACGGGAATCCCCACCGTCTGGATGTATGCCATGAGCACATGGGCACTCGCCAGCATGACCTGGCCCAAGTTTTTCAAGGATGGCAGCTTCACGATTCCCTTCGACGCAGTCGCCTGGGCCGGCGTTGTTCTGCTCGCCCTAGCCTTCTTGATGCTGGTTGAAGCCATCCGGGTCATTGCCTCCCTGGGCGGCCCGCCGACGCCGCTGGGGGAGCCGCTGGTTGCCAAGACGGCCTAGTCGAACTGATTTTTACCTCAGAATTTGGGTCAACGGATCTGCATGCTCCATAACGCTCCGTTGCTAGCGTCAAACGAGATTGACGCAGTACTCCTGTTCCTGATACTTGTTTCTGTACTCAGAGGCGTCTTATTTTTAAGCCGCACCCGTTGCAGTGGCTACCATCGGTGCCGCCCGCCTTTCCTGCAATCTCACCAAGCTCCCTCCATGCAGAAGCTCACCGTCATCATTCCCTGCAAGGACGAACGTCTTAATATTCGTCCCTGCATCGAGTCGGCTCGGCGGGTAGCGGACGAGGTTCTCATTGCGGACTCCGGGTCATCGGACGGGACGCTCGACATCGTCCAGGAGATGGGGGGCTGCCGTGTGATTGAGCGGGAGTATGTTCACTCGGGGGACTTTAAGAATTGGGCCATTCCCCAGGCGACGCACTCCTGGGTGCTCATTCTCGATGCGGACGAAAGAATCACGGATGAGCTGGCCGCCGAAATCAAAAGACATCTGGCGAACGGCCCAGAACTAGATGGTTATTGGGTTCCGCGCCAAAACTACTTTCTTGGGCATCCGATCCGCTACTGCGGCTGGCAGAGTGATGTGCTGATGCGGTTCTTTCATCGGGATCGCGGACGCTACGTGGGAGACACCGACCACGCCGAAGTCGCCATCAACACCGGCAGGGTAGGAAGGCTCAAATCCAAGCTGACTCACTACACCTATTGTTCCTATGACCAGTATTTCCGCAAGTTTGAACGCTACACTAAGTGGCAAGCCGGAGTCTGGCACCAGCAGGGACGTCGGCCCAGCACGCTCAAGTTGCTCACCACGGGTCCGCTCAGGTTTTTGCGAGGCTACATCATTCAGCGGGGATTCCTTGACGGGCTGCCCGGACTGCAACTCTGCATGCTGCACGGCTTCTATTCGTTCATGAAGCAGGCCCGGCTGTGGGAGCTTCACTACGGCATTTCTCAGTCCGTGCCTGATCCCTTGCCTAAGTCAGCGCCGGCCGACAAGGCGAAGGAGGCTTCGCCGCAGTCCGTGACAACCCGGCCTCGCCGCGCCGCATGAATTTCATTGCCACTGGAAGTGCAATCGTCCGCTAGCACTCCTCCTGCGATTGATTCGCAAGTACACATTCTGCTATCGTTTGGGGCCGAATGGTGCCTTGATTGGCTTGGAAGACAAGCTCAGCCAAACGATTCATGATCCAGCCTGCTACCTCCGAAAAACTAGCCTCGCTTCGCCAGGGACGACTCCCTTCCGCCAGCACCGTTCCGGTGCCGCGTCGCAAGCCAAAGTTCTACTTGATTGACCACTCGCTCACGAAGATGGGTGGGCATCACTTTGATTCCGCCCGCCTGCTACTCCGGGCCGCGGTCGACATGGGATTTGAGCCGGTGCTAGCGACCAACCGTCGGCTCCGGGATCGGGACGGTTTTCCAGCCGATTGGACCATCCTTCCGCTTTTTCAAGACACCACGTATTCCAACTTTTCGGCGACGGCCGGCTCTGCAAATTCTCCTTCCGACCCGCTGGGACCGCCTTCGACCGACGGCAATACACCCTGGTGGTCAAAACTGGCAGGAAAATGGAACCGTTGGAACCAGCGCCGCCAGGCATTGTCTTTCGCTTCGGCCTGTCGTGAAGTATATCGCCAGATTCCCGCCGCCTCGGGAGACCAGGTCTTGATCCCGACGCTCTCCGAGTTCGATCTCGTGGGGCTGTCCGAATTCTTGCGGACCAGCGAAGCAGCCACGCTCTGCGACTGGCACTTGCAGTTCCATTACGAGTTTCTGAAGGGACCGGCCACAAGCTACGGCAAACAATTGCCGCGGCATGCCGCCATGCAGGCGCATTTTGCCGGGGTGGCGGCCCGCGCGGGAAAGGTCCGTTGGCACTTCTACTCACCCACAAGTGCGTTGGTTGACCAGTATACGAGCTTGGGAATCGTGCGATTCCAACTGCTCGAACATCCGGTCGATTCGACCATTGATTCTCGGGATACATTTCAACCCTTTCGGCCAGCAGAAAACAATTCGCCGCTACGCGTACTCTGTGCGGGTGGGTTGCGGGCCAATAAAGGGTCCAGTCTCCTCACGGAGCTATTGGCGGACCTGGAACGAGATGACTTCGCGCAAGGGAAAATTCAACTTTGGATTCAGGCCAATCGCCCGGGAAAGCTAAAGCGAATTGCCGGCAGACACAAAATCGTCACGCTCCGGCCGACGGATGATTTTCCGCCAGCTAGCGCCCGGCTTGTACACGTTCAGCATCCATTGCCAAACGATGCGTATGCCCGCCTTCTCCGGCGAGCCGATGTAGGGCTGCTGGCCTATGATCCAAACGTCTACGCGGTTCGTTGCAGCGGAGTGCTGGTCGAAATGTTGGCGGCAGGGACACCCGTTGTTGTGCCAGCGAACACCTGGCTGGCCGACGAATTGCGTTCGGCAGGCGATCCTTCGCCAGGGCTCGTCGCCTCTGAATTAGCCGGCTTCGCAGCGAGCCTGCGTGAAATGGCGAACCAGCGAGGCGAGTTTCAGCGGCGCGCCCAGGCAGCCGCTCCCAGTTATGCTCTGCGGCACTCTCCCCTGCGCGTGATTGAACAGCTCCTGAACAACGCCCGAGCGAAAGCAGCCGCCTAAGCAGCCGCACGAGCCCCGGTCTGCCGCCGCACGAGGGTCTCGAGGTCGGACTGGACCATTTCCCGCACCAATTCGGCAAACGAACACTCGGGCTCCCAGCCGAGGGCTTCTTTTGCCCGGGAGGCATCACCAATCAGCAGCTCGACTTCCGCGGGACGATAGAACCGCTCATCGATTTTCACGTACTTGCGATAGTCCAAGCCGACTTGGCCAAACGACAGGTCGCAGAATTCGCGAACGGTATGGGTCTCGCCAGTCGCAATCACAAAGTCATCCGGCTCTGGCTGTTGTAGCATCAGTTGCATGGCGCGGACGTAGTCCTTGGAATGCCCCCAGTCCCGTTTGGCGTCGAGATTGCCGAGGCGAAGCTCCGACGCTAGCCCCAGCTTGATGGCGGCGACGGTGCTGGTGATTTTTCGGGTGACGAACTCGTGCCCGCGGCGAGGTGATTCGTGATTGAACAGGATGCCGCTGCAGCAAAACATGTTGAACGACTCGCGGTAGTTGCGAGTCAAATCAAAGCCGGCACACTTGCTGATGCCGTAAGGGCTCCGCGGATGAAACGGAGTACTCTCCTTCTGCGGAACTTCCCGCACCTTGCCGAACATCTCGCTTGATCCGGCGAAGTAGAATTTGCACGCGGGGCGCAACTCGCGAATAGCCGCCAGCATGTAGTGGGTGCCGTTAATGTTCGTGTTCATGGTGGAGAAACCATCCACGAAGCTCTCGGCCACAAAACTCTGAGCCGCCAGGTGATAGCACTCGTCAAACGCCACCTTGCTCATCACGCTGAACAGGCTGGGATAGCTCTCCAGACTGGCCGAATGCAGGGTAATCCGGTCGACGAGATGAGAAATGCGGCCAAGACGCTGGGCCGGATCCTCCAGAGCCAGGCGGCGGACGAGTCCATGCACTTCGTAGCCTTGGGCAAGTAAATGTTCGGCGAGATAGCTCCCATCCTGCCCCGAGATGCCCGTAATCAGCGCCTTCCTAGCCATGATTTCTGATGTCCTTTCAGTGTCTCAGTCCGCCTCTCCAATGCCATCCTGGGAATGGAGTACCCAGTCTCGAACCGGGAAACCACAGTTGATAACATTTCTGCCATCGCGGAGACAAGACCATTTTGACGACAAAACGGCCTCAGAATATTGACCGGTCCCTCCTTGGCTGCGTAGAACAAGGTGATGAACCTACAACTCGCCACAAAGCAGATCGAATTCGCCCGGAATTACACCCTTTCGCTGCTGGCGGACATTGCCGCGGAAGAGTGGTTCACGATGCCCCCCGGCTGTAGCACACATGTGGCGTGGCAGGTGGGGCACCTGGCGATGGCGGAGTATGGGCTCTGCCTGTTTCGGCAGCGGGGGCGGGCGGAAATCGACACTTCGCTGATGACGAGCAGCTTCCGGAAAGCATTTAGCCGCGGCACAACGCCGCAGCCGGACCCGGCTAAGAATCCTTCGCCCGCGGAAATTCGTGGAGTATTCGACAAGGTCCATGCTCAAGCGCTGCTGGAACTTCCCACCTTTACCGCCCAACAACTTGCGGAGCCGGTGGACATGCCCTTTGCCGCTTACCCCACCAAGCTCGGCTCGCTCCTCTTTTGCTCTCATCACGAAATGATCCATGCGGGCCAGCTTGGGCTGTTGCGGCGGATGTTGGGGAAACAGCCGGTGAGGTGAGGCAACATGAATATCCAACCGTTTGTTCGTTATTTCTTGTTGGCGAAAGACGTTTCCTACGATGTGGACGATTCCAACGGGATCAGCGTCTTTCATCTGTACAACTCCATTCGTTCGGTCGACGAGCCCCCCTTTCCGATTCTTTTCCCACAGCCTTGTTGCATCATAGGACTGGCCGGTGGTCGGGGCACGGGGATTGGCCAAATGGTATGCTTAGAAGAGGAAACCGGATTGCCCGTTTTTGGCAGCCACCCACACCCTGTCGTGTTCATTCCAGATCCCCTGGGATTCACGGTTGCGTCCTTTCGGATTCTGGATTGCCACTTTCCGCGGCCCGGTATTTATTCCTTGGAGTTCTTTTGGAACGACGAGTCGCTTGCAGAATATCCATTGAGAGTAAGGTGATCTATGTCCACCAAAGTTGAAGTCTCACTCGTTGGAACAATAAAGGAATTCACGGACAAAGCCGTGACCTCCAAGAAGGCGCTCGCCAAGTTCGCCCGTAAGAAGGTGACGACTAAAGGGAAACCGACGAAGCGTCGCAAGGCTTCATGACAACTGGCCCGTCCGATTCCGATTCATCACAAGAGCCAAAGCGGCCGCCTCAATTCCGGTTGTGGCAGCTCATGCTGGTGGTCACAGTCGCGGCCGTTGTTCTAGGCATCCTACGGCTCATACCGTTTTCAGCCGCACAGGAAGCAACGGAAGGAATAGTAGGGTTCCTGCTTTTTGGAGGCGTTCTCTGTTTGGTCGCTGCGCCGGGGTATTTCCTGACCTACTGGGTGACGAAGAGTCGCGGTTGGGCGTTCGCTGCTGGCATCGTTTCGATCATCGGTTTTTTGTGGCTTCTCATTCCAAGCGTTACGACGCCGCGATGGGCCGCACGGAGGATGCAATGCGAAAACAACCTCAAACAAATCGGCTTCGCACTTCATGCCTACCACGACAATCACAAATCATTGCCGCCAGCTTTTATTTGCGACAAGAGCGGTAAGCAGATGCATAGTTGGCGGGTGCTGCTACTCCCCTACATGGAGCAGCAGGAACTCTACAACAAGTACGACTTCAGCGAGCCTTGGGACGGGCCGAACAACATCAAACTCGCTCCGGCGATTACAGCGATTTATCAATGTCCCGAAGAAACTCATTCAGGGGCAACCGGCGTCAGCTATGTTGCGGTCGTTGGCAGGAAGACCATGTGGCCTGGAGGAAAGGGGATTTTGTTCAGTGACGTAAAGGATGGTTTGTCAAATACCATCATGGTTGTGGAGGTGGCTGGCTCAAGCATCCAGGGTTCCGAGCCCCGTGACCTCAATTACGATCAGCTTGCTCTGCAAATCATCTCGCCGGCCGGCGGTGGGATTTCCAGCCTCCACGGCAAGACATGGCATTCGGATGCAAACTGCGTGCAATTGCTCTTCGGCGATGGCTCAGTCCATGTGCTGAGCAATGACCTTAAACCCGCCACCCTAAAGCTGCTGCTGGAAATCAATGACGGACAGCCAATAGGCGATTATTGACGGGACTTGCGACTACTGGTCCGCATCCAAGGTCTCATCCTCGTGGATGCTCCTACGCCGCGGCCGTTTGAAGTTGACAGGGATGTCGCTTGCCTTTCCATCATCCTGATTCTCGTCCGCCGCACCAGGCACATCCAAGTCGGAGCGAATATGCGGAGCCGGCGGCCCCATCGAGCCGATGTCAATGCCGCTGCCGAAGTAGCGTTCGCGGGCTTCGGGATGGCTGAGAACCTCTCGCGGCGTCCCATGGCAGAGGACGGCTCCCTTGTGGATGACGTAGCTGCGGTCGGTGATTTGCAGCGTCTCCCGGACTTGGTGGTCAGTGATCAAGATCGAAATGCCGCGGCTGCGAAGCTCGCGGATGATTCCCTGAATGCTTTCGATGGTTCGGGGATCAATGCCAGTGAAGGGCTCGTCCAGCAGGATGATTTCTGGATCGGAAACCAGGCAGCGGGCAATCTCCAGCCGCCGCCGCTCGCCGCCCGAGACATTCCCCGCTTTGCTGTGGCGGATATGGGTGATTTTGAACTGCTCCAGCAAGTCGTCGCAGATTCGTTTGCGGGTCTTCCAGTCCTTGCCGAGCAGTTCCATCACTCCCAGCAGATTCTGCTCGACCGTGAGCTTTTTGAAGACGCTCGATTCCTGGGCCAGATAGCCCATCCCCGCTTTGGCCCGGCGGTACATCGGCCAGTTCGTCACGTCCTGCCCATCGAGCATCAACTGTCCCTTGTCGGCCTCAATCATGCCGCAGGTCATGCGAAAGCTTGTCGTCTTGCCCGCACCGTTGGGTCCGAGCAGCCCCACAATCTCCGCCCGCTCCACGGAAAAGCTGACGCCATCCACCACACGGCGGGTACCGAACGATTTGACGAGACCAATAGCTTCCAGCAGTGGCATGGGGTCTTCCTTGACGAATGTTTCCCGACTCCTGATCCTTGACTTCTGACTCCTGACCCGGGCAGGCTGGAAGCCTTCTCCACTTACCTGATACGCCGCATCTCTCCGGGGTTGGGAGTGTTCCAAATGGGGCTGTTCCAGGTGTGCGGCCAATAGACGAGCATTGCCCGGCCAATCAACAAGTCGCGAGCGACGAAGTTTTCTCGGGCCTCCCACATCCGGGCGTCTGAACTGTGGGAGCTATTATCCCCCATCGGAAAAAACTGATCGTCGTTTAGTGGAAACTCCACGCTGCGGCGATTCATGAACAGGGACTCATAACTGGCCCACTTCTCCGGCTCCGAGTAGAGATTGGGAGGAGGGTACCGGTCATAATCACCCGTCGCAATGTGGGGATTGTCGACCGCGATGTAATAGATGTCACGATGAATCTGGAGCGACGAAACCTGCACCTTGCACCCCTTGGCCGCAATGCCGGCCGGTGCCAGATCGAGCGGATCTTCGGGAGTCCAGTACGGGGTGAGGTTAGCGTTGCAGTCATAGGTCGTGGGAGAATCGAATTCCACCACGGAGCCATTTACCCAAAGCTGAACCAAACGATCCACATTCGAGAGCCGGAGGCGATAGGAACCCGGTCCTTTGACCCCGGTCTTTGCAGTGGGAGAACGAGCTTCTGCCTTGGTGTCGGCTGAGTCAAAGGAAACGAGTTCTCCTTTGGGATCGGTCATGGTCAGCGTTGCTGTGCCATCGGCCAGATTGATGCGGCACTTGTGATGCACTCCGGCTTGCACCAGATCCAGCGTCAATTCGCCTTCGCCACTCTCGACTTTGGCCAGGCAATCGACGGCCAGATCGTCCGCCCAATGCATCCCGTTGGCATCGCTGTCCGGCGGCTCGCCTGGACCGGGCAAAGTTGGGTCGTATTCCTCCTTCGAATACGTTCCGGGCTGCAGATTCGCGGTAATCGGGATGCCGTTGGACTGCCTAATGGAATGTGGCACGTTATACGCCGCAAAGTCGGTCACCAGGGAACCTCGTCGCGAATTGGCATCGGCGGGAAGTTTTCCTTCCATGATCTGCCGCCAATCTTTGTGCGAAGGAACAATGTGGCGATAGCGGAGCCACACATCCTTATCTTTGGCCTCGATGGTGTAACTCTTGCCGGCGTTTTCGGTCTGCCAGGCAGCGTCACTCTTGGCCAAGGGCCAATGCTGCCAACGCCGCGGCCAGCCGACGTCCGTCAGACGCTGCGGAATATGATCGGTGTCGTCCACGAGTTGCAACATGGAATTCAGCCGTCCCGGAGGTTTGCGGGCGATCTGAAAATCCTGGTCCTCCTTCTTTTTAGTCCAGATGTTCCCCCCAGCAATTCGGACAGTTTCACCCGGCAGACCGATCAAGCGCTTGATGTAGTTAATCGTTGCCCCTCCCGGATATTTGAAGACAATCACTTCCCACCGGTCGGGCTCCCCGATTTCATAGGCAAACTTGCTGACGATGATCCGGTCGCCGCTAAAGGACAAGTCGTTTGGTTTGTTGAACAGGTCCAGCCGCTGTGTGTAACGGCAAACCGGGCAAGTGGTGGTGGTGACGAATTCACCGCGAGGCAGGTTGGTTTCCTGGTTCCACTCGTTGCTGGCGCCGGTCTTGTACCACTGGCCGCATTCGGGGCACTTCACGTCCTTGTGGCGACCCATGAGCGTGGGGGCCATTGAGCCGGTGGGGATGACGAAGGCTTCCGCCACGAATCCACGAAAGAGAAGGGCCAGAATAATCGCCATCGCGATAGATTCCACCGTCTCCCGCCAGCCGCCGTCGGCCGGCTTGTCCTTCTTGGGATCTTTGGCCTTTTCCTTTTCTTTCGCGTCGGGTGGGGAAGCTTTCGACATGGCGGCTGGTGAAGTTGGTGGAGCGGACAGGAATGGTGCAGCAGGAAGTAACGACAAGCTGTATTCGCCGCCGAAGGGGAGAATATAGCGGAATAGGCCGAATGGGGGAACTTGAAACGGCAGTGACGGGCTGGGCGCACGGTCACTAGGGGAAGCCGAATCAGCAGCCGACTTATGTTGTCTGTTTCCTCCAAGTCCCTTGATGCCAATGACTTACGAGACGAGCAGCGCCGAATTCGCTCACCGCAAAACCGAGATTGCCCCCTTCTCGCCATCTTCTTACAATCCCGCCGCACATCGCGGGACTCCATGGCAATTCGGCAGTTGGCAGATTCCCAGGAAGTCAAGCACTATCACAATCCTCCCAAATTCAGTTTGGCGCGCAGTCCGCCGCTCAATCCATGAAAACCACCGCCGCCCAAACCACCGGCTTCATTTCGTGCGACTTGTGCGGTTCCAGCGATGAAGACGAGTTGTGTCTCACCGACCGGGACAACAGTCATCTGCGCACCGTGATCTGCTGCCGCTGCGGCCTCGTCTATTCCAACCCCCGGCCGGCCCCGGAGCAGGTTCGCGATTACTACGAAAACAACTACCGTTTGGACTACAAGGCCGTTGTCCAGCCCAAACCCAAACACGTTTATCGCTCGAGCAAAGTCGCCTTGGCCCGTTATCACGGCATTGCGGAATATCTCCAGCCCGGTTGCCGCGTGCTCGACTTTGGCGCCGGCAGCGGCGAAGTGGTCTACGTGCTGCGGGCCATGGGGTTTGACGCCTCCGGGTTCGAGCCCAACCGCGGCTACGCCGAAATCGCGTCGGGCGTGCTCGGCCTCCCCGTCACTCACGGCTTCTACCAGGATGCCAATATCGAGTCGGAGTCGCAGGACTTTGTCACCTCCTTTCACGTCTTTGAGCATTTGGAGAGCCCGCTCGACGCCATGCAGCATGTCCGAAAGTGGCTGCGGCCGGGTGGTTGCCTGCTGGTGGAGGTCCCCAATGTCGAGGCCGTCTGCCAATGGCCACACAGCCGGTTCCACCGAGCCCACCTTTACAACTTCAGCCCCGCCACGCTCGAGATGATCGGCAAAAAGGCTGGCTTCAGCATCGTCAGCAGTTCGACCTCGTTCGACGGCGGTAACATCTCCACGATCTTCCAAAAGGGAAAGTCCATCGTGCCGGTTTCGGGAGAAATTCCCGGCAACTACACCCGCGTCTCGTCTATCGTCCGCAACCACACCCCGTTTCGGCACCTGCTCAGCCACTATCCCTATGTGCGGCCTTTCCGCACTCTCGCCGCCCGAATGACGGAGCGGCGAGCAACCCGCACGCACCAGACCCCCAAAGAAATTCTCGACGGTCTGATCGCCAGCGAACTCCGGGCCGCGTAACAGCCCGGATCCTGTTCATTCAGCCCGCCAGTCGAGCCAGGGAAGAAGATTGGGACCTCCCGCAGCGCCGGCAAACCTCGGTACAATGTTTGCTGTTCGCAGATTGCCTGCTGCGATTCTCCGGAATAAGGTCCCATGCTTTCCCCAGAATTGGCTTCCAACCGTCCTGATGGCCCCCCCGACGCCATTCACGAGATGGCGGAACGGGGGGAACGCCTGAACACGCTGACCCATGGGTTCGGCCTGATGCTCAGCATCGTGGCCACGGTGATTCTGCTGCGCTCGTCGCTGGCTTCGGGAGATACCTGGCGGGTCATCGGTTGCGGGGTCTTTGCAGCCGGGCTGATCGCGGTTTATGCGGCATCGACCCTATCGCACGGTGTTTCACACCGGCAATGGAAACACTGGTTTCGGATGTTCGATCAGGGGCTGATTTACATTCTGATCACCGCCACCTACACCCCCTTCTCGCTGGCCTACCTGCGACAGCCCCACTGGTGGGCCTTTCTGGGGGTGATGTGGATCGCAGCCCTGTCCGGCTTTATCGCCAAGGTTTTCTTTGTCCACCGCATCAACGCGGTGACCGTCTGGAGCTATCTGCTCCTTGGCTGGCTTCCCATGGTGCCCGCCATCTTCGCCTTCGGCACCGTCCCACCCCCCGCCGTCGGCTGGCTGCTCGCCGGGGGCGTGTGCTATACGCTGGGGACGATATTCCTTATCGTCGACCTCCAGCGATACCACTTTCACGCCATCTGGCACCTCTGGGTCATCGTCGGCAGCACCTGCCACTTCCTCAGCGTCCTGTTCTTCGTCGCCCACCTAACAACCACGGGCTAGCGCTCCGGTCTTGCTCGGCATCGACGAGCCTGTCCCCTATCCTCTGACTCCTGTTTCCTACTTCCTCAGGCTGCCAGCCACTGACCAGGGGTGGGACCCGAGTGGCGGTGGAAGTTGTTTGGCAAGGCTGCGGCGGGAACCGCGAGAATCTCGCGCTGCGGGAGTTCAGGAACGCGGCCCCCTTAGGAATTAGTGGTGAGTGCTGCGTCACAGCCGGGCGTGTGAGGTGTATCGGGATTGAAAGCGGCCAGCAACTTCGCTCAGCCGGACTTTCAAGAGTTTCGCAACCCTCATTTTACAAGGAGATTGATCATGTCCACGCTTCGCATGTGCAGCGCCACGCTGCTGGTTCTGGGATTGTTTTTGGGAACCGTCAGCTCGGCCGCGGAGCCGCAGATGGCGACGCAGCTGCACACGATTCTGCGGTCGGAAACCTACAACTGCCAGGTAGGCGATATGGTGCAGGTCCGCTTCAAGACCCGCTCGGCCGCTAATGGCATCAGCACCTTCAGTGTGCAGGGAGGCGGCGACGTGCTGCGGCAGGTGGCGGTGGTGGTGTCGCCCATTGATCCGGCCGACGAAAGCGTCCAGCCCGGCTCGTGGTACTTTGTGATCGTGATGTTCAAGGTAGTCAAACCGGGCGATACGACTGTCCGGTTGACGCCCATTCTGAACGACGGAACAACCCAGAATGGCTTCAAATTCGGCGTGGAAGCCCAATAGCCCAAGAGCGACAAGTGGGGGGCTCACCGCGTCTGGTTCCGCCCCCAGCCGGCTGGTAGGATGGGAGGGAAGTTTTCCCGCCAATCTGTCCCACCATTTTTCAAGGAATTGCGTATGTCCCGATGGACCAGCTTTTTGCTCGCCGGCGTTGTGGCGGCGTGCGTCAGCACTGTCGATGGAGAGGAGAAGAAAGTGCCCCCCGCTCTCAATTTCAAGGTGAAGACTATCACCGGTAAGGAAGTGGACCTGACCAAGTATCAGGGCAAAGTAGTGCTGGTGGTCAACACCGCCAGCGCTTGCGGCCTGACGCCCCAGTATGAAGAACTCGAGGCGCTGCACGAGAAATATAACAAGGACGGGCTCGCCGTTCTGGGCTTCCCCTGCAACCAATTTGGCAAGCAGGAACCGGGAACCGAACTGGAGATCGCCAAGTTCTGCGAGTCGAACTACAAGGTGAAGTTTGACATGTTCTCGAAGGTGGAAGTCAACGGCGATGGCGCAACGGGACTTTACAAGTACCTCACCGCTGTCGATGCCAAGCCGACGGGGAAAGGGAAGATCTCTTGGAACTTCGAGAAGTTCCTGATCGGCCGCGACGGCACGGTGGTCGCCCGCTTCAAGCCGCAGACCGCACCCGATGCCCCGGAAGTCATCGAGGCTCTGGAAGCCGAATTGGCGAAAAAATAGCCGCTGCTAGCTGAATCCTCAGTCATTCACCCCATTCGCGACGGCCCGCACGATCCTCTTCAGGTGCGGGCCGTTTTGTTTGCGCAAGCGGAAACTCGGCCCTCGAGCAGGAAGAAAAGGTGTGAAGATTTGACGGTTCCACCGCATGCAACGCGCGATTAATCTGTCCTTCATTCTCGCGCAAAGAGTTTTCGATGTAACGACTATGACGACTCTCGGGCGCATGACGGCGCGTGAGTGCTATCGTCCTTCAAGGCGGGAACGGACTCCCACAATCCAGTTCAAGGAGGAACTAATTCATGCGCACGACCTGGTTTCGCAAGATGACAATGCTCGTTGCCGGTGGCCTGATGGGCTGCGCGGCGACCTTCGCACAAGCGGAGACGACTCGTCTCCCCAGCGCGGAAACTTATATCAATGCCGAGGAATCCCACTGGGTGATTCGCGGCCAGGAAGCGACAACAGCCGTTTCCTATGACATGGCCAGCGCCACGATCAGTGACGGCGGCAGTGCCTGCGGCTGCGACGATGACAACTGCAAGGGCAATTGCGGCGATCGCTGCGGCTTTCCCTCGGGCGGTTGCTGTGAGGATTGCTGCCGCCGCGGCTGGATTGCCGGCGGCGAGATAGTGGTGCTGAAGGCCTATCAGTCCGAAGGGCAGCTCACCGATCAGAATTACCGCACGGGCTTCCGCGGCTGGCTCGGCTTTCAGCGGGAAGACGGCCTCGGCATTCGGTTGACCGGATTTGACTACTTCCAGCGCGGCGGCACCTCACGGACAACTCCTCCCCGCAGCGAGGTCGACACCAATTACATTGACCTGGAAGCGATTGACTCGTTCAACATTTGCAACTGGAATCTGCTCGTTGGCGGCGGTATTCGCTACGACGACACTCGGATCTTCTCGCCCCTTTCGACCGGCATCGGTGGCAACGTCGACAGCCGTTTCACGGGCGCAGGGCCAGTGGTTTCCGTTCAATTAACTCGGGCCGTAAACGAACGCCTGTCGTTGTTCGGGGGACTCAAGTCTTCCATTCTGGCCGGCAGCAACCCTTCTCCCGGTTTTGCCAGCCTGGATGACACCACCCTGACCATTCAAGAACTCCAAGTTGGCGGACAATTCAACTGGGCCCGCAGCCGCGGTGGAATCGCGTTCATCCGCTCGGGCGTGGAAGGGCAGTGGTATTCTGGCTTCGCCGATGGCGACTCGGAAGACTTGACCCTGCTGGGCGGATTTATCTCGATCGGCCTGATGCGGTAAGCGTCAACGGTTGAGCGATCGAATCTGAGCGAACTAAAATCATCAGGCTGGAAGATCCCCCCGATCTTTCAGCCTGATTTGCTTTTCCTCCGCCCCTCGCCGCGCTAAACTACAATGAGCGGTTGCGTTGGGTTGTCCAGAATTCGGAATCGGACTGTTCCATGTCGTCGCCTGTTTCTCCTCCGCCGCCGCGCCCCGGCCTGCAGTTTTCCTTGCAGACGCTGATGATTTTGATGGCGATGGTGGCCATCGTGTTGGGCGTTTACCGCGGGCTCGGCTGGAAGTGGCTGGCGTATTACTTCCTGCTGCTGTTTGCGGTGGGGCCGTGGTTTGCGTTCCTGGTCAGCGAATGCCTCCCCATTCGCTGGCCTTCGCTAAGGATCGCCATCGGCAACATGCTGCTGCTATTTCTGTTTATTGGGGCACTGCGAGTTTCCGAACTGCTCATCGACGGCCAGGTGGTTCTGCTGGTTGGACTGGCGGCGCTCCTGTTGTGGACCCCGCAGTACATGGTTTTCTTTGTCTGGCGAGGAAGCTTGGAGCGGTAAAGACCGCCCTACACCTCATACGCCTCTGCAAATGGATTACGTCCCTTGGGCATCCATTTGCACATCAAGATCCCCACGACATACAGCAGGCAGAGTGGAACCGCCATCAGCAGCATGCTGTAGGGATCGGCGGGCGTCAGCACCATCGCGATCACAAAGATGGAGAGAATTGCAATCCTCCATTGCTGGATGTAGAGTTCGACCGACAGGATTCCGATCCGGTTCAAAAACAGCATCACCAGCGGCAATTGAAAGCCGATGCCGAAGCCAAGCGGGAGAATGAGAACAAAGCTGAGCCATTCGCCGATGCGGGGATCAAACTCCGCGTTCATGCTGGTATTGAACATGAACAGAAAGTTGAGGACCGGATCGAAGACAAATAGGTAAGCCAAGGACGCCCCACCAAAGAACAGCAGGATACTGATGGGGAGATACATGTAGACGTAGTTCTTCTCATGTGGGTACAGCCCAGCCGCCACAAAATTCCAAATCTGAATGAAGATCCAGGGGCTCCCGAGAACCAGTCCCGTGACTAGAGCGGCCTTCATCCAAATCATGAAAGCTTCCTGGGCGTTCAGAACCAGAAAACGCACTGCGATCGGCTTCCAGGCGGCCAGCGGAATCATCGCCACATGGGGGGGCTCGATGGCGAAGGGAAACTGCGAAGCCAAGAGCATCTTGTTGAGACGGCGGGACTGTTCGCGGTCGAACTTCGCCTTCAGTCCTTCACGAATCGACTTGGCCGTCACTTCGTCCGGACCAGCAAGTTCTAGAAACTCCGCCGAATCGTGCAATTCGCGCTTGCTGGCTAGCGAGTTGAGAATGGCAAGCATGCGGTTGACTCCGGCGGAATCTACTTCCCCCTTTTGCTCGGAGAGCGCTCGGACTTGTTTATTCTGGTCTTCGCTGAGGAGCATCCAAATCCGCTTCGCCGGAGAGGCATCTTTTGTTCCCGCTGCTGTTACCAGGGCAGTGCAGAATTCAATGACGCCCGCCGGCTTGATATCGCTCGGGCCAAAGATGTTGGCGGATATCTCAATCTGTTGGAGTTCCGGAATGGCTGCCTTGAGGGATTCGATCAACTTGCCGGTCTCCACTTCCAGCCGCTCGGGGATCATGTTTCGCTTGTAGAGTGCTTGCTTGATTTCGAGAGGCAGTGGTTTGACACCCAGTTCCTTTTCCAACTTGAGCTCCGCGCGCGTTCTCAGATAGTTCGTCATCGCCCTCTCTAGCGGCTGCTGAAAGAAGTTCACCACCCTTTCGGCCATCACGAAGCCGATGATGCCGGTCACGACGAGACCGGCCAGCGCTTTG
This sequence comes from Pirellulaceae bacterium, assembly GCA_046153945.1. Classification (GTDB taxonomy): domain Bacteria; phylum Planctomycetota; class Planctomycetia; order Pirellulales; family Pirellulaceae; genus SXOA01. The sequence continues at coordinate 30,908 of JBJXFF010000088.1, forward strand.
AACAGCGCTTTCCGCAATTCCTCGAGGTGGTCCCCGAAGGACATGGAAACGCCACCTTCAAAATTGTCGTCGTGAACTTGCTTGGGCATGGCAGGGCTCCGGCAGCGGGAAAACTAGGAGGTGGACCGGCCAACTATATCTTCCCCGAAAGCGATTAGGCAAACGCACGGCGGGAAAAAAGAACCGCCCGAAGGCGGAAACGGCCAGCTCAACCAGATGGTGAGCACGAAGCGTACGGTGGGAATCTGCCGTACCAGGGCGGGTGCCGGCAATTCCAAGGAATAGCTGGCCCTTGCATCATACTCTGGGTAGCCGACCGGGACAACCGCTTAAAACGCCGCCTGCTATTCAGCAATTCGGGCTAACCGGTCGTCTCTGGCGGCGGTGGTTCGCTGGGGGCGGGCTCTGTCGACGGCTGGGAAAAGGGAGAAATGCCGTGATTGTCGCCGAAGTAGTTTTTCTTGGCAGCGAATGGGTTATCACCTTCGCCAAAATAAGCGGTCTGCATCGAGTTCTGCGGCAAAGGCGGCAGGTAGTAATGAAAGTGCGGTTTGGGTGGAAACATCAGCCTTGTTATCTCCATGGCCACGATAATCATTCCGCATACGAGCGGCACCAGCACGACTCCCAGCCAGCCAATCGGATCCTTGATTACCAATGCTAGAATCGCAAGGATCACGCACGTGGCCGTCATTAAAATGAACAGCCCCCGCAGGGTGAATTGATTTCCCGACGGGCGAAAGTCCTCGGCTCGCGTCGGCGGCAGGTATCGTTTGCCGGTGGAACGACTCTCGCCCGCTTGCGTTGACGGCAAGTAAGGATTGCTCATGGCGATGAACCTCCGTAGCGGATCGCGATTTTGATCGGCACACCGGTCGTTGCCACCCGCGGCAAGTACTGCTTGCTGTCCTGCCGTTCGTACGGCGGCGGCAGCTTCTGCTCGGCCTTCGGTCCTTCCGCTTTGCGGCGCATCCCTTCCAGGACATGACCGTGCAGAGTGTGAATCACTTTGTGCTCGATGGGCTCCCAGAAGAATGCCGGATGCAGCTTCCGCTCGAACCTTGTCGTCAGCAGAATACGGCATTGCTTCGCTCCCACCGGCTCGATTTCAAAGCTGCCGTCTATGAGCTTCGCGTAATTCTCGCTCCGCATTTGAATATCGACTACGTCGAAGGCCAGCTTGCGAGGGGCATCGACCTTGCTGATCCGCTTCTTGATTTCCCCGCAGTTATAGAAGCAGGTGACGATTTCCCCTTCTTTCTGCTTGCTCCCCTCGCTCCGAATTGGCTGCGGCAAGGCGAGATGGAGCAGCCACGGCGGGGCATGCTCCACGTCTTCGTAGAACATGATGGCGTTCCAGGCTTCCTCCGGCGTGGAGTCGATGGTCAGCCCCGTTTTGATCACGGCGATTTCTGTCCGCCGGGGAATGCGGTCTTCGATCTGTTGTCCAATCAGCGGCAGGGCCGCGACGAGCCAAACGTACCAGCGAAAGTACCAGGCGTGATCCCATTTGCCGGCAATCAAAGACATCCGCAGGATGACGCCGCACATTAGGCCGAGAAAGGTGGGAACCAGGAAGAAGATGCCCAGCGTAAAGCCGCAGAAAATTCCGGCCAGGTTCCAGGAGATGAGCGCGAAAATCACGGACGCAATGACAAGTATCCCGAGCACTGCAAACGCCCAGGTTTGCAAGCGGCATGCGTAGCCAAGAATCGCCCCAAAGCAGACAGGAACCGCAACAAACAAAGCCCATCCCATCTCCGCGCCGGTTTGCAAGCAGCCGGCATAGGTCAGGGTGCCGATCAACACGGAGAGTAAAAATCCAGGCAGCCAGAATTTCCACCGCGAACTGCTGCGGTGCATGGCATACGTTTCCGAACGGGCCGGATCGTATTGCAAGCCACAAGCCGTACAAATCGAGGGCTGGTTAAGGACGACAAGCTGCTCCCCGCAGCGGCGGCAGTAGGGATTGGCGGCAGCAGTTACGGACGGCGTTGGTGGAACAGTCGCATCGCTCAAGTCAGATTCCCTTTCGCAGTAACCGGGCATGCTCGCGGACGACCAACCAGACCCAAACTCGCCCTAGCCACACCGGCACCAGGCGGGAAGTCCAGCGTCCTCGGACGTTAATGGTGAGGCGAGTAAGCGGCATTTTGTCGTCCGGCGAATGTTGCGGCAGAAGTTTGATCATGAACACATGGGGAAAACCAACCTTCGGGCCGCGGCGCGAAAGGTCACTGAAAGTGTATCCGCTCCCCTCCAGCCACGCGATGATCTTCCCAAACCGCAGGAATCGCCGCCCAAAGGCGTTATGCGAGAGGACCAGGTCGACTCCGATGGCCGGCTGGTCGCGCATCAGTGTAATCCGGTCGTGAAAGGGGTCGATGGTCAAAAACCGAGGCAAGTCACTGATCAAGGTCCAGACCTCCGCTTGCGAACGAGCCACATCCAGCGTGATCGAAAGTCTCAGCTTCCGCCCTTCGCTCTTACAACCAACAGCCGACGCGGCCACGACGCAGGGACCGCTCTTCCCGTGCCGATCCTCCAGCAGCCGCTTCGCATGTTCCGCGCTGAACAAGCAAAACGCCATCCCGGCTACTATTTGCAGCGGCCAAATCCAGCCACCCTCAACCAGTTGATCCACCTGCGACCATGCCGCAACAAGCAGTCCGGCAGCGGAAAACCAAGCCAGACAGGTCCAACTTCTGGCCGCCAATTGCCCCGCCCCCGGCACACAGGCCGAAAGCAGGAACGCGGTCCATTTGCTGGGGGTTGCCGTCATAGCGGAATAGTCAGGTGGAATAAAGAACCGCAGCTAGCTAGATATGATAACCGCCCGTAGCCACACGCGGCCTCGCGTGTGGGCTCTCGTCAGCAGTTACCCACCATTCCAGCCGACAAGCGGGCCGCTTGTGGCTACGAGTCGCCACGCTAGCAGTTTGACACAAATCCCCGCGTCAATCTGGCTTGCCCCCGCCAGTTCGCCGGTGGTACACTCCCGCCAGCAACCCGATAGCGGCGGCGACCACGGATGGTGCGCCGGCCATTGTTGCGCGACAAGGAGGTCGCCGTGCTGTTCCGCTGGCCCATCAAGTTCAAGCTCTTCCTCTGTGTGGGGCTGCTCGTTGTCATCGTCGGCGTTCTGGCCGTCAACAGCCTGCAGGGACTCTACGCCTACCGCGAGCTCGCCAAAACCATCAGTTGGCGAGCCGACGAAATGCCCCTTGCCGACGAACTCTCCAGCCGCATTGGCTATGCCCAGGAAACGCTCCGCAATGTTCGGCAAAACTCAGGAACGGAGGTGATTGGACATGAGAAACCGCTGGTCGACGCGAAGGCGGATTTCAACTTCAAATTAGGGCGGATCAAGGATTCGCTACAGCAATATCGCACCCACTTGGATACCGACCTGCCACAGTTCGGCCAACTTGGTGACCGCAGCCGCGATCGTCAAACGTTGGCGGAACTAGCCACCAGCCTGGAGCGATTGGAAAAATCCAAAGACGAAGCGGACTGGCTGCTGGACGATGGCACTCACGTAGTCAGCCTCATTGAACAACTCCGCCAAATGCGGGACCAGGTGGATCTGCTCAAGCCGCAGCTCTTTGATCGGATGCACAACCTTTCGTCGGAAGTTCGCGGCCAGTATCAAACTTGGATTAGCATCTCCTGGTCCACCGGCATTAGCTCCGCGGTGGGACTGCTCGTCCTGCTGGGGCTGTTTTACCGCTGGGTCATGAAGCCGCTCAATGTTCTCATCAAGGGTTCGCGGCAGATCGCCAAGAACGACGAATTCGGCCACCGTATTCTGCTTACGACGCACGATGAAATGGCCGAACTGGCCGACAACATGAACGCCATGACCGCCCGCTTCCTGGAAATCAAGACCGACCAGGAATCCAAAATCCAGCAGCGGACCCAGGAAGTCGTCCGGAGCGAGCAGCTCGCCAGCGTCGGCTTTCTCGCGGCCGGAGTGGCTCATGAAATCAACAATCCGCTCGCCTCAATCGCCATGTGTGCGGAGTCTCTGGAAACCCGCGTCACCGACCTCCTCAGCAGCAGCCCTTCCTCCAAGGGGAACGCTGCTGACCGCGAAGTGGTCGCCAAGTATCTCCGTCGCATTCAGGACGAAGCCTTCCGTTGCAAGGGAATCACCGAACGGCTGCTCGACTTCTCCCGCCTCGGCGACGTGCAGAAGCAGCCGACCGATCTTCGCGAGCTCGTCATTGGTGTTGTCGAGATGGTCCGCCACCTCGGGGACTACCGCGAGAAAAAAGTCGAGTTCCAGTGCACCCAGCACGTTGTCGCCCCCGTCAACGCCCAGGAAATGAAGCAGGTGGTTCTCAACCTCATCACCAACGCCCTCGACAGCCTCGATCCCGGCGGCACCGTTTGGGTCGAGCTTCGCCGCCTCGGCAACCAGGCCGAACTCCTGGTGAAGGACAACGGTTGCGGGATGTCACCTGATGTTCTCAAGCACTTGTTCGAGCCCTTTTACACGCGCCGGCGGGACGGCAAGGGAACCGGCCTGGGGCTCTCCATCACTTTCCGAATCATCACCGAGCACGGCGGAACGATTGAACCTTCCAGCGGCGGGCCGAAGAAGGGCTCGCAGATGCGGGTCGTTCTGCCTTTGACCATCATGGACCAGAAGCAGCATGAAAGACAAACCCAAACTCGACGTGAAGCAGCCTAACCGGCTCAAGCTCCTCTTCGCCGACGACGAAGCGGCTCTGCAAGAGCTGATGAGCCTGGAAATCCCGCGGATGGGGCACGAAGTGACCGTCTGCCCGGACGGCGGCACCGCCGTAGCCGCACTTGGCCGCAACACCTACGACTGCATCATCGTGGACCTCGATATGCCGGGCATGAACGGCATGGAGGTCATCGACCGCTGCAAAAAACTCGCCCCCGAGACCGACACCGTCGTTCTCACGGGCAAAGCCTCGTACGATGCCGTGCTGCAAGCCCTCAAGCTTGGGGCCTTCGACTTCCTCACCAAGCCCTGCAAGCTCCTGGAACTCAAAGCCCTGCTGCAACGGGTTGCCGCGAAGCGGGAATGGATGAACAAGTACCGGGCGCTCAAGCACCAGCTCGAGCGGGCCGAGGGAAAAACCGAACTTGTAGGCGGCAGCAAAGCGATGGACCAGGTGAAGCGGCTCATCGAAAGAGTCGCCCCGACCAGTTCCACCGTCCTCATCCTGGGCGAAACGGGGACCGGCAAGGAACTGGTCGCTCGCGCCGTCCATGAGCAGAGCGTCCGAGCCAACATGCCGTTCGTCGCCATCAACTGCGGAGCGCTTCCGGAGTCCCTCATCGAGAGCGAGCTCTTCGGCCATCGCAAAGGGGCCTTTACCGGAGCCGACGAACATCGCATCGGCCTGTTCGAGGTCGCCAGCGGCGGCACCATCTTCCTTGACGAAATCGGCGAGCTTCCCAAATCGATGCAGGCGAAGCTGCTCCGCGTTTTGGAGAGCGGCGAGATTCGTCGCGTCGGCGAAAACACGTCGTTCGAGGTCGATGTCCGGGTGGTCTGCGCCACGCACCGCAATCTCTCGGAGATGGTCGAGCACGGCGATTTCCGCGAAGACCTGATGTACCGCATCAACACGTTCGAAATCACCATCCCTTCGCTCCGCGACCGGGTGAGCGACATCCCCGCTCTCGCCGACCATCTCTTCCGCCGCTTCCGCCCCGGCCTGAAAGCGGACGACGAGTTGTTCACGCCCGAAGCAATCGACCTCCTCAAGTCCCACTCCTGGCCTGGCAACGTCCGCGAACTGGCCAACGTCATCGAGCACGCCACCATCCTCTGCGACTCTCCCCCCATCACCCCCGAGCACCTCCCGCAGCGCTTCGCCAGCCGCAAGGCGGGCCCGAAGCTGAAAATCGTCGGCCCCCTCTCCCTCCGGGACCTGGAAATGCAGGCCATCCACGAAGCCTTGGAACGCAACGACGGCAGCAAGCCGGACGCCGCCGAAGAACTCGGCATCAGCCTCAAAACCCTCTACAACAAGCTCAACCAGGCAGCGGAACTGAAAGAGTCGGCTTAGCCCCATGGCGAGCGGGGGGCGTCAGCCCCCTGATACTTCCGCCCGGTTTAACCAACCGTCCTGGCTGCCCTTCGAGGGCTCCGCTCCAGAGCATATCTATTGTGCACTACTGCCCCGTCACTTTACGGCACTCTTCCCCAACTTTTTCGGAAATCCTGAAAATCAGGCCGCGAGCCCTCTCCCATGCTCCAAAGTCTCATAGGGAGACTCCATTCCGCGGTCCCGGCTGAGAACAGAGTGACCTTCTCCTGCGGTGCCTAGGGGAGTTAACCTCATTACTGAAACCAGACCCGTTTTCGCCTCTTCGGCCGAGAAACCAACACAATGAAGCCTGCCTCATTTTCCATCCTGGGAAGTATCGCCACATTCTCACGAAAGAAAAGTGATCATGATTACTCGGTCGCAATATTTTGCCCTCGGCTGACCTTAACATTTGGCATAGCAGCGGCAATTACTCTGTTCGCATCTCCAGCACTTGGGAAGGACTTTGACCGACCCCGCAGTACCGTTCTTGAGTTTGAGATATTGGGAGATGGCGACTATTTGGCGATTCCTGTGAATATCAAGGGAAAGGAATACGCATTCGTACTGGATACCGGGTGTTCGGTAAGCGCACTCGATAAATCTCTAATCTCCCTTACGGAAGGACCAAGTACCTTTGAGTCTGTCGGCATGACGAAGTCTGATGAAATCCTTGAGTTTCGTTCCGCTCCCATGATGAAGGCAAAGGGAGTCATTCTCACTCCGGCGGAGAAAATTACAATTCTAGACCTATCACTTCTGCGCAAAGCAAGCGCACAAGAGTGTTTTGGGATTATTGGTATGGACTGCCTCAAAGTATTTACGCTTGTGATTGACCTTGACGGTCGCCGCGTATATTTCTGCGATCCTCCCCGACATCGAAAACTAGATACCCCAACTGCACCTCCTATTCCACTCAAGTACAACGAGAATCAATTGCCGCAAATCGAGGTCGAGGTCGGAAAGAAGCATTACTTGTTCACTCTTGATTCTGGAGACTCCGGCAGCGGTTATATAGGAATTGACTCAGAGCCAGAAATGAGAAACCTGCTTTATCAATTTTCTTCAATTGGGATAGAGTCAGATGCAAAGGGAACCACCACGCAAAGTGAAAATGTACGCTGCCGCTTGCTAAAAGCAGGGAACGTAACAGTGTCGGACGCTTTGTTTGGCTTTGGAAAGTCTAATCAGCTTGGACTTCTATTCTTTCGAAGGTATCGTACCACGCTTCGCTTTGACACTGACGAAGCCTTTTTTGAGGGCACGAAATATGCTTTGGATTATGACCATTCGGACTGGCATGGAATTGAGTTGGGCTCTTCATCCGAAGGACGATTAGTAGTTGTTGATGTGCTTGCAAAAAGTCTTGGAAGCAAAAGTGGAATCATGAAAGGTGACGAGATAGTCAGCTTAGGAAAGTTCAAGGTCCGGCCATACCGCTACCCTGACGTGATACTTGCGCTAAAGGTAGGCAGACATGAGGATCAAGTTCTAACTGTAATGCGTGGTGGATCTCAAAAGCAGTTGATCTTGCCAGGGGAGGCACTTACCCGACGCATGTTGGATTAGAGGATCAATCCCACAGAATACGCCCTGCGACGACTGGTAGCTTGACCGAGATTCGGGTTGGTCTTGATTTCAGTCCGCGAGATGATTCATGGCGAGTCGAATGGCAAGTAGGCGGCAGCATTGCCAAACTCCCATGGCATGAGATTCCCGCTGTTTCGCACGCAGAGTTGCAGCGCAGCTTCCACCGCCACCTCTTCGCCATCCGTCGCCTTTGCCGCGGGGCTAGAAGATCCACCCCTATGTCGCCCCACAGAAGGCAGCGCCTCCGAGTCGTTGACGGTGACGTTTCCGCCGTGACGAACAGATATGAACCCTGACCCGAATGGCGTTAAGTTAGTCGCAAGGTCTTGTCTCTAAAAGATTAACGAATGCTAGCGTGTATTGCTGTCAGTGTTAAATAATAGCGCGCAAAGCCGAGCCTCCGGTAGAAAGGAGTGATGTACC
>JBJXFF010000090.1:0-102690 GCA_046153945.1 Pirellulaceae bacterium
CGGCTGGAAGACATCCGCAGCCTGGTCGCCGCCGTCCGCGAGATGGGTCAAAAGGGAATGACCGTCACCCGCTTCAAAGGTCTCGGCGAAATGAACGCCGAAGAGCTCCGCGACACCACCCTCGACCCCGCCAACCGGACCCTCGTCAAAATCAGCATGCAAGACGCCGGCGCCGCCGACGACATGTTCCGCATCCTCATGGGAGAAAAAGTCGAACCCCGCCGCGAATTCATCGAGAAACACGCGCTGGAGGTGAGGAATTTGGATGTGTAACTTGGGGTAGGCTTCCAGCCTGCCCAGAACACGAAAAGAACATTCAAAACACGTCCTCAGGGCAAAAGCAGGACGGCAACGCCCGGCGAACCGATTGAAGCCACTTTCCGCGGGCTCGAAACTCCGCCTTCGATATTTGAGGGTCTGCCTGGAGGGACACGGACTCCACATACCAGATAGCCGCGATCAAATTCATTTGATTGGCAGGAACTTTTTCCAGCAACTGCTGGCCTTTGGCGGCGCAGCGAAGTGCCGATGCGGCAGATTCAAGAACTTGCGAACAAAAATCACGGTCCTTGGCGAGAGGGTGCTTCCAGTGCCGCAGCATCAGTTCGACAAGCACTTCGGCCTCGAAGAGGCCAGTCATTCGCAGCGACTCTTTCGCGATAGACATCTTGAAGCTCCGGTGAGTCAGACTTTCTAACGAGTGACATTGAACAAAGGTGAGCGCGAGCGGATCAGTTCAGTTTCCAAGGCCCGCCGAACAATAGTCTTCGTATCGGCGTCGAGAACCTGGATTTCGACATGCACATCGTCGGTGCCATGTTCCCACATCCAGCGGGCGAGGCCCTTGTTGTCGGAATGGTCGAGGTGTTTCTTCAACCGCTTGAATAAGTTTTCCGCCTCGCCGACATAGAGAGCAGCGGAGGTCATGTAGAAAATGTAAAGCCCTTGTTCAGTCGGGATTTTCGAGAGCTCGATCTCTTTGAGACGGTGGATCGCAACGGTGAGCGGCGGTGCTACCCGCGCCAGCAACTCGGGCTTAAGCCGACTGGCTTTGCGCAAATTGAAGGCGGCCCAGCGGTATTGGAGCGGTGAATACCCAGGAGCAATCCGCGCCGCGTAGGCGTCAAATTCGGCTGCAAGTTGCGGATCGCAAATAATCGAGTCTAGGCTTATCCCGTCCCGCCGCTCCAGAAAACGAATCGCCATTTCGGCGGCAAATCGATAGTCTCCTTCATCCGCAAATGACGTTTTCTTGGAATTGCGCCCCCGCAAGTCTCCGGCTTTCCGCAGATTAAGTAAACTGCGATTGAGAGTGGCCGCCGCGGCCGTCAAACCAAGGCGACCAGCTTCCGATAGGAAAGCGGAATTGAGGTCCGGATCAGCGTCAACGCGATCCGGTGAAAAGCCTTGGCATGTTGCATCCAGGGCTGCGATCAGCTTGGACTTCATACCGCAGCAAGGTTTTCGGAGTTGAGAAGGGGACGGTAGCGGCCGACGAGGATGCTCTGATAGGCGATCAGGTCGGTAAACCCAACTTCTGCCGTGAAAAGTTGAACGGAAAGATTGCTGGTATCACAGTGCGTCTGCCAAGCCTTTTTAGCGGGCGAGCTTCCGAACTGTGTTCGCAGCCTCCCTTTCAGGTTCAGCGCCTCGCCGAGATAAAGGCTTTGCTTGTCGTCGCGTCGTGTGACCAGGTAAATGCCCGACTTTTCTGGCACCGTCTTCCATGCTGAGTTAAACGCCTGTAGTGGTTCGCCAAAATTATCGGAGAGATGGAGGGTTTTTCTGTCGCCGAGAAGCTTTGCTCTAGTTCGTGCGTCCTTCACGGTCTTGCGCAACTTGAGCGCAGCCCAGCGGTACTGCAATGGCTCAAAATTGGGTGCGAAACTGGCAGCAATCGAATCAAACTCGCTTGCCAGTTGCGGGTCGCAAAGAATCTCATCTAGGCTTTTGTGTCCCTTGTCGATCATTCTCTTCCAGGCAATCTCGCTGGCAAACAAAAACTCATCGCACACTTTCCAGTCGATATTTGTTTTCCGTGATGTGGGAATCTCAGCCAATTGGCCTCGTTTCCGCATATTGAACAGGTGGTGGTTCCAAATTCGAGGCTCGCCGGGCAATCCTAGCAGGCGGCACTGTTCGCTAAGTGCGGTGTTCAAATCCGGGTCCGCAATTACTCGGTCGAGTGAATAACCATCATTGACCTGCCGAAATGCCTCTAGAAGTCCCTTGTCGAACAGCGTTCGCGAACGATTGACTTCATGATCGGTTGGAACTTGCAGCGCGAGGGTCTCTGCCTTGCGGCGTTTTCGCTCTCCTGGAGCATCCGCCAGCGATTTGCCGTTGCGCGTCAGCGGCGCGCTGACGAGAGGCTCGGGGGCACCCTCTAAACGGTCCCCCACGGCTACGCCGGCTAGGCGTGACGAGCTGCGGGTGACGTAATCTTCGGAAAGCTCAAAGCCGACGAAATTTCGCCCGAGTTTCTTCGAGACCACGAGCGTGGTGGCGCTGCCGGAAAACGGATCGAGCACGACTTCCCGCTCCTGCGAACAAACACGGATGATGCGGCCCAAGAGTTGTTCCGGCATCTGGCAGCCGTGGAAGCCGGCCCGTTCCTTGAAGGTGCCGGCGACGCGGGGGAAGTACCAGGTGTCTTCTTCGGCAGTGAAGCAATCCTGCAGGTCTTGCGGGCGGAGAATCCAGGTGTCGTCGGGGAGCCGGCCGTTGGGGTTGCCGCGGTTGTCGGCGTAGACGAGCTGCCTCGCGGAGTAGACGCGGTTGTCGAGGTCGTCCGCCCGGAACGTGAACTTCTGGGGGTCCTTCACAAAATGGAACAGGTGCGTGTGCGAGCGGCTGAACTTCTGCTTGCAGTTGACGCCGAAGGTGTAATACCAGATGACCCAGCTACGGCAGTGAAAGCCTGCTTCCTGGCTGGCGACCTTGAGTTCGGCGGCATAATCGTCACCGATTGCCAGCCAGAAAGTGCCATCGGGCTTGAGGACGCGATGCACCGCGGCGATCCACTTCTTCGACCACTTCAGGTAATCGTCGCTTTCCTGGCGGTCATCGTAGACATCGTAGTCGTAGCCGATGTTGAACGGCGGGTCGGCAAAGGCCAGATCGACACATCCATCAGGCAAGCCCTTCATACCCGCCAGGCAGTCACCGTGATGCACCTTGTTGAGCTTGGCGGAAGGAAAAGGTGTGTTGGCCATAAACATGTTTTCGCCTGTGAGGAGTCCATTCTCGCCCGATTTTAGCGCCCTTACCCAAATTCGCAAGCCATGGCGCAAATTTGTATATATGAGTATATCGAAAATCAAGGCAGGGCGCAATAGGAAGGGGGCGAAATATTTGGCGGACAGATTTTGGGTTTCTCTGCTGCTCTGTGCCTTAGTGCCTCCGTGTGAGATACCTCTTGGTTTCGCTGCGCGACTTTAGAAAGAATGGCTCACACAGGGGCACGGAGGCACAGAGGGTTTACCGAGCAGGCTGGAAGCCTACCCCACGAGGGTTCAGGTGTCCCAGAGTCTGGCGTACGATTCGAGGATGACGCTGATCCAATCGGAACTGTTGGCTGCGACGGAAAGGGGGTAATAGACGATTTCAAAGACCCCTTCCGAGAGGTAGCCGCGGGACATGAGGGCGACGGCGGGGCCGCAACTGAAGACGTAGAGGGCGGGGAGAAAAAACAGCACCACCACCAGGAGGATGGCAACTCCGGCTCCGCCACGGCCTGGCTCGCGGTCGTCTCGCATGAGGCCATTTTAGCGAGGTTAGACACCAGCCTGAAGCGCCAGTTAAGGAAAGCGCTACATCGCCAAAGACAGAATACTGTCCTTCGCTGGCACTTCAGGCTGGTGTCGGGCCTACTCCACCACTTCCACCACAATCAGCACGCGGGCGGATTTTTTGGCGGGGACCTTCGCGCCCGGCTTGATGGCCGAGGTCGCTGCCGGGGCCAGCTTGAAGCCTTGCGGGGGCATGTGCTGGAAGTAGCCGCCGGTGGGGACTTTGGTTTCCACGCCCGCACTGCCGGCTTCCCCTTCGGGCTTCGCAGCCATGCTCGGTCCCTTGCCGATGGAGGCGATGAGCGATTCGGGGGCGAAGGCGGCTTTGGCAATGGAATTCTTTTCGAGAACGCTGAGGGCTTTTTCGAGGTCCTCGGCGTTCGCTTCCAGGAAGAGCACGTCAGCCGCACCGCGATTGCCGGCGGAGGCGATTTGCGATTTGACTTGTTCCTTGTAGGCGAGCCCAGTCTGCCGGGCCGCCTCGTTGGATACGTCGGCTGTGGCCAATTGAATGCCGTGGGCCTTGAGGGCTTCGTCGAGCATGCGGCCGCGGATGGCGTCCTTGGTCAGCTTGACGCGGACGACGACGGCTTCGTTTTCCTGGGTGCTGGAAAGAGTGCGGACGAACTCGCTGACGACGGGCACTTCGACAATCGGCTGCTTGACGGTTTCACCGCCGGTCTCGTTCCCCTCGACCTTGGCCACGTTGTCAGTCGCTCCACCATTCCAGTTGTAAACCACTATCGCCACGCTGGCGGCAACGACAGCAACTCCCCCGGCGACAGAAAGCAGCCATTTCCGCCGTGTGCCTGAGGCCGCAGCCGGCCGCAGACTTGGACGGACATCGCGGGCAACTTCCTTCGCGGCCTTCTGAGCAGCCACGGTCACCCGGTCGGCAAAGTCATTCCCCAGCGTGTAATGCGGCAGCGACTGCAGGCTCTCGCGGAGCGAAGTCAATTCCGCCAGCACTTGTTGATGGCTGCTGCTGGTCTTCAGCAGAGAGTCCATCTCGGCCCGCTCGCCCGGCGAAAGTTCACCGTCAAGGTAAGCACTGATTCGTTCGTCGTGCAGTTCCTGGCTCATGGCATCACACAGTTTGAGAATATAGCGACATCGTTCAGGCGTGCATTCCGCTTCGCTTCATGCACCCTACTTATTCCATCGGCTCGTCGAGCACTCCGGTTAATTGTTCTTTTAGTTGCAAACGGGCTCGGTGCAACCGGCTGCGAACGGTTCCCACGGGAAGATCGAGAATCTCTGCGATCTCCTCGTAGTCGCAACCTTCCATCTCCCGGAGCACCAGGATGGCCCGATGCTCCTCGGAGAGCTCCCCAAGTGCTCGCCGAATCAGTTCCGCTCGTTCTTCCCGCATCAGGCGGTCATGCGGCCGCTCCCCGCGGTCCGCCGGTTCATCGCCCACTGCGTCTTTCGCTTGTTCGATCGAGGACTCTACTCGCTTCCTTCGCTTCCGGCTAATGGCCGTGTTGAAGGCAATGCGGTAGAGCCAGGTATAGAACGAGCTTTGCCGCTCGAAGGAAGCCAGTTTCAGAAAGGCCTGGATGAAGGCCTCCTGAGCCACGTCTTCCGCTTCGTCGCGGGAACTCGCGATATGCACCAGGGCGGTGAACAACCGATCCTGATACCGGCGAACCAACACGCTATATGCGGCCGAATCGCCCGACAGGACGAGGTCAATCAACCTGGCGTCGTCCTGCTCCACAAGTTCACCGCTTTGACGCGACACTTAGTATGAAAGTTCCCTTAAACCCTAACCGCCGGCTGGGAATTGTGCGGCGGCTCCCCCTTGTTTTTCCATCCTGAACGGCTTGCTAGCTGGCGTCAAGTATAAGGGGGGCAAGCAGTTACGATGATACGCATGATTGGGACGGAAGGTTCACTTTTTCGCTACGAACGCCTCTCGACCAGAGTGGTTATGGCCACTGCGGAGTCAAGTCCCAGATTCCCCTTCCTTTTGTGTCAGAATGGGCTCTCGGCTGTGTTTAACCTACTAAGAGTTCGGGTTCTACGATACCGATTGGTTCAATAACAACGTGACAGAGTTTCCGGAAACTCGTGATAGCCTGCTGGTGCAGGTCCGCTCCCCCGCAAATCGCGAGGCCTGGGAAGAGTTTGCGTCGCTGTACCGGCCGGTGATCTTTCGCCTGGCTCGTCAGCGCGGTCTGCAGGACGCGGATGCTCAGGATTTGGCGCAGCAGGTTTTGATGGCGGTGGCAGCGGCCATTGGCGATTGGGAGAAGTCCCATGAAGAAGTCCGGTTTCGCCACTGGCTCCGGCGCGTTGCCCGCAACGCCATTGTGAATGCCCTCTCGCGACAGCCGCGGGACCGGGGGGCCGGCGGCTCGTCGGTGCAGGAGCTGTTGAGCGAGCAGCCGGAAGTGGATGAGGAATCGACGGCGCTGATCGAACTGGAGTATCGACGGGAACTATACCTCCGAGCAGCCAGGATGGTGCGCGGCGATGTGGAGGCGGAAACCTGGCGGGCGTTTGAAATGACGGTCATTGAGAATCGAACCATCGACGAAGCGGCGGCTGAGCTTGATAAGCCGGTCGGCACGATTTACGCCGCCCGCAGCCGCATCATGCGGCGGCTGCGGGAAGCAGTGCGAGAATTGGAGAAAGCGGAATCATGAATACAAGCTTGCAGAACAATACGTGCGATCTGGAGCGGCTGGAATCGTTCCTCTCCGGCGACTTAAGCAACGTGGAAGAACGGGACTTCACGTTGCATTTGAATACCTGCGAGAGCTGTCGTCGCTCCTTGCAGCAACAAGCGGCTGAGCCGGAAGCTTGGACGGAGGCGGAGCGGCTGCTGAAGCCATCGGAATTCGATTTGGGTACTGCCGAGGCGGATTGCGATTCGGTATTCAGGACCCGATCCACGCGGCAACCATTGCAGATTCAAAACGTGCTGAGTGCGCTCGGTCCGACGGATGATCCCGCGATGCTCGGGCGGCTCGGTGGTTACGAAGTTTCGGGTGTCGTCGGCGCTGGCGGCATGGGTGTCGTGCTGAAAGCCATCGACAAGTCGCTTGACCGAACCGTGGCAATCAAAGTGTTGGCTCCCCATCTCGCCACCAGCGGCGCGGCCCGTAAACGGTTCGCCCGCGAGGCCAAGGCAGCGGCAGCGGTGCTGCATCCCAACGTGATTGCCATTCACAGCGTCTCGAATGACGAGTCGTTGCCGTACCTGGTGATGCCGTACGTCCGGGGAACCTCCCTGCAAAAGCGGCTCGACAACGAAGGTCCCCTCTCGCTGCAGGAAATCCTCCGTATCGGCTCGCAGATCGCCGCGGGACTGGCTGCCGCCCACGCGCAGGGACTGGTGCATCGCGACATCAAGCCGGCCAATATTCTGCTGGAAGACGGTGTCGAGCGGGTCACGATCACTGATTTCGGACTCGCCCGAGCGGTGGACGACGCCACGATCACCCACAGCGGCGTCATCGCCGGCACGCCGCAGTACATGTCCCCCGAACAGGCTCGCGGCGAAGCGGTCGACGGCCGGAGCGATCTCTTCAGCCTCGGCAGCGTACTCTATGCCATCTGCACCGGCCGCCCGCCGTTCCGGGCCGAAACGACTTACGGAGTGATGCGGCGGATCACGGACGACGAACCGGCATCCATTCGGGAGATCAATCCAGAGATTCCGGATTGGCTCTGCTTGACCATCGCCCGGCTGATGTCCAAGCAAGCCGTCAGCCGCTTCTCATCCGCGACTGAGGTCTCCGAACTACTCGAGAAATGCTTGGCTCATGTGCAGCAACCAGGAACAGTCCCGCTGCCAGCTTTTCTTCTACCGCCGTCCAGGAAGCATCTTTTCTCTTCCGTTTCGCGTCGTTTGCTCGGAGTATTCGCCATGATTGCCACTCTTGGTTTGACTCTGCTCGGGATGGTTGCCTGGCAGGCGTCGGAAGCTCCCGATATCGGCGGCAAGTGGGCGGGGGAAGAGTGGGGCGAAGTCGTGCTCGAAAAGCAGGAGCCGGGAGAGTACGAGGGAATCTACACGGACACGTTCAAGAAAAACCCCGGCACGATTCAATTGAAATGGTCACGCCTGGAAGGGCGCTACAAGGGGACTTGGCAGGAGGGGAAAGACCGCCGTGGAAAAATCTCAGTTCGTCTGGTTGACGGCGAAATACGCGGCGCTTGGACCACGAGCGAAAAATCCGGCATCAATCCGGGCAATCCCGAACTGGCGGACTTGCATTGGAAGCGGAGCAGTGGCAAGAAGGAACAGCCCGACTTGTCCCACACGGAGTTGACGCCGATCGGCCGCCTACGGTCAAAGAAAGTCGGCGCAGAAGAGAAGCCCAAACCAGGCGAAATCGTCGTCGATCTGTACGGCGGCGAAGACGTCTTTAAGGATCAGGGACCCAGATACCAGGCGACGGTGGCCAAGATTGTTTCCTCGCTTAACGCACTGCAACGCGTAACCGTTAATATTCGCCCGGGCGGCCGAGGCGATGCTCTCACTTTGGCAATCGTCCGCGATCCCTACGGAGTCTGCAAGAAAGAAGCCCAAGAGACTCAGAAAGCGTCCAAGCTTGAAGCTGCCATCAATGACGCTATCCGGTCTGGTGGACTGAAGGCGATTCGCTGGGAAGGGGATGCTCTCTCCGGCGACGCGAAAGTAGCAGTGCCGGATTTGCGTCTCTTGCAGCCGAAGACGATTGTCGAGGCCGATGCCTTCGTCGCTCAGGCCGAACTCGTGATGAATCTGGGTTTCGAGCGGAACGGACCTGATGCCTTGGCGTCGTCTTCACCGGTCCTGCTGCAAAAGGGCCAAATCGTTCCCGCGAGTCAGTTCCGGGCGTATTTAGAGCGGGAAAAACTAGGCCTGATTCGTCAGCATGGGGACGGGGCGACCAAAACGACCACCGTCCGGCTCAATGTCGACCGGGACGTTCGCTTCGATGCCGTGACTGCTCTCATGAAGCTCTGCCAGGAGGTCGGTTTTCAAAAATTCGCCTTGCGATTGGAAGAGGAGGCGGTCGAAAAATTCGTTCTCGAAATCCTACGCACACCGTTCAATTTCGACGAGTCCAAAGGATCGTGGCAGGATGGGGCTTATGAAATGCAAGTGTTGATGTCGCTGAACATGGTCAGGCCGCGGGATCGCGTGGTGAAGACGCTCCTTAAAGTCGTGGACCGTTCGGAGAAGGGGACCATGGACCAGCGACGGCTGGCGATGATGTCCCTCGGGGGGATGGCTCCGAAGCAAGTGGTTCCGCTCTTGATCAAAGAGCTGGAAGCGGCAGAGCACCTACCGGTGGGGCAATTCAAGACGTCATTCCCTTACCACGAAATCTCCGTCTTGGAGCAAATCGGTGAAGAGGCCAAGGACGCAATTCCGATTCTGATCGAGATCCTCGATTTGCCGGACGGATTGGCGTGTGAGTCAGCCCTTCTGGCTCTCGTGAAGATCGGGCCTTCCTCGGACGACGTGATGAATGCTGTTGCCGCGCGGTTCGGCAAACCCGAGGAGGCCGTTTGGAGCCGGGCCGTCTACGAGGTTGGTCGCTATGGCCAGCAAGCCAAGCCGCTCGGGCCGACGTTTGTCAAACTGCTCAGCGCGAAGCCCAAAGAGGCTCGAATCTGGGCAGCTCAAGCACTGATCAAATCGGGATTTGACGAAACGCTCGGTTTTGAAACGCTAATCGGCGATGTGGCGAAGGGAGAATCAGCAGATCGCGGTCTTGCCGCCACCGCCTTGGCTGCGCTGGGCCGTCAGGCGGAACCGATGATTCCGAAGCTGCGCGCTTTCGAGAACGATCCCGATGCCCATGTGGCCAAGGAAGTCCGCGACGCGATTCGTCGGATCGAGAAAGACGACCGCATCTTCACGCACGCGGAAGTGGCCGCCAAGACAGCTGCCTCTCGCAAGGCGGCAGCGGATGCCTTGGATCAGATATCAGCAGAGACCAAGGCTAACTTGTTCGCAGAGGAGTATCAGCGGTTTGAAGGAACGTGGCGAATTTCCGTGCGGACTATCGACCATGCCGTATCGCTCGGGGAGTTCGGCAAGGATGGAAAACATGTCATCAAAGATCGGCAGATGGGGGATGCCCGGATTTCGCTCGATCCTTCCAAGACCCCCCGCGAGATCGACATTGCCTTTACTAAGGGACCGGAGAAGGGAAAGATTCTCCGCGGCATCTACGAATGGGTGGATGACGCCCGGGGGACGAAACTCGTGCGGATCAGTGTTTCCACGAACCTGACCGACCCCGGTGATGGCACCGTCCATCGTCCGCAGGACTTTAAGACCAGAACCGCGGTCGATTTCGCCGTCTGGGAGAAAATCAAGGCAGGAGATCTTCCCATCGGCATTTCGCCGAAGGAACCTTCGCTGACTGACCGCTCGGACGCGACAGAACTGAAAAAGTTTCAAGGAACGTGGGTGCTCGTTTCCTCGGAAAAGGACGGTGAAGAAAAATCCGAAGCGAAGAATCCGTACGGCCTGACCTTCACCGGCACTCGCTGGAAGGTACATAGTGGCGACTATGTGGCAGTCGAGGGAACGCTGAGACTCGTTGACGTTGCCTCGATCCCGATGAAGCTCGACTTGCTCAAGCCCAGGGGGCTCGGGCCGGATCCGACCGTGGACTACGGAATCTATGAATGGAAAGAGAACACCTTGCGCTACTGCGTCCGCAATGGTCCGACCGGCAGTGGACTTCCTGGCGGAATGGATATCTCCAAACTCCGTCCCACGGAATTCGCAACCAAGGACGGCGACGGAAGAATCATCTATGTGTGGAAACGAGCCGAATCTGTCGGCGTTGAGGAGTCGACAGGACCCAAGAAGTCCCCAAAATCCTTTTCGCCAAAATGGATGCGTCACCTGGGAACCGTCGAGGGCCTCAAATCCATCGCCTACTCGCCCGACGGCAAGCTCATCGCCGTTGCCAACGGCAACGTTTCGTTCCCGGTAGCCGAAGGTTGGAAGCGAGCGGTAGTAATTCTGGATGCCGAGACCGGGAAGACCGTCCTCTCGCTAACACTCGCGACCAAGGAAGAGAACGCAATTCTCGCGGAAATCGAAGGACTTCCCCATGTCGAGGTCGGGCCGCTGGCGTTTTCGCCCGATGGAACAATACTGGTGGTCGGGACCGGTTTGGGCCAGGTCAAACTATTCAACCCGAAAACCGGCGAACTGGTTCGGTCGCTGGACGACGAGCTGGCCAAGCTCGCCGAGAAGAAGACCCCCGAGAGCCTGAAGTCGCTCAGGCGAGCGATGGGAGGCGTTGGATCGTTGGCCTTTTCACCCGAAGGGAGTCTGCTGGTGACGAGCGGCAGCTCGTTTGAAGACGTCGCTCGCAATTGGGGCGGTGTAAGAAGGCTCGGCCGCTTAGTCACAGGTCCCGGCCGGCTGAAGGTGTGGGACGTCAAAACTGGGGTCCTCAAGCATGATCTCGCCGGGCACAGCCACGTCGAGGCGGTCTCGTTCTCCGCGGATGGGAACTTGCTGGCGAGTGCGGGACGTTGGGAGGACGCCAGCGAACACGGGAATGGCGTGATCATTTGGAATTCCCAAACCGGCAAGTCGACGAGCAAGATTGTGATCGAGGCCAACAGCGGCACCCATGCCGTCGTCTTCTCGCCGACGAACAAACTCGTGGCGATCGGCTCGCGGCATTACGACAAAGAGAACGACACCTACACGACGTCTGTGAGCGTCGTCTACGCCTTGTCGGGAATCACGGAGTGGCGGCAAACCTTCCCCGGCTGGGCGAATCCCAAGGGATTTTCACCTGACGGAAAAAGTGTCCTGACGCTGTGCAATGGAGAAACGATCCGGTTTATCAAAACCGAGACCGGAGAGGTGCAGCACGAAATCAATGTCGCGGGCTTCCTGCCTGCCAACCCGCGCCAAGGCGCACAATGGAGTGACTTCGCGATCGCACCCCTAGGCCATCAACTGGCAATTGCCGGAGTCGACAAAGAACGCAAGGGGAGCGTCGAAATTTGGGACTTGGGTGGGCCCGCGATCAACTCACCCGGCAGATGACGCATTTAAGGTATTCGGTCTCCAGACAAGTGGCCGAGACCGGATGGTCCGCGGCAGCACCGCGCACTTCCAGGATTTGAATATCCCGGCCGGACTTCTGAGCGACGCCCGAGAGCATCAACAGAAAATCCTCGCGCTTGACGCTGCCGGAGCAACTGTTGGTGACGAGGATGCCGCCGGGCTCGAGCAGGTCGACCGCCTGGCGGTTGACCCGGTGGTAGGCCATGAGCGCGCTGTTCACGGTGCTTCGGTTGCGGGCGAATTTTGGGGGGTCGAGGACGACGGCTCCGAAGCGGGTTCCTTCCGCTTGCAGGCGGTCGAGTGTTTTGAAAGCGTCGGCGACTTCAAAGGTGCAGTTGGTGGCGGCATTGAGAGCAGCATTCGCTTGCGCCTGAGCGATGGCCTTTTTGCTGCCGTCGATGCCGAGGACTTCCTTGGCCTGCCCCAGTTTCGCCGAGGCCAGGGCGAAGCCGCCGGTGTAGCAGAAGAGGTCGAGGACGCGGCGGCCCTTCATGTATCCCGCGGCCGCTTTGCGGTTCTCCCGCTGGTCGAGATAGAAGCCGGTCTTCTGACCCTCCTTCAGATCAAGGCCGAAGGCGATGCCGTTTTCCCGAATGGTGAGTTGTCCTTCCGGCAGTTCTCCCCAATGCAGTTCCTCGGTGAATTCGACCCCTTCCAGCTTGGCCATGCTTTTGTCGGCCCGCAGGAGGATCCCCTTCGGCCGGAGCAGGTCTTGCAGGATGCCGACAATCGTTTCCAGCCGTTTGGCGATTCCCATCGAAGTGGCCTGAACGACCAGGTATTCGCCGTAGCGATCGACGACGAGGCCGGAAAGGCCGTCCCCTTCGCTGAAGACGAGGCGGGTGGCGGTCTGCTCGCGGTCAGTAACTCGCTCGTAACCGATTTGGTCCCGCAGCAGAATGGCCTGGCCGATGCGGCGGCGGAAGAGCGTTTCGTCGAGCGCCTCTCCTTCCGACCAGGTGAACAGCCGCACGCGGATGCGGCTTTGGCTGTTGTAAAAGCCGCGGGCGACGAACTTGTTCCGTTCGTTGTAGAGGTCGACGACTTCGCCATCGAGCTTCTCTTCCTTGAGCTTCTTGCGGCCGAGGGCCTCGACTTTTTGCACCGCCGAACCGAGGACCCACGGATGCCGTCCATAGAACGGCAGAGCCTTCCGCGGGAGGAGCGTGACCTTAGCCTTGGCGAGCGGAAGTGGTTCGAGGTCTTGCTGGGTAGCGTCGAGCGATGGGGCGGACATGGGAAGCCTATGGAGCTGCAAATTGGGGGGAACCTTATAGTATACCAGATTTCACCCGCGGCCGGACGTGCGGCATGATGCGGCGCAAGAGCTTCCGGCATTTCTTGTACAATGGTGCCATGTTCGATTACTTCATTGCCGCCGTCGCCATTATCTCCGGTTCCGCGCTGCTACTCGGCGGTGCGCTGAATGCCGCCTGGCTGATGGATTTGGCCAAAGTTCGCAGTCTGGCTGCCGGGGTGGGAGCCACGCCGGCCCGGCTGATTTGCATGGCGGTCGGCGCGGCGGTCATTCTGCTCGGCATTCTCGTCGCCTGCGGCTGGCGGCCGTCGTGGGCCAATTCTCGCCTTCCCATTCGGAGCGGTTCATGGCAGACGGTTACGTAACACTCTCGCGCCATCAAAATCAGGCCCGCGGCATTGGGCAATACGCCATCGACTTCATCGCCGGGAAGCTTGGCCAGCCAGATGCGGCGGTGCTGGAGCGTACCGAGCAGTTTCACCTCGATAGCATCGCTTGCGCCGTGGCGGCACTGGCCACGGACTGCCCCGCGCCGCGGATTCTGCGGGACGAGGCGCTCGCTTATCCCGATCCGCGCGGCGTGCCTGTGTTCGGTTCGCGGGTGTTAGTGTCTCCGGAGAAGGCGGTGCTCGCCAACTGCTCCGCGGCACGTGAGCTTGATGCGAATGGAACCAACTTCGGCTACAACCCGCGCACAGGATACACGCGAGGAGAATTCGGCCACAACGATTTCTATCCGGTCGCCATCTCAGCCGCTCAACTTGCCGGGGCGGATGGTCGCCAGGCGCTCCTGGGAATGTTATGTCTCGACGAAATTCGGGGGCGGCTAGCGGAGTGCTTTGCGCTGAAGGATCACAAGATTGATCATGTGCTGCACGGCGCGATTGCCTCTGCCGCGGTGTATGGAGCCATGCTCGGCGCGAGCGCCGAGCAGATTGAGTCGGCCATTGGATTGACCGTCGCTCACTATGTTCCCTTCCGAGCCATCCGTCACGGCGAGCAACTTTCGGATTCCAAGGGAGCTTCCGCCGCCATCAGCGCGGAGGTGGCGGTGCAGTCGATGCGGCGAGCCATGCGGGGCTTCGTCGGTCCGGCCGACATCTTCCGCAACCCGCAAGCGGTCTTCTGCCTCTTCGAAAAACCCAAGGAGCCCGGTTGCAGCCCGTTTGATTTGGAACTCGCCACCAGCGGCAGCGACTTTGCCGTGATGGGGATGCACTTCAAGCTCGGACTCTACGAACATCAATCCGCCGGAGCGATTGGTGGACTGTTTGATTTACTGGCCGCTCATCCGGCGCTGCTAACCAGTCCCAACGACATCGAACGTATTCGTATCACCATCTACGAGCCCGCCTTCAGCATCATCGGCGACCCGCACAAGCGCGATCCGCGAACGCGGCAGAGTGCGGATCATTCGATGGTCTACATAGTGGGGACGCTGCTGCGGAAAGCGGTGGAATCAGGGGGCAGGAGTCAGGAGTCAGGAGTCACCAAGGCGGTTGAGCTTTGGCGGGACTTGATGCTGGTGCCGGCAGATTATGACGATGCAGCGCTGGTGCACCCGCTGACTCGCACATTCATGGACAAAATCGAATTCGTGCATGGCGGGCCGGATTATGACGCAAAATATCCCGACGGCATTCCAACGACTGTGGAAATTGACCACCGCGGCCTCGGCCGGCTCTCCAGTGGCTTGGTGATGTATCCGGAAGGACATGCCCGCAATGCCAGCGGCAATTTGCCGGGGCTGCTTTCGCACAAGTTCCGTGAACTGGCGGGACTGGGTGTTAGCAACGTGGATTCGCTACACAACCGTTTTCGCAGGTTGCGAAATGTGGATTCGGAAGGACTCAAGAACCTGTTTGACTTTGACCTGACAATCTCATCGCCACCGAAGGAAACATTGGTGATTTCTGGCCATTAGGCTATAATTTGGCTGGGTACGAGGTTTCACCGAGGAGCGCCCTATGATTGCCACCACCGATTTGACCAACGAGGATCTACAGGATCTGCGCGATTCGACCGGTGAGACCGACGTGAGCGCTGCGCTGCAACTAGCCGTGCGCGAATACGTCCGTTATGTGAAGCGGATGCGCCTGCTCGATATGGCAGGCAAGGTCGAGATGGACGACAATTGGCGGCACCTAGAGAAGGTGGAGCTCGATGAGCAAGCAAGTAACGCAGCGGCAAGTGCTGATTGATACTTGCGTTTGGATAACGTTCTTTCGAAATCCAAAATCGCAAGGAGTGCGAGACATTCGTCCGTTGGCCGTTCAAGATCGCATTGTCACGGTCGGTCCCGTAATAGCCGAGGTTCTCATGGGATTTCGGCGCGAGGCCGAGGCGAATTGGGCCAACGCTCAGTTTGGCGGATTCCATTACCTCCAGCTGACACGAGAGCATTGGCGCGGAGCGGCTCGACTTTACCGCGAGCAGAGGGCTCTCGGCAACGAACTGCCGCTGACGGATCTAGTTGTAGTAGCCGCGGCGCTCGATAAGAACCTCGAAGTATTTACAACAGACCCACACTTTGACCTGTTTCCTGCGCTCCTCCGTTTCCAGCCAACCTAACGGTCGAAATCAATATCTCCCATGTTCGGCCTCCTCAATCTCAACAAGCCCGCCGGTATCACCTCACGCGACGTCGTCAACCGCGTGCAGCGACTGGTCAAGCCGCACAAGGTGGGACATGCGGGGACGCTCGATCCGCTGGCGAGCGGCGTCCTGGTCGTCTGCATCGGCCCAGCCACGCGGCTCATCGAGTATGTGCAAAGGATGCCCAAACGCTATCTGGCGAAGTTTCTACTCGGGCGGCGGAGCGAAACGGAGGACATCGAAGGAACAGTGACTGAGTTGGTCGATCCGCCAGTTCCGACCGAAGCACAAATCCGCACCGTCCTCCCCAACTTCATCGGCTGCATTCAGCAACTGCCGCCGGCTTTCTCGGCTCTCAAGGTGGAAGGGAAGCGAGCCTATGAAATGGCTCGACAAGGTGAAATCCCCGACCTCAAACCACGGCCGATTGAGGTGCATTCCATCGATCTCGTCGAGTATTCCTATCCAGAGCTCACGCTCGACATCCGCTGCGGCAGCGGGACATACGTCCGGTCGCTGGGGCGGGACATTGCCCGGGCACTTGGAACAGAAGGGGTGATGTCAACCCTGGTTCGAACCGAGATCGGGCCGTTTCATTTGTCGCAGGCCTTGAGCGGCGATGACATCACTCCGCAAAGCATTGACCAGGCGTTCGTGCCGCCGCAGTCAGCGCTCGGCACGATGCCGACGCTAGCCGTCAGCGAGCAAGAGGAGGCATTACTCCGCAACGGTCGCCAGATTCCGCGAGAGGTGGCTTTCAATCTTCCCAGCGGCCAGGAGGAAGTCGCCCTCCTCAACTCCACCGGCCGGCTGCTCGCCATCGTCGTCCCCGCCGGACCAACTCACTGGCAGCCGCGGCTGGTGTTTGGATGAAAGCAGGATGGGACTCCAGTCCCGTCCGTGGTTTCGAGGGATAAGATGGACGGACGGGACGGGAGTCCCATCCTACAACCTCAAAACTGTAGCTCCTCATGCCGATAGCTCAAATCGAGCAAGTCCATCGGGTGCACAATCTTCAGCGTCTCCCCTTCCATTCGCGCCTGGCGGGCAATTTGCAATAAGCAACCGGCATTGGCGGTGACGACAACTCTGGCTCCCGTCTTCCGAATGTTCTCCAGCTTCCGCCGCCCCAGTCGTTCCGCCATCTCCGGCTCCGTCAGGTTGTAAGTCCCAGCCGCTCCGCAGCAGAGTTCCGATTCGGCAAGATCGACGAGCTTCAGCCCCGGAATCTTCTTCAGCAAGTTCCGCGGCTGCTCGCGGACTTTCTGGGCGTGGGCGAGGTGGCAAGCATCGTGATAGGTGGCGGTGATGTTAATCTCCCCCTGCGGCGTGACGAGGCCGAGTTCATCAAGGAACTCGCTGCAGTCCCGCACCTTCGCGGCGAACCGCTCGCGGGCCGCCTGACCGTCGTCGTGCCAGTGGTGGCCATAATCCTTGAGCATCGAGCCGCAACCGGCGACGTTGACGATGACGGCATCCACGCTGCTGACGTCGAAGGCCGCGATGTTCTTGTCCGCCATGTCGCGGGCCGGGGGGCTTTCGCCGGCGTGGAAATGAATCGCCCCGCAGCAAACCTGCGACTGCGGCACCACCACGTCGCAGCCGTTGTGCTGCAGCACTCGCGCCGTCGCCCAGTTGGTCTGGCGGAACATCACGTCCCCCACGCAGCCGGTGAACAGCGCCACGCGGGCCCGCCGCTTTCCCACCGCCGGCAAAAAGTCCGGCAGCGGCCCGACCGACTTCTCCAGCTTCGGCAGCATCGTGACCAGCCGGCCGAGTCGCGACGGCAAGAGCCGCCAGAGACCGCTACCGATGAGCAGCTTGTCCAGGCCGAGCATCTGCGCGATGCGGGCCGGAATCAGCGACTTGCGGAGCTTGTCTGGATACGGAAAGAGTCCAAACAAGATGTACTTGTGGAACCAGTCGCTCGTCTTCGGCCGCTTGGTCCCCGCGGCCATCGCATCCTGCTCCATGTTCACGCGGAACGGCTCGATCAGCTTGCCATACTGCACGCCGCTGGGGCAGGCCGTCTCGCACGCCCGGCAGTCAAGGCAGAGCTCCAAATGCCGCGTCACTTCTTTGTTCAGCTCCAGCCGCCCATCGGTCACCGCCCGCATCAAATAAATGCGACCCCGCGGGCTGTCGTTCTCGTTCCCCGTCTCGACATACGTCGGGCAGGAAGCGGTGCAGAGGCCGCAATGCACACAGTCCAAAAACAGCTCGTAATCAATGCCCCGGCCGGGTGAGTTAATCTGCGGCAGCGTGGGGAGGCTGGTCCCATGGCTGCTCGGCGGCGGTAATAAATCCGTGGTCATCCCCTGATTTGACCAGCCGACCGGAGCGGCGTACAGGCGGGAGCCTGGGTCCGATTCTCAGCCAAAGTCGCAGTAGAATAGTGCGAGGGAACCTCTGCGCCGCCTTGCGCTTTGCCAGGGCCAGGCGTTAAACTGAATCGCATGCGGATCCTTCTCATCGGTGATATCGTCGGCAAGCCGGGGGTGAAAATGGTGACCCAGGCGTTGCCGGGACTGCGGAAGCGGGAGGGGCTGGATTTTGTCATAGCCAACGGAGAAAACTCGGCGGACGGGAGCGGGATCGCCCCCAGCATTTACAAAAAGCTGATCGCGGCGGGGGTGGACTGCATCACGCTGGGGGATCACATCTATCGCCGGAGCGAAATCTGCTCCGTGCTGCAGGAAGAGAGCAACATCGTCAAGCCGGCGAATTATCCGCCGCAGGCTCCGGGAAAGACCTGGGCCGTGGTGAAGACGGCAGCGGGGATTCCTGTCGCGGTCTTCAGCCTGATGGGGCGGGTCTTCATGCGGCCGGTCGATTGCCCCTTTCTGGCGTCAGACCGGGTGCTGGCGGAAATTCCGGCGGAGGTAAAGGTCCGCGTGCTCGACATGCATGCCGAAGCCACGAGCGACAAGCAATTGATGGGGCGATATCTGGACGGCAAAGTCTCGGCCGTACTCGGGACGCACACGCATGTGACCACCGCGGACGAGCAGATTCTCCCCGGCGGCACGGCTTTTCAGTGCGATGTCGGCATGACCGGCCCGCATGATAGCATCCTCGGCCGCCGCATCGACCGGGTGCAGGAAACCACCATTACCTTCCAGCCAACGCAGTTCAACGTGGCCAGCGGCGACGTTCGCCTCTGCGGCACCATCGTCGATGTCGACGAAACCACCGGTCGGGCCACTGGCATCCGGCGGCTGGTGGTGACCGAAAGCGAGCTAGCGAGCCTCGCCATTCTTCCAGCAGGCCCGCCGCTGATGTAGGTTCAAAGTTCGGGGTTCCAGGTTAAAAACATGATTGAAACCTTGAACCTGGAACTTTCATTAAAGTTTTTGCTCTTGCGAATGTCTCCCCCCGTCGACTATCCTCCGCCCCCAACTGCTGGCAGCCCGGCAACCGCTGGTGCTGCGCGCGGCCGGCCGCTGTGGTATCCATTTCCCTTGAAATGGTTCGAACGGCTGCCGCTGGTGGTGGTGGGAGGCGTGCTGGTGACCCTGCTTGGGGTTTCCTGGCGGCTCCAACCTGACCCAACCGGGATGGGAACGCACCACCAGCTCGGTTTGCCGATGTGTTCGGTGCGGCAGTTTGTCGGGATTCGCTGTCCGAGTTGCGGAATGACCACTTCCTGGGCCCACATGGTCCGGGGGCAAGTCCTCTCCTCGATGCAGGCGAATTCCGGCGGAGCATTGCTGGCGATTGTGGCGCTGACAGCGGGGCCCTGGATGCTCCTGTGCGGGCTCCGCGGCCGCTGGCTGCTGCGGCCACCCAATGAATGGGTGGTCCTTGGTGTCGGTTTGGCGGTAGTGTTTATTACCGTACTTGACTGGATGATTCGCCTGAACCTGGGGTTGTAACAGACCCCTTTTCGCCCAGAGCGTACAAAAGCGATTAGCGCAAAGGATTGCCTATGAGCCGGACACTTTTCTCGCGTCGAACCTGCTTGTCACGAATGTTGGGGCTGGGTGCTCTGACGGGCATCGTCGCCAACTCCGGCGGCTGCACGTTCCTGTCGCAAGTCGTCATGACGATGCAGGACCGCCGCATCGACGCTCGATTTAATGGCCTGGAAGGGAAAACGGTCGCCGTCGTCTGTCTCGACGCACACACCCTCCGGCAGCCGGGCGGAGAGGCCGAGTCCTTGGCCCGCGCGCTGGCCAAAGAACTGAACAGCAATGTTCCCAAGATCAAGTTGATATCGGAGTCCAAAATCGCCGATTGGATGGACAACCAGCGGGACGACGTGGTGGACTTTCGTGATGTGGCCAAGGGTGTGAAGGCGGACATGGTGGTCGGCGTCGATCTCAAGGCCTGTCAGATCTACGAACCGGGCGGAACCACGCTGCGTGGTCGGGCGACTGTCGAAGCCAAAGTTTACGACATGTCCAAGCCGCACGAGCCGGTCCATACTATCGAGGAAACCCAGATCACCTTTCCCGAACATGGCGAGATCCATGTTACCGAAAGCGCCGAGAACTTCCGCAAAGTGTTCATCCAACAAATGGCTCACCGGTTGGCCAAGGACTTCTACGCCTACGACAAGACGCTCGACTTCAACCCGGATCCGAAATTCATCAATTAGCCGGCCCAGGATCGCGGTACGAATTACGCTGCATACGCGTCACTCAAATAGAGCGACGCACTTCTCCAATCTTGCTCCGTTCTCATCGGCCAAGGCGTATTGCTTGAGTCCGTGCATGGTGACGCCGGCATGGCGGCCGTCTTTGGCGAGGATAAAAAGCCACAGGTTGAATTTCGGCCGGCCTTGGGGGTCGAGCTGGTCGGGGCGGGTCTTGGCGGCGATCCGGCGAAGGAGTTCAAGCCCGGCCTCTGCGGGGGAGAGACCGCTGCGGAGGAGTTCGACGGCGGCGAAGGAGGTGACGTTTTCCAGATTCGCTTCCCCGTGGCCGATGCTGCCGCAGGTGCCGAGTTCGTTGTCGGCATAAAGGCCCGCCCCGAGAATGGGCGAGTCTCCCACCCGCCCGGGCAGTTTGAAGGCGTGGCCGCTGGTGCTGGTGCAGCAGGCGACGTCGCCGGTCGGGCCGAGGGCCGAGACGTGGACCGTGCCGACTTTGCCGTGTCCCGAAGGGCCGCGGAAATGGACCTCGAACCATTTGCGCACTTTCGGGTCCACTGTTTCCAGCGGCGGAGCCCGCCAGTCGTCGATTTGCGAGCGGGTCCGCTTCCAGTGGAGCCAGACCTGCCGGGCATTCTCGGTCAGCAGGTTCTCCTCTGGAAAGCCGTTGGCCCGGGCGAACTTGAGGGCCCCTTCCCCGACGAGCAGCACGCGGTTGGTTTGCTCCATGAGGAGCCGGGCGACCTGCGACGGATGCCGCACCCGCTGGAGTGCCGCCACCCCCGCCCCGCGATGGGTCTTGCCGTCCATCACAGCCGCATCGAGTTCGACCACCCCATCCTCATTCGGAATGCCGCCGTACCCGACCGTCGTTTCCTCCGGGTCATCCTCAATCAGTCCCACTCCCTCCACCACCGCATCCAGCGGCAGCACCCCCGCCCGCAGCCGCTCGAAGGCTCTCTCGGCAGCGGCCAATCCATTATGGGAGGCGATGACTTTCATGAGAGACATGGTTCGATTACGTTGGGGGAAAGGAGCAGATAATGAACGGCAACACGGCGTTTCACGGCAAGCTGCTGGCGATCGGCATCGCGGCAGCGAAGGAGCTGCCGCTCCACTCCGTTGATTCTATCGCGGCGATGGCGGGGCGCGGCCTGACCGGGGACCGCTACGCGGAAGGAAAGGGGGTGGGGCAGCATGGCCCGGCCAAGCCGGAGCAAGAGGTGACGCTCATCGAAGAGGAAGCAATCGCCGCTGCCGGGCAGGAATACAAACTGGCGTTCACGCATCTTGATACCCGCCGCAATCTGCTCACCACGGGAGTGCCGCTCAATCATCTGGTCGGCAAGACATTCCACGTCGGCGAGGTCCTGCTTCGCGGCCTCGAGCTTTGCGAGCCGTGCGGCCATTTGGAAAAGCTGACCTGCGCCGGCATCAAAAAATCCCTCATCCACCGCGGCGGCCTCCGCGCTCAGATCGTCCGGAGCGGAATGCTCCGCGTTGGTGATGAGGTATTGCCGGGGGAGTAGCTTCTGGTTCCCAGGCTCCGCCTGGGAACCCACGACCGCGAGGCTCCGCCTCGCCTCGCCTCGCTTGCGACAGACGGAGGCGGAGCCTCCAAGAAGTGCGTTCCCAGGCAGAGCCTGGGAACGAGAACTTATACCACGCCCGATTCCACTTTCAGCGGCGTCAGCACCGACGTCTCCGTATCCAGCACCCCGTAGTCACCCTCGCACAATGCCCCCTAAGATGGGCACGGGTCTCACGTTGGAGTCCCGCCTTTAGGCGGTCCTCCGGAGCCGGCTAAAGCCGGGACTCCAGCGTCCGCGCCAAGCAAAAAGATTATTTTGTGTAGTAGTGAACAAATAGGATGTTTCGCGCATCTTAAGGATGAAGACTTGGTGCGCGCGGAGGACTCGCTGGCGAGCGCTCGGTTCCGGTGGATGGAGGCGGCTTATCGCTGCTTATCGCCCGGAGACGTGAATCAAGGCGGGCAGAGTTCATAAACGGCGGAGCGGCTGAGGGTTATGGCGAGTGGCGGGGTGGAATGTGAATCGAAAAAGAGCTTATGACGTGGCGGAATGTCGGGAGCTTGGCGCACGGAAAGTCAATGTCAGTAACGACTTATGTAAGTATATGAATCAAGAATCGACATATTTAGGCACGAGTGAATCACTAATATCGCCACAAGGCGAGGATTGACAAGGGGTTGTGAAAAGCTGACTGACGCGAGAAAAGAGCATGAATCCGACGAATCATAATCTAGCATCGCGATTAAGTATTGGGAGCTCGGCTGGCTTCGCGCGGGCGGGAGGCGGAGCCTCCGGGAAGTGCGTTCCCAGGCAGAGCCTGGGAACGAGAACGGCGATCTTCCTCGCTAACGCGTCGGATTACCAGAAGACCCTCACCCCGGCCCTCTCCCAAAGGGAGAGGGAGAATGAGAAAGATCCGCCGCTACCGCTGGCTCGCATAAAACTCATTCGCCGCGGCCACGCTCGCTCCGGCTGTGAACTTGTATTTCTGCTCGGTGAGGAGTTGCTCGAGGGCCGAGAGGAAGAGCAGGACGTTGGCGGGGCGGGAGCCGAAACCCATGAGGCCGATGCGCCAGACTTTTCCTTTGTAGGCCCCGAGCCCTGCCCCAATTTCGATTCCGAATTTCGTCAGCAGTGCGGAGCGGACCGCGGCGTCATCGACACCTTCCGGAACATAGACCGCGTTGAGCATCGGCAGTTGGTGCCCTTCCTGGGCGGAGTACTTGATGCCGATGGCGGCGAGGCCGGCTTTGAGGGCGCGGTGGTTTCGCAGGTGGCGGGCGAAGCAGTTTTCCAGCCCTTCCTCGTGGATGAGGCAGAGGGCTTCGTAGAGCCCCCAGGTCATGTTGATGGGGCCGGTGTGATGGTAGACCCGGTTCTGTCCCCAGTAATTGGCGAGCATCGAGACATCCAGATACCAGCTTTGGACCTTGGTCTTGCGATTCATGATGACGTCCATCGCCCGGGGGCTGAACGACGTCGGCGAAAGGCCCGGCGGGCAACTCAGACACTTCTGCGTGCCGGAATAGATGGCGTCGATGTTCCAGCCGTCTACTTCCACGGGAACGCCGCCGAGGGCTGTCACCGCATCGACCAGCAGGAGCGCTCCCGCTTCGTGTACGAGCTTGGAAATCTCCTCGATGGGTTGATAGGCCCCGGTGGAGGTCTCCGCCATCACGATGCCGACGACCTTCGGTTTCGCCGTGGCCAGAGCCGCTTTCAAATCGGCCGGCGTGAAGACTTCCCCCCACGGCCTTTCGACCTTGGTGACGTTCGCCCCGGCCCGCTGGGCGACGTCGAGCATCCGGCCGCCGAAGACGCCGTTGACGCAGACGATCATCGAGTCCCCCGGCTCAATCAGGTTGACGACCGCCGCCTCCATCCCCGCGGAGCCGGTGCCGCTGATCGCCATCGTCATCGGGTTCTTCGTCCGGAACAGCCGGCGGAGCATCTCCTGCAGGCCGTTCATGATCTCGAGATAGTACGGGTCGAGATGGCCGACCGTCCCCTTGGCCAGGGCCTGCAAAACGCGGGGGTGCGTGTCGCTGGGGCCGGGGCCCATGAGGAGGCGGACGGGAGGGTTGAGCGTGGGAAATTCGGGCATGGAAAACTCCTCGGGTGGCACGCCCACGGCTTTGCGTGGGCGTGTATCGAGCGGAAAACTCTGGCCGATGTTTTACACTTGCCCGCCATGACGGACCAGCCGTCGTTCGTAGTAACCGGCTTCAGCCGGTTAGGTTCGCCTAACCCGCTGAAGCGGGTTACTACAAGCGATGATGCGTTTCCCTCGCTCACGCTTCGGGTTAGGATTGCGGATGCACCGAACTCCGTAGGAAAGCCGATGAAAGACATGCTCCGCAACATTCCGTCCGTCAACGAGCTGCTGGAGTACCCGCCGCTCAAGTCGCTGGTGCATACCGCCAGCCACAATGTGGTAGTCAGCGGCGTCCGGAGCTTTCTCGACAACCTGCGGACCAACGTGCAGTCCTCGGCGGCGGCGATGAACATTCCGACTCCCAGCGAGTTGGCCGAGCGGATTGCCAGTTGGATCACCGCGGAGCAGAAGCTGAGCCTGCGACCCGTGATCAATGCGACGGGCATTCTGCTGCACACGGGTCTCGGCCGTGCTCCGCTGGCGGAAGAAGCGATTGCCGCCATGAGCGAAGTGGCCGGCGGCTATGCGAGTTTGGAGATCGACCTGGCGACCGGCGAGCGGTCGCAGCGAGTGGTCGCTGTCGAACGTCTGCTGGCGAAGTTGACCGGGGCGGAAGCCGCGACCGTCGTCAACAATAATGCGGCGGCGACGCTCATCACGCTGGCCGCCGTTGCCAGCGGCAAAGAAGTCATCGTCAGCCGCGGGGAGCTGATTGAAATCGGCGGGAGCTATCGGCTGCCGGAGGTGATGTCGGCGAGTGGGGCGTTTTTGCGGGAAGTGGGGACGACGAACAAGACCCGGGCGGCGGACTATTCCGCGGCTGTAAACAGCCTGACCGGGGCACTGCTGCATGTGCACACCAGCAACTACGTCGTCGTCGGCTTCACGGAGTCGCCGCAGCTCCACGAGCTCATCGCCATCGGCCGCAAGCACAACCTGCCGGTCATCGACGACATCGGCTCAGGGGCGCTCATCGACCTGAAGAAATACGGCATCACGGGCGAGCCAGTGGCCGGGGACAGCATCAAAGCCGGAGCCGACCTCGTTCTGTTCAGCGGCGACAAGCTCCTGGGCGGACCGCAGTGCGGCATCATCGTCGGCAAGTCGGCCCTCATTGCGAAAATAATGAAGCACCCGCTGATGCGGGCGATGCGCGTCGATAAGCTCACCCTATCGGCTCTGGCCGCCACGCTGGGGCTCTACCAGGATGCCGACATTGCCGAACGCCGCGTGCCGCTGCTGTCGCTACTCGCCACGCCCCTGGACAACTTGAAGAATCGGGCTGAACGGCTCGCTCCGCAACTCGCCGCCACTGGCGGCATTGCCGCGGCGGAGCTAGTCGAGGACCATGCGTATCTCGGCGGCGGCAGTGTGCCGACGCAGGAGATTCCGACCTGGTGCGTCGCCCTGACGCCATCCCAAGGAAACGTCAACGCCCTCGCTGCCGCCCTGCGAACCGGCATTCCGGCCGTGATGGGCCGCATTAAGAACGACCGGCTGCTGCTCGACCTGCGGAGCGTGCTGCCGGGACAAGATATGCTGATCGTGGATGCCCTGACTGCCTTCAGCAAACCGGCGGCGATGACAGAGGAATTGGCAACTATTTAGCCGTGGTCCGCTCGCTCCGCGAGCGGAACCCTTCCGATAACGCTGCTCGCTCAAGAGTTCCGCTCGCGGAGCGAGCGGACTACATTACCCATGAAACTCGTCTTCCTCGGCACCGCCGGCTATCATCCCAGCGAGACGCGGCATACGTCGTGCCTGATGCTGCCGGAAGTGGGGGTCGTGCTCGACGCGGGGTCGGGGATGTTCCGAGTCCGTGACCTGCTGGCGACGAAGACGCTCGACATCTTTCTCACGCATGCTCACCTCGATCATGTTTGGGGTGTCTCTTTCCTCTTCGACACTTGCTATGGAAAATCCCTGGAGCGGGTAACCCTGCACGCCGAGGCCGCAAAGTTGGCGGCTGTGCAGACCCATCTGCTCGCGGAAGTGCTGTTCCCGGCACAACTCCCGTTCACCGGCAGTCCGCTCAACGCGCTGGTGCCGCTGGCCGCCGGGGGCAAGCTGACACACTTTCCGCTCGACCATCCCGGCGGCTCGGTCGGCTTTCGGCTGGACTGGCCGGGGCGAAGCATGGCCTATATCACCGACACGACCGCCCGCGAAGACTCTCCGTATATCCCGCACATAAGCGGCGTGGATTTGCTGGTTCACGAATGCAACTTCCCCGACAGCCATCAAGAATGGGCCGAGAAGACCGGCCATAGCTGCTTGACCAACGTGCTCAAACTCGCCAAAGCCGCCGACGTCGGCCGGCTGGTGCTGACTCACATGGACCCGCTCAACAACAGTGAAGATCCCGTGGGGCTGGCTGCGTCTCGCGAGTTGTTCCCTAACACGATGATTGCGAGCGACTTGATGGAAGTGGAGTTTTGAGGCAGCCCTTGCAAATTCACTCCCGCAAAGCATAATTACCCCCATGCGGAAAACGAACGGCTACTTCTGGCGGTTTTACTTTACCAGCCGGTCCCTGGAGGGATCGCATGGGCCGTGGGAGGTCTGCCGCTGAGGCAACCAGTCATTACCGAAATCCCCGCCCCGGAGAACCCCAGGTTTTGCCGGGGTTTTTTGTTGAAATCCGAAGCGCGAAGCACGAAATCTGAACCAAGCAAATCTCAAGTCAAAGACCAGGAGTGAAGCAATGATCGTCGTCATGGAAAAAGGGGCCACCGCTGAGCAGATCAAGCATATGGCCGAGCGGGTAGAGAAACTGGGGCTCAAGGCGCATGTGATTCAGGGGACCGAGCGGACCGTCATCGCGGCAATCGGCGAGAAGCGGGCAGAGACCAAGGAGTCCCTCGCCAGCGGCCCTGGTGTCGAAGACGTGGTCCCCATTCTGGCCCCCTACAAAGTCGCCAGCCGCGAGGTGAAGATGGAACCGACGCAGGTCTCCGTCGGCTCGCTCAAAGTCGGAGCCGGTATCATCGGCGTGATAGCCGGACCCTGTTCCGTGGAGAGCGAGGAGCAGATTCTCGTCACCGCCCGCGCGGTGAAGGCGGCTGGAGCAACGGCGCTCCGCGGCGGAGCCTTCAAGCCCCGGACCAGCCCGTACAGTTTCCAGGGGATGAAGGAGGAGGGGCTGAAGCTCTTGGCCATGGCGAGGAAAGAGACCGGCCTGGCGATCGTGACCGAGGTGATGACCAGCGAGGATGTGGATCTAGTCGCGAAGTATTCGGACGTGCTGCAAGTCGGTGCCCGCAACATGCAGAACTACCGGCTGTTGGAGGCGGTCGGGCGGGTCAAGAAGCCGGTGCTCCTCAAGCGTGGTCCTAGCGCGACGATTGAAGAGTTGCTCCTGGCCGCTGAGTACATTCTCAACGAGGGGAATCCCAACGTCATTCTCTGCGAGCGAGGGATCCGGACTTACGAAGCTCACACCCGGTTCACGCTGCCGCTCGCCACGGTTCCGTACCTGCACCACAAGACCCACCTGCCGGTGGTCGTCGATCCGAGCCATGGGACCGGTCACACCTACTTAGTTCCCGATATGGCGGTCGCTTCCGTCGCCGCGGGAGCCGACGGCTTGATTTTGGAAGTCCATCCCGATCCCGAACAAGCCCTCTCCGACGGATATCAATCGCTGAACCTCGTCCAGTTCAACGACGTCATGGCCCGCTGCCGAGCGGTGGCGGCTGCGATTGGCAAGAAAATATAGTAGCCAGCACACTCCGTGTGCTGGCATGTCCGCTCACGGAGTGAGCGGACTACTATGCCGCTTGCTTAATCGGCCCTTTGGGCGTCCGCAGATTGAATAGCCCAAAGATCTGCTGCTGGGTGAGGCGGAGGTCAGTGTGGCCGCCGGTCTGGTTCATGATGCTGTTGAAAAGTTCTCGTTTGTGCTCGAGCACCTGGTTGATCCGCTCTTCAATGGTGGAGA
The DNA here is from genome assembly GCA_046153945.1 of Pirellulaceae bacterium. GTDB lineage: Bacteria > Planctomycetota > Planctomycetia > Pirellulales > Pirellulaceae > SXOA01. The sequence goes on from JBJXFF010000090.1 coordinate 27,919, forward strand.
GCGCCAGCATCCGCGTGACTGTCACCGGCCCGGCTGCACCGATGCGATGGGCCCGGTTGATGGCCTGATCCTCGATGGCCGGGTTCCACCAGCGGTCGAAGAGGAAGACGTATTCGCAAAACTGCAAATTGAGCCCGACGCTGCCGGCTCCGTAGCTCATCAGAATGACGTGCTTGCTCTTGTCTTCCTTGAACTGTTTCAGGATCGGATCCCGCTGTTTGCTGGGGATTTTGCCGTGGTATTCCAGCGGCCCAAATCGCTGCAGCTTTTTGGAGATGATCTCGATGGATTTGACCCATTGGCTGAAGACAATCGCCTTCTTGCCGCTGGCAGCCACTTCTTCCAGGTCTGCCTCCAAACGCTCGAGCTTGGAACTCGTCCCCGTGGCGGGATCGAAATTGCAAATCTGCTTGAGCCGTAGGACCAGTTCGAAGACGTGCTGGATGGTGATGGAGTCGCCGAGTTCGTTGAGATTGATGACCCCTTCGTTCTCGGCAATTTCATAGGTCGCCCGCTGCTCCGGCGAGAGGTCGAGTTCCGCGTCGCGGAACATCTTGGGAGGCATGTCCGTCAGCACCATGTCCTTCGTCCGCCGCAGGATGTAATCCCGCGCGAGTTCCCCGAGGCGTTTGGCCGGCATTCCCGTCCGCATGTAGCCGGGCGATAGAAACTCGAAGATGCCGACGATGTCGTCCGGAGAGTTTTCAATCGGCGTACCGGTAAGAGCCCAATTGCGGGTGCGAGGGATGGCCCGGACGATTTCGCTCGTTGTGTTGTTGATGTTTTTGATCCGCTGGGCCTCGTCGAGCATCACCAGATCAAAATGCATCCCTGCCCCGAGCACCTCCTCTTTGTCCCGCATGAGCAATTCATAGTTGGCAATCTTCACCGGCACACCATCCTGCTGCCACAGCCAATGCCGGCGGTTGGCGTCCCCCTCGATGATGCTGAGGGGAATCTCCGGAGCCCACTGGGTGAATTCCCGCTTCCAGTTCGTCACCAGCGGCTTCGGACAAATCAACAGGACGCTGCGGATTTCGCCCGAGCGGAGGAGCATGCGGATGGCCGTGATGGCCTGCATCGTCTTCCCCAGTCCCATCTCGTCCGCCAGCACGGCGGCGTAGCGGGGATAGAGGAAGGCGACTCCCTGGTACTGATAGGGAAACGGTTCAAAAGGGAAGTGGAGCGCATCGGACTGGATCAGCGTTTCGAGCGGGGGCTGGAGGACGTAGTACAAACGGTCTTCCAGCTTGATCACGTCCCCAGGAGGCTTGATCCGCGTGATAGTTTGTTTCTTAACTTCCGACTCTCCTTCGGTCGTGCCGTTGAGTTCAGGAGTAATCGTCTTTACCGCTTGTGGTTTCGCGCCTGGCGTTAATGGTTGTGGATGTGCCCACGCCGGCGCTTCTGGAAAGGTGAAACTCGTCACCTTGGGCGCGTGGCGGGGAATCTTGAGCGCGACCGCCTTCAGGGCAAACGAGGTGAGGTCAGACGACTCGACATCGGGGAGCGCTGGCGTCGACAAAAGCGGAGAGAGACTGCTTACATTGGCCTCAAATACATGTTCGTTCGCGTTCCAGGTGGAAGTTGAAAGAAGCCCGGAATTGGGTTGCCATTCGAACATCGCGCCAACTCTCTCCTTCTCCCCCACTCTCCTTCTCTCCATCTTCCCTACGCCGCGACAGGAACTGTTGCCGGGCGTACCGTCTTCTGAGCCTCTTCCAGCGCCTCTCGAATACGAGTGAACGGTTCCAAGAGGTCGAGCGAATCCGCGTGAGCGGCAGTCCATTTCTCGAGCGCAATGGTCTGATCTTCCGGATGGGCCGTTGCCGCGAAAACCTGGCGGCGGCCGAGCTTAAACGACTCTCCGACTCCGTGCGGGTCCGACCTGCTCGAATCCGTGGGAACCAGCAGCAGCGGCACTTCGCTGAATTCGCGGGCTGCTAGCATCGCTTCCGCATCCGTGCAGACCAGGAACGGCTTGACTTTCGCTTTGGCAAGGAGCGTCTGGCCGATTTGCTCGCCGAAGAGGAAGGGCCGCAGCGTGGGGCCGTACAGAATTTCCTGCGCCCGGCTCGGCTTAAGCGGAGCGGTGCAGTGGAACTCCAGCGGCCGGCCGGAACTGTTCAAAATCAGGTAGCCGCCAAACAGGCCGTGGTCGGCGTGCTCGGTGACGGTGAGAAAACCGATGGCGGGAACGGGCTTGCCGGTAGTCATGCGGTGGGTCGGAGAGGGCAGGCAGTGGCAGTCGTAACCTCTCCTTGCATCGGGCAATGTCTCCGGGGCACTTGAGTACGCTTGCCGCAAGTGGATTGCCGCGCGGCAGGGCCTCCCCAGGCGGCACATTTTGCCAAATGCTCGACATGCGCGTCGGGGCGAGTATACTGACCTTAACATCCTGACTAAAGTTGACTGCGAGGGCTCCATGTCGTTTGAACAGCGTCACTTCTCCCCGATCTTCAGCATTGACGTCTCCGCCGACCAGGCGACCGAGCAGCAGTCGAATCAAATCGATGCCAATGAGCTAATGGTGATGCTGCTGAAGCAGCTGGTGGAAGGGCAGAAAAAAGAAATTGCCCTGCTTCAGGAAATGGCCCAACACATTTCCGGCCCGCACAAGGCCCGCCATCAGGAGCTGATGAAGTGGAAGGAAGCTCATCCCGAACTGGCCGACAGTTGCCGGGGAGCGACCGAATTATTGGAGAAAGTTCAGGAGCAATTCATCTGCAACCTGACCACGGAAATTGCCGACAGCGATGAGGCTTTCGTCGACAGCGACTTCATGCTCAACGAATTCATCGATCGTTTCGGCCCACGACTCCAACATCTCAACGGACTCTTGCAGGTCCTCTCGCAACTCGGCAGTGTGGCAAATCCCCCAGCGAAGGCGGCGGAGTAGGTCGCCATGCAAGCCGATCTCCTCCGCACCCTCACACCCGACGGCCTGCGGCTGGATGGGGCTTTGCTGGCGGGGAATGAGGTTGCAAGCAGGCCAGTCGATGCCGCGCTTTGCCTTCACGGAGTGGGGGCGAATTTCTACACATGCAGCGCGCTGGAGGCAGTAGCGCCAGCCCTTCGGAAACTGGGCATCTCAGTGTTATTTGCCAACACCCGCGGGCATGACTCGCTGTATACCGCTGCGATTGCGATGGGCCGCCGTCGCCAGGGGGCCGCCGTCGAAATTGTTGACGAGTGTCGCCTCGACGTTGCCGGCTGGTGCAAATTTCTCGTCGAGCGCGGGATGCAGCGAATCCTGCTTGTTGGCCACAGCCTTGGCGCGATCAAAGCGGTCTATTCGCAAGCGCACGAGCCAAACCCAAGCGTGGTCGGCCTGATAGCCGCCTCGCCGCCGCGGCTTTCCTGCCAAGCGTTCAAGAACTCGCTCGAATCGACCCTGTTTTTCGATTCGCTCTCGACTGCCGAGCAACTAGTCAAAGCGGGCCGCGGGGACGAGTTGTTTCTGGCCAAGTTTCCGTTTCCCTTGCTCATGAGCGGGACCGCCTACGTCGACAAATACGGTCCCGGCGAGCGATACAACATTCTGGATTTCGCGGGCCGAGTTCCGGTTCCCGCCCTCTTCACCTACGGCAGCAAGGAACTCGAAACGGGGGGGATCGCCTTTGCCGGACTGGCCGAGGCGCTGGCTAAATTGCCCGAAAAGCGCGGGCCGCTCACTGTCGAAGTGATTTCCGGCGCCGACCACAACTACACCGGCTGTGGCGAGAGCTTGGCAGCCGCGATGAGCAAGTGGATCGAGCGGAACTACTTTCCGCAGTAGTCAATCGCCCGGGCGATTTCGCTCTTCAGGCGAGAGCGGGAGACGATGCGGTCCACAAAGCCGTGGTCGAGGAGAAACTCACTGGTTTGAAAGCCCTTGGGAAGCTCCAGCCGGATCGTCGCCTTGATCGTGCGTGGCCCGGCAAAACCAATGAGTGCCTTGGGCTCGGCGAAAACGAGATCTCCCAGAGAAGCGAAGCTGGCAGCAACGCCACCCATGGTGGGATTGGTGAGAACGGAAATGAACAGTCCGCCCGCACGATCGTACCGGGCAAGAGCAGCGGAGACCTTGGCCATTTGCATCAGGGAGAGAATTCCTTCATGCATACGGGCTCCGCCGCCGGAGCCGCTGATGATGATGAGGGCCAGGGATTCGTCGGTAGCCCGCTCGATGAGTCGGGTCAGCCGTTCGCCGACGACGCTCCCCATGCTCCCCATGATGAACTGGCTGTCGGTAACTCCGAAGGCGACGCGGCGAGCCCGGATCATGCCGCCGCCAGTGAGGGCGGCATCGGTCAGGCCGCACTTCTTCTGCTCAATCGCCATTCGCTCAATGTAGCTCTTGCTGGCGTCCACAAATTCGAGCGGGTCCGCGGTCCGCAGGTTCGCATCCCATTCCTCAAAGGTTCCATCGTCCAAGACGTGGCTCACCCGTTCCCGGGCGGAGACGTAAAAATGGTATTCGCACTGCGGACAGACATTGAGGAGCTTCTCCGCCTCTTTCCAATAAATCGTCGCCCCGCAGCCGGGACAGCGCTGCCAGAGACCGCCGGGGACACCGCGCTTGGGACGTTTGCTCGTTGGCTCTGTCCGGGTCGTCATGAGTGGGCACGGAGGGGTGAAAAGGGCGAAAGATGGATACGCTGATTTTAGGTGGAGAAGAGGACGGCGTAAACATGCATTTTGCCGCTAGACTCGCTCAATCATCTCTTCCGCCGGGAATCGGACCTTGGCAGCGCTGGCATATTTATCATCCGCCGACCGGTAGCCTGCACAGCCGACGACGACGGTGGCAAAGCCCTTGGCGGTGAGGCCGAGCAGCTCGTCGTATTTGGCGGGGACGATTCCCTCCATCGGGCAGGTGTCGATGCCAAGCACGGCTGCTGAGGTCATGAAGTTCCCCAGGGCGATGTAGCATTGCAGGGCGGCCCAGTTTTGCAGGTCAAAGCCGGCGGGTGGCGGTACCAGGCTTCCCATCAGCATTTTCTTGAAGCCGGCGAGTCCTTCCACCGTGCCGCCGCGGACTTCGACAATGCGACGGATGTTACGGTCGATGAATTCCTCGGTCACGTCGAGTCGGCGGGCGAAAACGACGGTGTGCGATGCTTCCAGCACCTGCCTTTGGTTCCAGGAAATCGCCGGCAACTGGGCCTTCACCGCCGGGTCGGTTATCACCACGAACTTCCACGGCTGGAGGCCGAAGGAGGAGGGGGTGAGAATCAGAGCTTCTTCGAGCGTCCGCCACTCTTGGTCGGGAATCTTGCGAGTCGGGTCGAATCTCTTCGTGGCGTATCGCCAGCGGAGTTGTGAGAGCAGAGCGTCGGGAGATATTGCGGTTGGCATGGCAATCTGGTGTATGAATATGCTTGCATAGGGTTGCTGTCATTCTACAGATGGAACTCAAAGCGCGGTACGACGCTCGAACCGGACAAAGATGGTGCAAGCATGGAATCCGGCAAGTCGGTAGTCTACTGTTGAATTCACTATGCCCAATCGTTCTGCCGGGAGTCTCGGCTCCGTTGAATCCGAAATCACCGCCTGCCACCTCTGCGCTCGGCTGGTGGCGTGGCGGGAAGAGGCGGCGGAGAATCCGCCGGCGCGGTATCGGGGGGAAGACTACTGGGCGAAGCCGGTGCCGGGGTTTGGAGATCCACAGGCGCGGCTGTTGCTCGTGGGCCTCGCGCCGGCGGCACATGGGGGGAATCGGACGGGACGGGTTTTCACGGGGGATAGGAGTGGCGATTGGTTGTTCCGGGCGCTGCACAAGGCGGGCTTTGCCAACCAGCCGACTTCGGTTCACCGAAATGATGGCCTGAAGCTCAAAGACGCTCTCATCACCGCCGCCTGCCGCTGTGCTCCTCCCGGGAACAAGCCGCTGCCGGAGGAGCTTGCCAATTGTCGGCCGTTTCTGCTGCGAGAACTGGAACTGCTCACCAATCTTCGCGTCATCCTCGGCCTGGGGAAGATCGGCTTTGATACTGCCTTCGATGCCCTCCGCTCGCTCGGCAAAACGGACCTGAAGTCCCGCCCCAAATTCGCTCACGGAGCCGAAGTCCAGGTGAACGACAGTCTCGCTCTGATCGGTACATTCCATCCCAGCCAGCAGAACACGTTCACCGGCAAACTGACGGAACCGATGTTTGACAGCATCTTTGCGAGGATAAGAGTACTCATCGACTAAGTAGTTCATGCCGTCCTCGCTAGCAGCCGATGGCCTTTTCGGGTTTGTCCGCGGCGGTGGGCCGGATAGAATTCGGCTCCCAGCACTCTCGGAATGGAATTCACCTATGCAACGATGGACTTCGTATACCTTGAGGGCCGTTTTCATCATCGGCTTTTTGATTGTCTTGCCGGTGATGGCGATGCCGAGCGTTGCCACGCTGCTCGACGGATTGCTCTATGGTGAGCCGGAGAAGTCCGGGCCGAAAACTGAGGTGGAACCAGCTCCATCGTTGAATAAATCGGCGGTGGCCGAGGCTTCGCAGGCGACGCACGAAGTTCCGCTCCCCTCCGAAGGTGGCGCTCTCCCCGAGGAGCCGGGATCGCATAGTCTGACGGAGAGATTCCCGTCCGCCCCTCCGCCGCCGCTTCAGCATGCGCCTGATTTTCTGCCGCGCGGCGAAGGGTCGGCGGCTGGCGAGTCCGCAACTCCTGCTGCCGACGTTGGTCCGCTCGATCAGGCGACCGCGAATCAGATTGATGCTGTTCGCGGTCAGTTGGAAGAACTGGGGGCCGAGTATGTGCGGCTGGAGATGTCAGAAGATGGCCGGACATTCCATTGCCTGTGCGACATGCTGCTTGGGGGCGATGGCAACAAGACCCAGCCGTTTGAGGCAACCCGCAACGACCCCGTGGCTGCGGTCCAGGCGGTGCTGACGAATGTCGAAGCGTGGAGAAATGCGGAAAGGACTCCGGCGCGCGGGACAAAAAGTGGCCCTCCGCCGCGAACGAGGTAGAATGACGGAAGAACTCCATTGAATCGAGCATCGCCGTGGCTCCCCCATGAGAAAACTCATCCGCATCCTGTTCTTCGTGAGCCTGGCGATTGTGCTGCTGACGGTCTCCGCAGGTATCTACAGTTATCGCTCTCTTCAGCATGTGCCGGAGTTCTACACCCAGGCCCTGGCGAAGCCCGCTGCTGAGCCGGCGAAGGCGGCTTACAAGTTTGAGCAGGAAGTGCTGGAGCTGCGCAACGATGTCCGCCGCGAGGGGGACTGGCAGGCTACTTTCACTGCCGAGGAAATCAACGGCTGGTTGGCGAATGACTTGCCGACGAAGTTTCCTAAGGCGCTCCCCAGTCAGGTTTCCGACCCGCGCGTCGCTATCAGCCCGCAGATGATTCAGGTTGCCTGCAAATACGTCGACTCGCGGTTTGACGCCGTGGTCTCCATCGGTGCCGAACCTAAAATGACCACGGAGCCCAATGTCATTGCCATCCGCATCAAGCAGGTCCGGGCCGGCGCTCTTCCGGTGCCGCTGGCGAACTTCCTGGAGCAAATCTCCCAGCACACCGCCAAAGCGGGCGTTCCACTCCGCTGGGGGGAGGAAGACGGCGACCCTGTCGGCTACATCACCATTCCCATGAATCAGCCGGAATTCCAAGGGAAGAAGCTGAAGGTGGAGCTCGTGGAACTGAGGGACGGAGCGCTCGTTGTGTCGGGGAAGACTGAAGAGGAATAGGAACGTTGCTGATTGCGAGTCTGTCTCAGGCTTGCAGCAGGACGCTTTCGAGTTGTTTAAGAACCTGCTCGACAACTTCCTTCTGCCGCGGCAGGCGCTGGTCGCTGGTGCGGCATTGATAGCGGATCGTGGATACCTCCACCGCTGGCTTTCGCTGGCTGTTCTTCGTTGCCTTCGACCGCAGGGCGACAGCGATGAAGACAACGCCATCGAGTTCCGGCGGCGCGCCAGGTCCCAAGTGGCCGGTAACCGCGGCGGAAATGCCGGCTTCCGGAGTGAGATCGAGGACTCGTGTTGCCATTTCGCGAGCGACGATTTCGCTGACAGGACCAGGACTTTTAAGCAGCTTGGCGGAGATTCCCAAGTAGGCCTGCTTGGTCGCGTTCCGATAGACCACCACGCCGCCGCAGTGATAGTCGGAGATTCCCGGCACGCGCGTGAGCGAGCCTGCGACCAATCCACCGGTGCAACTCTCCGCGAAGACGACTTTGAAGCTCTTCTGCTTAAGCAGCGAGGCGACGCGGCGGACTTGGGCGGGGATGGACATGAGAAATGACTTAACAAAGAGCCTGTAACAACACGCCCACGCAAAGCCGTGGGCGTGCCACCCAGAAAGCCTTGGGCATGCACCCGGCAAGCAAGTCGCATTAGAATAGCACCGTGTCCACTGACCAAGCCACCGACGCACACCCCGCCAGCCGCCGGATTCTGGATCCGGTGGTATTCGGCACCCTCTGCGGCCTGGCGTCCTCCATTCTCTATACGGCTGCGAACGGTTTTTTGCGGGCATTGACGGATTGTGATCCGGTTTGGGTCTCCGCCGTGAAGACCGTGCCGACGGCCCTGCTGATGATTCCCTGGATGCTGCACATGCACTATCGCGGGCACCGGGCCATTCCGCCGCTGGCGGTGCTGGGAGTGGTTGCGGTTGGCGGATTCGTCGGCCAGGTTTGCGGGAACATCCCGTTTCAATGGGCGCTCGGCATCATCGGCGTGGCCTTGACTGTGCCGCTGAACCTGGGAGGGATGATTGTCTTTGGCACAATCTTGGGCCGCGTATTCTTGCACGAGCCAGTGACCTATCGCACCGTGGCGGCAATGGTGGTCCTGCTGATTTCGGTCTTCATCCTTTTTCTGGGAGCTGAGAACGCCCATGATGCGGTTCGCGGCGCTGCCAACCATGAAGGTGCCGCCGCATCGACTCCCCATTATTGGGAATTGGCCCTCGGCGTTGCTGCCGCATGTCTCTGCGGGCTGGCCTATGCGGTGCTGAACACCATCAACCGTTACTACGTCACCCGCGGCCATTCGCTGCCGGGCCTTTTGTGCATGGTCTCCATCGTGGGGATGCTCACGCTTGGCAGCATCAGTCTCTGGCGGATCGGCCTGGACGGAATGCTGGCAACCACGCCGCGCAACCTCGGCCTGATGCTGCTGGCCGGACTTTGCAATGCCGCCGCGTTCGTCACGCTGACCAAGTCTCTGCAACTTACCAGCCTGGTCTTCGTCAACGCGCTCAACGCAACTCAGGCCACGATGGCCGCCCTGATGGGTGTCTTCTTCTTCCAAGAGCCGCCGTCTCCGTGGCTGCTCACGGGTGTGGGCCTTACGATCCTCGGCCTCTTGCTGATGCGGAAGCGCCGGCCGCCCGCAGATCGCGTCGCGGCCGAGATTCAGGAAGAACCGTAACAGCAACAGTATCGGCACCGCAAGATTCGCGGCACCCAATACGTTAACCCCTTCGCGATTTGTCTCTACGACAAACCACCAAGGGGTTAGCAATATTTTGGACTGGCTGAGCCAACCGTCGCCTAGAACTGGTCCAGGATGAACTGGTGTCCCTGGTGATAGCGGCGGCTCTCCGGGAATTCGTTGTGCCACTGCCGGTTGTAAACGGGCGTCCGCATTTCCGGCGGATAGCGGAAATACATGTCCTGGCTGGAGCGGTAGTATTCGCTCCCCCAGAAGTTCTGCGGATAGTAGACGTAGGGATAGTGATAAAACCGGTCCCAGTCGTGGGTGCCGTAGGTCCCGCCCCAAACGCGGTTGTAGGCGCGGTAGGCGGGCTCCTGGGCCTGGCTGGTGGCGGCAAGGCTGCTGCCGAGCATCAGGACGCAAGCCAAAGCGAAAATGACGCGACGAATCATGGTGTCCCCCTGAAAAACCTGGGCGAGGCGCGAGCGATGCCCAGGAAAAAGGCATCTTCCCTACCACATTGCATCGGCGGAAAGGAACATCCGCATTGAAAGAATATCCGGCAAAATCGGAGTGCTGAGCATAATGCGGAACCTGGCAAAGCTGGCAAACTTTGCGGGCGAAACGGGCATGAAACTGCCCGGAATCATCGGTTCTGGCACCTGGGGAGCAATTTGCTACAACAGATACTCCCCAAAACCAATCTATTAAATCAACCTCTCTAGCTACGGAGTCCCCGCCATGTCCACCAACGGTTCCCTCAATCGAAAACTCCGGATGGCTCTGTGCGGCGGCGGGCAGGGTTCGTTTATCGGGCGGGTCCACTCCACAGCAGCCGTGCTCGATAACCGGGCGGCTCTCGTGGCGGGTGCCCTCTCCAGCAACGCCGAGCGGGCCAAAGCTTCCGCTCCCGATTACGACATTCCACTCGACCGCGCCTATACCTCCATCAGCGAATTGGTGCAAAAGGAAAAAGCCCTGCCGGCGGACAAACGGATCGACTTCGTCTCCGTCGCCACGCCGAACCACACCCATTTCGAGCTGGCCAAAACGGCCGCCGAAGCGGGCTTCAACGTCATTTGCGATAAGCCGATGACCTTCGACCTGGCCCAGGCGGAGCAGCTCGCCGACATCGTTGACAAAAGCGGCGTGGTCTTCGCCGTCACGCACAACTACACCGGCTATCCGCTGGTGCGGCAGGCGCGGCAGATGATTCAGTCCGGCGAGCTCGGCGAAATCAACGCCGTCCGGGCCTGCTACATCCAGGGCTGGCTCCGCACGCGGCTGGAGCTCTCCGACCAGAAGCAGGCCTCGTGGCGGACCGACCCGGCCAAGAGCGGGGCGGCCGGCTGCTTCGGCGACATCGCCACGCATGCCTACAACCTGGCCCGCTACATGACCGGCCTCCTCCCCGACCAGATTAGCTGCCACCTCAAGACCTTCGAGCCCGGCCGCTCGCTCGACGACTACGGCACCGCGGTCATCAAGTTCGAGAACGGGGCCCTCGGCACGGTCACCGCCTCGCAAATCAGCCACGGCCGCGAGAACGACCTGTTCATCGAAATCGACGGCACCAAGGGGGCCCTCTCCTGGCGGCAGGAAGAGCCGAACGTGATGATCGTCCGGACCAACGGCCAGCCCCACCGCATGTACACGCGAGACCCCAACGCCGCCTTCATGAACGACGCCGGCAAAGGTGCCTGCCGCCTCCCCAGCGGCCACCCCGAAGCCTTCTTCGAAGCCTTCGCCAACGTCTACCGCAGCTCTTACGACGCCATGATCGAGCGGGCCGAAGGGAAGCCGTTTGAAAAGACGAACACCATCTACCCCAACGTCAACGACGGCGTGGAAGGGATGTACTTCATCCAGCAATCCGTCGCCAGCAGCAAAGCCAACGGTGCCTGGCTGCCGCTGAAGCACAAACGGGCGAGGAAGTAGCTCCCAGCCTTGGCGAGCGGGGGGCGTAAGCCCCCTGATACTTCCGCCTCTAAAACGACAAGGGTCGGGAAGGGTTTTCGCGGCTGGTGAGCGAAGATAACTAGCAAACATCACCCGCGAAAACCTTTCCCGACCCCGTTCGCGCCGCCCACCGGTTCGCGCAGAACCCAATTGACCTCCGAGACGCGGGGTCATAGCAGGATGGATCGTAAAGGGGTTCAGGAGGAGTTTTCGCGGCAGAGCTTGGACGAGATCCAACCTCTGCTCACGCGAAAACACCTCCCGACCCCAACGTAAACCAACGTCAAAGACGGGGTGAATCCTAGCCTGATACATGTTTTTGCAACTCCTGTTTCGCGCCCTGCGCCTTGCCGCAACTCGTTGCAGCTTCTGATTTTAACCTGCCTTATCCTGATTCATTTTTGTCAAAATATTGCCTATTGTGATACATAACTGCGTAAGTGTAAGTGCATAAGTGATTTGGTCTATTGGCTTTGCGTCAACGAAATGACCTGTATCACTCGCGATGGATCACCATCTGATAAGCTCTTTTTCGCTTCACTGGCGAGCGCCGTATTGCCCATAAATCCCTGCCCCCTTTCGGTTTACAGTTTCACCTTCGCCGCAATCGATCAAAAAGCGATAAGCGGTGATAAACCGCCACTCCAAACCCGTTCTTCTGGCGGAGACCCGGTGCTCAGGAACGGAGATTGGCGCGCACAGGTCCCTAGACACCAGATGCGCGGAACGTGTCGTTTGTTCACTAGTCGCAAGAAATTATTTTTAGTTTGTCGCGGTAGAGGACTTAATAACGAGCAGTAGCTCCTGAGATCCTTCCTTCGGGCATGAAAAGTGCAACGGACTTGGGAAATCACTTGAGCAAAAGGAGATTTCCATGTTTTGTAAATCAATTGTTAGCAGCGTAACTCTCCTCGCGGCTCTCGCGGTTTGTGGATGCGAGGTTCGCACGAGCACCACGACGGAACCAGCGCCGGCTCAGAAAAAGGTGAACGTTGATGTTGATGTCAAAGGACGCAACGTGGACGTGGACGTGAAATCCAGTCCCCGGCCCTAGCCAGGCACAGAATTGCTACGCCCTGGTGATCGGGAATGCCAGTACGTCCTGAATCGACCTGGCTCCCGTCACTGCCATCACCAGCCGGTCGAAGCCTAAAGCACATCCCGAACATGGGGGGAGGCCATGGTCCATCGCGGCGAGGAGGCGGCATTCTTCTGGTAGTGGCGGTTTGCCGTCGGTTATTCGGAGCGCGTTGTTAAGTCGATTGCGCTCACGGAGGATCGCCGGGTCGAGCAGTTCGTGATAGCCGTTGGCGAGTTCGATGCCGCGGACGTAGAGTTCGAAGCGTTCCGCCACGGGTGGATTCCCGTCGCGGACTTGGGCCAGGGCCGACTGGCTGGCGGGATAATCGTGGAGGATGGTGGGGCGGTCTTGGCCGAGATTGGGCTCGACCTTTTGGGTGAGGAGGAGGTCGAGGTGGAGGTCGTGATCCTCGTAAACAACGGGAGACCTTCGGTCAGCGGCTTCGGCGGGGTCGGGAGACCCGCGTCGAACGTCGCGTTGCTCAAACGGATCAACCTTGGCGTAGCGCAAGAAGGCTTCGCGATACGTTAGACGTTCCGGGGTTCCTAGTCCGAGAATCTCCTCGGCCAGGTCCGCGAGCAGTTGCATGCCGGCAGCGTAGTCGTCCCCCACTCGATACCACTCGACCATGGTGAATTCGGGGTTGTGCAGCGGGCCGATTTCTCCGCCACGGAAGGCGCGCGTGATTTGGTAGATGGCGCGGAGTTGCTCCTTGCCTGCCACCAGCAGCCGTTTCATGGAGAATTCGGGCGACGTTTGCAGCCAGAGCTTGGGGCCGATGTGCGGCTCGCGAGGGTCGGGGAAAAGAGTCACGGAAAGCGGGTCCAGATGCCGGTCCACCACGACGTCATGGCTGAGCAGGGGCGTTTCCACTTCCAGAAAGCCGCGGCTGTCAAAGAAGGTCCGCAGCCGCTTCAGCAGGGCCGCACGTGTGGCCAGCATCTCGGGCGAAGCAGAGGGGAGAAAATCGGGAAGCACGGGATTGGAAGGGGACATTATTCCTTGACCAACGCTTCGTCCAAGTTCAAGATCGCGCTGCAGAGGGCGGTCCAGGCGGCATGATCGACGGCAGCGAGATTCAAGTTCCGCGGATGCTCGCCCACTTTTAAGAGCTTGTCGGCAGCGGCCGGGTTAGCTTGGTAATCTGTCTGGAACTGGCTGAAAGCCTTGTGCAGGACCTCTCGCTCGTTCTCGGTTGGAGTGCGGCTGAGAACAAGGCGGTAGACGTGGTTCAGGCGGTCGTCTTGCTTTTCCGAATGAAGCATCGCCCGCTCGGCGAGGGCACGGGATGCTTCGACGTAAGTCGTGTCGTTGAGCGTGGCGAGAGAATGCAGCGGCGTGTTGGTGCGGTACTGCTTGACGGTGCAAAATTGGCGGCTGGCGCTGTCAAAGAACATCGTGGGACCGACGATCCGCCGCCAGAAAACGTACATGCTGCGGCGATAAAGAGCCGCTCCGCTGTCCTGCTGATACCGCTTGGTGCCGAAGGTCGCTTCTTCCCAGACGCCGCTTGGTTGATAGGTTTTGACCGGGGGGCCGCCAACCTGTCGAACGAGCAGCCCGCTAACCGCCAGAGCTCGGTCCCGAATCATCCAGGCCGGCAGGCGATAACGCGGCCCGCGGGCGAGCAAGCGATTGTCGGGATCCTGCTCGGTGAGAGCGGTACTTCCTTGCGAGGACTGGCGATAGGCAGCGGAATTGACGAAGCGGCGGATGAGACGCTTCGTTTCCCAACCGTTCTCTTGAAAGTCCGCAGCCAGCCAGTCGAGGAGTTCGGGATGTTTGGGCCGCTCTCCTTGCACGCCAAAGTCCTCGGGGGTTTTGACGATGCCGATGCCGAAGAACTGTTGCCAGAAGCGGTTCACGACGACGCGCGGGGTTAGCGGCTGGTCTTTGGAGACGAGCCATTCAGCTAAAGCCAAACGGTTGGGCGGAGCATCAGCACGCCCACGCAAAGCCGTGGGCGTGGCACCTAGTGGCGGCAGGCTGACAGGCGTGGCCGCCGTCACTTCGTCCTGCGGCTTGTCGTAGAGTCCCTTGTCGAGCATGAAAGTCTTCCGCGGCGTCGGCATGTCCTCCATCACCATCACGCGGGGAATGGACTTCCGGACGTTGTCCCGCTCTTCCATCGGGGTTCGCAGGGACTTGAGTTTCACAACGTAGTCGGCGTTCTCCTTCTCCCACTGTTTTTCGAGCTGTATAAGCTGGTCCTTGTTCCGCTGGGGAATTGCCACTCGCAGCACGGCTTTGATGCCGTCGGGCAGTTTCGCAGCAGCGGGGGAGTCAGCCGCGTTTTGGTTGGCCTCGCGCGGGAAGAGGACTGTTTCGAAATCCGTCAGTTCTTTACTCGCGGCTGCGATAGTCTGTTCCAATATGACGAGTCGTTCCGTCATCTGGGCTGTCGGAGCATCCATCGCGGGGGGGGACTGCGGGTTCCCGCCGCCCCCATCGACAGGAGTCTGGTTGAAGAAGGCGAACAGGCTGTAGTAGTCCCGTTTTTTCAGGGCATCGAACTTGTGGTCGTGGCAGCGGCAGCAGTTGAAGGTCAGGCCGAGCCAGACGGTGCCGGTAGTTTCCGTCATATCCAGCACGTAATCGATCCGATTCTCCGCGGCGATGCGGCCCCCCTCGCCGTTGATCATGTGGTTGCGGCAAAAGCCGGTGGCCAGCTTTTGCTCCGGGCCGCCGCCGGGAACCTGGTCCCCCGCCAGTTGCCAGAGCGTGAACTGATCGTACGGCAGGCCGCGGTTGAACGCGCTCGCCACCCAGTCCCGCCAGGGCCACATCGTCCGCTCGCCATCTCCTTGATAGCCATTGCTGTCAGCGTAACGGGCTGCCTCCAGCCAGTCCCAACTCATCCGTTCGCCGAATTCGGCAGACGCCATCAGCCGGTCTACTAGCCGCTCGTAGGCATCGGGAGATTGATCCTGAGCGAACGCATCGACATCCTCCGGCAGCGGCGGCAGTCCGGTCAGATCGAGAGAAGCCCGGCGGATGAGCGTATGCCGCGGAGCTTCTGGCGACGGCGCGAGGTTTTCTCTCTCCAGGTGGGAAAACAGAAAGCCGTCGATGGGATTGTTCGTTTTCGCGGCGAACTTCGCGGGGATTGGTACTGGCAACATAGTCAGTTTTTGAAACGCCCAGTGCCCTCCCCATTCTGCCCCGCCGTCGATCCACTTCTTTAGCAGCCCCTTCTGCTCCGCCGTCAACTTTCGCTGCGAGGTCGGCGGCGGCATCACTTCGTCGGCATCCGCCGAAAGAATCCGTCGCACCAGCTCGCTCGCGCCGCTCTTCCCCGGAATCACCGCCCCTTTCCCTTCCTTCAATTGCTTCGCGCTCGCCTCCAGATCCAGCCGCAAGTCTGCCTCCCGCTTCTTCTCATCGGGGCCGTGACACTGAAAGCAGTTGTCGGAGAGGATGGGGAGAATGTCGCGGTCGAACTTCACCGCACCACTTTCTGCGGCGATGGCGGGGAAGACAGCGCCGCAGAGCAACAGGCCAGTAATCGGTAGAAGTCGCAGGGTCGAACTGAACATGCTGAAAAATCAGTGATTGAGGGCAAGAGCAAGCACTCATTTTACTCCAAGCAATCGGGAGAGTGTCATTCAATTGCCGCCATCTGCCTTCAAGACTTTTCGAGCCTTGGCCTTCAGAATGCCGACGATGTCGATGGTCTCAACATACCGCATATACTCGTCATGTTCGGCGGAAGAGAGAGTTCCTTCATTGCTGCGGACCGCAAGTTCGGAGATACGAGATTGAGTTGCGGTGTCGAATTGATATTCCGCAATGCGTTGCGCGACTTCGATGGGTATCATTCCCGCATTTTAGACCGAAGCAGGGACTTGATGCAAACAATACGTAGACTTAACGCCGTTTCCGTAGGGCGACGATTTCCTCCCACTTCTTTGTGTCCATGTACACCACCCCCTCACTTTCATTACCAGGAACGTCATCGCCAAAGTAGCATTGCGTTTCGCCACAGCTACCTCCTACCGGCGCTGTGTTCGTTGCGATCTGTCGTGCATATTCTCCCTTCTCGCTGAGGAGGCTTGCGGCAACATGCTCCGGATAGCCCCATTTCGCCTCACGTCCTATCGCGCAAGCGTCATCGTAGCGGCACTCGTCGATTGCAGTGTTAAACTCCTCCACCAGCAGTTCCAGCTTCCGAGGACGCATCCAGCGGGCATAGACGCCAGTACCGATGCAGATCAACGTGGTCGTGAGCAACAGGGTCCGCAGGCTGAGTTGCCAGAGTCGAAGCTTGGGTCGCGGCTGCACAGGAATTCCTTTCGCACTCGATCGCCAGTCACCAGACAGCCGCGTTATAGCCGATTTGACCCAGCGGACTAAACGCCAATATTCAGTGCCTCATAAATCCGTCGATCCGCAAGCCCCTCCGCGACAAACGCCGCCCCAGTAAAGTCATGGCTCCGACTATGCTCCCCAGGAACCGCGACCGCAAAGGCTCCCGCGGCAACAGCGGCTCGGCAGCCATTCTGGCTATCTTCCAGGACGAGCATTTCGGCGGGCGGAACCCCAAGCTTTTCGGCCGCTTTCAGATAGATTTCGGGGTGCGGCTTGCCGTCGGTGACGTCGTCGCCGGTGATGAGGAACTTGAAGCGGGGCTCGAAGCCGAACTTTCCCAGGATTCGCTCTGTGAAGCTCCGCCGACTGCTGGTGGCGATGGCTTTGGGGATGTTTGCCTGCTCCAGTGCCGCCAGGAGTTCGATCAGGCCGGGCATCGGCTGGAGCTGCGCGTCGAGGATGCCGAGGAAGATGGCGTCGGACTCCTCCATCAGTTCTTCCAGAGACTCGTCCAGGTTGTGATAGCTGCTCAGCACGCCGAAAGCCGCCTTCGCCGGGCGGCCCATCATCTGGTTCACCAGGTCGTGCGTGAATTCCTTCTCCCGCCGCCGCAGCAGCTCCTTGAGGACGTGGGTATAGATCTGCTCGGTGTTGAACATCAGGCCGTCGAGATCGAAGGCAACGGCGCGGAGCATGGGGGAGAAGGCAGAGGTTAGAGGGCAGAGGTCAGTAGGCAGTAGGCAGAAGGCAGTAGGCAGAAGAAATGGGCGGCGATTCAGAGTTCACACGAGTTCTTTAATCGGCTCGCCGCCCCAATTGAGAATCAGTCTGGGCCGGCCCCGGTTGTCGTCGTAGGTGGTGGTGAGGGGGACGCCGAAGTGGTGATAGATGGTGGCCGCGAGGTCGCCGGGGGTGACCGGTCGCTCTTTGATTTGCCCCGCGTCTCTCTCCGTAGCGCCAATGACCTGGCCGTGCCGCATCCCGCCGCCGGCGAGGGTCATGCTCATGACGACCGGCCAGTGATTGCGGCCGTCGCTGCTCTCTTGCGTTCCAATCTGCGGCGTGCGGCCGAATTCACCCATCGCGATGACCAGCACGTCGTCGAGTAGGTTCCGCTCCCCTAAATCCGTCACCAGCGTCGTCAGCAGATGGTCGAAGATCGGCAGCAGCGGGCGGAGGCCGTTCATGATGCCGCCGTAGGGAGGAATGTTGTCGCCGTGCGTGTCCCAGGTGCCGGAGGCGCTGTGGTTGGAAAGGTCGATGGTGACGAAGTTGACTCCCGCCTCTACCAATCGACGAGCGAGCAACACCTGCTGGGCCCAGGGATGCGGACCGAATTTCTCGCGGGTCGCTGCCGGCTCGCGGGTGATGTCGAATGCCTCCTGGGCCTTCTTGCCGACGACGAGATCAATCGCCTGCCGCACGTATTTATCCCGGGCGTCCATGCTCCCTTGCTGGTCGAGCCCGCGCTTGAGCTTGTCGAACTGGCCGAGCAAATCGTGCCGCGTCAGCAGTCGATCTTGATTCAGGTCCGCGGGGAGATTGAACAGCCCGCTGGCCGTGGATCCCAGTAGCGGCTCGTATTGTTTGCCGAGATAGCCCGGCCAGGCGACGTGCGAGCGGCTCTTCATATTCAGAACGACGTACGGCGGCATCGCCGGGTCGTTCGGGCCGCGATGCTTCGCCACAATCGAAGCAATCGCGGGATACTTGTCCGCCTCGGGATTGTTGCTGCGCGGCTCGGCGTCGAGGTTCGCCGTTTGCATCACCATGTTCGGCTCATGGTTGCTGGCCCGACAATCGACCGAGCGGATCACCGTCAGCCGGTCCATCATGGCGGCCATCTTCGGCAGATGCTCGCAGAAGCGGATCCCCGGCAGCTTCGTGGCGATGGTCCCAAACGGCCCGCGAATCTCCGGCGGAGCCTCCGGCTTCACATCGAGCGTATCGATATGGCTCGGCCCGCCAGTCATCCAGATCAGAATGACGCTCTTGTTCCGTTTCCCATTACCGGTCTTCCCTGCCTGCTCCTTAGCAGCCAGCAGTCCCGGCAGCGACAACCCAGCCAGCCCCGCCACTCCCGCTTTGAGCGTGCTCCGCCGGCTGACCAGGCGCACCCCTTCGGCGACTCGGGCATTCAGCCCGAGAAAGGCGTGGTTTGCTTGATGCTCGGTCGTTTGGCAGTGGAACATGGAAACGGTTCTAAAAAAGCCGCGGCTAATTGGACTGTTACATAGTACTGAGTACTGAGTACGATTCATCACCACTCACCACTTACTACCCACTACTTTTCCTTCGCCGCCGGTGCCTTCCCATATTCCAAATTCTTCTCTTTCCAACTGACTTCCAGCTTGTCGTGCAGCTTTTTCCAGGCTCCAGGCATGAGCGGAACGTGGCAGCCCCCCTGTTCCTTGCATTCATTCTCGCCGGCGGTCTCGCCGCAGCCGCCGAGTCCCTTGCACTCGTTTTTGCCGCCGCAGGCATGTTCCTTGGCGGTGGCACAGGCCCCTTGGCCGCGACAGGTATTGTCGCCTCCTTTTCCCTTGCCCTTGCAATCGTTGAGCCCGCGGCAGAGGTGGACGTCCGCGGCAGCAGTCGCCTTAGTCCCTTCCGGCCCGTTCGTAGCACCGGGTTTAGCCGCCGGCTTCTCTCCCCCGCAGCCGGCGAGGGAGCCCGCGGCGATTCCACCCAAGGCGGCAGCGGTCAGTTGATTGAAGGTCCGGCGGTCGAATTCGGAATTGGACATAAAAAGCCCTTCTGGAGTGTGTAAGGTAAGTTGTCATTATATCGGCGCGGCCCGCAGCGAGAAACCGCATCCCCTAAAATGGGTCATCATGCCTGCTCCCAGTTTTTTCATTGTCGGTGCTCCCAAATGCGGCACGACCTCGCTCAACGACTACCTGTGGCAGCACCCGGGCATCTTCATTCCAGCGCGGAAGGAGTTGCATTACTTCGGCAGCGACCTGAGGTTCTTGAAATCCGAGCGGCCGACGCGCGAGGAATACCTGGCCCACTTCGCCGCCGCCCAGCCGGGGCAAGTCGCGGGGGAGGCTTCTGTCTGGTATCTCTTTTCGGAGCTAGCGGCGAAGGAAATCCGTGAGTTTTGCCCCACGGCCAAGATCATCATCATGCTGCGGAATCCGGCCGACATGATGTACTCGCTCCACAGCCAGTATTTGTTCGAGAGCAATGAGGATTTGGCCGACTTCGCGGAAGCTCTGGCCGCCGAAGAAGACCGCAGTCAAGGCCGCCGTCTGCCACTGGGCTCGAATTATCGAGAAGGGCTCCTCTATCGCCGCGTGGCTAGCTTCGCTGGCCAGGTTCGCCGCTATCTGGACGTCTTTCCCCGCGAGCAGATTCATATCATCGACTTTGACGACTTCTCGCGGGATACGTCGAGAGTCTACGCAGAGGTGCTTCAGTTCCTGGGTGTTGATCCGTCATTCCGCTGCGAGTTCGAAGTCCGCAATCCCAACAAGCAAGTCCGCAGCCGTTTCCTCCACAGTTTTCTCAACAACCCAGGCCAACTCGCCATCCTCCTCGGCCGCCTTATTCCCCAATCCCTTCGCCGCTCTCTCATCAGCCGCGTCAAGAAGGCCAATTCCGCAGCCGCCCCACGGCCACCTCTTTCGCCGGAACTTCGCTCGCAACTCAATCGAGAATTTCGGTCGGAAGTAGAAGAACTGAGCAAGCTGGTAGGAAAGGATTTTTCCAAGTGGCTGAAGGAGTAGGAGGCGAGAAGGAGAGATGGAGAGAATGAGAAACGGGGAGACAGAGAGTGGGTGCTAAATAGCCTCGGATCCTGTAAGTACCTTTGTCTCCGCTCCTAACCGTGTCCTCCGCGTCTTCCGTGTCCCAAACACTTCACCCTCTGTGTCTTAGCGACTTTGCGGCTTTGCGTTTTGCGTTTACCGTCCGACAGATGCTAGAGTAACCCCATGTTCCTCTCCTACTCCCTCGACGCTGAACAAACCCGCCTGCGCGAAAACGCCGCCCGAGAGAAGAATTGGAGCCGCTGGGGGCCCTATCTTTCGGAGCGGCAGTGGGCGACGGTGCGGGAGGATTATTCGGCCAGTGGTGACCCCTGGAGCTATTTTCCGCACGATCACGCCCGCAGCCGGGCGTATCGCTGGGGGGAAGACGGGCTGCTCGGCATTACCGATCGTCAGTGCCGCCTCTGCTTTTGTCTGGCTCTGTGGAATGAGGAAGACCCGATTCTCAAGGAACGTCTGTTCGGGCTGACCGGACCGCAAGGGAACCACGGGGAGGACGTTAAGGAACTCTATTACCACCTTGATTCCACGCCGACGCACTCCTATTTCCGGGCGCTCTACAAATACCCGCATGCCGAGTTCCCCTATCGCCAGCTTGTGGAAGAGAACGCCCGCCGTGGCAAGAAAGATCCGGAATTCGAACTCAGCGACACTGGCATCTTCGCCGAGAGCCGCTATTTCGATGTCTTTGCCGAATACGCCAAGGGGAGCCCGAACGATCTGCTGATTCGGATCACCGTGGCGAACCGCGGGCCGCAGGAGAGACGGCTTCATCTGCTGCCGACGCTGTGGTTTCGCAATACCTGGATTTGGGGTTGCAAGCACGAAGGGTGCGACGCCAAGCCGAGACTCGCATTGGCCGAGGATCAATCGCTCGTCGCCCAGCATGAGACGCTGGGAAACTTCCGCTTCCACGCCGATATCGCCAGCGACGGCACTGCGCAGCAATGGCTCTTCACCGAGAACGAAACGAATTCCCAGGACCTGTTTGGCGTCCCCAATTACACGCCCTATGTAAAGGATGCCTTTCACAAATTTGTCGTGGAGGGAGACCAAGACGCCCTCAGCCACTTCCACTTCGGCACCAAGGGGGCGGCTCACTACATCTTGAACGTCCCGGCCGGCGGTCAAGTCTCCGTCAACCTCCGCCTCTACGCGGATGGCGAGGCACCGCCACTCCCATTTGGCAAAGAGTTCGACCAAGTTTTCACGATCCGCAAGCAGGAAGCGGACCAGTTCTACGCCACGGCGATTCCCGGCAAGCTGCCGCCGGCTCAAAAAGAAGTCGCCCGCCAGGCTTACGCCGGCCTCCTCTGGTCGAAGCAGTTCTATCACTACATCGTCGAAGACTGGCTCAAAGGGGATCCGGAAACGCCGACGCCCCCCGCCAGCCGCCTGGCGGGAAGGAACAACGACTGGCCCCAGCTCTTCAATCGGGACATCATCTCGATGCCCGACACCTGGGAGTATCCGTGGTATGCCTCCTGGGACCTGGCATTCCACATGCTCCCGTTCTGCCGCATCGACCCGCAGTTCGCCAAGGACCAGCTCCAATTGTTTCTGCGCGAATGGTACATGCACCCCAGCGGGCAAATTCCGGCTTACGAATTCAATTTCTCGGACGTGAATCCGCCGGTGCACGCCTGGGCCTGCTGGCGGGTTTATAAAATCTCGGGCGCGAGCGGCGAGCGGGATCGCAACTTCCTTTCGGCCACGTTCCAGAAACTGCTCATCAACTTCACCTGGTGGGTCAACCGCAAGGATGTGCGGCAGAAGCACCTATTCTCCGGCGGCTTTCTCGGCCTCGACAACATCGGCGTCTTCGACCGCAGCCGTCCGCTCCCGACCGGCGGACATTTGGAACAGGCGGACGCGACCGCTTGGATGGCCTTCTATTGCAGCACGATGGCGGCAATGGCCCTGGAACTCGCCTTTGGTGACTCCGCCAGCGAGGACATGGCCAGCAAATTCTTTGAGCACTTCGTCTACATCGTCGACGCCATGAATTGCCTCGGCGGACGGGGCCTGTGGGACGAGCGGGACGGCTTTTACTACGACCAGATCATGGTGGACGGCAAAACCACGCCGCTCAAGCTCCGCTCCATGGTCGGCCTGATTCCCCTCTTCGCCGCGGAAGTCCTGGAGGAACGTCGCCTGACTGAACTCCCCGGCTTTCGCAAACGGTTCGAATGGTTTCTGAAATACCGCCCCGATCTGGCAAAGCACATTACCTATCGGAAATACGAGGAGGGAGCCAAGACCTACGGGCGGTATCTCTTTGCCATCCCGTCGAAAGACCGGCTGGTGCGAGTGCTGAAGTACATGCTCGATGAGAACGAGTTCCTCTCGCCGCACGGCATTCGCTCCTTGTCGAAGATTTACGAAAAGCAGCCGTATGTCTTCGGGGTGAACGGGGAACGGGCGGAAGTCCGTTACGTCCCTGGTGAATCCGATTCCGGCATGTTCGGCGGCAACTCCAACTGGCGGGGACCGGTCTGGTTCCCGGTGAACTACCTGATCATCGAGGCCCTGCAGCGCTATCACCATTTCTACGAGGACTCGCTCCTCGTGGAATGTCCCACCGGCAGCGGGCAGATGATGAACCTGCGGGACGTGGCTCTGGAAATCTGCCGGCGACTATTAACGCTGTTTGTCCCCGAGGACGGGGGCCGCAAGAGTGCGAACACCAACCAGGCGGGAGCCTGCCACGGCGGTGATCCGCTCCATCAAACCGACCCGCACTTTGCCCGGCTCCATCTCTTCCACGAATATTTTCACGGCGACACCGGCCGCGGCCTCGGCGCCAGTCATCAAACCGGCTGGACGGCCCTGATTATCCGCTGCATGGAAGTGTTGGCGGCAGCGGACCATGGTACGAAATGAAAACGAAAATGGGGTCAGGCTTGACCCCCTTTTTCGTTCTTGTCCCAACCCCGTTTTGCCGAATCCAAAAATCTTCTCTCGCTCGCTTGACGTTGGCACAACGGAATGCGTAAAAGTGTTCAGAGGAAGGCTTGCAACCGGGCGGAGAAGTGTCAAGGAGACGAGGTGCAAGGCCGGAGGCCTGCTCTGTTTATGTCAAGTGTGATTAATTAACAAGCACGCAAGTTAGTTGTTATTGATGTGAATAAGGAAACGCGCATTTTACGACCCAGTGAATAAACTTTCGACGAGATAACCCGCGAACACAGAAGGGTTTAGGAAAATAGAAACGGACAGGGAGTACTCGAATAACAGCACGCGAATCATGAATAAAACGTTTCCTCCGGGGGGAGGCAGGCCTCGGGAGGCGGGCAGCGGATAAAAATCAGGCAAAGGAAACGGCAATGTTCAAAACTTCAGTTGGCAGGTGGGTGATGCTGGCACTGGTGATTGCCCTGGCGGCTTGGGGGGGCAGTCACATTTTGCCAGGTGTCCAGTTGGCGGCTCAGAATGAGGAGCAGGAGAGACGGGCAATCGACGAGCGGGCAGCCCATTTCGTTAAGAGAGACCTCCAAAGAGCAGACGGAGTCGTCGACGATTCTGCGGCCATCCAAAGGGCCGTCGAGAGCAAGGCAGGGACGATTGTTTTGCCTGCTGGAACTTATCGGATCACGAAAACCATTGAGGTAAATCTCGACGAAGTCGGCTGGACGGCATTTGTTGGCGACGGTACGGCCAGGATCTTGATGGCCGGGCCGGGGCCGGCGATTCGGTTCACCGGTACGCACGAAGGGACTGCGGACCCGGCTTCGGTCAAGGACAACGTTTGGAACAAGCAACGAATGCCGCGGGTGAGTGGCATTGAAATTGTCGGCTCTCATCCCGAGGCGGACGGGATTGAGGCGAGCGGCACCATGCAACTCACGATCGAGAGCACACTGCTGCGTGAGTTGCGGCACGGAGTGCGGCTGGTGAAGCGGAATCGGAACGTGCTGATTTCCGCCTGCCACATCTATCACTGCCGAGGGGTGGGAGTGTATTTGGACCACGTCAACCTGCATCAGACGAACATCGTCGGCTCGCACATCAGCTACAACGGCGGGGGCGGCGTGGTCGTCCGCGGGGGCGAGGTGCGGAATGTCCACATCAGCGGCTGCGACATTGAAGCCAATATGGACCTCGCCGGCGAGCCAACCGCGAACGTGCTATTCGACAGCACCGAGGGCTCGATGGCGGAGGGGGCCATCGTCGGCTGCACGATTCAGCATGCCCGGACGACGCCGGAACGGAACTCCGCGAACATCCGCAT
Organism: Pirellulaceae bacterium; assembly: GCA_046153945.1. Lineage (GTDB taxonomy): Bacteria > Planctomycetota > Planctomycetia > Pirellulales > Pirellulaceae > SXOA01. The sequence goes on from JBJXFF010000090.1 coordinate 52,643, forward strand.
CCTGGGGAAAGGAGTCTTTACGACGAAAGGAAAACAGCAGGAGGTGAACTGCGGCCACATCACGATTGGAGACAACGTCCTCTCGGACATTCAGACCAACATCCATCTGGCCGGGGCCAGGGGCGTGACCATCACGGGGAACACGTTCTGGCAGGGGTACAAGCACAATCTGCTGGTGGAGGATTCGTCGCAGATTGTCCTGGGGGCGAACTTGATGGAACGGAACCCGATGTACGGCTACACCGACGAGGCGAAGAACAACGTCGTCTTCAAGAACTGCCGCGACTGCACGATCAGCGGCTTGCAACTGCACAACGTGCAGGAGAGCGATGCCGGCCTGACACTGGCCGAATGCCAGCGGATGCATGTCACTGGGAATACCATCCTGGACTGCGGAAAAGTCGGCATGCTGCTAACTAATGTCACTGACAGCCGGGTAGGGGACAATGTGATTCGGGACGACCGGCTGGCGGCTGGCGACGGCGCGGCCGGCAGCAAGAATATCCCGCTGAAAACCGTTGGCGGCCGGGGCAATTGGTTTACTGGGAATATGTGGACCGGCCAGCCGAGCATAGACGCCGCCAGCGGGACCGCGCAGAACAATTTTGCGACCCAGGTGGAGCGCGGCGGGGAAAAATGAGGTGACAAGTCGGGCCAAGTTGCTCGGTGCGGGTGGCCTGGGTGCAATGTGTGAGCTATAAACTAATTTCGCAAGTTAGCGAGAGTGGGAAAGATGTAGGATGGGACTCCAGTCCCGTCCGTCCTTTTTTTTGAGCGTGGTAATTCGGACGGGACTGGAGTCCCATCCTACGACAACTTCGAGGACCCTTTGAATATCCTGTTCGCCACCAGCGAGGTTGCTCCTTTTGCCAAGACCGGCGGTCTCGCCGATGTCTGCGGGGCGCTGCCGGTCGAACTGACGCGGCTGGGGCACAATGTGGCCGTGATCATGCCCCTCTATCGGCAGGTGAAGAACAGCGGCTATCCGATGGAGGCGCTGAACCTGAAGTTTGATATCCCGATGGGGAATAAGATCGTCCGCGGGCGGCTGCTGCGGGGGAACTTGCCGGGGACGACCGTGCCGGTCTTCTTTGTCGAGCAGGACGATTACTTCGACCGGGACGAACTGTATCGACACAAAGGGGAAGACTACAAGGACAACTGCGAGCGGTTCGTCTTCTTCAGCCGGGCGACGCTGGAATCGATCCGGATGCTCAAGCTGGCGGTGGACGTGGTCCATTGCCACGACTGGCAAGCGGGGCTGATCCCCGCCCTGCTGCAGATTGAATATGCTCACGCCCAGGGATATGAGGATGTGTCGTCGCTGATGACCATTCACAACCTGGCCTATCAGGGGTTGTTCTGGCACTGGGACATGCTGGTGACTGGGCTGGATTGGAAATACTTCAACATGCACCAGATGGAGTTCTACGGCAAACTCAATCTGCTCAAGACCGGCCTCGTTTTCGCCGACGGCATTTCCACCGTCAGTGCTCGCTACGCCCAGGAAATTCAAACGCCGGAGATGGGTTGCGGACTCGAAGGAGTGCTGCAGCGACGAGCCGACATATTGGACGGAATCGTCAATGGTGTGGACTTTGAAGTTTGGAATCCCGCCACCGATCAGCATCTGACAACGAAGTACGACGTCACGACCTGGCAAGCCGGCAAAGCGGCGAACAAGGCGGCTTTGCAGGCGGAGTTGGGACTGCCGCAATCGCCAAACACGCCCATGCTGGGGCTCATCGGCCGGCTGGCGGATCAGAAGGGTTGGAACCTGGTGGCGGACGTGATGGGGCGATGGGTCCGCGAGACCGACGCCCAGTGGGTCATCCTCGGCACCGGCGAGCCCGGCTATCACGATCTCCTCGGCCACTTCAGCCGCGAGGCTCCGCATCGGGTCGCCGCCCGGTTGCAATTCAGCGAGCAGCTCGCCCACCGGATCGAAGCCGCCAGCGACCTGTTCCTGATGCCGAGCCAGTACGAGCCCTGCGGCCTCAATCAGCTCTACAGCCTCCGCTACGGAACCGTCCCGGTCGTCCGCTCCGTCGGCGGCCTGGCGGATACCGTAATTCCCGAGAGCGAGGAAAATACCGCTCGCGGCATCGCCACTGGTTTCACGTTCCAAGACTACTCGTCACAAGCTCTCGAAGGAGCTCTCAGCTCCGCGGTCGCCACCTACCATCACCGCAAGGACGTCTGGCAAAAGCTCGTCGAAACCGGCATGCGGCAAGACTGGTCCTGGCGGAAGAGCGCTGAGAAGTACGTCGCCGTCTATAAGCGGGTCCACCAGCGGCACGCCGAGGCGCGAGCCCGGCTGCTGGCGGGAAAGTAAGCATTGATAATGCTACAATGAAGTCTGTCACGGTGACTTCACTCCTCACAGATTGGCCACAATATGCCTCGGACAGCGCCGTCACTTGGTGGCTGGCTTGCAATTGCGAATTGCATGGCGTGGGCAGCATTGATAGCGTCGACCAATTGCTACCGCGGACCGCTCCCGGAATGGCTGGAGATTCCCATCGGGATATTTGTCATCGCGATGTCGCTGCCGATTGCACTCCCTTTCTTGCTCCCAAGTTTGGACCATTATCATGGACCAACCTATGCAGGGCAGGTAATGATGGCGATTCTGATCGGAGTGAACAGCTTTCTGTGGGGGTATGGAATCGAATACGCACTGCGATGGACAGGCTATCTCGTTAAGCCACACCAGTCGCACGTCCCATCTGCTGAATCACGCCCCTCTTCGCCACCTTCTGGTTAAAAATGGGAAATTGAGCGGAGCGGCTTCGAGACTGCCCTGTATGGTCTATCGGCGTCGATTCGTTCCCTGTAATTATGTGGACGCCGACTCCCCCGCTGCTCTATCATGCCTTGGTAGCTCTAAAGCCAAGGCACTCTTCCCCATGAGCAATGCGATGGGCACTTCCTGGTTCATCCGATTCGCCATCGCGCTGACATTCATCCTCACCAGCGTTATCCCAAGTCTCGCTCTGGACTCTGGCATTGAAAAGTCGCTCATCGAGCCACTGCCGTCGCCGATTGTGGTGGCGGGGAGTCGCGTCGGTTTCACCCGCGACCGCCTTACCGGCCGGATCAACGTCCATTTAGATCAGCTTCGCCCCGATCACGTTCCCGTGCTCAAGAAGCAGCGACGGCTCGGCACTGTCTTTTTCAGCTCGCCGAGAAATCGCATCACCAATGACGATCTCAAGCTGCTGATGGATGTTCCTCTCAGCGGCCTGGTGATTGCGAACGCACGGATTTCCGACCGAGGGCTCGAATCGCTCCAGGGTCATCCTAGCATCGAGTCCATCACGCTGGACCAGACGCAGGTTACCGATGGGGGAATCGCCCATTTGGGAACATTCCCCCGGCTGACCAAAATCTCCATCTCCAATGGACAGATCACGGATGACGGACTCCTCAGAATTGCCGAGATGAAACAGCTGAGGTCGGTCTGGCTCTACAAGTGCTCGCGCATCACCGACGAGGGAGTGACGCAGCTCGCCAAACTAGACGGTCTGGAACGGCTGCTGCTCAACAACAACGACAAGCTGACCGGCCGCATCATCAAGCCGCTTTGCAGCCTGAGCAAGCTCCACCGGCTGGAGCTGGACGGGATTAAGCTCACTCCGGCTGAGTGTGCGGACCTCGCGACTCTTCCAAACTTGGATACGCTCAGCTTATTGGGAACCGGACTGACCGATGAAGGTCTCCAGGCGCTCGGTCCCCTCAAGGGGCTCAAGTCCTTGGAACTCCAACGGGCCGCGATTACCGATGCGGGAGCCGTGCATCTGAAGCGTTTTGAACACTTGCGCTCTCTCGGCCTGTCCCAGACGGGCATTGGCGACCTCGGCATCGCCGAACTGGAAAGCCTTCATGACTTGGAGACTCTGGGACTGGCCTCCACGAAAGTAACCGATGCCGGGCTCGCGTCGGTGGCCAAACTCAGCAAACTGAAAAGCCTCGATCTGGACGAAACGGCGGTTACGGATGCCGGAGTTCGGCTCTTGCGTGAACTTCCGAGTTTGGAATCGCTCTCCGTGAACAGCACCAAGGTTTCCGAGACTGAACTTGAGGGACTCTGCGAACTTCGCCCCAACATAGCGGTCTTCCCCACTCCTCAATCGGTCTTGGCAAAGCGCCTGCAACTGCTCAACAAGCCGTGAGTCTTCACAAGCTGCTGTTAACTCCTCGGCAGGTGAGTTAGGTTGCCGCTATGAATCCGGCACAATCCCAGGACCAGCCAGCCCTCCAGCGCGGCCTCGGCCCCTGGCAGGCCACCGCTCTCAACATCGCCAACATGGTCGGCATCGGGCCGTTCATAACTATCCCGGCGTTCATCGCCACGATGCATGGGCCGCAGGCGATGATTGGTTGGGTCGCGGCAGCCGTGCTGGTGCTGTGCGACGGGCTGGTCTGGAGCGAACTCGGAGCGGCTCTCCCCGGCAGCGGCGGGACATATCACTTTTTGCGGGAGATATTTGGCCGCTACCGCTGGGGGCGGATCATGCCGTTCCTCTTCATCTGGCAGTTCCTGGTGAGCGGGGCGCTGGAGATGGCCTCGGGCTATGTCGGAGCTTTGCAGTGTTTGGAGTATGCCTTTCCCGGCATTGCGGAGTTCGCTAAAGACTACTCCGTTCTCGGCGGCACCAAGTGGATTGCCGCGGCCAGCGTGCTGCTCGTTACCGCTCTCCTCTGCCGGCGAATCACTAGCATCGGCTGGATGGGATTGGTCCTGTGCACGGGAACGATCATCACGGTGCTTCTGGTCATCCTGGCCGGATTGACGCACTTCAACCCCTCGCTGCTTAAGCCGCCGCCCGGTGCCTTTGTGCTCGATCAGAAGTTCACCACGGGTCTGGGCGGAGCGATGCTGATCGCAATCTACGACTACCTGGGCTACTTCAACGTCTGCCATCTCGGCGACGAAGTCCGCCAGCCGGAGCGGACGATTCCTCGGGCGGTGATTACGTCGGTCATTGTCGTGGCCCTCATCTACCTGACCATGAATGTCTCCATTATCGCGGTCGTCCCGTGGCAGGAGGCGATGAAGTCCCAAAACATCGCGGCTTTGTTTGTGGAACGGCTCTATGGGCGGACGACCGCGGTGGTGTTCACGGGCTTCATCCTCTGGACCTCAATTGCCTGCATGTTCGCGGCCACGCTCGGCTACTCGCGCATTCCCTATGCGGCCGCCCGGCGCGGCGACTTCTTTCCAGTCTTTGCCTATCTCCATCCGACTGGACATTACCCGCTCGTCTCGCTCTTGGTCTTCGGAGTCCTGACCGCGGCATTCTGTTTCCTCGACCTCGGAACTATCATCTCGGCGGCAGTCTGCGTCCGCATCGGCGTGCAGTTCATCGGGCAGATTCTCGCCCTGCAACTGCTGCGGACCACCCGCCCCGACGTCAAACTGCCCTTCCGCATGTGGCTCTACCCTCTCCCCAGTTTCATTGCCCTCGCCGGCTGGCTGTATGTACTGGCCACTGCCGACCGGCAAGTGCTTCTCATCAGCCTATCGGTGGTGGTCTCGGGAATTTGGATTTTCGTCATTTGGACCGTCTTCGCTCCGTAACGCGGATTCGAAACAGCGACAGCAGAATGATGAAGGCAAAATTATGGATGGCAAAATCATAAGAAGGAGAAGAGGAGAGGCTCATTCCTAATCTGTCTTCTGCCTTTATGTTTTTGCCATCCATTATTTTGCCATCTTGCCGCTCTGCGCCTCCGCGCAGCTCCGCGTCCGCTGTGGTAATCTTTCAGTTCCAACCACTGGAGCCAACTATGAATCGCCAAGCTTGTTTCGTCGGACTGTTTGCCTTGCTTCCCTGGACCGTGCTGGCCCAGGACCAACCGGATATCCGCGCCCTCAAGCTTAAGGACTGGTCTCCAAAGTCAATGCTCCAAGTGAAGGAGACCAAGCTCGACAAGCCGAAGTTCCCCGCCATCGACGTCCACAACCACCTCGGCGGCGGCAAAGGCTTTCTCACGCCGGATCGCGTAGCGGCTTATCTGGAAGAGATGAATCAGGCCGGTGTCCGGACTGTCGTCAATCTCGACGGCGGTTGGGGGGATCGGCTGAAGGAAACACTTGCAGCCCTCGACGAAGCTCACCCCGACCGCTTTCGCACGTTCGCCCTCATCGACTTTAGCGGCATCGACGATGAGAAGTGGACCGAGCGGGAAACGGCTCGGCTGGAGGAGAGCTTCAAAGCGGGGGCCAAAGGGCTGAAGTTCCACAAATCGCTCGGCCTTAGCTACCGCTATAAGAACGGCAAGATTATGCCTGTGGACGACCCGAAGCTCGCACCGATCTTTGAACTCTGCGGCAAGCACAACCGCCCCGTGATGATCCACACCGCCGACCCGGCCGCGTTCTTCACGCCCCTCGACAAGAACAATGAACGCTGGCACGAGCTGAACGAGCACCCGGGTTGGCTCTTTTACGGCGAACAATTCGCCAAGCGTGAGGACCTGTTGGCCCAGTTTGTCCATGTTATTGAACAGCACCCCAAGACCACCTTCATCGGAGCCCACTTTGGCAACAACGTGGAAGACCTCGCCACTGTCGGCAAATGGCTCGACACCTACCCCAACTTCCACGTCGACCTCGACGCCCGCATCTCCGAGCTCGGCCGCCAGCCGTACACCGCCCGCAAGTTCTTCCTGAAGTACCAAGACCGGATCATGTTCGGCACCGACACCACGCCGCGGCGGGAAGCGTTCCGCATCTACTACCGCTTCCTGGAAACGGACGACGAATACTTCGACTGTGCCGCCAGCCACCACCTGCAAGGGTTCTGGATGATTTATGGCATCTACTTGCCGGACGATGTGTTGGAGAAGGTGTATCTCAAGAATGCGGAGCGGATTTTGTACGGCGGCGAGAAACCACCGGTCTCAAGTCCCAAATCTCAAATCTCAAATCCCCCGGCCAAGTCCGAATCCAAGCCTGAGCCCAAATCCGGAGCAAAGGTCTATCGCGTCCGTCGCACCGACGATTTCGAAGTGACCGGCAAAGGAGACGCGTCGATTTGGAAGGACGCTCCCTGGGAAGAAATCGTCAAGTGCCGCGAAGGAGGCCATCCTTACAACGCTCGCTTCAAGGTTGCGTATTCGGCGAAGGGGCTGTACGTGCTCATGGACGGCAAGGGCTCGCAACTGACGGCCACCATGACCAAGGACAATCTCGACCTCTGGAACGAAGACGTCTTCGAGGTCTTTCTCTGGCCGGACGAGAGCCAGCCGGTCTATTTCGAGTACGAGATCTCACCTCTGGGTTACGAACTCCCCATCCTGGTCCCCAACTTCGACAAGCAAAAGGGCTGGCTGCCGTGGCATTATGAGGGGGAGCGCAAGATCAAGAAGGCTGTTTCCATCAGCGGCGGCGAACAGAAGTCCAAAGCCGCTATTGCCGGCTGGACGGCGGAGTTCTTCATTCCGTATGAGCTGCTCCAGCCGCTTTTAAATGTGCCGCCGAAGGCGGGCACTTCATGGCGGGCTAATTTCTACCGGATGGACTACGACGACGGCCACTCCACCGGCTGGAACTGGGCACCGATTGGCCGGAGCTTTCATGAGTATCAGAAATTCGGGACGCTGGTGTTTGAGTAGGCGGACATGACGAAGGATCAACCAACAACCATTGGCGTCCTCGCCAGCGGCGGCCTCGATAGCTCCATCCTGCTCGCGCATCTGCTCGGCCAAGGGCATCGCGTGCAGCCGTTCTATATCCGCAAGGGGTTGTACTGGCAGGAGCCAGAGTTGGCCGGCTTGCGACGATATTTGCAGGCCATTGCCACGCCGAACCTCATGAACCTCGTGTTGTTCGACCTGCCACTGGCGGACCTTTATTCCGGCCACTGGAGTCTGACGGGGGAGGACACGCCGGCTCATGACTCTCCGGACGAAGCGGTCTATCTCCCCGGCCGTAACGCGCTGCTTTTAGTGAAGCCGGCCATTTGGTGCCAATTGCACGGCATCGAGAAGCTCGCCCTGGCTCCCCTGGGGACCAGCCCTTTCGAGGATGCCTCGGCTCAGTTCCTGGCCGACTTTGCTGCGGCCCTTAACCGCGGGGCCAAGCACCGCGTACAATTCGAGAGCCCCTTCGGAAAGATGAACAAGCAGCAGGTGATGGACCTCGGCCGCAACCTTCCGTTGGAACTCACCTTCTCCTGTATCGCCCCGGTCGGCGGCCTTCACTGCGGCCGCTGCAACAAGTGCGCGGAGCGGCAGAACGCGTTTCGAGTTGCAGGAGTTCATGATCGAACGCCGTACGCCTCAACTTTTCCCCAGCCCCCAACCCCCGGCCCCTAGCCCCGCCCCCCCATGTTCCGCGTCACCCGAGAAATCGACTTCTGCTACGGCCATCGCCTGCTCAACTACGACGGCAAGTGCCGCTATCTGCATGGGCACAACGGCCACGCCATCATCACCATCGAGTCCGACAAGCTCGACCACCGCGGCATGGTGCTCGACTTCTCCGACATCAAGCGGGTCGTCGCTTCTTGGATCGATGCCAACCTCGACCACCGCATGCTCCTCTGCCGCGAGGACCCGATGGTCCCCATCCTGCAGGCCCACGGCGAACCGGTCTTTCTCATGGACACCAACCCCACCGCCGAAAACATCGCCAAGCTCATCTTCGAATTCACCGCCAGCCGCGGCTTTCCCATCGTGGAAGCCCAACTCTGGGAAACGCCGCACTGCGTGGCGACGTATCGAGAGAGCGGAACTTGACGCATTGGATTCCAAAGTCTAGCATTGAATAAGACGCTAATTCAATGCGAGGATATATGGACATCACACGAGATATTGATTCGCTCACCAACTTCAAGCGCAATACGCCCAAAGCGATGGAGCAGCTCAAGGCTTCGGGGGCTCCGCTGGTGCTGACGATCAATGGTCGGGCGGAACTCATCGTCCAGGACGCGGCGGCTTATCAGGCCATGCTGGACGCTAAGGATCAAGCAGAGGCAGTTGCCGGAATTCGCCGAGGCCTAGAGTCAATGGAACGAGGTGAATCGATTCCGGTTCGGCAGGGGATTGATTCGATTCGCCAAAGGCACAAGCGGACTCGCAAATAGATGAATTACCGCGTCTTCATCGAACCGCCGGCGCTCGCCGACGTCGATGCCATTTACCTTTGGCTGCGAAAGACATCTCTTCGCGCGGCAGATGCGTGGCTCGACGGAATGGGGGACGCTATGGATGCGATTGCGAAGATACCGTCGTCCTATGCCATCGCGCCGGAGGCCGCGGTACTTGGCTTGGACATCCGCGAAATGCACTATGGGAAGCGCCCTCATGTCTATCGGGCATTCTTTGTGGTCCGCAAGCACAAGATCCATATCCTGCACATTCGCCACGCGGCCCAACAGCCGCTCACTGCCGGGAAGTTGCAGGAGATACATTCCATGCCGCTTTCGAAGCGGCAAAAGCGTTGAAACTATCATTCCTACACACTTTTTGCCTGGCCCGAGTTCCCTCCGATCACCAGCCGGTAACCGCACCGGCGCATTGCCACCAGCGGCAGACCGAGCGTGACGAGAAAGCCGAGAATCGGACAACCGCACAACCCTAAGAAGCCCCAGATATCAGGGTCGGACAGCTTCCCTCCAAAACTCAAAGCGATTTGGATGATCCACCAAATCACGACGCCATAGAGGCAGGCCGCGACTCCTGCCAAGATCCCCAATCCGAGGAGCGGATACTGCGACAAAAAGAGACTGGCGGGGAGCAGTGTCGTTGCGGCCAGAATGAGGGCCGACAAGCACCAAGCTCCAAGGATCAAGCAGAAGTCACGCGGCTGCTCTTCGGAAAGCCGGCAGGCTTGTAATCCGATGCCCAGGAGGACCGCAATCAGGGTAGTCAGTAGGATCAGGCTGCCGATGGAGTATTGCCGGGAGTCGCGTGGCACCGCAACACGCTGATGTTGAATGTGCCAGCCAAAGAACAGTCGCAGCAGCCAGAGCGGTGACGCAGCCGTGACGATGAGAATGGGGATGGAGAGGATTACCGCTAAATGTTGTTCCATGCCATCAAAGCTAATGAACTCGATCTTGAAAGATTCCCGAACCAGGTAGCCGGTGAGGTACGATCCAGCGAAAACCACGTAGGCCACCCCCGCGCCCACGACGCGCACCAGCGCACTCGGCCGTCCCAGTCCCAGCCAGATCGCAGTCAGCCCCACCTGGCCAAACAACACCCCGCCCCATACCGCGAGATAGATCCTGAGAACGGTGGCTTGGTCGGATTGTTCTTCTGTCAGTGGATAATGAGCCAGGTTCCCCGCGATTACAAAAATCCCCGCTGCCACGGCTCCAATGAGCAGCCACTTGCGGTCCTCTTGGAACGGAGCGGGTGTTTGTGGAAGGGGTCGCATGGTACGGTTGTGGCGCAAGCCGATTCTGGGCAGGCTGGAAGCCTACCCCACCTCACTCCACCTCATGTATCACCAAAATATTCTGCGCCATCGGATAAAAATTCGTCCCGGTGACGAAGACGATGCGGTCTCCTTTGGTAATCAGACCCTGCTCGCGGCCCCATTGGTCCATGAAGGCGCGAAGCTGCGGGCCGTCTTGGACTGGGGCGCCGGCCAGCGGGGTGACGCCCCAGAACAGCGTCAACTTCCGCAAGACCGCGGGCGTATCGCTGCAACCGATGACCGGTATGTCCCCCCGCTGCTTGGAAAGCAGCCGGCAGGTGCCGCCGCCGCGGGTGGCCACGACGAGGATTTTCGCCGATAGCTCCTGGGCAATGCGGCTAGCGCCGATGACGGCGGCGTAGGTGATGGGATGAACGTCGCTGGCGGCGCTGGCGACGTCTGCATGGGGCATCGAGCTGACGAGCGGTTCGGTGGCGATCATGATGCGGCTCATCATTTCCACGGTTTCGACCGGAAACTCACCGATGGCGGTCTCGCCGGAAAGCATGCAAGCGTCGGCACCATCCAGAATGGCGTTGGCCACGTCGGTCGCTTCCGCCCGGGTCGGTCGCCGGCTTTTATGCATGCTCTCCAGCATCTGCGTGGCAACGATGACGGGCTTCCCTTGCAGTTGGCACTCGCGCACGATCCGCTTTTGCACGACAGCGATTTCCGCCACGTCGATTTCAACTCCCAAGTCCCCGCGGGCCACCATCACGCCATCGGCGGCCGTGACAATCTCTTTTAGTTGGTCGAGGGCTTCCCGCTTCTCAATCTTCGCAATCACCATCGCCTTCGAATGCTGGGCGTGCAGCAACTCCTTGAGGAGCAGTACGTTGACGTGCGAGCGGACGAAGCTGAGGCTGACGAAGTCGATCTCGTTGCGAGCCGCCCACATCGCGTTCGCCATGTCCGCCTCGGTCAATGAAGCGACCGAGAGCTTCACCCCCGGCAAGTTGATCCCCTGCCGGCTGCGGATGATGCCGCCGCCGATGACCTGGCAACGAACCTCGTCAGGCGTCTTGCTGCTGACGACCATGCTCACCGTCCCATCCGCCAGCATCACGCTGTCCCCCACCGAGAGCTCCGTGAGCAGCGGCGCATAAGTGCTAGTCAGCTCATCGCCCGCCTCCGGCTTCTCCTTTTTCACAAAGCGATAGATCTGTCCCGGCTGGCAGTTCGTCGGATCGGCAAACAGCTCGCCGAGCCGAATTTTTGGCCCCGCCAGGTCAACGAGGACGCCGACCGGAATTGCCACCTGGGTCGATGCCAGCCGAATGTCTCGCAGCACTTCGTTCCGCTGCTCTTCATTGCCGTGAGCCGTGTTGATGCGGAAAACGGAGACGCCGGCCTGGATCAATTTGCCGAGCATATCCACGCTGCGGCAGGCAGGACCGACGGTAGCGACGATTTTGGTGCGGGCTCGAGTCATGGATTCATGGGGGGCTGGGGATTGGGGACTGGGGGCTGGGGAGAGGAACGCATCTACTATACTGCCGAGACGCAATGTTGGCGGCGCAGGTTGCCACGTCGTCGTTTGCGAACCGAACTCGCACCATACTAACGGATACAAATCCACCTTTATCGACGGCCAAGGGCGATGAGCGCAGCTACTTCCCCCAATGCCAACTCTCGAGCCCCTCTCTTCCGCCGCGTCCTCGTCGGACTGGCGGCCGGCTTGGTGCTTGGTTTGGTCGTAATGCTCGCTCTGGCCATCTGGAACCGCGACCCGAGTTCCGCCCGTTTGACGCCGGAACTCTTTCACGCGGCGAAAGCGAAATGGAAACAGGCCCAACCTCAAGACTACAACATCGAAATTCAAGTCCGCGGCAATCAGCCGGCGACGTACTACGTGGAAGTTCGCGGCGGCGAGGCCCAGCTTGCCCTCCGCAACGGCAACCCGCTGACGCAGCGGCGGACTTTCAGCACCTGGAGCGTTCCCGGCATGTTCGCCACCATGAGCCGCGATGTGGATGCCCTGGAGCGCCGCGCCGCCGGCCAGGCGAACCAGAGCACGCCGGATCTCAACCTGCGGGCGACCTTCGACCCCCGCTACGGCTATCCGGCCCGCTATCGGCGCATCCAATACCGGTCGAGCAGCGAAGTGGAGTGGGAAGTGACTCGATTCAAGCCCCTCCCTGGCGAGCGAGGGACGTTAGCCCCCTGATACTTAGGCTGATACTTCGCCACGGATGAAACAGGATTGAACACGGATGGGGGAAGGGGAAGGAGCGTTCGGGATGTCGCGAGGGGGAACGGCCGCGAAAAACACAAAAAGGCACAAAAGTTGAACACTCAATTGGCAAATTCGCTTTTTGTGACTCTTTGTGTTTCTCGTGGCCCAGTCTTTTGCCTTTAACCGTGATTCATCCGTGTTCCATCCGTGGCTCGCTCCTGCCAACGAAAAGGGCTTCCCAAACCCGGGAAGCCCTTGCTTAAACGATGCGAACAGACGGAACAGGCCGATCTACCAGGTCGCTTCGATGCCGAGCAGGGCTCCGTGGAAGAACACATCGCCGTGCAGATCGGCACCGGTGCCGGTGACGAAGTTGGTTGTTCCCACCTGATCGCTGGCGAGGGCCACGCCGTCCAACCAGAGGAGCTGGTAACCGCTGCGAAGGGCGATGGTGTCGGTGAGTTGATAGACGCCGATCAGGCCAATCTCGCCCAGGAAGGCGGTGTTGTTATCCCGCTGATTGACGGGCGTGAAGAGCGGGTTTCCCGGCGGCAGTTCAACCGCGCTGCGGTGGCGGATCAAGTCGTAATAGATGCCGGCCTTGAGCCAGCCATCCAGGCGGAGACGGGCGCCGTTGTCCCAGATTCTGGCATCGGCACCGATTTGAATCCCCTGCATCCGATTGTCGGCCGATTCCCGATAGACCGCGGCTGTTGGACCAAGCAGGAAGTTCAAATCTTCATTGAGTTCCACATAGCGGTAGCCCACGAACGTGGTCAGCCAGTCGTGCTTGCGGCGGAGATTGAATTCCGTGCTGTAGAGGTTGGAGCCGTAGGTGGAGTCGGCAGTGCTGAAACCGAAGAACGTCACTGGAATCGCGTTGTTCAGGACTGTGCCGCCCGGGTCAATGGCATTGAATTGCGCGGCTCCCAAGGAATCGATGCCGAAGTAGCGAAAGTCCACGGCCCAACATTCGTTAAGATCCCGGATCGCGCCAATATCGAGGCCTGCCCGATACTCAAAGTTGTAATTCGCTGCATCGACCAGCGTCGCGCCGCCGAAGTCCGAGAAAATCGGCAAGGCGCTGGGGTTGTTCCGCTGCATGATGATGGTGCCGACCCGAAACGTCCACCGCGGATCGCAGTCGTCGTTGCAGTCCGCGGCCGCCATGTCGCAGCCGCAAGCGACGCTATTTGTCGCAACGGGCGCAGCCATGCCCGCCAAGGCAGCTTGCATGTCACTTTCGAGGGAGGTTGATCCCGGTGCGTCATAGTCGTACGCGGGGGGACGAGCGGTTGACTGGGGTGTATCCGCCGCGGCGGTAGATTGGAGGATCAGGCCGCAGGTGCAGGCAGCGGCGCAAAGGAACGTATAGAGAGAAAGCTTCATATTCAGAACTCCATCCTTGGATTGCGGGGGGATCGCAAAAGCTTGAGGGGCGCGGCATACCATCCTTGGGTGCGCCCGACTGGCGAGAGACTTCTGACACCTAGTGCAGTCGCCCGTTGGGGTGGGAGAAATCCTAGTAGGGGTATCGGCGACTACTTTTCCGTGCCTGCCTGAAAACCACGCCCTGCCTGAAATTACGCCTTAAGCCGATCCGTTCGCTCCGGGACTGCCGCCTTTGCCGAGAACGAGTGAGTTTGACGATTTGACGGAAGCCACGGATTGAGCACGGTGGCAAACTTGCCCAAGTTGACGCCGGGGCGGTTCGCTGTTACAAAGCTGGGTTCCCTATCACAGGCTAAATTGAGTCAGGAGTGCACGCGTGGGTGGAATCATCGAACGTCACAAGGAGCTTCGCCGCCGCCGCAAGCGGAAGCAGAAGATGAAAGTCCTCAAGCGGAAAGCCACCAAGGCCACCCCCACGGAAAAAGGCCTGATCGCCAACAAACTCCGCAACATGACCCCCGGCGCGGAAGTCATCATCGCCAATTGGGGTTTGGAAGAGCGGAAGTAGGTTTCGCTCGTAGTGACCCGCTGAAGCGGGTTATTACAAACGCTCTACGCCACTTCCACGATGCTGAAGTCGAGCCCCTTAATCGGGGCACCCGGGTTGTGGAACAGGACTTCGTCCAGCTTATATGCGGCGAGAGCCTGGTGGGTGTGGCCGAAGTAGACTTGCTCGGTGCCGCTTTCCGCGCCCTGCCCAATCCGGTCGAGGTAGCCCAGGATTCGCCGAGCCACCTGCTTCTTGGGGTGGATCATCTTGCCGCAAATCTGATGCAGCCGGGCTTGCACGGCCCAGTCGTAGAGCATGTTCTTCACCGGGCCGCGGCGCTTCTCGTCTTGTGACCAATGCTGGCGGCGATGGGTAAGCCGGGCCGCGCACATTTCGGGATGGTCGGCGACGTCGCCATGCAGAAACACCGCCTTGCCAAGGCGGAGCAGATAAGGGTGGGCTTCCAGGTTAGGCATCTTGCGGGCGTACTTGTCCAGGGCATCCACAAATCGGCTGTTGCAGTCGTGGTTGCCGAGGACGAAGTGAAAATCGCACGTGCGGTGCGCGCCCACCAACTCATCCAGCCAGCGGATGGCCGCCGCGACGGTCGCTTCAGTAGAAGGAAGCGTGGACCAGCGGAAATCAAAGATATCCCCGCCGAGGATAAACGTCTTCGCCTTCCCCGCGGACTGTTGCAAAGCACCTTCATGCTCAGCCGCCTGGCTGCGGCGGGAAAACATGTGCAGGTCGCTGACGAAATAACTTCTGCGTCTCATATCCCTAATTCTACCAGATATTTCGGCCGGCTGCCGAAACGACCCCGCGGGTGGATTAAGGAATTGGAATGCAAATGGGGTGCCGGTCGCGGCTATCGGCGGCTAGTGGCGGGACCTTTCGCCTCACGCGCAATCGCAAGATTTGGCGTCATCATAAAGATCAGCTCGGTATCCTCCACCTTGGCCCCTTTCCTCGTGACGTCGTGACTCCTGCTAAGTATGACCGACTTTCCCGGAGCAACTTCCAGCTTGGTCTTGACTCCCCGAGTAATGGTCAGCGGCTTGCCGTCAGGACCATTGGCCGCTGGCGGGGGAGGGGTTCTGAAGAGGTTGCACTCGAGCTGTATCCGGATCTTGTTCCCTTTGAGCACCGTCGGCAGAACTTGCATCTTGACTCCCTCGGCGTCATTGCCGACTTCATAGTTGGCTTCCCGGCCGCTGAGCGTTTGAATCCGCGGCTCGCTGATGACCCTCGCGAGACCTTCGCCGGCTAACTCTTCGAGCTGGGCTGCCAGCTTGACGCCGTCGTCGCTCAAGTTCTTGACCACTGCTGCTCGCAGCTTGACCATGTTCACCTCAAAGACCTTGATGTGCACATCGACGGCCTGGAACGCTCCGACCACTGCCTCGTCCGATTTTTCCGCGTCAAGGAGGTCGCCGACAATCGCTGCTGCCTTGGCAATCTCTGGCTCCTCAAAGCCCGCTCGTTCCAAATGCGCCAGTGCCGCTTTCAGATGCAGCAGTCGCTCGCTCGGTCCGCTGCCGGTTACCTCCTGAACAAAAGGCGTAGTTTTGCGAGCGGGTTCGGAAGGTGCAGGTTCCTCTCCATTCGCCAGGCTGGGAACTACGACGAACAGGATGAATGCCAAAAAGGGGCAGCGCATAAGGGTTGGTCCTTCCAATTCGCCATTCACCGCAAGCTTAGCCGCCGCGTCCACGCGGGGATGCACCGCCTGGGGGCGGTGGCTAAGCCTCGTGTTATTTCGTCCCTGCTGCTCCCGGCTTGCGCGTTAGGTTCACCGGCTTTGGGGTCCCTTGCAGATAGGCGAAGAGGTCGCCGATTTCTTCGTGGGTGAGGGTGTCGAGGAGGCCGGCGGGCATGGAGGAGACGTTGCTCGGCTTGGTCTCTTCGATGTCGGCCGTTTTGACGGTAACCTTCTCGCCGGTCGATTGCAGGATGACCGTCTCTCCTTCCGCCCCGGCGGCGACGATGCCGCTGAGGGTGCGGCCATCCGTCGTGCTGATGGTCTTCGAGGCGTACTGCGAGGAGATGATGTGCGAGGGATGGACGATCGCCTCCAGAATTTCCTTGCGAGTGAAGCGGCGGCTGACGGTGGTCAGGTCGGGGCCCATGCTCTCGCCGATGTCCCCCAGCTTGTGGCACTTGGCGCACTGCACCTTGGTGAAGATCGCCTGGCCACGAGCGGAATTGGCTTTCGCCATCTCCTCGCCACTGACGTAAGTCAGCAACTCTTCGTAGGTGTACTTGGCGTTCTCAGCCGCGGTCGGCAGCGTGGCGGGAGGGGAGTTGGGATAGGTCTTGGCGAACCAGGCCTGCCAGGCTTCGAGCTGCTTCTTCTCGCTCTCGTCCTTGGCCAGCTCTTCGCTGGTCCAGAACTGCAGCAGGGCGATGGGGGCGTCCGCCGGCTTATCTTTCTCCAGGGCTCGCAGGCCGAGCAGAATGATTGTGCGATAAGGATCGGCTTCTTCGGGGGCCTGCTCCACCGCCATCAACTTCTGGCAGACTTCGCGAGCGGCAGCCGGCTCAAGATACGGGAGACTGCGAACGACGTAGGCCCAGTTCTCACCGGACGGAACCTGAGCGAGACCGACCGAGACGGCAGCCCGCCGCTCGGGGTTCTCGTCCCAAACTTTGCGGAGGTACTTGAAAGACTCCTCGTCGCCACTGCGGGTCAGCACCGCGGTGATGCCCACTTGCAGCCGCTGGAAGGAGTCGCCTTCTTTATCGTTGAGCTGCTGATCGAGCTCCTTGAGTTGTGCGAGTGTCTTTTCGTCCGGCTTTTCCGAAATCTGGTAGAGAGCCCCGAGAGCCGCATTCGGCCAAATCGCGCCCTTCTCCAGAACCAGCGCCACTTCTTCCTGATTGAGTTGCTTGGTGAAGTCCCGCGTGGCGTTTATCAGGTAGCGGGCATAACTGCCACCTCCCTTGCGCTTTTGGGCTTCTTCATAGAACTTGAGGAGATCCATCCGCTCGCTGGCGGTCCAACCCTTTTCCAGAAACCGAAGGTGCAGGGCGACGTGCAGCTTGTCCACGTCGCTGACGTCGGATTTGAGGTAGGCGAGATAGCGCTCGGTGATGGTCGATTCCTGCAAAAAGACGAGCAAGCGGATCAGTTCGCGGTTCATCAACGGGTCGCCAGCGGGGAATTCTTCCGCCAGGCGTTTCCGCAGGCCGCCGAGTTCTTCGGGCCTCAGTTCGCCCCGGGCGATCGAAACCTGCGCCAAGCGGAGCATGTCGATGAAGTCTTTGTCGCTGACGAATTTCTCCATCAGGGTTTCCATCCGCTTCAGAATGTGCTGGGCGTTTTCACGACTGGGATAGGCGGTGATGAGGGCCAGGCTCCCTTGAATGTAGAGCCGGTGATTGTCACTTTTGAGCAATTCGCCCTTCCAATCTTCCAGTTTCATCCGCTCCAACAGGCGTCGGGCAGCCCAGGCTTCAAACCGGTCGTCCGACGATAGGAGCGGCAGCAGCTTGTCGAGGGCCGGCGCTTGATCGGCTCGGCTGAGGGCTTCACATGCTTTGCGACGAACGCTGCGGTCGGTGTCCGCCAGCAGCTCGATGAGTTGCTTTTGCGTCTCTTCTGTCGGGTGCAGCCCCATTAATTCGGCCGCTTTGGCGCGAACCTGTTCGCTTTGTTGCTTGGACAGGTAGATCAGGAACTCCGGCGTGGGAGCCGGGCCGTAGAGCTGCATCAGGTCGAGAGCTTGCAGGCGGTAGTTGGCGGGATTGGCGGCACTGCGGGCCACGCCCAGGAGGGACGAATCCCATTTATCGCCTAGTTTCTTCTTTTCGGCCGCGATGTTCTGCCGGGCCCAACTGCTGTGAATCTGCGGCTGGCGGATGATGGCGGTGACACCGGTGCCGATGTTGGTGATTTGGGGTGGAACGGCTCCCTTCCAAATCACGCGGTAGATGCCGCCGCCGGTGCCGCGGCCGCCGGTGCAGAAGTAGAGCCAGCCGTCGGAGCCGACTTCGAGATCGGTCGCATTGAGAGGGTTTCCTTCGACGAAGACTTCCGTCGTCGCAGTGTACGAGGCCCCGTTCTTCTTCAGCCGCACCGCCAGGATTTTCCCCTGCGCCCAGTCCGCCGTGAAGAGGCAGTTGTGATAGCGGCGGGGATACATGAAATGGTTGTACGACGCGATGCCGGCCGGCGAGCCGCGGCCCGTATCGAGCGTCGCGGGGAGCGAATCGACAAAGTACTCCGGCCACGTCGCCCAACCACTCCGCCAGCCGTATTCGCCGGAAGGTACCAAGTGCAACAGGCGTGTGGGGCGATAGAAGGCAAGTCCTTCGTCCGACTCCATGTCGGCATCGTGCACAAACATTTCGCCGTCATGGTTGAATGTCAGGTCATAAGGATTGCGCAGGCCACCGCTGACAATCTGCACTCCACTCCCTTCCGCATCGGTGCGAACGACCATGCCACCCGGAGCTTTGATCCCAACGGCATGACCCGCCGGATCTTCATAGCGGGGGGTGACGAGATCTCCTTCGTAGAAGTCGCGGTGCGGACTGGCGGGATCGACCTCTTGATCAATTCTGGTGTAGTTGCCCAGCAGGACGTAGATCAGTCCATCCGGACCGAGGACGAGGCCATGCGGGCCGTGTTCGATTGATTCGCTTTTGAACTTGATCAGCGTGCGAACGTCTTCTAGTTGTCCCTCTTTGTTCGGCTTGGAGAGGCGATAGAGCCCCTGCCCGTCGGGCCCTTCGCCGGTGACGAAAACATCGCCGTTGAGCGCGAGGATTCCCTGGCAGTTCTTCACTTTGTCGCAATAGGTTCTCACCTTGTCCGCAATGCCGTCTTTGTCGCTGTCCACCATCAGGAGCAGCGGCCCGCCTTCCTTGGAGGCGATGATTTGGCCGAACTCGTTGAAAGTCATGGCGATGAGCGAGCCGGTCTGTTCGCCGGTCAGGACTTGCTGGACCTCGAATTCGTCAACGGGCTCAAAGCGTTCGTTCTTGACCAGCTTGGCGGCGACCGGCTCTTTGAATTCTTCGGCGGGCCTTTCAGTTTTGGTTTCGTTCTTCGAGATGGGTGCCGCGGGAGTTTTCGCCGTGGTTTTCGGCGTTGGTTTCTTCACCTGACTCTTATCAACGATCGGAGCCAGATTGGGATCGTCCGCGCCGGCGGCCGGGGCAACGGCAACCGCTGCCACCGGGATCTCATCCCGGCGGTCCCAGGGGGCCGTTTCGCCAAGCGTGCCAAAGACTTGTGCCTTGGCCCAACTCCGGTCGTTGTAGATTGTGGTGTTCCAGAGAGGTAATGGAGCCGCACTCGCTCGCCAGGAGTCGTCACTGGAGTGCGCGGTCCATTCGCCGTTCTTTTCCTTAACGGTCACGCGAGCCACAAGTGCCGCTGTCTTGCCGGCTCGATTGACAACCTTGATGGCAATCAGGTTGCTCCCCTTGGTGACGAATTTGGAGACGTCATATTCGACCAGCCGCTTGGTCGATTCCCCCACCCCGATCCGCCGGCCGTTGAGGTACAACTCATACGTATCATCTGCCGCGAGTGCGATGCTGGCCGCCTCCGGCGTTTTCACGGTGAATGACTTGCGAAAGTGACAGGCAGCGCCGGCGGGGACCGCATCTTTCTGGTGCTCGGTGGACCAGATCCACTTGGCTTCCTGGGCGGAGGCCGCATCGGGGAATGCCGTCGCGGCCAAAGCCGCCGAGCAAAGCAGCCCAGCCAAACGGCAGAGAATAGAATCCTTCCAGCCGCCAACCGTCGCGCCAATCCGTGCGGACATAGCAACCTCGCCAAATCTTAGGAAACAGAGTCTTTTGGAAACCTAGCGAAACCGGGGGGAAGACTATCATTAGCGGGGCAGATAAGGCAATGGCGAAAAAATTGGTTAAGATGGAGACCCGCTAGCGAGGTTCACAAATCCAGGAACTTATCAGGTGGATATAAACATCAGCTTTGTCGGCTCCGGTCAGATGGCCAGGGCGCTTGCCAAGGGATTTGTGGCTGCGAAGTTGCTGCCGCCGGGGAAGATTGCCGCATTTGATGCGGTGCCGGCTGCTGTTGAGCAGTTCCTGGCGGAAGTGCCGGGCGCAGTCCCGGCGAAGAGCAATGTGGAACTGGCGGAGCGGGGCGGTGTCCTTTTCCTGGCAGTCAAGCCGCAGAGCATGCCGGCGGTAATGGCGGAGCTAGCGGGGAAGGTTGCCAAGGGAACTCTTGTCGTTTCCATCGCTGCGGGAGTAACGCTGACCAAGCTTTGTGCGGGACTGACGACCGACCGTGTCATCCGCGTGATGCCCAATACGCCAGCCCTGGTTGGTAAAGGAGCATCCG
Organism: Pirellulaceae bacterium; assembly: GCA_046153945.1. Lineage (GTDB taxonomy): Bacteria > Planctomycetota > Planctomycetia > Pirellulales > Pirellulaceae > SXOA01. Next base: position 73,521 of record JBJXFF010000090.1, read on the forward strand.
CATTTTCTCTTGGTCACGGCACGACTGCCGACGACAGCCAGCTGGTGGCGGAACTGCTCGGTGCAGTCGGAATCGCTCGGCAGGTCGATGAGAAGCTGCTTGATGCCGTCACCGGCCTTTCCGGCTCCGGCCCCGCCTTCGTTTACATGATGATCGAGGCCCTGAGCGACGGCGGAGTTAGAATGGGATTGCCGCGGGATTTGGCCCTAGCCCTGGCTGCGCAGACGGTTCTGGGAAGCGCCCAGATGGTCTTGAGTACGAACGAACATCCCGCTGTGCTCAAAGACAAGGTCGCCAGTCCTGGCGGTACGACCATCGCCGGACTTAAGGCACTGGAGGACCACGGTCTGCGAGCCGCGCTGATTGCCGCCGTCGAAGCGGCGACGACCAGATCCCGCGAACTGGGAACCTAAATGGGTCTTCAAGGCCAGAACGAATTTGCTAAAGCCGAGGAGTCCACGGCGTGTACCGAGGCACGGAATCGCAAGTAATTGGCACGAGCCAAAAGGGTCTTTCGTCGTCAGGCCACCTGCCGCAGCAAATCATTGGGACGCTGCGGCATGAGGCGCTCCAGATCGATGGTCGGCTGCTTGCCGAGGGTGGAGAGCGCCAACCAGTCTCGAAAGGTGAACACGGCCAGGTTGCGGCGGTGGTCGTCGGGTTCCGAGCGATGCTCGGAAGTGTAGTCGTACTTGAACCAAAAGTGCTCGAGCGACATCCGGTCCACGACCAGGAATATATCGGCCAGGCAGCGCCACCAATTTTCAATCGTCGGCTCGTATGCGTAGCCGAGCCGATCCAGGTACTGGCGGCAGAGGTAGACTTCGGGGATGGGGGAATGAAAAAGCTCGCCAAAGTTCCGGCACGCGGGGCGTTTGGCTTCTCGAGGGTTGTCGCAGAGGGGTGTATTCCAATACTCGTGCAGGTCTTCGGTCCGCCCGAACATCAGAATGTCGGACGGATGATGGGGCAGGAATTTCCGCGTGGCATAATCGAGCACCAACAACCGCCCCTTTTGGCCCGTACCTCGCGATGCCGGAAATTGCCGATGCAAGGAGATGAGAAAGTCAGAAATGTCGGAAGCATACATCCGCGTGTCGGCCCGAGTCTTGAGCACGTACTCATGGCCGGCGGCGCGTGCCGCTTCGATGCCGGCCAGCGTGGAACGAATCTGATAGTTGACATTCGTGGGACCGGGAAACGGTGGGGGCTCGCTAAGGACAATTCTCGCCCCGGCCGCTTCCAGCTTGCTCAAGATTGCTGGATCCTCATCTTTCCAGGTGGAAACCAGAAGCAGAGATCCGGGAAAAGTCCGGCCATAGTGCTGGATGGTCTTTAGCGTGAAGGACTCCTCGGCAACGAGTTTTCCTTGCATCACAATCGCGATCGGTGTGGCTGGATGCGAGGCGTCGATCGGAGCAGGCGGATTTTTGAAGCGAATGTTTTTGGTCAGCCAATTGTCGCTCCAGACGTCGAATTCCTTTTGCAGCGCAAGTTGCAATTTGTTGAACCTCTTTCGTCGCCGGTCGTCCCCCCAGGAAAAGGTTCGAATGAGCCAGCACAACAACTGCCATTTCCACATCGTAGCGTCGCCCCTCAAGCTCCATGAACGCGGGATGATCGAGTCTTAGGCCGCCCGGCGAACCGTTCGACGCTCTTGCTGCAGTCGGGTCTGAAAGCCGCAAGTAAGGAATCGGTCCAAATCGGCGGGTGTCCCCAAGCCGTACATCCCTTCCGTGTCCGTCCCCACGCTGAAGGTGCCAATCGCCTTGCCACTCTCCGCCAACTGCGTATAGGTGGGAGCCACGTAGAACTCGTTATTCACACGGATGTTGGCGGCAATCATGGCGTCGGCGGCGGCGACGAAGTCGCGCCCCGCGGCGAAATTATAGATGCCGACAGTTGCTTCGTCGGAGACGACTTGTTTTTCAACCACCGCGCAAACCCGCTTCGTCAGGTCACGCTTGACATACGACCACTTGGGCGAATTCGCCCGCATCGTCATGATGAAGCCGGCAAACTTGTGGGTGTCAAAGGCGGCCAGATAGTCATTGATCGAATGGTTTACCCACTGATCGCAATTGGCGATCATCAGTGGCTGGCTATTGTCAATGTGCTTGCGCGCGCTGAGTACGGTGCAGGCGGCTCCTTCGGTCATGCCATCGAGCAGGATCACTTCGCAAGCGGGCTCCATGGACTTAATCCACGTCCAGATATTGTATTGCCGCTGATGCTGCTGCTGGCAAATGAAAATGAAGCGGTGCGGGACCTGGGGACGAAGGTTGTTGATCACCACTTCGATCATCGGAATCCCATGCACCGGGATCAGCGGTTTAGGGTCTCGGTAGCCGGCCTCGGCAAAACGCGAGCCCAGCCCGGCCATCGGAACAACAATATTGAGCATCGCACGCATCCTTTCGCGCCATGAAATTCAATCGAGGTATTTATCCCCGGCCACGCTGGGACGTTTCACGACCACCGTGATGGCGTCCTCCAAGGCTTCAAAATCGGTCGAGTCCCCTGGGTCCAGATGAATGATCTCACCCTGCCGAAAGACCTGGCCGAACATTCGCACCGAACCGGCTGCCACCACGGTGATTTCTTCCGCGATCTTATGGTGATGACTGGCTTCCCGATCACCCCGTTTGTAATACTTGACCGCAGCTTCGAAATCGCCTGTCTGCATTACGGTGGGGCTGAAATGGCCGGCGAACCAGCCCCCCACCATATTTGCGAGGTTAAGGACTCGCATATTGCATCCTACAGCACCCAGTTGGCGGTCTTACCCGAAAACTCTCGGCATCCATTCCACGCTTGCCCATCATAATTCCGGGCGTGGAATCGACAAATACCAAACTGCAAGCAGGCGAGGCTGCAACTCACGAAAAATGTCTTTGACGAGCGCTTGCTAGCTGCCACCAACGGAATACCACTTGTCGGACAGGAGCAGCGAGTCGATTTTTCGGCGCACTAGGCCAGCGGGGAAAATACACGGAACTGGGGCGGGCGATGCTCCGACATGTTCGGCCGCGGGGAAAGATGCGGCAATTCGCCGAAGTCGGCACCCGTATACAGCGGGATGAAGTCCTCCGCGGCAATCGTGCAGCAGGAGATTTGCTTGCCGGCCAAAACCAATTCATTGAGTGTCTGTGCCAGGCCAAACTTCCCTTGCACGTGGTTGTCCTTGCGAATCACCTGCTCCACCGCTCGCAAGAAGTCAGCGCCACGGCGGAAGTAATAGATCCCGGCCAGAGCGCGGCGGCTGAGGAGGCTTGTTTCGGAGACTTCCATCACCTTCCCGTCGTCGTCCAGTTGAATGTGCGGCCAGCGGGGATGCAGCGAATCGAATACGACCGCCCCGGCATCCGCAGGGCTGCGGCGGAGCTCGTCCAAGACTTCCCGCAGATCGCAGCGCAGCAACTGATTGCCCGGCACGATGCACAATTCCTCGGTTGCCAGATGCTCGCTCGCCATCAGCACCGCGCACGCCGGCCCTTTCGCTCCGTCGGGAACAATTCTGACCTCCGCTCCCGGGCGGTGCAGACGGATGAGCTCCCCCAGGAAGAGCATCCGCTGGCAGGATTCCGGCACCGTGAAGATGAATCGCCCATATTCCTGCGGCGGCAAGGCATCCATGACATATTCCAGCCACGGCTTCCCCTCAATCGTCCGCAAATCAGCCGGCCGAGCGGGCTCCACATAGCTGTAGGCTTGGGCATTATTCTGCCCGACTTGTTCGGCAATCGGTTCAATGGGGATGACAATGTTCATCAGGCGGCCCTCCTTTGGTTCTGCGGCTGCTCGCGGACCAGTGTTTTCTCCACAGTCTGAATGAACGTTTTGATGCGGCTATAGGTCACGTCACTGACCGTTTGCACCCGCAGGACGTTTGCGCCCGCCCTGGTTGCGGCTTCGATCCCGTGGTGATTGTCTTCCACGACCACGCATTCTTCCGGTGTCACTCCAGCTTTGGCAATGGCCGTGTGATAGATCTCCGGATCGGGCTTGGGCCGGCGAATGTCCTGATTGCTCAGCATGAAATCGAGGTAACCGGTCAGGTTGGCCTTTTCCATCATCATGTCCACGGTCTGGCGGACCGAGTTCGAGGCGACCGCCAGCTTGTAACCTTCCTGCCGCAAACGGGAGAGGGCGTATTCGTGATTGAACCGCGGCTTGCACTGCGAGTTGACCAGCTCCAGCGTGTATTGCTGCTTCAGTTCGTTCACGAACTTGTGCAGGGTCCGCGGAAAGCCTCGGTCGCAGCTCAGGATTTCCAGCTTTTTGTTCGTCGGCAAACCATCGTAAGTGACCAGATGGTCGTACCGATTGATGACAAATCCAAAAAGCGACAGCGCCCGGTTAAGGGCCTCGTAATGCCATTCCTTGGCATCAATCAAGACGCCATCCATGTCAAAAATCACCGCCTTGATTTTCTTCATTTCATCCACTCCCGGAGTTCTTCGGGAAAATCGGTGCAGCACAAAACATTCGGGCCGGGCGAGGCAACCTGTCGCAGGAGTCGCCAGACATTGTCTTTGGATCGCCGGTGCAATTCCGGGGAGACGACGCAGACCTGCTTCCCACCCTGCAGGTGCCCCTCGATGACGGCCGCGTTGTACCAATCGCTTTGAAAAGCATCCAGCCAGATGCCGTTGCTTCGCTCCAGAAGTGCTGGAACGGTTTCAAACTCACTATGGCGCGTGAAAAACGGCATTTCATCGCGGGCGTAGCCGAGCGTGTCGGGCACGGACATGTCGAACACAAAGTAATTCGGGATGCCGTACTCCGCTAGCAGCAGCCGCAGCGGCTGAGCGAGGCCGTCGGCTTTGATGTTGAGGGCCAGCGTGCCGGTCGCGCCGAGGGACTTGTACTCTTCCAGCAGCGAGCGAAGTGAGAGCGCTCCTGCCCTTGGTGGATCGTGCGAGATGACGAGTTCGCCCGCGCAGTCGCGCACATCGGTCTCCAGCCCAAAGCCCTGACGCAGCGCCAGCGCCAGCGCCGCGAGCGAGTTTTTCTCCTCCGGCGACTTCCACAGGCCGCGATGAGCGAGGATTTGCAGCATGGCGAAACCTAATCTTGAACCCTTCCATCCTTGGAAATGCGGGCGGAGGATACGCGGGAGAGAAGGGTGGGTCAAGACGCGTTATTCGGGAGGCCATGGCGGCACAGCTTCGCAACGTCCCGAATCGCCTACGCTGCCTTCCCGTGCTTCTCGGGAAGGGGGGTTAGCTCCCCGTGTTGCACCTGGACGATTTTGGTCGCAAGGGACAATGTGCTCTCGCGGTGCGTGATCATGATCATCGTCCGCTCCTTGCCAAGTTCGGCCAGAGCTTCATGAATGAGCTGTTCGCTTTCGCGGTCGATCTGACTGGTGGCTTCATCCAGGATCAGGATTTCCGCGTTCCGCAGGATCGCGCGGGCCAGCGCGATTCGTTGCCGCTGGCCGCCGCTGAGCCGTTGGCCGTTGGGGCCGACCAGGGTTTGATAGCCTTCCGCAAAGCCACTGATGAAGTCGTGGGCCTTGGCACGCCGCGCCGCTTCATAAACCTCTTCCTCCGTCGCGTCCCAGCGGCCGTAGCGAATGTTGTGCAGGATGCTCTCGTTGAACAACTCCGTCTGCTGCGTAACCAGCGAAATGCGGCTGCGGAGGTCTTTGAGCGGCACGTCGCGGAGGGAAATGCCGTCGATTAAAACTTCCCCTTCCTGCGGGTCGAAGAACCGGCAGAGAAGATTCATCAGCGTGCTCTTGCCGCCGCCGTTGGGACCGACAATCGCCAGGTGCTCTCCAAACGGCACCTTCAAGTTTACATTGTTTAAGACGTAGTGGTCCCCATCGTAGCTGAAGCGGACGTTGCGGAACTCGATGCATTGATGCCGGGCCGGCAGCTGCTTCGGCTCCGCCGATTCCAGCACTTTGGCCTGCATGTCGAGGATGGGATAGAGAATCCCGCTGGCGGCCATGCCCGAGTTCACTCCCGAGATGACCCCCGCAAGTTTGCGGAGCGGATCGGCCGCCCCGATGAGGAAGCCGAAAAAGACCATGATTTTGGCGATCGAGAGCGGCTGGTCGGCCATGCGAATGCCGAAGATATGAACCTTCTGATTGATGACCAGGTAAGCCGCCGCTGCCAGGGCCGTGCAGAGCATGGCCATGCCAAACACTTCGGTCAGTGGGTTGGTGAGGGCGTTATAGAACTGTCCCAGTAGGGCCGCTCTCCGCAAGTCCTTCGTCGATTTGCGGAATCGCTCCCGCTCAAAATCCTCCATCGTGTAGGCCTGCACCGTGACGATGGCCTGGAAGACCTCCAGCATTACATGATGAAAGCCGAGCGACCGCTGCAAAGTGCGTGTGGAAAGAGCCCGAATCCGCCGGTTCAGCCCGAGCATCAAGTACGCGATCAGCGGCGCAAAGATGAGCGACACCAGCGCCAGCCGCCAGGAGATGTAAAACGCCCCGGCCAGGCAGGCCAGGATGCGGCAGGGCTCGCTGAACGCTCCGTGATAAAAGGAGGTGATGCCGGCGGCCAGCATTTCCGTCGTGTGCGTAATGTTCGCCGCAAAACCGCCCGTGCCAAGCTGATTGAAGCCAGGACGATCGAGCGAGAGGGCCTTATCAAAAATCCGCAGCCGGACGCTCCGGGCAATGCTCTGCGAGACGTAGCCCACCATCATCTGGCCGCTGATGGCCAATGTCTGCTTCAGCGCCGTGGCCAAGGCGACGATGCAGACAATCAGCAGCACCGTGGGAAACGGCTTTTGCGGCAGATAACCATCCAAAAACGGCTGGATTTTTTTTGCCGAGGCCGCGGCGCTTTCGGCTCCCCAGACTCGTGTCCTCAGAAACTCAATCTCGAGCTGCTTCTTCTGCTGTTCCTCCGGCGCATCCCGGGGAATTTCACGCTCCAGCTTCGCGATCTTGGTCTGACATTCCGTGATCCGCTTCTCGGCATCAGTCAGCCGTTGCTGGTTCCACTCAGGGATGGACTTGCCATTGAGGGTCGTCTCGATGATGGGGAACATCGCCGCGATGTTCGCCCCCCACAGGGCCGCCGCCAGCAGAGAGCACGTTAGCGCCCCCGCCAGCACCGCCCAGTGACGCCACGCCTCCCTAAGTGCCCTGAGAAAATAGTTCATCGCCGGCACCCAGCCTCCCTGCCGCGCTTAATTTCGGACTCATCTCCGAGAGGACAAGCAGCCTTGCTTGTCCCTGTATTCATCCGTGTCCCGAACCGCGAGGGGTAGCTTACTCGGTTTGGCAACTTGGAGACAAGCGCGAACGGGTATAAAGATAGAATTCGTGCTAGCAACTACGAGTGCTATCCCGCCAATTCCCTCAGTGCTGCCAGAACATGCTCGTCGTGGCCGTCCACTTTGACGGCTTTCCAGACCTTGGCGATTTTACCCTCGGCGTCGATCAGGAACGTGCTGCGGGCGATTCCCATTTTCTTTTTGCCGTACATGTTCTTTTCCCGCCAGGCTCCGTATTTTTCCGCGACGGCGTGGTCGGGGTCGGCGAGGAGGGGGAAGTTGAGGTTGAACTTCTTTACGAACTTGACGTGGCTGGCAACGTCGTCCGGGCTGATGCCGATGACCTTCGCGCCGAGCCTTTTAAGGTCTTCGCTCCGGTCGCGGAAGGCGCAGGCCTCGCGCGTGCAGCCGGGGGTGTCGTCGGCGGGATAGAAGTAGAGGACCACGGGGCTCCCTTTCAGGTCGCTAAGCTTCACCTTGCTGCCGTCGTGCGCGGCGAGCGTGAACGTGGGAGCCTTAGTATTTTCCAGCGGCCAGTCTGCCATGAGAATCCCTCTTTTGGAGAAGTCGAGTGCCTAGAGTTTCGGACAGAGCTGATCGAAGACCGGCCGCTCGTCGGCCTCGAGCTTCGCGGCTGCTTGCTGGGCGAGATCCAGGAACTCTTTGGCCCTTGCGCTGTCGCCGGAGACGGAATAGGCCCTCGCTGCCGCGGCCAAGGTCGTGGCCCGGTCAAACGTAGTCTGGGAATCACCAGCCGCAGCGGAGAGAACTAAAGCCTTGTCGGCAAAAAGGCATGCCCCTTCCGGTAGCCCCGCGCCGGCGTGACATTTGCCAGCAGCACCACGCCGCGCAATTGATTCATTGCATTCCCTGCCGCCAGCCAGTGATGCACGCTGGCATGGGCGACATGCAACAGCCGCTCGGTTTCATCAGCCGTGCGGCCTGGCTTGTCGAGGAGTTCCCAAGCGGCGTTGTTGCACTCGATGGCAAACCACCGTTGCGCTTTGGCGAGATCAAAGGGAGCATCGGCCATGGGCGGATCCCTTAAGAGAGCAGTTTATGCAAATGGAAATGGAACTTGCCAAGCTTGCCGCCGTAGTTGCCGGCTGTAATCGCCACGATTCCTTCGCCGGCAGCGGCGCGGATGGCCAGGGTCATGGCGGCGGCGACCGCCTCTTCGCTGATGCCGTCGATCACGATTTCATAGGCGGCGTTGGTAGCGGGATGGAGCTTGCTCTCCACGCGGCCGCGCAGGGTCGGGCAGAAGGGGTCGGACGTGGAAGCGACGAGCCCCTTGTATTTCGAACCGACTTTGCTGCCGCTGCGGGCGACGCCGCCGGGAAAAGGGGTGATGGCCCCGCTGATGCCGGCGATGGCTTCCGTCCCGCGGCGGGCGGCGGCCAGGCCGGAGGTCTGGGACGTGGACTGGATGATGATGTTGCCGCCGGCGACCCCTTTTTCGATGCCGAGCGAGTCTTCGACCAGAAACTCGCCATCCATCACCGGAATTCGCCAGTAGCGGCGGCCCGCCACCTGTTTGCTCTTTTGAAAGCCGTCGCCGAAGAAGCGGATGTGCTTGCCGAGCGGGATTTTCGTCGCCGACTCCGGCAGCCCGTTGTAGACCGCCGTGGAAGGGCAAGTCATCAGGCACTGCCCCGTCCGATTCGGCACCGCCTTCGAGAGGGCGTCGGTCGAGAAGCCAAAAACCAGGAGCGAAGCTCCCACGCGGCCGTCGGGCGTCTCCTGTGGAGAGAGCCGCCGCTCCACTCCCGTTTCGGCGTCGCAGGCAATGACCGAAGAGCTATACCCCGTGAATTCCCGCAGCCCCGCCTCCAGCCAGTACTCATCCGCAGCCGTCACAATCAGGCGGACATAGCGCATGCCGAAGGCTTCGGCGAAGGTATCTTCGATGAGAGTGCTGCCGAGTTGCATGCGACTATCATGGCGGCATCCCCCGCCATTGCCAAGATGTGGATTCGTTAGGTTCCCAGTTGTTCCGCCGCGGACGCGATGACCTGGGCGCTGCTTTGTAGGGCGGCCTGTTCCTCGGAAGTCAGACTGGGGCGGAGCGTGGAGATGATCCCTTCGCGGCCGAGAATGCGAGGGAGCGAGAGGCTGATGGACGCGAACTCAGGAATGTCGCCACACGGCGAGGAAATGGTGTAAACGCCCCGCTCGTCGCTGCGAATCGCTCGCACCAGGCGGCTGATGCCGGCGCCGATGCCGAAATAGGTCGCCCCTTTCCCTTCAATAATGCGATAGGCGGCTCGGCGGACGCCGTCGTCGATCCTCTGACGTACTGCTTCGCTCAAACTGCGGCCGGTCTGCTGCGCGAAGTCTTCCAGCGGAATTCCGCCGGCTCGGGCGCTCGACCAGGCGAGAACTTCTGAATCGCCATGCTCCCCCAGGACATAGGCATGCACGGACTGCGGTGCTAAACCCAAATGCTCACCGAGGAGAGCCCTGAAGCGGGCCGTATCGAGTATTGTTCCGGAGCCGATTACGCGGCCAGTCGGCAATTTGGTCATCCGCGCGACCATGAGCGTAATCAGGTCTACGGGATTCGACGCAACCAGCAGAATGGCATCCGGCGCGGCCGAAAGAACTTTTCCGGTGACGTCGGCAAAGACCTTGGCGTTGCGCTGCAGGAGTTGCAGCCGAGTTTCTCCCTGCTTTTGCCCGACGCCGCAGGCGAGGACCACGACTTCCGCGCCGGCCAGATCGGAATAGCCCCCAGCCGAGATTCGGACGGGGTAGGAGAAGGAGGTGGCATGCAGGATGTCCTCCGCCTGAGCGCGGGCCAGCTTCTCGTTCAGGTCGACGAGGACAATTTCGTTGGGGACACCTTGCAGCGTCATGGCATACGCCGCGGAGCTGCCGACAAACCCGCAGCCGACGATACCGACTTTCATGCCTGCCTCCTTTCGTGCCCGTCTCTCTCCACAAGCAAAAACAGCCCAGGAGCTTTCACTCCCAGGCTGTCTTTCTCAAAACCGTGTTTTGCGTGGCGACACGCGGCCTCGCGTGTCCGCCTCAATATGCCGGCCTTAAAATGTCAGCCTCATTCAAGAAGCCTGCACGCGAGGCCGCGTGAGGCTACGATTAATCCAAGAAGCCAACCAACTCCTGGCTCCTGCTGGGCTGCTGGAGTTTGCGGACGGCTTTGGCTTCGATCTGCCGAATTCGTTCGCGGGTGACTTTGAAAATGTGGCCGACTTCTTCCAGCGTGTAGCTGTAGCCATCGCCGAGGCCGTAACGGAGCTTGATGATTTCCCGTTCGCGGTAGGACAAGGTCTTGAGGACCTTGTTGATCCGTGTCCGGAGCATCTCTTGCCCCGCGCCGATGGAGGGTGCCTCCACGGTGCCGTCGGGGAGCAAGTCGCCGAAATGGCTATCCTCGCTGTTGCCGACCGGCCGATCAAGGCTGATCGGATAGCGGCTCATGGCGAGCACGCGGCGGGCTTCGTCGACCGTGGTCTTGGCTCGACGAGCTGTTTCTTCGAGCGTTGGCTCACGACCGAGCTCTTGCAGCAATTGCCGCGAGACATTCCGTACGCGGCTCATGGTTTCCACCATGTGGACCGGAATGCGGATGGTGCGGCTCTGGTCGGCCACGGCCCGCGTGATGGCCTGACGAATCCACCAGGTGGCATAGGTGCAGAACTTGAAGCCGCGGCGGTATTCGAACTTGTCCACCGCCCGCATCAAGCCGGCGTTCCCTTCCTGAATCAAGTCCAGGAACGAAAGGCCGCGGTTGCGGTATTTCTTGGCAATGGAGACGACGAGCCGCAGGTTGCCTTCGGAAAGTTCCCGTTTGGCCCGCTGGTAATCGGTGTAAACGGCTTTCAGGGTTTCCACGCGCTTGCGGAGACTGCTGGGGGTTTCCTGCGTGGCGACCAGGATGTTGCGGAATTCGCTGACCCAGGGCTTCCGCTCGGCGGGGGCACCCTTGTCTTTGGCGTGGGCCTCGATTTTGCAGCGGAGCTCGGTGAGCCGGCAGGAGAAGTCCTCAAGCTGGCGAATCATCTGCTCGATCCGCTGGGTACGGAGACCGAGTTCTTCCACCAGGCGAACCGCCCGGCGGCGGCGGCGCGAGAGCCGTTTCCAAGCCGCTTCCCGTTTCTTACGGGGATTGGATTTGCCCAATGCGGTCAAGTAGTCCTTGCGATTCCGCTTGAGCAGAATCTCCAGCGTTCGCAAGTTGTGCGGCAGCCGTCCGAGAATCTGGTCTTTCTCCAGCTTATCGGTAACGGAGACTTGCACGGTGCGGTCGAAGGGGAGTTCCCCTTCATGCACGCGCTTGAGGATTTTGAAGGCTTGCTGGATCACATAGTCGCATTCCAGCAGCTTGGTGCGGAAGCGGCGGCGAGTGACTTCGATTTTTTTGGCCAGGAAGATTTCCTGGGCCCGGGTGAGCAAGGGGATCTCACCCATCTGCGTCAGGTACATGCGGACCGGGTCATCCGACCACGATTCCGCTTCGTCGCTGAGCGAGCTGAGGATGTCTTCTTCCAACTTGACGGGAGCGTCGGCATCGGCGGCATCAGCCGTCTCGAGGTCTTCGCCCTCTTCGAGGTCGAGCTCGGCGACGGCTTGGGCGGCAAAGCCCTCTTCTTCGTCCGGCGCACGGGCTACGGCTTCTTCGTCAAATTCTTCGAGGAGCGGGTCGTACAAGGGGAGTACTCCTACACCAGTTAGGCGGAAAGGGGCAGCGAAATTACGATAAGGGCCAGAACGAGCCGGCATGCGCCCCACAGCGGCTGCGGGAAGCAGCACGGGAGTTGGTTCGGGCGGCGGACAAGGTCGGGCATGGATCTAGTTACGGTCAACAGCAGGCTTGGGTGCGTGCAATTTTTCAGGCGAAACAATTCTAACACCCTTATGTGATTTGTCTGGAGGAACTGACAAATTGGTAAGAAATTACGCATGCGGTTAGTTTGCCGCGGCACGTTAACGCTTACCTCACACAATCAGTCTTCCGGACTGCCACACTCACGCACTTTCGGCACGCGGAACAAAAACGCCAAAACGAAAGTGGTAAGGGTGAAGGAAGATTTACCGGCGGCATCCCTGTATGGACCGGCACGACGCTTGGAAATACCACCCTGCTCCGCAGGGGAAACAATCGCGCTTCTTGGACAATCCACGAAGCCGTTCTCTCATCTCTCAATTCCAATCGTCAACCGCTTCAGCCTCAGCGACATGTCCAAAGGTAGGGGGGGAGGGACGTGCGTCGCAGCTTGGTAGCGGTTGTTCCAATTGTAGCTACGGGATTGGCAGGGTCTAGGGTCTAATACACGGAAAAATACCGGATATTCGGGCGAGCCAACGCGCAGCGAAATGGGAACAGGGCGTGACTGCATCTGCCTTGGGGCCTGGTCTGCGGATGCTTGCGGCAGGTTCCTTAGACGGCTAGCATAAGGGAGCAATTCACGGGTTGGCAGCGCGGGGGGACTCGCCACCATACGTCGAATTTGACCGCATTCTTTCTCCTCTGCTGTTCACGTAAACTATGGCTGGTATTGATCTTCGCGGTTTTGTCGCGCTGGTGACCGGGGCCAGCCTGGGGATTGGCCGGGCAACCGCAATTGCCCTGGGAAAGGCGGGGGCCAACGTCGGCGTTAACTACCGCTCCAACCAGGAAAAAGCCCAGGAAGTGGTGGACGAAATCCGCAAGGCGGGTTCGGACGCCATTCTGTTGCCCGCGGATGTTGCCGACCAATCGGCTGTCGAAAAAATGGTGGCTGAAACAGCCGCGAAATTTGGGAAACTGGACATTGCGGTCAGCAATGCCGCTTACAGCGACCGGGATCGCTTTTTCGAGGCGGACATGGCCGGCTTTCGCCGCACGGTGGATGTGACCATGTGGGGAGCCTTCTATTTGATGCGGGCCGCAACCCAACAGATGATCAAACAGGGGGGTGGCGGCAACATTTGCCTCGTCAGTTCCCCGCATGCCTTTATTCCCGCTCCCCGGGCCATGGCCTACAACATGTCCAAGGCGGCACTGGAGCACATGGCCCGGACCGCTGCCATTGAAGTGGCCGAATATCGCGTCCGAATCAACATCATCCAGCCCGGGTGGACCGACACGCCAGGGGAGCGAAAATTCGCCAGTGAGGAGACATTGCAGACCGCCGGAGCCAAAATCCCGCTCGGCCGGCTGGGAACTTCCGAGGAAGTTGCCCGCAGCATTCTGTTCCTGACGGATCCGGCCAATGACTATATGACCGGAGCGTGCCTGCTGGTGGACGGAGGCATCAGCCTCCCCTGGTGGGCGAATCGGGGGTCAGCAGCTCCCGCATAAAGGGGTCGAACCCAATGTCCCCGGCCGGCGTAAAACACCCACTATGAAAGCTGTTTACCTACTCCCCTGTTCGTGCGGCAAGAAGGTCCGGGTCGATGCTGGCCAGGCAGGGGCCAAGGTCGACTGCGAATGCGGCCAGCAACTGGCGGTTCCCACGTTTCGAGGGCTGCGTAATCTGGAAGTGGATGGAACTGCGACGGCACTTGCAAAAGAGGGCCAGAAAGCTCCCTGGAACGTTCAGCGGGGAGTTTTGTTCTCTTTTGGACTGCTCGTTACGGTGGTGGCTTTCAGCATTTCTAGCTTTCACTTGTACAAATACTCTCTCTTGAGGGATGGAGGAGAGAGCTGGAAAAAGTCACACCTGGAAGAAATGAGCCATGGTGTTGAGCACTTGTCTCCCGTCGAGGTCTTGGCGGAGTTCCAGGAAATGTCGAAGAAAGGATTGACCGTGGATGGCATCCCGCCATGGGCTATGATCACTTCGATGCGAGATACAAGTATTCGGTGGCTCGCGGTTTCCTTGGCGGTGCTGGCAGTGGGCTTGGTTTCTCTGGGTGCCTCGCTCATTGGCATCCGGCGGCCAAAAAAGTCGCCGTGATGAGGCGTTAGACGGCCCGCGATGCGACAAACGCCAGGTAATAGAAGGTTCCTCCGGTAATGGCGGTCATGAACATGCCACCGGCGGCGAGCCAGGCCCACTTGGAATGCGCATGGCTATGTTCGCCGGGGATCGGCGGCGAGGGAAACTTCCTCAGCGCCTGCACAATGACGAATATCCACAGCAGCAGCGTCGGAACGGCAAAGCAAAGATGGATGATGAGCGCCAGGCCGGCGACGCTCGTCCATTTCCTTGTCGCGTCAAAGTACGGCGAATCCTTTGCCAGGTCTTCCCATTCCGTAAAGAACCGCATGTCGATTTCAAACGCCAGCACGGCAATCAGCAGCACAGTTCCCAGGATCAGGTTGATGAGCTTGTGCTGGGCGTACTTCTTCTGTTTCACCAGGTAGATGCTCAGCGCCAAAAGCGGCAGCACAGCGAACATCGCCAGAAAGACGACGTCCAGCATCAGGGAGCCGCGAGTGCCGAGAAAGCCGCTGGACTGGGCGAAAAGTAGCAACGAGTGACTCGCATAAGCGTCGTTTTCAGTCATGAAGAAGATTCTAGCGGATTCCGCCCCTCTTCTAATAGCCGCACTCCGCTGCCGTATTCGGCGGAGTAGTGGCAAAGACCGCGGACGACCTTGGCTCCGTCAGCGATATCTTTGCCCAGCAGCACCGCGCCGTCCATGTCGACGTAGTCGAGCAGGGGCAAGAGCTGGGCGATGGCGGAGATGCCGACGGTCGATTCGGTCATGCAGCCGACCATGACTTTGAGTCCAAGCTGGCGGGCCTTGGCAATCATCCGACGGGCGGGAGTCAGGCCGCCGCATTTGACCAGCTTGATATTGATCCCGTGGAACAGTCCGGCGCATTTCTCTACGTCGCTTTCCACAATGCAACTTTCGTCGGCGATGATTGGGAGGGCTGATTCGCGGCAGACGCGGCGGTAGTCGTCCCACTTATCAGCCGGCAGCGGCTGTTCAATGAACTCGACGCCGAGGTCTTTGAGGAGCGGGGCGTTGGCGATGGTTTGGTCGGCCGTCCAGCCGCAGTTGGCGTCGACGCGGAAGGTGGCGGAAGTATGCTTACGCAATTCGCGCACGATCTCGATATCACGGTCGGTGCCGAGCTTAATCTTGTAGATTGGCCAATCGGGAAACTCTGCCAGCTTGGCGACCATGACGTCGATCTTGTCGATGCCGAGGGTGTAGTTAGAGGCGGGATTTTTTTCTGTCGATAATCCCCAAGCCTCGTGGACCTTCTTCCCTTGAAGCTTTCCCCACAGGTCATACGCCGCCTGATCGAGAGCGCACAAAGCAAAGGGGTTATCCTTCAGACGCGGAGCAAGGTGATCCCAAAAGCGCGCCGGGTCGTCAACCAGCACATCGGCGGCTGCGATGACTTCGCTCGCCACCGAGGCGACAGCCTGGGCCATGCTCTCGATCGTAAAGCCGTAATATTTGTTGGAGGTCGTTTCTCCATAGCCGCGCTTCCCCCCATGTTCCAGCTCCACCACCAGCGACGGCTGGCTGGTGATGGTTTCGCGGGAGATGGTGAAGGTGTGCCGCAGCGGCAAGTCGTAAGCATGGAGGCGGAGTTTCATTCCCGCTTTATCCCATCCAGGCTGACCGAGTGCAACTCTCCCCGTTCATCACCGATAACTGCATGCGAGCCAGTGGGAGAGACCGCCAGCGATGTCAGCCAGTTATCGCCAATCTTTTTTTCGAGGACGACGTGGAGGGTCTGCCAATCAATGACCCGCACATATCCATCGGTGCCGGCTACGGCGACACTTTCGCCATCAGGGAGCCAGCGGACACCGAGTACCGGTGATGGAACGCGAGCAAACCGCACCAGCCGTCCGTTGCCAGGCTGCCAGAAACGGACCGTCTTATCTTGTCCGGCGGAAGCGACCACCGGCAATTCCGCCTTTTTTGAGGGGCGAATCGCCAGGTCGGCCACCGCAGCCGTGTGATTGTCGAGTGAGCGAATGGGACGAGCAGTAGCGGCATCGAATATGCGAATCGTTTGATCCCGGCCAGCCGAGAGTAGAAGCTCCTTCGTCGCCGAAGCTTCAACTTGAGGAGTAAACAGCACGGACAGCACGGCAGCGGAATGATCGGTGATTTCCTTGGTCTTCCCACTTGCCAGGTCGTGCAGCCGCACGGTCTTATCCGCGCAGGCCATTGCCAGCGATTTGCCGTCGGGGCTCCAGGCGACGCCGTAGACCACGTCCTTTCCCGCTTCGACCCGCTGTACCGACTTCATTCCTGGCCACTCCACGATCTCCACGCCCCCTTTCTCTTGTGGGTCGCCACCCGCAATTGCCAGCCGAGAGGCATCGGGAGAAAACGCGAGGTCATGCAGGTGCGAAAACGGCGGCTTGGCCCGCTCTACCAACTTCAGTTCCGGCCAGGAGTAGATGGTCACGCCCCTTTGCGAAGCCGCCACAATGCTCTTGCCATCTGGAGCGAAAACAATTGCGGTGACGGGCGCGGCCGGCTCCGCCGAGAGAATACTTGCGGCAATGAGCAGAAAATAGGAGGCCAGCATTCCTTCACTTTACCAGTCCTCTCCGGCCACTTCATAGGGATCTTCTTCCGCCAGCTTTTGAGCCTTGGCAAGTAGTGAAGCGGCTTGCTGTGCTTGTTGCGGTTCGAGGCAGCCCGGCAGGATTTTAGCCAGGACTTTGGCGGCCTGGGCGGCGCGCTTTAGCTTGGTAAGCAGGACCTGACCGAGAGCGAGACGGATGAGGGGTTCTCGTTGGTTGTGGAACTTCAAGTATTCGGCCATCACGAGCACGGCGTCGTCGTACATTTGCTGGGTGCGGAGACCGGTGATGAGTGCAACGTGGTCCTCCTCCGGCAGCCGCCAGCCGGGCATCTGCGCGATGCCGCGGCGATGGACGGCGAGCGCGGAAGCCGCATCTCCGGCCGCCAGATTGTGCCGGATGATGTTGAGCATGGTGTCGCGTTTACTGGCAATCGCTGTCTGCCCTTGGGGAGATTCGATGTATTCCTGGGCCAACTCGTGCTGCCTCTTTTCATTGCGGCCGGACCAGACCGAGAAGGCATCCCAGTTCTCGCAGTCCACCCAGCCGAACTTGAGCAGGGCGATGCCGACGGCAGCACCAATGCCCGCGCCGGCGAGATGCAGAACTTCGCTTGTGATGGCCGCAGCCATGTCCTTCGCGAAAACGGCTCCTAGGATTCCCATCGCGAGTTCAAAGGCCAATGCGATGCCGGAGAATATCCAAATGGTGCAATCGAATGAAAAGGGACGAAATCCGAACCAGCAGAGGACGCTGATTTCGTTGGCGGGTGCCCAGATCATGGCGATGGCGATGAGACCGTAAATCCCGCCCGATGCCCCGAGCGCGCCGCCTTCCTCAAAGCCGAGCATTAGGGTCTGTAACAATCCGCATTCCACAATGCCGATGGCGTTGTAAATCAACAAGAATCGCCACCAGCCGACCTTGCCTTCCACAATCAGGCCAAAGCTCCACAGAAAAATCATGTTGCCCAGGAGGTGCATAATATCGGCGTGCATATAATTCGCCGTCACCCACTGCCAAGGGAGCCACCAGCCGAAGCGGAGAATGCCGATACCATAAATCAAATCGCGGGTCTCTTCCGGCCGCGTAATGACGAACATGAACACAAACACATTGACCACGATGATCCCCACTGTGGCGATGGGCCAATGGTAAACCGGCGCGTCGGTCTGGTACGGTATGAGCACGGGGGAAGTATGATTTCGGCGCGGCGATGCGGCAAGCGGAGAACTTGTGGGAGGAGCCCCATTGTCCCCAGCCGGGGATACCGGGAAACTGAGGACGGTTCCCGCCAAAAGTCTCATCCAACCAATTTCCCAATGACGCAGCCCGAAACATGGACGGTGGGCCGGCTGCTCACCTGGACCGCGGATTATCTGAAGAAGAGCGGCTCACCCAGCGCACGATTGGATGCCGAAGTGCTGCTTGCGGCGGCCCGGAAGTGCGAGCGGATTGCACTTTATACCGCATTTGAAACAGAAGTTCCGGACGACGTTCGAGCTGTCTTTCGCGAACTGGTCAAGCGCCGTGCTGCCGGAACGCCGGTCGCCTATCTGGTTGGTAAGAAGGAGTTTTACTCACTTTCATTCCTGGTCACGCCCGATGTGCTGATTCCGCGGCCGGAAACTGAGCACCTCGTCGTCGCGGCGGTCGATTTGCTGGCGGCTCTCCCCGCGGATTCCCATTCGCTAGTCGCCGATGTCGGCACCGGCAGTGGGGCGATTGCCGTGAGCCTGGCAAAACATGCGGCCCATGCGAAGATCATCGCGACGGACATCAGTCCCGAGGCACTTGTCGTTGCCCGGCAGAACGCAGCCAGCCACGGAGTCAGCGAGCGGATCGAATTTGTGGAAACGGACTTGCTGGAGAAGGTCTCGGCAGAGCGGAAATTCGATCTCGTTGTCAGCAACCCTCCCTACATCGGCTTGAACGAAGAAGCGACACTCGCCCCCCAAGTCCGCGACCATGAGCCGCACCTGGCGCTTTTTGCGGGGCCCGATGGAACGGAAATCATTGCCCGCCTCATTCCGCAAGCGGCGGCGAGGCTGAAGAGTGGGGGCTATTTGCTGATGGAAGTGAGTCCGCTGATTGCGGCGGGAGTGGCGGACCTTGTGCAGAAATCCAATGCCTTTGAGCCGGCGACGATTCTGAAGGATCTCGCCGGTCTGGCTCGAGTGGTTCAGGCCAAACGAATTTCCTAACGCGCCACGCCTGTCATGGCCGCCGATTTCTTCGGCACTTCCTGAGAGCCGCCAAGTCCCTGGCTGAGGACAAAGACGAGGCCGATAATGAGTGCCACGCAGATAATCCCCAGCACGACCAGGATGGCAACCGCCATTCCATTTCCTTGATTCTTGCGTGCCTCGTAAGCGTTCAGCTTGCGGGCTGTGCGCGTGACCGTGGGAATCGGCGCTACTTCGGCCGGCGGTGGTGGAGGTCCTGCTGCCGGGGCTGGTGCGCCGATGCCGGCCAGAGACGGAAAAAGCTGGCTGGCGGACTTCCATTCGGGAAAGCCTTCTCGCCAGACCAGTGAATCTCCACTGACGCGACCTTCACCCACCCACTTCCGCATGATGTCTCCGCGAGCCGGACCATACTGACCGCCGCTCGGTGGACGGACATACCAAATGGCATTGGGAGCCTGCGAAATCGGGTCCACTCCTATCGGCATTTGAGCCGGCGTCGGGTGTGGCATACGCATCACCGCGGGACCTGCCAGCTGATATCCCGGTGCCATGGCTGGAACCGATGGAATCGCCGGAGCGCCGACAGGCATTACGGGGCGAACGACGGGAGCCGCATAGGTTTGCGTAGCAGGGTGCATCGGCGCTGACGGGGCGACCGCGGTAACCGGTCGGACGGTCGTCTGGACGACGGCTTGCTGTGCCGTGACTGCCGCCGGGACACTGGCGTCTCCCAGCAAATCCTCGCCGCTATCGCTGGCCGGCGTCTCTTGCGGAATCCGGACGGATACGCCGCACTTGGGGCACTTCCCCCGCTTCCCCGCCAGGAATGCCTTCACATTCATTTTGTGCCCATTCGGGCAGAGAAACTTGATGCCCATCGAAATGCTGGGTAGAAGGGAAGCCCCGGCTAAAATTAAAGTCGCAATCGCTTCTTCATTATACACGCCTCCTACGGAATCGGTGCATCGCTTGCTTCCACCGGCAAAACCGGCACAATTGGACCACCATGGCAAAAGACGATGAATCGCCCGAAGGGCCGCTGGAAATCCCGATTGTCGGCGAGCTGACCGAGCATGAGACCGACATCTGTGACAAGCTCCTGTCTGTCCCGGTTGGGGGCGAATGCGTCCTCTATTTCAATTCGCCTGGGGGAAGTGCGTACGCCGCTCTGTCGCTCATGTCCCTGATGGTCATCCGTGGCCTGGAGGCGACGGGTATTGTCACCGGCGAATGTTCCTCGGCCGCCCTCTGGCCGCTGGCGGCTTGCAAACGCCGGTACGTCACCCCGCACAGCATCCTCCTCTTTCACCCGATGAAATGGGAAAGCGGTGAACATGTGGAAATCGCCGAAGCCGCGGAATGGGCCCGGCACTTCGGCCACCTGGAACAGGAGATGGACGGCGTGCTGGCCAAGCTGCTCGACATGCCGAAGGAGAAGCTGGACACTTGGATGCGTCCCGGCAAGTACGTCACTGGCCGTGAATTCGCCGCTGCGGGACTCGCCGAGCTGATGGAGCTGACCGCCCTGCCGCATTTGCAAGGGACGACGGTAGCAGCGGGGAAGGGGAAGAAGAGAAAGAAATAGCCATTGTGAACGACATCCGCGCATTTGAGGCGGAAGCACTTCGAGCTAGCACCAGGCAGTTTCTCTTGTCGGCTAGAAGCGCGTTTGATACCGTCCCCCGTCTGTTAGTGTTGGCGGTTCGGGTTTGACGGCACTCCAACGAAGCTTGGTTTCATGCGCGGAATTATCTCTCGCCGACAGTTACTCCTCAGCGGCATGCTTGGATCCGTCAGTTTGGCTGCCGGCTGTGGAACGATTCTCCATCCAGAACGCCGCGGCCAGCGCGCGGGCACCCTGGACCCCGGCGTTGTTCTGCTCGATGGCCTGGGATTGCTGCTGTTCTTTATTCCGGGCGTCATTGCCTTTGCCGTCGATTTCTCCACGGGCGCAATCTACCTGCCCGACGGCGCAGAGCCGCGACTCTCCGCAAACAACAAACGCCGAACTTTTCAGACGGTTTCCGTCGATCCCAATCATCTATCACGACCAGAGATTGCTAGGACTGTTTCTATGCACACTGGAAAATCCGTGCGGCTGGAGGAAGGGGAGTACGACACCGCGAAGCTCAAGAATTTGGACCACTTTTGGCTGGAGATGGACAATCTTCTCGCCGCACATGATGCGCAGTCCACCCCGGCCGTGATGCGGGCACAGTCTCCTTAAGCAATTTCGGTCGCTCCCTAGTACAGCGCCGGTATTCCTTGGTGCATAATCCATGAATGCCATTCGCGCCTATTCTCTTCTCCGACATCATCAATTCCCTCCCCTGGTGGGGTTGGCTTTCGCTGGGTCTCATCCCGCCGGCAATCCTGGCGCTTTACTTCCTCAAGCTCAAACGCCAACAGCTCGCCGTGCCGAGCACCTACCTCTGGAGCCGCACCATTGAGGATCTGCACGTCAACTCGCTCTGGCAGCGGCTCAGGCAGAGCTTGCTCTTGCTACTGCAATTGCTGCTGATTGTGCTGCTGGCGATTACGCTGCTCCGGCCGGGGTGGAAGGGGACAGAGTTAATCGGACATCGGTTCATCTTCCTGATTGACAAGTCCGCCAGCATGGGAGCCAGCGACGTTGGGCCGACGCGACTGGATGAGGCGAAGAAGCAGGTCAAGGCTCTCATCGAGCAGATGAAGACCGGCGACCAGGCGATGATCATCAGCTTCTCCAGCCGGGCCACGCCGGATCAGAGCTACACCGGCGATCGCAAGCTGCTGCGGACGAAGGTAGATATGATCTCGCAGACGAATCACACCACCGATCTCAACGAGGCCCTCCGCGCCGCCTCCGGCCTGGCCAATCCGGGGCAAACCGGCGACACGAACAACCCGGCGGACATCAACGTCGCCGAGGCGATGCCCGCCACGCTCTATATCTTCACGGACGGCAAGGTCGCCTCCGTCAAGAATTTCAAGCTCGGCAACCTCGACCCGATCTTTCAAAGAATCGGCTCCGAAAGTTGCGGCAACGTCGGCATCGTCGCCTTTAGCACCGACCACCATCCTGACAAGCCGGATAAAATCGAGGCCTTCGCCCGCATCGAGAACTTCGGTTTCAAGCCGGCTGCGATGGAAGCTTCGCTCTACATCAACGGCACGTTGGCCGACGCTCAGAAGGTCAGCCTACCCGCCCGCAAGTTCAAAACGGTCCGCTCCGCGGCCGGCGAAGAGCAGATTGTCCCCGAAGTTCCCACGATCGCCGGCATCAAATTCGAACTGGCCCGCACGGCGGAACTGGAAAAGGACGGCATCCTGCGGCTGGAGATCAAGCCAGCTTCCCCGGACGTGGAGGATCACCTGCCGACGGACAACAAGGCCTTTGCCGTCGTCAGCGCTCCGCATCCCGCCAAGGTATTGCTCGTCACGCCGGGAAACGACGCCCTGATGCTGGCCCTCTCCACCTCCGAGGCCCAGAAAGTGGCGACCGTCTCCATCATCGAGCCCGCGAAGCTGACAGACAAAGACATTCAGAAGCAACTTCAAGAGGGAGCGTTCGACATGGTCATCTACGACCAGTGTGCTCCCGCAGCCGAAAAGGACATGCCTGCCTGCAACACCCTCTTCATCGGCCGCGTCCCCCCCGTCCCCGGCTGGTCGGCGAAGCCGAAGGATACCAACCCGATCTTCACCGACGCCGATCAGGTCCACCCGCTGACGCAACTGGTTCGGATGAACAACGTGCTGATTGTGGAAGGAACGCCGCTCAAGGGTCCGCCGGGAACATCGGTGCTGCTCGACTTTGATGACGGACCCCTCTACTGTGTCGCTCCCCGCGGTGGCTTTGAGGATGCGGTGCTGGGCTTTGAAATCTACAGCACCAAGAAGGGTGGCGAGCATGAAGCCAACACCGACTGGATGCGACAGCGGAGCTTTCCCGTCTTCGTCATGAACGCGGTTCGCTACCTCGGCGGCGTGAAGTCCGGTGCCAACGCGCTCACCGCCCGCCCCGGCTCTCCCGTCACCCTCCGGGCGGAAATCCCGGTCAAGTCGCTGCTCGTGCAATCGCCTCGCGGCGACGGCTTCGAGGTCCCTCGCGAGACACAGAACACCTACGTCTTCGGCAAGGCGGACGACATCGGCGTCTACGACGTCAAGGAAGGGACCGGAGCCAAGGTCAGCCAGAAGTTCGTCGTCAACCTCTTCGATGAGCAGGAGTGTGACATCTTCCCCGCCTATCGGCTCGACATCGAGCACGAAGTGATCCAAGCCACGGTCAGCAAGCAAAACGCCCGGCAAGAGGTTTGGAAATGGCTCCTGCTCGGCGCGATCGGACTGCTGATTTTCGAGTGGTACATCTACAACAAGCGGGTGTATTTGTAGGCCCGCTTAATCCTACTCATACTCCTGCTCGTACTCTTACTCGTCCGTGTTAAGAGGACGAGCAGGAGTACGAGTAAGATTAGGAAGAGAGCGTTTCCTCATTCGGCACCTTTCTTCAGCCGCTCTCGAACTTCCGGCAGCGGGTATTCCAGTATCGACAGCCCCTCAAGCGTGGCCAACTCCTTCAGCCGTTCCCAGCCCCGGGTGACAAGCTGTTCGCGCTGCTCAACGAACCGCGAGTCCAGCAGTTCTTTGCGAAAGTCTTCAGCGGCGGTGACGGGCGGAAACTCCGCATGAACGATGAACTGCGCCAGCGAAGGATTGCAGGTGATGTGCCGCTCCTTCGTCGTGTGCAGCGTCTCGGGATCGATCAGGCCGACGACGTACCGCAGGTACAGATCGCTCTCCCAGATGTTCTCCACATCCTTGCCGCAAACATCGCAGAGATAGCCTTCTTCGCAGTGCACTTGGTGAATCGCCTCTGAGGGTTCGAGGGGTCGAAGTTTGGAATACGGGAATAATCTACTCTATCATGACGCTCCGCATCGCATTTTCTCGCTGATGGGGTAGAAAGGATCGTGCCATGACGGAAGAAAGCCTCTTTGACCTCGCTCTGAATACCCCCGCGGCGGAGCGCGGGGCCATGATGGACCGCGAGTGCGCCGGAAAACCCGAGCTTCGGCAGCGGGTGGAAGCTTTGTTGCGAGCAGATGCTCAGCCGGAGGACGTGCTGCCGGCCCAGCCGATGCTGGATAGGACCGAGACTTTCGCCCCGGTTCGCGGCGGGTCCGAACGGCCGGGCGTCGTTATTGCCGGCAAGTACAAGCTGCTGCAACAGATTGGCGAAGGGGGGATGGGGAGCGTCTGGATGGCCGACCAGACCGAACCGGTGAAGCGCCGCGTGGCGGTCAAGCTGATCCGAGTGGAGCGGGGCAACTCCCAGACGATTCTGGCCCGGTTCGAGGCCGAGCGGCAGGCCATCGCCCTGATGGACCATCCCCACATCGCCAGGCTGCTCGATGCCGGCACCACTGACGACGGCTCTCCCTTCTTTGTCATGGAACTGGTCAAGGGAGTTCCACTCACCGAGTTCTGCGATGCCCACAAGTTAAGCGTGCCCGAACGACTGATGCTCTTCCAGCAGATCTGCGCAGCAGTGCAACACGCTCACCAGAAGGGGATCATCCATCGCGACCTGAAGCCGACAAACATTCTGGTGGAGAGCCACGACGACAAACCGGTGCCGAAAGTCATCGACTTCGGGCTGGCGAAGGCCACCAGCGGAATGCAACTCACCGAGCATACGCTATTCACGGCTTTGGGGACCGTGGCCGGCACACCGCTCTATATGGCTCCCGAGCAGGCCAAGTTCAATGCCATCGATGTTGACACCAGGGCCGACATTTATTCCCTCGGCGTCATTCTCTACGAATTGTTGACCGGCACGACTCCCATTGAACGAGAGTCGTTCAAGAAGGCGGCTTTTGACGAAATGTTGCGGGTAATTCGCGAGCAAGACCCGCCGACGCCGAGCAAGCGGTTGAGTTCCACGGAGTCGAAGCCGAGTGTTGCCGCTAACCGCAGGGCAGAGCCGGCGAAGCTCGGCCGCTTCGTGAAGGGAGAACTCGATTGGATTGTCATGAAGGCCCTCGCCAAAGAGCGCGACCGGCGCTATGAAACGGCCAATGGCTTTGCCAAGGATGTCGAACGGTTTCTAAACCATGAACCGGTCCAAGCCGGCCCGCCGAGCGTCAACTATCGGCTGATGAAGTTCGTCCGCCGCAACCGAGTGCAGGTGATTGCGGCGAGCCTCGTGCTGCTAGCGGTCATGGCGGGTCTGGCTGGCACCACCATTGGTTTGCTACGAGCGCTAGCGGCGGAAGACGTCGCGAAACTGCGTTATGAAGACGCCGAAAAGGCACGGGCGAAAGCCGCGGCATCGGCGGTCGCGGAACTCGCCGAGCGCAAGAAGGCCGAAAAGGCGGAGGCCCAAACGCTGGCCGACTATCGAGCCAGCACGGGGGACGCTATCGAGCAGCTAATCGGCTCGAAGCCAAAACTCGGCATGCAGGAAAGAGCCTACTTGGAAAAAACCTTGAAACGCTGGGAGGAGTACGCCGCCCGCCAGGGGGACGACGAGCACAGCCGGGACATTCGAGGGGAGGGGCATTTCAATGTGGCTGTCCTTTGGCAGAAACTGGGCGACAAGGAGAAGGCACAAGCCGAGTTTCAATCGGCCCGCGCCATCAAACAATCGCTGGTTAATGAGTTCCCGCACGTGCCCGTGTACCAATTAAGCCTGGCCAACACCCGCCATAATCTGGCAGTCTTGCTCGCCGATTCTGGAGACGTTTCGAAAGCCTTGACTGAGTACAAGGCAACCCGCGACATCAAGCAGGAATTGGTCCGTCAATATCCCACCAAGCCCTCCTACCAACAGGATCTTGCCCGCACCCATAACAATCTTGGACATTTGCTCGATGGTCAGGGGAGTAGCGACGAAGCACGCGTCGAGTACGAGGCAGGCCGCGACATTCAGGCAAAGCTGGTCGTCCAGTTCCCCAACAAAGCCGAGTACCAACAGGATTTGGCCCGTATCCTTGAGAATCTTGGGATCTTGTTTGCCCGCCAGAAGAAGTTCCAAGAAGCAAAGATCGAGTTGCAGGAGGCTCGCGACAACCTCAAGAAGCTTTGCGAGCGGTTCCCTGCCATGCTCGAATTCCAAGAGGGACTGGCCAATAACCATCACAACCTGGGAGTTCTACTCACCGATCTCAAAGAACATGAGTCGGCAAGAGCCGAGTACCAGGCGGCTTTCGAGATCAGACAGGAACTGGCCCGCCAGTTTCCCGCCATCCCCGCCTTCCAACAGAGCCTGGCACATACCCAGCGGGACCAGGGAGTCCTTCTGGCCAAAATTGGAGAGAATGAGAATGCGCGGCTAAAGTTTCTGGCTGCCCGCGAGATTCAGAAAAAGTTGGTCGACCAATTCCCCGACGAACACGCTTACCAGGACGATCTGGTCATCACGCTTCACTCCTTGGGAAAGCTGCTTGCCAAACTCGGAAAGGACGACGAATCGCGGGCGGAGCATCTGGCAGCCATCGACCTTCAAAAGAAGCTGGCGCATCGCTTTCCCGACGTGGCAAAATATCAAATCAATCTCGGCGGCAGCTACTGCAACTTTGGGATTCAGTTGGGGAATGAAGACAAGACTGCAGAGAGCTTGGAGTGGTTTGACCGAGCCGTCCAAACGCTGCAAGCCGTCCAGAAGAAGGTGCCGGGCGATTCGCTGGCCCGGCAATACTTGCGGAACAGTCATTACGCCCGTGCTCAGGCATACCATCTGCTGAAGAAGTATGTGGAAGCGGTCCAGGATTGGGATCGGGCTATCGATCTCACTCCGCCGGCTGAACAATCGGAGGTACGCGCGAGTCGCGGCATATCGCAGCTCCAAGTTGGCATGGGTGCCAAAGAAATCGCGGAAATCGGCGAGTTGATCGAAAAACCCACAGGATCTGCGGACGAATACTATGTCTTCGCCTGTTTCTTCGCCGTGGCCAGCGGCAAGATCGCGGACAAACAGCAAGTGTATGCCGAACGGGCCATGAAGTTGCTGCAACAGGCCGTAAAGGCCGGCTTTGACAACGCCGCTCACATGCGCAAAGACGCTGACGTCGATCCGCTCCGTGAGCGAGAGGATTTCAAGAAGCTGCTGGCGGAGTTGGAGCAGAAATGAACCCTGCCGAGTTGGTGCCCCAGGTCTACGACGAACTTCGCAAGCTTGCTGCCGCGAAGCTGGCCGCGGAGCACCCGGGGCAGACGCTCAGCGCAACCGCGCTGGTCCATGAAGCCTGGTTGCGGCTGGCGGACGCGTCCGTGGAATGGCAGGACCGGACGCACTACTTGCGGACGGCAGCCACGGCGATGCGGCGAATCCTGGTGGATCGGGCGCGGGCGAAAGTTACCGCCAAACGTGGCGGCCAGGCTCGGCGCGTCGAAGTCGGAGACATCGCCGAACTGGACCAGGATAGCGAACTGCTGGCGCTGGACGAGGCGCTCGTAAAGCTGGCGGCAGACAAGCCCGAGCATGCGAAGCTTGTCGAGCTGCGATACTTCGCCGGCCTCAGCGGCGACGAAGCGGCAGCCGCACTGGGAGTTTCTCCGGCAACCGCGGATCGAATGTGGCGCTACGCACGGGCCTGGCTGCAGGTGGAGCTGCAACAGCCCGATTGAGCCGCTCGACATCTTAAGGACGCTCCTTTACTTGCTTCAGCTCCTCCGCCTCCGGCCGCTCCTTATAAAACGGATCGAGCGGATAGCAGCCGCTGACTAGTCCGTTGCGGGGGGCGGTGGTGCAGTCGCTGAAGGTGCGGCAGACTTTTTTCCGCTGCCAGTCGCGGCCGGCGAGGACGTCGGCGGGAAGCTCGGGGTAACTGAGGACCATTCGCCCCAGCCCGACGAAGTCGGCCCAGCCCTCACGGACAATTCCCTGGGCCACATGCGGCAGATAGTCTTGCAGGTAGGAGTAAGCCGTGCCGACCGTCGGCAGGCCGGGGACCGCCTCCTTGAGCTGCCGGGCGACTTGAATCTGCCTCGCCACGCCGACCAGTGGATCTTCCGGCGGTTGATACCCGTCGCTCGGTGGAAAAATGGCGGGCCGCTGCACATGCGGGTTGTAATAGGGACTTCCGCAACTGAGGTTGACCGCAAAGACGCCGAGGTCTTTCAATTTTTCGAGCAACTTGATTGGCTCGGCAAGGTCCACCTCCGTCGGATCACTCTCGCTGGCTCCAAAGCCGCACTGATACGGCAGCAGATGCCGATAGGGCTCCGGCTCGCCGATTTTTTCTGCTCCGCCCGACTTGTAAGGGAGCGTATCGAAGGCACTGAGCCGCACGCCGACCAGCAGATCGGGAATCTCACTGCGGATGCGGCCGATGATCGTGGTCAGGATGCGAGTCCGCCCCTCAAAATCGCCGCCGAACTTGCCGGGGCGAACGCGGGCGCTCAAGAACTCGTGCAGCAGATAGCCGTGGCAGGCCTTGATATCGACGAATTGATAGCCGGCATCCCGGGCGAGTCGCGCCGCCGCCAGATACTGATCGATGAGCCGTTCCAAGTCGCTGTCGGTCCAAATCCGCGAGTCGTCACTGAGCGAAATGCCGACGCGGCTATCGAGCAGCGGGTGATGATAGGCAATCCGCGGCTCAAATCGCTTGTGGTCGTTCGGCTTGCAGTAGCGGCCCGAATGGGTGAGTTGCAAACCGACCAGCAGTCCATCGAGCGAGCCGAACATCTCATGATGCGCCTGCTGCAACGCGAGAAAAAGTTCCTGCAGACCGCGGCGGTTGTGCTCGGTCGCCAGCGTCTGGTTCGGGTTCGCCCGTCCATCCTCCTGCACGGCAGCCGCCTCTCCCCCCCAAATCAGTTTTGCCCCGGAGAGCCCAAAATTCCGCCAGCGGCGGAGCGTCAACTCCGATGGCGAGCCGTCCCGGTGGGCATCCCAACCTTCCATCGGATGAATGCACCAGCGGTTGCCGACTTGGAAAGTCCGGCGGCCATCGGTCACCACCAGCGATTCCACCAGAGGCGAGCCTTGCGCCGCCGAAAGCGGCCGCTCATCGACCGGCAACTCCAGCCCCAACTCCGCCAGCCGCGCGCGGAATGCCCCCACGGCTTTGAGCTGGGCGACTTTGGGATAGTGCGACATGGGAAAGTCTCAAAGAGCAAGCGCTCTGATCTGGTACGACGGACGAATGGGGGGCAGGCCCGAATGGCGTTAAGTTAGTCGCAAGGTCTTGTCTCTAAAAGATTAACGAATGCTAGCGTGTATTGCTGTCAGTGTTAAATAATAGCGCGCAAAGCCGAGCCTCCGGTAGAAAGGAGTGATGTACC